>JBNLGG010000004.1:0-136953 GCA_050305935.1 Cyclobacteriaceae bacterium | reverse complement strand
CCGATCCACCTGCTTGCCAATCACAGTGTTTACATATTCTATCATTTTTTGATTGACCTTTGGTATGTTATCACTATTTCTGAGTCCAAGATTGGCTAAGGTCAGTACGGTAAGAAAGAGGAAAGTTTTCATAACAGCTATTTATTCAAATGTAATCAACAATAAAATGCCTTGCTGTCAATTTTATTGCCAAAGCTGTTTTAGGTGAACAAACTTTTCCTCCCGTACAGGCTACACACCGGGCAGGCATGTGGATCATGGCCTCGGGCCGGACAGTATTTGCGACCAAAATAAATGATTTGAAGGTGAAGTTTGTTCCAGGTTTCTTCCGGGTAAATCCTTTTTAGGTCCTTCTCTGTTTGCTCCACGCTTTTTCCATTAGAAAGTCCCCAGCGATAGGCCAATCGATGGATATGTGTATCGACTGGGAATGCGGGAAACCCGAAGGCCTGTGACATTACGACCGATGCCGTTTTATGTCCAACGCCCGGAAGCGCTTCCAGCTCTTCAAAGGTTTTGGGTACCTCACCTTTGTATTTCTCGATCAAGATTTTCGAGAGGTCAGAAATGGCCTGGGATTTTCGTGGAGACAGCCCACAAGGACGAATGATGTCTTTGATTTGCTCGACCGGCAAGGCTGCCATGTCAAAGGGATTGTCCGCTTTTTCAAAAAGAAAGGGGGTGGTTTTATTTACCCGCTCGTCTGTACATTGAGCAGAGAGAAGTACCGCAATCAGTAATGTATATGTATCCCGATGTACAAGCGGGATCGGTACTTCGGGGAAATGAGTTTCGAGAATGTTTGCGATGGCAAGGGCCTTTTCTTTTTTGGTCATTGCGACAATTTTTTAATCGCTAAATATAGAGCAAAATCGTATGCCAAAGGGGATTGTTTTAAAATGCACAATGATAAAGTGAAATGGGATTTTGAAGAATTGGGAATGAAGGCTGTTGACAAATCCATTATTACCCTAATTTTACCGATAATTGAACCTAATGGAAAATATCATCACCATAGAATACTGCACCATGTGCCGCTGGACACTTAGGGCCTTCTGGATGGCGCAGGAACTTTTACAAACATTTCCCGATGAAATCCACGAAATGAGATTACGACCCGGGACAGGAGGAGTCTATAATATCTTTGTGAACAATGAACTCCTTTTTTCCCGAAAGGATGAAGGGCGCTTTCCAGATATCAAAGAATTGAAACAAATGGTGCGGGATAAAATTTCACCGGATAAGGATTTGGGGCATTCCGACAAATAGTCACACCTTCGGGCTTCTGATTCTCAACTGGCCAGTCTTGTATTTCACCCCTTCTAAAAGCGGCACGGTATCACCCTTTTCATCTAAAAATGTAATGCTCTTCGATGGCAGTAGCTTCATTTAGTCGTTGAACAGCATATCCGGAAATTTATAAAAAGCTGGGCCAGTGGATCTTTCCAAATACTAATAAATGGGTCGTTTTTTTACTAATCTCCATTCCCATCGATGAAGCTATGGCAGGGAAAGAATCTTTTTTAATCATTGCTTTTCATATTGTTCATCTTTGCAATTCACCTGTACATTGATTTTTTGCACGGTCATGTTACCGATTTCCTGAAGGCCTTTCGATGGGTTAAATTGTTCTTGTTACCTTTTAAATAAATCAATCGATCCATGGCAAAAACTGCGAGCATTGTTGACGAGAAACCCACTATGAAGGTGTCTCATCATGTTGAAAAAGTGAACCTGTATGATTTCGGATATGAAAAAGCAGGCACTGTAAAGGGCGATCCGGATGTGTATGCATCCTATCTGGACCTGATCATAAATGGTGATTTGGTGGAAGAACCTTACAAAGGTTTTACTGAAGCTGAAAAAAAAGACCGGCTGAAAGAAGTGAAAGCCCTCGAAAAGGAGAAAAAGGCTATCGAGGCTGAAAACGAGCTTATTCAGAATGAGATTAAGGAGAAGGAAGAAAAAATCGAGGCGCATAGGGAGGAATTATTGAACATCCGTGAGTCCCGTGCACAGGATACAGAGAAGCTAAAAACGGAATCGTTTAGCCCGATGAAGTTTTCCATCAACTTGTTTATCCTGGTTTGTTTAACGGGATATTTGTTCTTTTTTTATGTATCAGCAGCTTACAAGGCTTTATACATTGACTTTGAAGCGATAGCTGAAGGAATAGCTGAAGGGGCAGGTGTAGGTAGCGTCATGCCGCAATCGTATGAATTGATCGAAGCTCTGCAGTTTAACTTTCTGTTGGTATTGGTACCGTTCGTTTTTTACGCGTTTGGTTGGGCATTTCATGTGTTGCTGGAATTGAAAGACAAAGTGAAATACTTGTATTTGTCCCTGCTCATCGGAGTCACTTTTGTAGTAGACTTCCTGCTCGCAATGATTATCCATAGCAATATTGAAAGTGCGAAAGAATTGATGGGTTTGGCGACGGAACATTGGTCGACCAGCTCTACCTTTTATATTATCCTTTCTTTTGGGTTCCTGGTATACATCGTGTGGAGTATCCTGTTGGATTCCATGTTAAGGGAATGGGACAAGCGCCAGGTGATTGGCAATATCAAGAAGATCATCAAGCATTTTCAGGCCGATATTAAAGTATTGGAAGCAAAACTAAAAGATCCCTCAGCTCTGAAGCAGCGGATTGTTGACTACCGCGAGGATGTGGCTACCGTCATGTATGGCAACTTGAAAAAGTATATCGATCAGTTCACATCCGGCTGGGTTACTTACCTATCTCCCGCCAATATGAAAGATGTAAAGGAGAGTGTGCTGGTGATCAAGAAATCATTTGAAGATAAGCATGACATCAAAACAGGTACGGTGAAAGTAGTCAGTAAAAAATCGTAGCTGTTTGCGTTCATATTTCAATTTAAAATCTGAAAAAAATGACTTCATATACATCAATATACAGATCTGCTGTCCTCTTTTTAACGCTTGCGGCTGTGGTGGTTAGTTGCACCATGCCGGAGAAAAAAAAGGATAAAAAGCCCAGAATAAAGAACAATTTCATCATTTTGCTCGACCTGTCTGATAGGATCATCGTCCAGGATAATCAGTCAAGCCGCGACAAGGAGATCATTCAAAAGATCTATTCGCTATTTGAAGATAACGTGCAGAAAAATCTGTACATCAAGTCGCGCGATGAGATCAAGGTGGTCATCGCCCCGCAAAAGGGTAGTCGCTTAAGGCAAGATGTTTTTGAAGACCGCTTGTATGTCAATATGGACAATATCCAGCAGATCTACCGGAGGTCTCAGGAAGACGAACGGCGCAAAGATTTTCATGCTAATCTTGATTCCCTGTACAAAGAAGCCCACTTCAGCAATGATCCGGAAGCCTATCATGGCGCTGATATCTGGAAATATTTTTATGAAGATCTTAAGGTGGACTATGTCAAAGACTCCATGACGTCGAATTACCTTTTTATACTCACTGATGGATATCCCATTGTTGGGAAAAATCAGGTGAAACTACAGGATGTAAAAGATAAATTTCCAGATCTGCACATTGTGCTGGTAGAAGCTTCACCGCGAGAAAAAGACATGGAGTGGGATCGTGTGATGGCCATTTGGGAAGATTGGTTTGATAAAATAGGGGTGAAACAATACACCTTGATCAAGCGTGGGGCCATCTCAAAAGAGCTGGAACAAATTGAGGAAGTTGTCTCCACACAAGAGAACGCAGTCTTGAAAAGCCAGGTGAAATAACCCTATCTCCACGCGAGGCCATCGGAGAATATTTAGGGTAGCCCAATTAAAAGTATACCATGCTTTAACTATATTTGGTTTATGTCAAAAATCACCTGGTTTACTTTTTTAATAGGTTTATCCTTTTTTTGTGTTCAATCGGCCATTTCTCAGGATGTGAATTTCTCCATTCATCTGGGTGAGAAAGAGATCGGCGAGGTGAAAGCGCGTCGCACGGCTTTGGACAATACGCATATCTATGAGGTAAAATCTGATGTGAACTTCAAAGTATTATGGAAGGAGTATAACCGTACGACCAATAACAAGGTGATCTATGAAAATGATATTCTAATGTCGAGCTACAACAGCGTGTACATGAACGAAGAAATGGAAGACTCTTCTGCCTTCCAAAAAAAAGAAGAGCAGTATCACTATTATCGCTTTCCTAATGAAAAATTGGAAATGCCAAAAGGATTGGTACAGTTTTCCACGGTTACCCTGTACTTCGCTGAGCCGGAGGGAATTAACTCCATTTTCTCGGAAAGATTTCTCACATTTTGTCCGCTTGAGCTGATAAAAGAACACACCTATAAGCTTTCATTGCCTAATGGTAAAGTGAATATCTACACCTACGTCAATAAAAAGCTTGCCGAGGTGTTTGTCGACCGGTCCTGGTTTGATCTGAAGTTCCTTCAAAAGAAGTAGGGGTAGGGAGTTTATTATGTAACTATTAAAAGGAGACAACTCCCTGATTCTTTGGGATCTTTCCCGTGGAATGCTGGAAGTCCTGTCGCGATTATCTACAAAATCCCTCGAAGAAAATAAACTCTCCGCGTCAACACCCACAATGCAACTTTACCCATGATTTCCCACCTTCCTCCCATATGGTATAATAACATCCGGGTTCAGGTTCTTCAGGTTCATATTTTGAGAAATCATCCTTCCAGACATTGGTATCCGATGGCTGCTTATCGACCGCATGAATTTGTTCTACCCACCGGATCAGTTTTTCTTTTTCCACGTGGGGAAATCGAACAGTAACCGTAATGCCTCCGGCTTCTTTACACTGAAAAAGGGAATAACATACTCCCTTATCAAAATCAGGCGTGAATGCGCAGAGATGATCATGATCCCATTCATAATACTGCTTGTTTTCCTGAGGCTTTTTGGAAGTAAAGTTCTGGAGGAGGTAGATGTAAATGGTTTCATCCATAGATTCTTCCGAATGCATCTGATGCACGATCTTTTCAGAATCCGGTGAGGGGAGGGTGAAGGATTGGGCGATCGAAAAATGTGGGAAGATAATTAGGGTTAAAAATATTTGTGAGAGCTTCATTTGTCTTATCATTTTGGTTCTTCAAAATAGATATTTTTTAAGTTTGACAAAGTTGGAAATCACGAATAATTTGAAACCATAAGATGTTTAATAAAAAGCCCTGTATCAATAGAAGTAATATTAGTGTTTATCCAATTGCTAATTTTGATAGGCCGTTCAGTCAACAATAAGGATAAAAGTTTTTCTGAGAATCCGACAAATAAATATTGATGGTAAAAGAGCCTTCGTTTTACTGAAAACAAAAAAAGCCATTGATTAGATGGCTTTTCCTAATAAAAAAAGGATATTTAATTAATCAATGACTTTTACGTTCACAGCATTCATACCTTTTTTACCTCTTTCAACATCAAATTCTACCCTATCGTTTTCACGAATCTCGTCAATAAGTCCACTTTGGTGAACAAAAATATCTTCTCCTTGATCTGATGGCTTAATAAATCCAAACCCTTTGGAATTATTAAAGAATTTCACTGTACCTTGTTTCATTATTTGTTAATTATAAGCTCACGGTTTTACCCGCGTTTTTTGTTACTAAGCTATTTACAAAAAGGAAGGAATAAAATCAATGCTAAATAAGCTTAATACCTTGGCTTACGCTAGAAATGCTTTTACTTCTTTCCAGTGTCAAATTTACGATAACATTTTGATATAATAAGCTTTCAATAAATTTATCTATGAATCAGGAAGTTAATTAATGTTTGTGAAACTACAAGCGACATTGAGCTAAACTTGCGGGAAGAATGAAGTTTATTGAGCGATCCATCCACCGTCAATGGTAAAAGTTGTGTTTGAGAAGATCGCAGAGGGAAAATGAATTCAAATGCTTCACACAGGAAGCTACGACGATGGGCCAGCTAGTTTCAAGCTAATGGAAGATTACGCAAATGGGTAAAATTTAAAAAGAATTTCTAAGGTTCACCGGGAAATCTATTTGTCCGATTTCAGAAAAACACCTCCATTGAGAAATAGGAACCAGGCTTAACAGAAAACCCTGATCTGCCGCCAATAAAAACAAGATGGCTTTCCGGTTCTCCATCTTTCAAAGGTAAGAGAAAGAACCGGGCACTGGGTTTTATTTTAACTTTTGTCCAATTACCGGGATCTCTTTTCTATATCGTAATAGTATGACGAAGGCAGCCAAGAACACAAAGATCGCAGTGTAAAAAAGGGTGCCATGATCACCCCTTACATCGATACCGATTTTAGTAAGGTGCATAAAGACCGCACCAGCCATGAGTCCGACTGTCAAGCCTGCGCCGATCCAAACAGTGCGAGGAATGAGGATTAAAATAGCGGCGATTAATTCCATTACTCCTATCCCAATTCTACCTACAGGCTCCAGACCCGCCTGGGTGAAAATGTATACACTGTCAGGATGAGCTGTAAATTTAAAACGCAGGGTTTGAACAAGAATAATGGCAACGACGATACGTAACGCGAGAATAAGGTATTTGGTCATGAGGAGTTTGTTTAGGTTAGAACGTTAGATATTGGTTTAATAGAAGAAATAAAGATAGCTATTACCGGAATAATAAATTTGTCGTCCACTGTAACAAATTGACTATTCTTGTATCAAAAGGCAAACATGAAACATGAAAAGAAATTTATTTGATTGTTCAGTACACACAGGTTTTTTCGATTGAAGTAATTAGAAGGTATGCAGTTTGAAGAAATTTACTGGCAATACCAGCATAAAATCTTCCGGCTATGCCTGGGCTATGCGAATGATGAAGATTGGGCGAAGGACCTTGTTCAGGAGACTTTTATACAGGTTCATCTGCATCAACACAAATTCAGGAATGAATCGTCGGTAGGTACCTGGGTTTACAGGATTGCTGTGAATCTTTGCCTTCGCCAGTTGGACAAAGAAATCCGACAGCAGAAAGCAACAGAAGGTTTACAGCATATTCCAGAGGCAGATCGTCCCGACGACGAAATGGTTGACAGGCTTTACGGCGCAATAGCTTCACTGGAGCATACAGATCGTTTAATTATTTCCATGGTATTAGAAGGGGTGAAAAATCCTGAGATTGCCGAGATTTTGGGAACCAGCGAAGGGAATATTCGGGTGAAAATTCATCGAATCAAGAAGTCATTATCAAAATTATTGGCCTAATGGAAACATTTGAAAACATACAAAAAATATGGCAGGAGCAGGGAAAAGTTGACTTGCCATCGGTAAGGGAGATTGTAAAAAAGGCCGAATCGATAAAAAGAAGATCGATCCTGAAGCATGTAATTGGAATCATCGTGTTGGCGCTGACGTTCACCTATATTTTTACTTTCTTATTTCGATATGATTTTGCTTTTGCTTCTACCTATAGCGGAATTGTCATTGTGTTATTGGCGATCATTTTTGGCCTGGGGTATAAAAGTCATTTACTCACTCTCCTGATGCCTAAAATCGATCTGCTGACAAATGCACACCAGCAATTGGATCAAAGCCTGTTATATCAATCAAGGTTGAAATTTTTCCATAAAACGGGATTGGCGATTTATTTTATGGTCTTGGCGATTGGCTTTGGCCTATATGTCTATGAGTTTGCTTCCCGGGATTTGGAGTTTGGGATCATAGCATATTCAATTACCGTAGCATGGATTATTTTTAGCTGGGTGTTTGTGAGAAAAAGATCTTCGGTGAGAATGCAGCAAAAAGTGGAGGAGTACATCCAATTGGTGAAACAAGTAAAAAGGCAAATCGAAATTTAAAAAGATCAAATTCAAACCATGAACACAAAAATTATTATGACATCAAGCGCTTTGGTGCTAGGGATAACAGGCATTGCAATGACCTTCGCCCCCGACCAGATTACCGCGGCATTAAGAGCAGAAACATCTACCATAACTCTATTATTTGTTCAGATAATCGGAGGACTTTACTTCGGCTTTGCCATGCTAAACTGGATGGTGAAAAACTCCTTGATCGGGGGCATCTATAACCGCCCAATCGCCACTGCTAATTTTACCCACTTCACTATAGTGGGTATAGCCATCTGGAAGATTCTTCCTGATGGCGGGCTGCCGATATCGCTACTTGTAACCGGAGTGGTTTATGCGGTGTTGGGAATTGCTTTTGGGCTGATTTTATTTACCCATCCTCTGAAAAAGGAGCAAGTTCCTGCCTGAACCTTCGCTTACCTGGGTCACACACCGAAATGCTAAACTTATAATGGGTAACTGTTGAGAAATCAGAAAATGGTATTCATTTTTGCAGCAAAATAATGTGCAATGAATATACTGGATTATGTAGGGTGGAGGTATCAGCGGGGCCGGACTTCCTTCATTTTCAAGTTGATTATTCTCATCGTACTGATGGTAATCGACCACTATCAATTTAGCTGGTACAAAAATCTGCAGATTAAGGATCATTACTTTTTTTCCATTATCTTCTTTTTGATTGGCAACCTGGTCACTAACTTTTCCAGATTTATACTTTCGTATTTTTATGTTCTCCGAATCAAAAAGTCGGATTTTGCACAGGATAATTTTCTTTTCGGCCTGACGCGGATAGCGGGGATCATCAACCTGGTTATTTTTATTGCGGCTGTATTCCTGTTCTTTGACATCGACTATAAGGCAGTTTTTACATCCCTTTCAATTATTGCGGCGGCCATCGCCATACTTTCCAAGGATTATATATCCAATATGATCAACGGAATGATTATCATGTTTACCGATCAGATATCGCTGGGGGATTTTGTAAAGATTGGCCATCATAGAGGTACGGTCATGGATATCACCTTTGTCAATATCCATATTCTTGATGAAAATGGCGACCTGGTGTTTTATCCCAATTCCTATGTTTTCTCCAATGAAATCGTCAACTATACGAAACGTCAGATCAATAAAATGAATATCTATTTTGAAATGGATGCTGACAGGGTGGATGATGTGGAGCGCCTGGAGAGTTACCTGAAGGGAGTGGTGAAGCCCTATGCCGGGTTCATCCAGCCCAACTCCTATTACTTAAGGACGGTGAATATCAAGAAAGACATGATCGAATTTAATTTTCAGTACATCATCAAAAAGCATGATCTCAAAGTGGAGAATGACATCAGAAAGCTGGTGATGCGGAGTTTGATTCGGTATGCAAGGGTTCAGGTGGATTGAACCTCACCGCAGGTGTTTTAATAGAAAGTCAATTCACAACGGTTAGACCATTTTTTAACCACGAAAAGAACGAAAAAAACAAAAAGAGAAATTGCAGAGCAATTTTCAATCTGTCGAAAGCCGGATATGCTACGTCGAAGACGTTGGTTTTCGTGTTTTTCATAGTTTATACTATTTTGTGTGATCACACTAATAATATGACCATGGAAATACTTTATGCAGAAGAAGCCTATAGAATCCAAGGGGCTGCATTTGAAGTTTACAAAGAAATTGGATGTGGATTTTTGGAATCAGTGTATCAGGAGTGTTTAGAAAATGAATTTTTGTTGCGGGGTATACCTTTTTCTTCCCAATTTGAATTGAAGTTGAAATATAAAGGAAAAGTGCTTAAGCAAACTTATAAGCCTGATTTTACATGTTATGGAAAGATAATTGTGGAAATAAAAGCTGTGAAAGATTTTACAAACGAACATCAGGCACAAGTTTTAAACTACCTGAAAGCAACCGGCATGGAATTAGGCATTTTGATAAATTTTGGTTCACATCCAAAGGCGGAGACCAAACGGCTGATATGGAGCCATTAAATCTGTTTTCGAAAAACGCAAAACGATCAAAAAGCGATCCTTTCGTGTATTCTGTGCTTTTCGTTGTTAAAAAATGGATTTGCTTTATGTTGCCCTTTTTTTGTTGTCCATATTCCTGGACTACCCACTCTGCACTCCGCTTGCTGATAGGGTGTCCGGATTGGCCCATCTTTTGAGCAATCATTTCACAGGTGGTCACCGAGTTAAGGAATCGGTGCCGGATGATCAGCTTTGCCGCTTCCGAGGTACGTTAATAATTGGTTTTGGGGTCTGTGGATAATCCAGCAACTCCCGGCAGTCTTAGACTTTCAGTTTATTACAGTACCTGATAAACATATTCCCGGGCATTCAATTACTCAAAGTTAACAACCCGGGTCTTCGATATGATATTTTTTAAAAACTCAATCACCCCATCGTATGGAAGACATTCTGTACATCGTCGTCTTCCTCTATTTTCTCCAATAGTTTTTCTACGTCTTCTTCCTCTTCGGGGCTAAGCTTTTTTGTGACCGTTGGAATCCTTTCAAAACCCGAGCTGATAATTTCAATTTTTCTGTTTTCCAGCTCTCGCTGGATTGATCCGAAGCTTTCAAAAGAACCATAGATCAGTATACCATCTTCTTCTTCAAATACTTCTTCTGCACCAAAATCAATGAACTCCAGCTCCAGCTCTTCGGCATCGAGGCCTTCTTTTTTGATTTTAAAATGGCAATTGTGTTCAAACATAAATTCAACCGAACCAGAGGTACCAAGGCTTCCATTGCATTTGTTAAAGTAACTCCGGATGTTAGCCACGGTGCGGTTATTATTATCAGTGGCGGCTTCTACCAGGACGGCAATACCATGAGGGCCATATCCTTCGAAAAGCACTTCTTTATAGTCGGATGTATCTTTGGAGGAAGCTTTTTTGATGGCCCGTTCGATGTTTTCCTTGGGCATGTTTTCGGCCTTTGCATTTTGGATAATTGCCCGAAGCCGGGAATTGGTTTCAGGATCCGGGCCACCGGCTTTTACCGCCATCACGATATCCTTACCAATCCTGGTAAACGTCTTGGCCATGTGTGCCCATCGCTTAAACTTTCTTGCTTTTCTAAATTCAAATGCGCGTCCCATATGTTTAAAATTAAAGATGCAAATATATTATTTGCTTAGATAATTAGGAAAGGTAAAATGGATTGGCAACAAATAAAAAAAGCCTCCCGATAGAGGAGGCTTACATATCTTAATATTTCCACGATTCTTATAAAGCAATTCCCATAAAGGACATGAAAGCAATTCCCATAAGTCCGGTCAGGAGCATCGTGATGCCCAAACCTTTTAAACCATCAGGTACATTACTGTATTTTAGCTTTTCCCTGATTGCAGCAAGGGCTACAATCGCTAATAGCCAGCCGATACCCGAACCTAAACTAAATACAGTTGCTTCAGCAAAAGTATAGTCTCTTTGGGCCATGAATAAGGAGGAACCTAATATCGCACAGTTGACAGCTATCAGGGGAAGAAAAATACCCAACGAGCCGTATAACGCCGGCGAGAATTTTTCGATGATCATTTCTACAAGCTGCACAATTGCCGCGATAACGGCTATAAACATGATAAACCGAAGAAAGGTCAGATCCACTTCAGCAAAACTCGGATGAATGAACGTGAGAGCTCCTTCTTTCAAAATATATTCCTGAAGTGCCCAATCCACAGGCACGGTGATAACTAACACAAAGATTACGGCGGCTCCGAGACCTAATGCTGTACTTACTTTTTTAGACACGGCTAGAAATGAACACATGCCTAAAAAGTAGGCAAAGATCATGTTTTCTATGAAGATTGACTTTACGCCTAAGTTGATTAATTCCATTTTCTTTGTTTGTTAATGTTCTACAAAACCGGTTTTTGTCCTTTGTACCCAGATGATCAATCCCAGGATAATGAAAGCTCCCACAGGAGTAACCATAAGTCCGTTAGTTGGGAAATTATTGATCCCTATTGCTTCAAAAACGGGAAAGCCGAAGATTTTACCGCTTCCTAATAATTCTCTGAAGAAAGCTATCGCTAATATTATCCAGGAATATCCCAGACCATTACCCAATCCATCCAGGATTGAGTCATATGGCTTATTACCCAGCGCATATGCTTCTAACCGACCCATCACGATGCAGTTAGTGATGATCAACCCAACAAAAACGCTTAGTTGCTTATACATGTCGAATGAATAGGCTTTTAGTATTTCTGAAACCAGAGTTACCAAGGTAGCAACTACGGCTAGCTGCACGATGATCCTTACCCTGTTTGGGATTAGGTTTCTAATCAGAGAAATAGAAAGGTTTGAGAAGACAACCACAAACGTCACAGCGATAGCCATGATCAGAGTAGGTTTCATCTGGGTAGTAACTGCCAATGCTGAACAAATACCCAATACCTGTACAGTAATGGGATTGTCATCATTCAACGGGTCAGCTACGATCCTCTTTCTTCGCTTTGACAGAAGATCTTCCGATTTTTTTACTACTAGTTCTTTTTCAGCAGTTTCAGCACTCATATTAATAGATTTAATATTTCAAATTCTTAAAGAGCAGCTACTTTTTTAGTCTCTGTTTTCACCTTGTTGATATAAGACTGATAATTTTCAAAATAACTAAATAGCATTTTGCTCAGTCCTTTTCCGGTTATGGTAGCGCCAGACATGCCATCGATGTGATGCTCATCTTTTGCACTCTCCGGGTTGCTTTCTCCCTTCAGTAGTGCTACCGAAACAAGATTACCTTGTTCATCATATATCTTTTTACCAACAAATCGTTCCTGAACTTCTTTAGAAGTAATCCTTGCGCCCAGGCCGGGGGTCTCTCCTTCATGATCGAATACAGCACCTTTGATAGTATTCATATCCGTATCCAAAGCGACAAAGCCCCAAATCGGTCCCCAAAGTCCAGTACCATATTGAGGAAAGATGTATGCCTCCACGGCACTTTCGTCTCCTTTTTTATGGAAGACGAAAACCGGGTATTGTCTGTCTTCTCTTTTCTTTTTGAAGTTTTTAGCAATATTCACCTCTTCTGCTACTATCGGGTTGCCCTTTTCATTCTTTTCAATGGGATTGCCATTAAAATCGACGACGATGGATTTGATAGTAGCGCTGTATTCTTCCAGGATCTGGTTGTTTTTCATGGTGCTAATATCCAGCACAGCCCCCAGAATTTGTTTTTTAGTGTCGATCTCGACTGATTTCTGCTGCGGTTCCTTCAGTACCTGGTTTGCTAGCGATAACAGCCCTCCAATGATGATGGTCAAAATGGCTGTAAAGACGATGATGTATGTGTTAGACTGTTGCACGTTTCAATCTCCTTTGTTTATTTCCTTTTACTACATAAAAATCAATTAATGGCGCAAACACATTCATGAGCAGAATGGCAAGCATAATTCCTTCCGGGTAGGCCGGGTTAAATACACGTATGATAACGGTAAGGATACCGATCAAGAATCCGTAAATCCATTTCCCCCTTTCTGTTTGAGCTGCCGTTACCGGGTCAGAAGCCATAAATACGGCGCCAAATGCCAGTCCTCCAATTACCAGATGATATTCGGCTGGCAGATTCATGTATTCATTGGCTCCAATCAAATTAAAACCAAGCCCCATAGCATAAGCTCCCATGAAGACGCTTACAATAACTTTCCAGCTTCCAACTCCGGTCGCTATCAAGATCGCGGCACCGATCAACACCATCAATGTGGATGTCTCTCCTATTGAACCCGGAATTAATCCAAAGAATAAATTGGAGAAGCTAAATAATTGTTCTCCACCGATAACATAATGGTTGAGTGCGTCAACTACTGCGCCCGCATTATTGGAAGATGTTTCGTATGCTACAGCCAGAGGAGTAGCTCCGGAGAAACCGTCGATTGCCTGGCTGTCTCCCAGGAATGTCCAAACGTCACCTGAGATTTGCTGAGGGTATGCAAAATAAAGAAATGCCCTTGCTGTTAAGGCTACATTTAAAATGTTCATACCGGTACCTCCAAATACTTCTTTACCGATGATCACCGCAAAGACTGTAGCCAGCGAAACCTGCCATAATGGGATGGTTGGTGGCACCACCAGGGGAATCAACATCCCGGTAACAAGGAAACCTTCATTTACAGGGTGTCTCCGAATCACACAAAATGTGAATTCAACTAAAAGACCGGTTGCATAAGAAACGACAACGATTGGCAGTACCTTCCACGCACCGACGCCTACCATTTCAAACCAGGTAGCCTCCTGTCCCGTTGCCAGGAAGTGCTGGAATCCCACGTTGTAAATCCCAAAAAGGAGGCAAAATAACATGGAAACAATGACGGTGTTCATCGTTCGCTTCATGTCATTTGCGTCACGAATGTGGGCACCCTTGCTGGGAGTGGTTAAATTGGGCAAAAAAGCAAAAGTATCAAATGCCTCAAATACCGGATAAAAGCGTTCTAATTTCCCTCCTTTTTCAAAGTGGGGTTTATAATTATCAAATAACTTCCTGATAGCGTTCATTTAACTATTAACTGTTTTTAATGAGGTCAATTCCTTCCCTTAATATTTTTTGAATTTCGTTTTTCGAAACATCTATGAATTCGCAAAGCGCTAAGTCTTCTTCTATTACTTCATAAATACCCAATTCTTCCATGTCATCATAATCTTCTGCCATGATGGCCTTGATCAGATAGGTAGGCAGTATATCAATCGGGGTCACTTTTTCAAACATTCCCGATAAAACAAATGCCCTTTCTTCACCATTTGTATTGGTGGTAAGGGCATATTCCTTTTTCGGGTTGAGGAATGAAGTCAATCCCAGGGCACGATAGAAGCTCAATTTTTTGAAAGTCGGTAGCACCCACCCAAACATCTCATAATGGTCGCCTTCCGGGATGACTGTAACTTGGTGGTCATAAAAACCGAGGTAACCATCAGAGGATATTTTTTCACCGGTCAGGACATTTCCAGAGATAACGCGGACATGATCTGACTGAAGGTTATTGGCAATGATTTTATTGATGCATGCCCCGGAGTGGGTCTTGTAATACTGAGGATGCTTCACCTCAGAACCTGTCAAGGCAATGATCTTCGAAGCATCATACTTTCCTTCCAGGAATAGTTTTCCAATCTGGATGATACCAAAAGGATTAACCGTCCACACAACGTCTCCTTTATTGACAGGGTCTACGTTATGGATAAGGGTGCCCACATTTCCAGCGGGGTGCTTTCCTGATATTTTATGAACTTCTACATCTTTCGTATGGGCAAATACTTTTGAAACTTCATCATTTCCGTTTAAGCCCAGATGTATTTTGCCAGACGTGAATTTTTTTAATATCTCTACTCCGGTCTGGAAAAAGTTTTCCTGACCATCAAAAATAAAATCATAATCCGGAGCAAGGGGGTGTGTGTCAAATGTGGAAATGAAGATCGATTTTGGGGAGTCTTCCGGGTTGGCAATTATACCAAAGGGTCGCTGGATAACGTTTGGCCACACACCGCTTTTTTTAAGCAGATCAGTCGCCTCTTCTTTGGTAACCTTGGCCACATCGGAAACAGAAAACTTTTTAAACTCAACGTAATCTACTTCTTTGTCAGCAAGAATTTTAATTTCGAGAATTTTTCTCTTGGCTCCCCTTTTTATTTCGACTACCTCGCCACTTACAGGAGCACAAAACATCACCCCTTCCATCAGTTTGTCATAAAAAAGCGGACTACCTGCTTTTACATTGTCACCTTCAGCTACCAACAGCTTTGGTCGGGTGATTCCATAAAAATCAGTAGGTTTTAAAGCGAAAGTTTCCGGTTGGGGGGATTCAGCAATTTTCTTCTCGGCTTTACCTTTAAGGTTTATATTAAACCCCTTTTTAATCTTTATTATATTTGACATCAGATATTTTTATTTATGCTGAATTTTGTGTCGCAAAAATAAATAAATTTTAATTTTTACCTTGTTTATTTTCTGGTTTGTTCGCTAGAAAAAGAAATAAATTTATGTTTTTGTCGAATTTACCTTCTATTGTAAGTTGGTAGATGTCTTTTCCTTATTTTTTACGAAATTTGCCACATTTTCCATTAGCCACATGGGCGTGGAGGTAGCTCCGCAAATCCCCACGCTTTCAGCGCCTTCCAGCCACTCCTCCTGGATTTCGTTTTCATCTTCGATAAAATAGCTATGTTCATTTACACTTTGGCACACCCCGTGCAAAGCCCTGCCATTTGAACTCTTTTTACCACTAACAAATAGAATGACGTCATGCTCCTTTGCGAATATGGAAAGCTGCGGCTCCCTGTTTGAAACCTGTCGGCAGATGCTGTCATTGGCGTCAAAAGTGCCCAGCCGCTGTTCACGTTTTGATTTTTTGATTTTCTCCTCGATGATTCCCTTTATCTTATAAAATCCCGCAGTACTCTTGGTGGTTTGGCTAAAAAGGGAAATCGGTCGGCTATAGTCGAGCTGATCGAGATCCTCTTCCGTGGTTACTATGATCGCTTCTTTGTTGGTTTGGCCGGAAAGGCCTACCACTTCAGCGTGGCCGTGTTTGCCGTAAATGACGACCTGGCCATTTTCTTTTTTGATTTTCTCGTAAGCATTCCGCACACGATTTTGCAGTTTGAGAACCACGGGGCAGGAAGCATCGATTAATTGGATATTGTTTTTGAGGGCTATTTCGTACGTTTCAGGAGGCTCACCATGAGCTCGTATGAGTACTTTGCAATCGTGCAGATCTTTTAATTCTTCATGGGAAATAACTTCCAGGCCCATTTCGTTTAGGCGCTTTACTTCCCGATCGTTATGGACAATGTCGCCCAGACAGTACAGGTGGTTGGATTGCTCCATTTCATCTTCTGCCATCTGAATGGCAAATTCCACCCCAAAACAATACCCGGAATTACTATCTATGGTCACCCTCATCATCAGATCCTTAGCTCCCTTATCGTTTGATCCGCCAAAGTTACAATTTTTTCTACTTGATCTTCAAATGTCATGTGGCTTGTGTCAATTAGTATGGCATCGGCTGCCTGGATCAGTGGACTTTCCTTCCTGGTCGAGTCAATATGATCCCTTTTTTTAAGATTGGCCAAGACCTTCTCAAAATTAGCGTTTTCGCCCTTTTCTTCTAATTCCAGCATCCTTCTTTTCGCCCGGATCTCCGGCTCGGCCGTCATAAATATTTTTAGTTCTGCCTGAGGAAATACAACCGTGCCAATATCCCGCCCGTCCATCACGACTCCCTTCTCATCGCCCATCGCACGCTGGATATCCACCATTTTAACCCGCACTTCCGGTACGGCACTTACTTCGCTCACTTTTTCCGAAACAGTCAGGGTACGGATTTCCTGCTCCACTGATTTGCCATTGAGATAAATGTCATTTGCCTGGGTTTTTTGATTGAATCGAAAATTCAGATGGATTCCTGACAAGGCTTCATTTACCTGATTTTTGTTTTGAATGTTAATGTCATTCTGCATGAAGTAAAGCGTCGTCGCCCGGTACATGGCGCCCGTATCCAGGTAAATGTACTGAAGCTTTTTAGCCACTATTTTTGCCGTGCTGCTTTTCCCGCAACCCGAATGCCCGTCAATCGCAATGATGATTTTACTTTCTTTCATTAGCAATCTTTTACCGGGCAGGGAATGGGTCCGTTTTTGGGTTGTTGGCGTTTTTTTGGCTTATGGGAAGCACAGGCAAAAACTATTGCCGAAATGAATAATAACAGGGTGATTTTTTTAAAAAATGTTTTCAAATTGCTGGTTCTTTATTCGCAGGCAAATATACGTATTCAAGATTTCAATAAAACACTAAGACAATGGGATTTGAGGAAAAGACCAAAAAGATCATCGACGATCTTCGAAGAGATATTGAAAAGACATTAAAAAATGTGAAGGAATCCAAGGAAGAGGCTGTCGAAGAAATTGAAAAGCTGATTGTGGATCTAAAACAAAAAGGAAATAAGGTAAATTCTGAATTCGAAGAGTTTAAAAGGAGCAACCAGGAAACATTTGATAATATCGAAGGCAGCCTCAAGCAAGTGGCCGATGATGTAAAGAAGGTATTTAAGGAGGCCTTTAATAAATTCAATAAATGAACCTTCTTTCTGCAGAACAACTAGCTAAAAATTACCAGGATCACCCCTTGTTTTCCGACCTGACGTTTGGGATAAGTCAGGGCCAGAAAATTGCGCTGGTGGGTAAAAATGGGTGTGGAAAATCCACCTTGCTTAAAATCCTCGCCGGAGAGGAAGATCCTGACAGTGGCAAGGTGGTTATTCGCAAGGATGTCACGGTGGGCTATCTGTCCCAGGAGCCCGAATTGGTTCCTCATCATACCATCAAGGAGGAACTTTTTTACCAGGACAATGAAATGCTCCGGGCGATCAGTGCTTACGAGGAAGCCGTCATTACCAACAAAAGCGGGAAGCAGTTAGAAGAACTTATTGCGGAAATCGATCGCTTAAATGCCTGGGACTATGAATACCAGGTGCATGAAATTTTAGGTAAGCTGGGTATAGATTTTCTGGATAAAAAAATCGTGGAGCTTTCCGGTGGCCAGAAAAAAAGGGTTGCCCTGGCAAAGACGCTTATTGAAGCCCCTGATTTATTGATACTAGATGAGCCAACGAACCACCTGGATGTGGGGGTAATTGAGTGGCTTGAAAAAATACTAACTAAAGGGAATACTACCATCCTGCTGATCACCCACGACCGGTATTTTTTGGAAAATGTATGTAACCAGATCATTGAGATTGACGATGGACGACTCTTTTCTTACGAAGGAAATTTTAGCTATTTCCTGGAAAAGAAAGAGGAAAGAAAACAGCAACTGACCACCGAGATAGAAAAGGCCAAAAACCTGATGCGGAAGGAGTTGGACTGGATACGCCGTCAGCCTAAAGCCAGGGGAACCAAGGCGAAATACAGGATAGACGCTTTTCATGATTTGAAGGAAAAAGCATCGCAAAAAATTGGAGACACCTCCTTACAAGTGGGGCTGGCTGCTAAACGGCAGGGCGGAAAAATCCTTGAACTATCTTCCATTCATAAATCCTACAGCGAACAAAAGATAGTGGATGGTTTTTCCTATGTGTTTAAAAAAGGGGATAAAATAGGGGTAGTCGGGAAAAACGGTGTGGGCAAGACCACCTTCCTAAATATTCTCTCTGGAAAAGACCGAAATTTTACGGGGGAGGTAGAGCAGGGACAAACGACCACGATTGGCTATTTCAGGCAGGATTCCTTCGATTTTAATGATGATCAGCGGGTCATCGATGTCGTAAAAGAAGTGGCAGAAGTTATCAAACTGGCGGATGGCAGCGAACTGACTGCAAGCCAACTTCTCAACCAGTTTTTATTTCCACCCAAGGTGCAATATCAAAACACTACCTACCTGAGCGGCGGCGAGAAAAAACGCCTTCAGCTTCTTCGCACCTTAATGGCAAACCCGAACTTCCTGATACTGGATGAGCCGACCAACGATCTTGATATTTACACGCTGGCTGTGCTGGAAGATTTTCTTTTGAATTTTAATGGCTGCCTGATGATCGTTTCCCACGACCGGTATTTTATGGACAGGCTGGTGGAGCACTGCTTTGTGTTTAAAGGGGGTGGAGAGGTCCTGGATTTCCCGGGCAACTATTCGCGATATCGTGAATACGAAGAGATGCTGGAAGAGGAAAATAAAAAGGAGGAAAGCAAGCCTGCCCCTGTAAAGCAGGAAGAGAAGAAAAAGGAAAAAACAAAACTCAGCTTTAAAGAAAAGCGTGAATACGAGGCTCTCGAAAGTGAGATTGAAAAGCTGGAAACCCAAAAAAAGGAAATAATGGAGGGCATGAACACCAGCCAGGATCACGAAGAACTGACAAAGCTTTCTGCTGAATTTGAAGAGATTAGTAAATTAATAGAGGAAAAGACAGAGCGGTGGATGGAACTGGCGGAGTTTGAGGGGTGATGGTGAATAGGCCTTTTTTTGTTTCAACGATCACAAATAATGCCACCAAGGTTGTAGAATTTGTGCTTGTGAGATACTTGCTGGTCACTTTCTTGCCGAACTTGTAAAAATTCTTTGCAAGTTGTAATTTCTTGAAATTCACCACTTTCAAAGATATTTTTGATGTGTATGGTGATATTTTGTGGTGTGGTGTCAAAGAGCAACCCCATAGCCCTTTGAGTTAGCCAGACTGTTTCGTCTTGTAAGTAAACCTGCATCCGAATTTCGCCGGTAGGGTGGTGTATAGCAAAAAGTTGTTTTGTTTTTCACTCATTTGTCTGTATTGGGATTTACTAGATTTTGGGATGATGGGATTTTGAGGGCATCGTATTAGACATTTTGTTTTTGGGATGTCTTAATCTTTTACCTCCAGGATTTTCGCTCCGAAATTCAAAAGTAGCCCCTTATCCAGTTTTTAGGCTACCAGATAGTTTAGCCCCTGTGCCAGGTGTACATCTTCTGTTTGCACCACTGCTTTCAACTCTACCACTACTTCATTTTCAACCAGAAAATCAACCCGCCGAGTCCCAATCTCTTCACCTTCATAATATATCTGCATTTCCAATTCCCTTAAAAAGGTTAACCCAGCTTTGCGCATGGCAATAGCTAACGCCCGTTGATAGATGACTTCCTGAAAGCCATTGCCTAATGTGGCATGAACATGCATGGCACATCCGATGATTTTGTAAGTAAGATTATCTTCTTTTTTTCTTTTTCCATTTTAAATCCGTTAATCTGTCAATCCAATAAATCCCAATACAGACAACGAAAAGCACTTAACCTCCCCCATTTTTTTAAGGATAATGTGCAATCATCCACAAAAAATCCCTGGTGTGCAGACAATTATCTATATAAATCACATATGGTTCCACTTTGTTCCCCCTTCCTTATTTCTTAACATACTTTCCGTCAAAAGAGCATCTCATTCCATGCAAATCACAGTTGGATTCTATTACTGTCAATTCATCGCTCGTGAGTGCTATGCTTAACTTCTCACAAGTTTCGACGGAGTATTCACCTTTGTTCCAGTTGACGAGTTGAATCATGCCTTTTACATGTCCCACACAACCTGATTCAGTCCCAGTTGAAATCTCAAAACAAAACAAATCTTCCGTTATGTGCTGCAAATCGACGGAACTAAAAAACTCGTCAGAATTATGTATGTTTTCATAAGTCCCTTGTATATCAGCAATCATACCCGGGACAGAAATTAAGTTATCCGAATCTATTGTTGTTTTAAAATTCAATGCCCTGTTTTTGATTTTGTCAGTCCAAACGCCAGAAAAAGATCCGTCTTTTAAATTACCTAAAAATCCAATTCTAAAATCTGAATTGTAGTCGGGGTTTTCGTTTAGTGTGATCGCATCTCCTTGGATGTGACCTTCTAATAGTATTTTTGATTGATACTTCTTATAGAAATAATATCCTAGTACTTGTTCATCATTAAAAGTCAGGATCATTGTAATCGGATATTTGTCCGAAATCGCCCCCGATAAATGGACTATTCTCCTATTTGCTTGAGCTGATAGGTTAAGCGAAACTGTCAGCCCCCAAAAAATCAAAATTATGTTTCTCATAGTTTTAGGTGTTTTAATTTGGTCGGCTTCAACCATACTATATCCTCTCAAGCACCTTCATTATAATCCCATCGATAGTTTTATTAGGTTCTTTGAGGATGGAGTTGTTGATACTGTTGGATACGATGGCGTTGATGCTGATGGCGCGGTGGCCAAGCAATCGGCTCATTCCGTACAGGGCGGCGGTTTCCATATCGAGGTTGGTAAACCAGAAATCGTCAAAGTGGAAGTAGAGGATTTTGTCGATCAGGTTGCTGAACCGTGAGGGCGCCCGCGTCGCCCGGCCCTGCGGCACAAAAAATCCCGGGGTGGTCATTACATTGCCTTCCACCATGTCAAATGTGATCTGCTGTCTTAGTGAATCATCGCACGATATGCAATACGGAAGAAAATTTGTCGAAAGCGCTTCCTGGAGTTTTTCACATAACGACTTTTCATAGTCACTCTGCTCCAATTGATAGAAATCCATCAGCGATCCCATCCCGATGGCCAGTAAATTGACGTGCTGGCTTCCGGTCTTTAGATCCCCCTGAATAGAGGTGGAGGTTCCTATGCGCACGAGATTCAGTTGCTTTGCCTCCTTTTTTGTTTCTCTTTTTTTTAGGTCAATATTGACAATGGCATCGATTTCGATAAGGGCTGTTTCCAGGTTTTCGGTTCCCATGCCAGTGCTGATCACCGTGATTTTCTTCTTTTTATAGATTCCGGTGTGGGTGATAAATTCCCGCTGATTCATTTCATAGGTGACATCATCAAAAAACTTGCTTACGCGATGCACATGGCCGGGATCTCCCACAAGGATTATGTTCTCAGATATTTTTCCGGGCTTCAGATTTAAATGAAAAACGCTGCCGTCACGGTTTAAGATTAAATCATTTTCATTAAATCCCGCCATAGAGACTGATGAAGAAATTGTGTGTGTTTACCCCGTAAATAATTCCCCTACCTCCGTTGTGAGCAGCGAGACTGAAAAATAGTTGGATGTATTTCAGTAACACCATCCGGAGGATACTTCTTCCAATTTAAACTACTTTTGCGGGGTTGCCAAATACTCTTGCACCTTCTTTGATATTTTCGATCACAACACTCCCTGCACCCACACTTGCGTTTTTGCCAATTTTCACCCCGCTCACGATAGTAACACCGGACCCGATAAACACCCCTTCGCCGATCTCGGCTCCGGAATTCACAATACTTCCAGCACCAATTTGGGTAAAGTCCTCAATAATTGCCTCGTGCTCTATGATCGCACCGGTATGTAAAATGCAGTGGTTTCCAATGGATGCGTAAGCTCCCACATTGACCATCGCATTGATAAAACTCCCGTGGTGAAGTATAGCAGAATCGGATATAAAGGCGGAATTATGGATCGCATTAATAGGCATCACTTCAAATTCTTTGACGAGTATTTTGGCAATCGACTTTCGTACGCGCATGTCGTCGAACGCAAGGAAAGCGTCGCATTTTTTTCCCAGTATTTTTAAATAGTTTTCATCTTCTGTTGCGCCAAGAATGGAAATGTCATCTATCTCTGTGCCGTGAAGATTTTTTTCGTCATCCAAAATGCCGTAAACAACAATCTTATTGGATTTAAATATATCGATGGCTGCCTTAGCCAATCCCTTTCCCCCGAAAACTAATACTGGTTTTGTCATTGTGTTTGAATTTTATTGTCAGTGCAAAAATAAATCGATCACTAGAAAATTGTAAATAAAAAGATCATGATTTAGGCAATACAAGGATTCTTCCTGTCGCTTCGACTGATCTACAATCTCATCTCAAAAAAGAAAAACTCCGTCTCAAAAGTCATGTTATTCCCGGATTCATTCCGGGATCTCTGGCAATGTGGAGAGATGTGCCAAATAGGAACAGATGCCGGAACAGGTCCGGCAATTCTCCCCCGACTTTTGAGACGGAGTTTTTTTTAAAGACTGTTTTCTACCTCGCTATAATTGCTTTACTTCTGAATCAGGATTTGTAGCATTTGAATTTTCATTTTGCTTCTCGGCAACTTCATTAGATACGGGTGTCACTACTGCTGTTTCTTCTGTAACCTCTGGTAGGATGACTTCTTCTTCTGTAGTTGTGATACTTTGCTCTATTTGAACCGGGGTCGAAGCTTCGGGTATTGTCTCCACCACTGCGATCGAAGGAGCGATTACCAGCGCTACTACCGACATCAATTTCAACAGGATGTTAAGTGAGGGGCCAGACGTGTCTTTAAATGGATCGCCTACGGTGTCACCTACAACGGCTGCCTTATGTGGGTTAGATCCCTTGTGGTAGGTTTGGCCATTAATTTCAATACCTTCCTCAAACATCTTTTTCGCATTGTCCCAAGCCCCACCAGCGTTTGACTGGAAAATCGCCATGAGCACACCAGCTACGGTAACTCCGGCAAGAAGGCCACCCAGCATTTCAGCACCACCGACAAAACCAACCAATACCGGCACGAATACTCCAAGGATACCCGGAGCTATCATTTGCTTGATGGAAGCCTTGGTGGAAATAGCCACGCATTTATCATATTCCGCAGCGCCGTCGGCCTTTTCAAAGATCTTCTTTTCTTCGTCGGTCGCCTTGTCTATATCAGCGTCGTATTTTTTCATAATGGCCAATGCATCTTTTAAGGCAGGTATTTGGTTGAACTGACGCCTCACTTCCTCGATCATCGACATAGCCGCTTTACCAACGGCGTTCATGGCTAATGCTGAAAATACAAATGGAAGCATTCCTCCGAGGAAAAGCCCGGCCATTACCATCGGCTTGCTGATGTTTATCGAATCCAACCCAGCCTGTTGTGTAAAAGCGGCGAATAGGGCTAAAGCTGTCAATGCCGCCGATCCAATCGCAAATCCTTTTCCAATGGCAGCAGTTGTATTTCCTACCGCATCTAGCTTGTCGGTTCTTTTTCTTACTTCTTTTGGAAGTTTCGACATTTCGGCGATACCTCCCGCATTGTCAGAAATGGGGCCGTAGGCATCTACAGCCAATTGAATTCCTGTGTTAGCAAGCATACCTACCGCGGCAATGGCTATACCATATAAACCGGCAAAATGATAAGAAATCAAAATGGCGGAGGCAATCAGTATGATCGGGATGGCCGTAGACATCATACCAACACCCAGTCCTGCTATGATATTAGTAGCCGAGCCAGTAAGAGACTGCCTTGCGATTGATCTAACCGGTGGTGTACCGGTACCTGTATAGTATTCTGTTATTTGCCCGATTCCTAAACCGGCAACCAGACCGGCAATGGTTGCCCAAAATACGCCCATGGATGAAACAAGCTTGCCCGAAGTGTCTGTCCAACTGGCGGGTAACATATAATCAATAATAAAATAGGAAAGAATGATCATGAGAATGGAAGATCCAAATTCCCCTATATTCAATGCTTTTTGAGGATTTCCTCCTTCTTTCACCTTAACAAAGAAGGTGCCTATTATCGAAACTATAATTCCTACTCCGGCTAGTACAAGGGGTAACAATACAGCTCCCAATCCAGAAAATTGATCTGCAAATTCCGGCATGGTAACAAATACAGCGCCTAATACCATGGTACCGATGATAGATCCTACATAGGATTCAAACAGGTCAGCTCCCATGCCGGCTACATCGCCAACATTGTCGCCTACGTTGTCGGCAATCGTCGCCGGATTCAGCGGGTGGTCTTCGGGAATCCCCGCCTCTACTTTGCCCACCAGGTCAGCGCCAACGTCGGCGGCTTTTGTGTAAATACCACCCCCTACACGGGCAAAAAAAGCAATCGATGAAGCACCCAATGAAAAACCAGCCAGGACATTTAGTACCCTGACAATAGACCATCCTGCTTCTGCACCAATAACCTGGCTATATAAAATGAATAGTAAGCTTAATCCAAGTACACCCAACCCAACTACTCCAAGCCCCATCACAGATCCCCCGGTAAAGGCAACTTCCAGCGCTTTGCCGAGGCTGACTCTTGCGGCGTTTGTTGTTCTGACATTGGCTTTGGTGGCCACGCGCATACCTATAAATCCCGCGAGGGCGGAACACAGGGCTCCCACTACAAACGATAGGGCAACAAGGGCGTGTGAGTCTTGTTCGGTGGAGCCTTTATACGCTAAAAGGACGCCCACTGCCACGACAAAAATGGACAATACTTTATACTCTGCTTTTAAAAAGGCCATCGCTCCAACGGCTATATGCTTTGCGATTTTAGCCATTGTCTCTGTACCCACTTCTTGCTTATTCACCCAGGAACTTTTCCAGAAAACAAAAAGTAGAGCGACCACACCCGACGCGGGCAAAATATACAGTAAATTTTCCATGCGATAATCAGGATTTTATTTTGTGAATGTTATAAAAAAAGAGACAAAATTCTAATCTTTTTGTCATATGAAGAATAATGTATTAAAAACATTGCAAGGACAACAAATGCCCCTGCACAATTATATCAATAAGAATTTAACAATCAAATGAATTGAGATGATAGTAATTTGCTGATAATGAATTTGTTTTATGATTTCTCACAATGAATATGCGGCTTAGTTAACAATAAATCGGATAACTGATCAAAATTGTAAATTCTTTATAATGAAGGGATGTTAAACTTATAAAAATGAAAAATTTTAATCTGAAAGGATTATTACTGAAATAAATTCAAATAACTGACCATTTTTCTGAGTACCTCAGCTACACTGTGGGCAAACTCATTTTCGGCACCTCTACCAATTACATACAAGGTAAAAACGAAATAGATTCCGAGTAGTAAATATGCCTGAATTTCAGTAATTGTTTTTTTAAACACATATACTGAGAATGCGAGTATCGTCAAGATGAGCAGCAACATTCTGAGCTCACTGCTAAGATTAATTATCTCCTCATGCATGATAATTGGACCGTGGAAAAGGGTATAGATAAAAAGAGGAAAGCCCAGGGCAAAACATATATCAAAAATATTGCTTCCCAGTGCATTGGAAATAGCGTCATCGTAATTTCCTTTCCGTGCGTCATTCATGGAAATGATGGTGTCAGGTACACTTGAGGCTGCAGAAGCCAGGATAACAGCCACAAACATGATAGGGATATTCAGCCCTTCAAAAGTGCCAAAATATGGAATAGCATATTGGTCGCTGCCTATCCACTCGCATGCCTGTACCAACAACAAACAGACGAAAGCTATCCAAATGGTGGAAACGATCAGCAAAAGCCAGGCATTGGAGGTGTTCATTTCACGTTTGCCAATGACGATCCGGTGAAGGTCAAATGTGACGAATGCTTTCAACAAACCCACGTCTTCATTCTCATGCAAGCGCATATCACCAACGTGATGGGGGTGGATGATATTGGGCTTTTTCATGGTGACAAACATATATACAAGGTATATGACATAAATCACCATCAGAATAAACCCGTGCCACCAGTCCAGTTTTGACCCGCTGATCAGTATGATAAAGATAAGCTCCGCGAGAATCAGGGAGAATCCATCCCTCCTTATTACTTTTCGCGACACCTTTATGTTTTTCGCCACACCCGTTAAAATCACTACAAGGATAACAAAAGCAGGAATGATCATGGAATTAAAAATGGCACTACCGGCAGTCGTACCTATTCCTCCGGAAAATCCATCCACATCTTTTAGATAAAAAAGAAAAAACAGGCTGGTAAAGACTTCTGGCAGCGAACTTCCTATGGCATTGATAGTGGCTCCTCGAACCCCTTCTGATAAATGCCTCCCGATATAATCCGATGCTGCCGCAAAACCATCACTCGCCCTCCAAATTATCAAACAACAAATAACCACTAAGACGATTGGAATGACTATGCCCATCTAAAAAAAATTAAAAACAGAAGTTCGCAAAACTATTTCTTTCGACCAAATTGAATCAATCGGATAAAAATGCAAAATATTATAAATTAAGTATAATTAATTGACTAAATAATTTTTCCGGGCCAATATCACCTACTTATTCGCCATATTTCCATTCGAAAAAATCAAACATATGAATTCTTTTTAAATTCTTGAAAATGTGACCCAATTTTGAATCACAAAAAATTGAATATGACTCAATTTACAAAGAGGGAATTGGCGCTTCGAAATGGCCAGGATAAACCAGACATCTGGATCGCTTATAAAGGGATAATTTATGATGTAAGCGCCTCAAGGTTGTGGCGGGATGGCATGCACTATGAACATTGGGCGGGGCAGGATCTCACAGATGAACTGCCGGATGCACCGCATACCGAAAAAGTATTTGAAAAATTTGCAGCTGTGGGCATGATAAAAGAGTAAATAAAGCCATGCACGATATAGAACCATTTAGCCGGTGGCTTAACTATTATGACAGTTCTTTTGACGAAGCTTCGCCATTTTTTGGCAAAGAATATAATTACGATCTCTTTACAGAAGCTGTGTACAATTATTATATCGACCCGGCCTGGGATTATTTTGGCTCAGAGACGCTGTATATGAAAGTGCTTTTTGTGAACTATGAATCGGGAGCCGCCATCTTTGAATTTATTGGGGAATGGAACGATGCTATTAATAATGATATCATGCACCTGAAGCGTAATATCATAGAACAGTTTATGTACAATGGCATTGATAAGTTTATTCTGATAGGTGAGAATGTGTTTAATTTTCATGGATCTGACGACAGCTACTATGAAGACTGGTTTGAGGATTTGGAAGGTGGCTGGGTGGCTTGCATAGGGTTCAGGGATTTTATTACCGATGAATGGAAGAAGTATAGTATTGATTATTATATTAATTTTGGTGGTGAATTGGAAATAAACAATTGGAGGACATTTACCCCCAACCAATTAATCGACATCGTCAACAGCATTATTTCTAAAAGAATAGATTTAACCTAAATTTTTTCCATTGCTCTACAAAAACATCATTCGCCCGCTGTTATTTTCCATCAATCCCGAGCGGGCTCATCATCTGACATTTGCACTGACAAAGGTATTATTCAAAATTCCGGGTGTTGGATTTCTGACTGAACTTGTTTTCAGAAAAAGCCACAAAAAACTGGAACGTGAGGTATTTGGGATTAGATTTCCGAATCCCGTAGGGCTAGCTGCGGGACTGGATAAAAATGCAGAGCTGATTGACGAATTTAGTCACTACGGTTTTGGGTTTATAGAAATCGGTACTGTAACACCAAAACCTCAGCCTGGCAACCCTAAACCAAGACTATTCAGGCTCCCGGAAGACAAAGGTCTTATTAACAGGATGGGTTTCAACAATGAAGGGGCAGATGTCGTGCTTAAAAGGCTGAAAGATAGAAAATCAACCATTATTGTAGGGGGAAATATTGGCAAGAACAAAGTGACTCCAAACGATGAGGCAGAACGGGATTATGAGATCTGTTTTGAAACCTTGTTTGATTATGTAGACTATTTTGTCGTGAATGTGAGTTCTCCCAATACGCCTAACCTTCGCGAGCTTCAGGAAAAGGAGCCTTTGAAAAAATTGCTGTCGAGATTGCAGGAGAGAAACAAGAACAAAAAGAAATCGAAGCCAATATTGTTGAAAATTGCGCCAGACCTGAGCGATGATCAACTGCTTGACATCATTGAAATAGTAAAGGGATCAGGCATAGCCGGTGTCATTGCAACCAACACCACAATTTCCAGGGAAGGTTTAGTGACATCTCGTGAGTCTGTCAATAACATCGGTGCTGGTGGCCTTAGTGGAAAACCCTTAAAAGACCGTGCTACTGATGTTATTCGATTCCTAAAGGAAAAGTCTGGGAATGCTTTCCCAGTCATCGGGGTGGGAGGAATCCATTCAGCAGATGATGCTATGGAAAAACTGAATGCCGGTGCGGATTTAGTTCAGGTCTACACAGGTTTTATTTATGAGGGCCCCTCGCTGGTTAAAAAAATCAATAAACGGATTCTTAAATCGTTTTCAAATAGCTAAATTTTAAATTGGTTTTTGTATCCAGGATAATTATTTCGATTCATTATTTTTTTGAACAATTCAGTTAGTTTTGTGCCGCAATGGCGAAAGCAGAAAATACATATAAAAAGGATTCAAAGTCATCGTCTTCAAAAAAGGCCACGAGGAAACGAAAACGCATTTCTTTATTTAAAGATAAAAGAGTGGGCCTCAGTATTGGATTTTTTTTGATAGGCCTTTCCATTTATTTCGGCATTTCGTTCGTTTCCTATCTTTTTACGGGTGAAAATGATCAAAGTGTGGTCGAGGCTTTCCGCGACACAGATATCGTCGAGTCGGGGAGTGAGGCCAGGAATTGGTTTGGTGTCTTAGGTGCCATCATAGCCAATCAGTTTATTTACAAGTGGTTTGGTCTTTCTGCCTTTATCATTCCGCCGCTTTTATTTCTCGTGGGATACTATGTGGTGTTTAAAAAAGAGATTATTTCACTCAGAAGAAGCTTTCTTTTTTCTGTATTCTTTATTTTTTGGACAAGCACCTTGTTGGGCTATTTGACCCTTGATCCCACATCCCCGACGGGACTCTCCAGGCTTTCAGGTGGAATTGGCTATGAGATTGCCTTGCTGATGGAAAGCCTGTTTGGATGGGGTGCTTTTATTGTTCTGCTGCTAAGCTTGTTAATATTTGTTATCTTCTTTTTTAATATCACTCAACTGTTTACGGGGCTGGCTTTTCTCGATAGGTTTTCCTCCTCAGACGGTAGCATAAAAGGTGAAGTCTCCAGGTCTGATGAAGAAATGCTAGAGCAGGAAAGCTGGGTGGTTAATCAGAAAAGCAAAGCAGTTGCGAATGAAAAAAATATCGACCTGGAAGTGGAACAAGATGATTATGAAGACTTGTTGTCAGAGAGCCAGTCGAAGTCGCCTGAAAATGAACTTGTTTTTGATGATATAGTTCCTGACGACAATAATACATCAAATTCAGACAAAGAAGAGCCAGACTTTTCTGTGGGAGAGGGTGTGGAGGAGCAGATCTCCAGCTCGATAGAGAATTATGATCCCACGCTTGACTTGAGTAGTTATAAGTATCCCTCGTTAGATTTGCTCAATGAATATGAAAGTGGTCATATCAAAGTTACCAAGGAAGAGCTTGAGCAAAACAAAAATAAAATAGTTGAGACCCTCACAAACTTTAAAATTGGGATAGCAAGTATTAAAGCTACGATTGGTCCGACAGTTACATTGTATGAAATTATCCCTGATGCCGGGGTGAAGATCTCCAAGATCAAAAATCTTGAAGATGATATTGCGCTTAGTCTGGCAGCATTGGGGATTAGGATCATTGCTCCCATTCCGGGAAAAGGGACTATAGGAATCGAAGTTCCAAACAAGAACCGGGAGATGGTTTCTATGAAGTCGGTTTTGAGCACTGAGAAGTTTTCCAAGTCTGCTTATGAACTCCCTGTTGTTTTAGGTAAAACTATTTCCAATGAAGTTTATGTAGCCGACCTGGCAAAAATGCCACACTTGCTCATGGCGGGAGCAACAGGGCAGGGAAAATCTGTCGGCTTAAATGTAATGCTCGCTTCATTGATCTATAAAAAGCATCCATCACAATTAAAATTTGTGTTGGTGGATCCTAAGAAAGTGGAGCTCACCTTATTCAATAAAATTGAGAGACATTTTCTCGCTACCCTTCCTGATAGTGAGGAGGCAATCATTACAGATACAAAAAAGGTGATTTATACGCTGAATGCGCTCTGCATTGAGATGGACGACCGGCTTTCACTGTTGAAAGATGCGGGATGCCGAAACTTGAAGGAATACAATAAAAAGTTTATCCAGCGAAGCTTAAACCCTCAAAAAGGACATCGTTATCTCCCCTATATAGTATTGGTAATTGATGAGTTGGCAGATTTAATGGTGACTGCCGGAAAGGAAGTTGAAAATCCTATCGCCAGGCTGGCTGCGGTGGCCCGGGCTATTGGAATACATTTGATATTGGCCACACAACGCCCATCAGTAAACGTGATTACTGGTGTCATCAAAGCCAATTTCCCCGCACGTTTATCTTTCAGGGTGACCTCAAAGATTGACTCAAGGACGATTCTGGATATGGGTGGTGCTGATCAGTTGGTTGGGATGGGAGACATGCTTTTTTCGCTTGGATCGGAATTGATCCGTCTACAATGTCCATTCATCGATACAGCTGAAGTAGAAAATGTGTGTGATTTTGTTGGTGAACAGCGGGGCTATGAATCTGCCTACATGTTGCCGGAATACAGCGGTGACGAGGAAGCTGGTGCTTCCGGAGCAGTTGATTTAGCAGATCGGGATAGTATGTTTGAAGAAGCGGCCAGGTTAATTGTAAGGCATCAGCAAGGATCGACTTCGTTGATTCAAAGGAAACTTAAACTGGGATATAATCGGGCCGGTCGCCTGATCGATCAGTTGGAGGCGGCAGGGATAGTGGGGCCATTCGAAGGAAGTAAGGCGCGTGATGTGCTTATCACCGATGAATATAGTTTGGAACAAAAATTGAATGAGATTTATCAAAACAATTAATAAAAGATAAGATGAAAAAGTATTTATTACTGGTATTGGTATTTTCAGTGTCTGTGGCAATGGCGCAGCAAGATCCGAAGGCAAAGCAAATATTGGATGACATGAGCGCTAAATACAGAGGCTTACCTGGCTATAGGGTAAACTTCCTTCAAAAGATGGAAAACCGTACCGAAAACATCGATGAGCAGTACAGCGGGGAGATCACGGTGAAAGGCGACAAATTTAAATTGGTTCTCGGTGAACAGGAAGTATATAATAACGGAGAGACCGTTTGGACATATTTCAGCGATGTGAACGAAGTCAACATTGACAATTTTGTGCCTGAGGATGGCGAGATGAGTCCTATTACCATCTACAATGGCTATAAAGAGGGCTACAAATACCGGTTTGTAGAAACAAAAAAATCCGGCGCCACTACATTGAACGTGGTAGAATTACAACCAGAACAAGGATCAAAACAGTTTGAGGATCTGATTAAAATTAAATTGGAAATCGACGAAGTTACGAATACCGTATCCCTTATGCAGATCTACGACAGGGTGGGTACGGTTTTTTCATATAAGCTAAGCGGGTTTGCTCCTCAAACCAATCTGAGCGATGCGCTCTTCACCTTTAGTGTTGAAAAACATCCGGGAGTAGAAGTAGTAGACTTAAGATAAATCCAAGGCCGTCAATCGGCCTTTTTTTATTATGACAAGGAACGAATTAGTTAGTCAGATCAAGGAAAAAGGCTCGTATTTGTGCATAGGCCTTGACACGGATATCAAGAAAATACCTGCCCATTTGTTAAAGGAAGAAGATCCGGTTTTTGCTTTTAATAGAACAATCATTGAGGAGACACATGATCTGTGTGTGGCTTATAAACCCAACATTGCTTTTTATGAATCCCTCGGTTCAAAAGGGTGGGAGAGCCTTGAGAAGACAATGGAATTAATTCCTGACAATATCTTTACTATCGCCGATGCAAAAAGAGGGGATATCGGTAACACCTCATCCATGTATGCCCGGGCATTTTTTGACAACATGAACTTTGATTCCGTGACGGTGGCACCTTATATGGGAGAGGATTCTGTGAAACCATTTCTTGAGTTTAGTGGGAAATGGGTCATTCTATTGGCGTTAACTTCAAATAAAGGTAGCAGAGACTTTCAGCACCTTGGCGTAGGAGCTGAGCGATTATTTGAAAAGGTATTAGAAAAAAGCAAGGAATGGGGTAACGATGAGCAACTCATGTATGTGGTGGGAGCTACGCAGGCGGAAGAGCTTCAGGGTATCCGTAAAATCATTCCCGATCATTTTTTACTTGTTCCTGGTGTGGGTGCACAGGGAGGAAGCCTGGAGGAAGTGTCGAAGTTTGGGATGAATGGAGATTGCGGATTGCTGGTCAACTCTTCCCGGGGCATTATTTATCAATCTTCCGGTAAAGAATTTGGAAAGAAGGCCCGCGAAGCTGCTTTGGAAGTAAAAGAAAGCATGAAAAAATATTTAGACCTTTATCTGAAATAATCTATTTTCGGCAAAAGGTCGATTAACATGGAAGAAGCCTTTCTGCATTACATTTGGAAGTTTCAATATTTTGATAAAGCTGACCTTACCACTACGGAAGGTGCATCGGTGTCCATCCTGCGACCGGGGACTCAAAACAGTGACAAAGGGGCCGATTTCCAGAATTCGAAAGTACTTATTGACAATGTTGAGTGGAATGGGTGTGTTGAAATTCACGTCAACGGCAAAGATTGGTATCAACACCAACATGATAATGATCCGGGCTACAACAATGTAATTCTTCATGTAGTTTGGGACGGGCAGGGCAAATCGACCATCAGATCTGACAGATCCGACGTCCCGGTCATTGAATTAAAGGATCGGGTAGATGCTGTTGTTTTTGAGAAGTATAAAAAACTGACCGGATCTTTGGACAGGATTCATTGCCGCCCTTTTCTAAAAGGCTTAGATCGACTGAAAGTGTTTGAGGCATTTGACAAGGCGATTGTAGTGCGGTTGAACCGCAAGGCAGAAGAAATCCTCATAAGGTTAAGGAAAAACAATCGTGACTGGGAAGAAACCTGTTATCAACTATTGGCTTCCAATTTTGGCTTTAAGGTGAACAAGGAGGTGTTTCTTTCACTCGCCGAAAACCTGCCATTTAAGGTATTGCAGAAACATAGCGATAACCTAATGCAGCTAGAGGCAATGCTTTTTGGGGTAGCGGGATTTTTGGAGAATGATCACGGAGATGAATATTATAGTGTGCTAAAAAAGGAATACCATTTCCTTCAAAGGAAATATGGATTAGCCAGCTTTTTAACCAGGCATCAATGGAAGTTTTTACGTCTGCGGCCAGCCAATTTTCCTACTATAAGAATAGCTCAGTTGGCTAAATTGATTCATACACAACACAGATTTTTTTCTACATTAATTGAGCTGGTTGACCCCAAGAAACTTGTTGGGAGTTTAAAAGTGGAACAGTCGACCTACTGGATTGAACACTATGATTTTGGGAAAAAGGGCGCTCGGCCATTGGGTGTTCTTGGCGAAGACAGTATCAGCGGCATTCTGATAAATACGGTGGCGCCACTTCTGGCAGCCTACTCGGTCGAAAAGGATGATGCCTCGTATATCGAACATGCGTTGCTTATTTTACAAAATCTAAAGGCGGAAAAGAATAATATAGTAAACGAATGGGTAAATACGGGAGTGAAGATTACATCAGCTTTTGACTCGCAGGCCTGTATCGAATTAGTAACAAATTTCTGCACTCCCCGCAGGTGCCTGAGTTGCTCGATTGGCATCGACGTAATACAGCGCACATGATCATATTTTTTCATATCTTGCTTGTTGTGGGATTGGTCTGGATCTATCTCCATCGCTACTGTTCAAAGGAAAACAGGTACGTGTTTGTAGTGGGAATTACCTTCAAAATAGTAAGCGGATTATTGCTCAGTTATCTCTATTTAAATTACTTCGAAGGCGGTGATAGCCTTACCTATTTTCAGGAAGCCAAACGATTGGCTGAATATGTGGAGGCTAGTGATATTCATTCCTTTCGACTTTTATTTTCCACTGAAAACAACGCTTTTGATCAGTCAATATTCCAGAGGGAGCCAAGGGCTTTACTTTTTTCAAAAATAATTTACTTGCTCTACAACCTTTCAGGAGGCAGCTTTTGGCTGATAGCTGTCTATTTGTCTATATTTTCTTTTATTGGATTTTGGGCGTTTTACCTTGTGATGGCCAAGCAAGACATACTAAAAAAGGATGCGCTGGTTTTTGCTCTGTTTATCTGGCCTCCCGTGGTCTTTTGGAGCAGCGGAATGATAAAGGAAAGTTTTTCAGTCGGTTTGATCATGATGATTTCTTCTCTGGTAATTTCATTTAATTATGGAAACAAAAACTTTTGGAAGCTTTTGTTGTTTAGTGTTTGCGCCTATTTATTATTTAAGATAAAATACTATTATGCAGGTGTTTTAGTCCCTCTGGTGGTTAGTTATACGATCTGTGTGTTTATTAGTAAAAAAAGCCCCAAGATTCAGGCGAATCCATTTTTGCAATTTGTGGTTTTAGCCGGTTGTTCTGTTGTCTTGGTGCTTATCGGCTCTAATTTCCACTACAACCTTCGATTGGGCCATCTTCCGGAAATTATTGTCGACAATTATCAATTGTTTGTGGAAAAATCCATGCCCGGAAAATATGTTGCTTTTGATGGCATCGAAGCCAATTATTTAAGCTTTGTGCCACATTTACCTAAAGCCTTATTTACCGGTTTATTCCGCCCCTGGTTGTTTGACGTGACCAATCTTTGGTCTTTAATGTCGGCGTTCGCCAATACTATTTTGTTGATCTTAGGGTTGGTGCAGTTGAAGAATATAAAGAAGCTGACATCGGGAGATGTGCTGTTAAAATTTACTGCGTTAATTATATGTTTTGTGATGGCAATATTTTTGAGTTTTTCCGCACCGAATTTCGGGACCCTCGTGCGTTACAAAGCCGGTTTTATGCCTTTCCTGGCCCTGATGATTTTTACTGGCAATCCCTTGCTTCAATGGATAAAAAAAACCGGGAAATTTCCCGGTTCTTTGTTTTAGTATCTCTGATAATATCCGTTCACTTTAGAGGTTATCTGGCTATAAATCGGCCTGGTAAACTCCACAAACAAGTCTTGTGGCGGGGGTGGATCAGCAGGTTTATTGGCACAAATAGCCAGGTCCGCCTTGTCGAGTGCCCGCTCGTCGCCGTTGAAATTTCCCCAGATAGAGGTCCAGGTAAACTGGCCGGGAAATTTGTCGTGCACAATGATTTGATTTGACCTCGCATCCAGCACCCTCATACTTACAAGTCCCTTTGAGATCAACTCTCTTTTGAATTCACTGATCGTGGCTTTTACTGTACCATAGACATTGGCAGATTCCCCATTTTCAAGTTTTACCTGTCCTACCACCACACTATCTTTGGTTACTTCCCTCGTGTACTGAAAATTATTTGTCTGACCAACCACGAAATCATCAAACTGAACAATTAATATCTGATCGGGATCTTTTATATTCTCATCATTGACCCCAAAAAAGCGAACAAACTCATTACCATTGTAATGGAATAAATATTCGTTTAACTGCTCCTGGAAAAATTGTACGCTTAGCTGGTATTGCCATGTGGGTACCGGCACTTGATCCACCAGCACTTTCAGTGTAGCAGCCCAATGTGCTTCATCTATTTTGATGTCTACGTCCTTGTAGGTCGCCAGGTATTTTTTTGCTTCCTGAAAATGGAAGTAGGCCTCTTTGGCACTTTCCCTTGATCCTAAATTGAGAGCTTGCATTCCAGCATTGTATCGTTCTTCTGCCGCGCGTTCCCTGTACAAGGTCAATTCCGAAAAGTAACTTCTTGGATTTGGAATAACAGAAAGCGCTCCGGGGCTTCTGTTTATTTCGTCGTACATATGGTTTAAAGCAGAATATGCATCATATACCTTCCCATTCTTAAACCGATCGTTTGATTGCTGCACGTTCCTTACGATTCCCTCATAGTAATTAATCGCGAGCGGATACGCTTCTGAGAGGGTTTCCATTGATTTTTTATGATCTGGATTTTTTCTAAGTCTGTCCACGCTCTGAATTACTGCCGAATAGTAATTCCCTTTTTCGTAAGATTTTTTACCTGAAGAACATGAAAAAATGATTACAGTAAAAAATCCAATCGCCAAATAATTAATAAACTGCCTCATGGTTATTTAAATTGTTTGAAATCAAAGTTATCAATTTTCAGGCCCAAAATGGGAAAGGAGTAATATTTATGGAAAACTTGTGGAAATATGGCTGTTTTACTAATGGATCAGGAAACTTTTTCTTCTGCTTGAAGTTGTTTTTCATAAAGGTCCCTATACACACCGCCTTTTTCCATCAAAGACTCATTTGTGCCTTCTTCGATGATCATCCCATCGTCTATGACGATGATCTTATCAGCCAATTTTGCGGAAGAAACCCTGTGGCTGATAATGACGGTAGTCCTACCGCTCATGATATCTTTCAGGCTTTTTAATATGGTATTTTCGGTGCTTGTATCTACAGCAGACAGGCAATCGTCCAAAATCAAAATACCCGGCTCTCGAACGATTGCCCTTGCAATGGACAAACGTTGTTTCTGGCCACCAGAAAGGGTAATGCCGCGCTCACCAAGTACGGTATTAAAACCGTCCGGGAAATTTTTGATATTGCTGTAGAGATCGGCATCTATCGCCGCCTGTTTAATTTTTTCAAACTCCAGGTATTCGCTTCCAAAGGCAATGTTATTGGCGATTGTGTCAGAAAAAAGGAAAACGTCCTGTGGCACATATCCAATCTGTGAACGCAGGTAGGAGGGATCATATTCCTTGATGTTTTTCCCATCGATGAGTAAACTTCCGCCAGTGGTGTCAAACATCCTGGTGATGAGGTTGGCAATGGTGCTTTTGCCCGATCCGGTGGTACCAATGACGGCGATCGATTCGCCTTCCTCAACTTTGAAACTTATATTCCTAAGAGCGTTGATACCAGAATCTTTGTAGGTGAAATCCACATTCCTGAATTCAATTTTGCCTTTAATTTCAGATATTGAATTTTCACTCGACACAATATCATTCTTTTCATGTAGGAATTCATTGATCCTCTTTTGGGAGGCTTCCGCAGTTTGTGTAATGCTAATCACCCAGCCCAGAGAAGTGACAGGCCAGGTAAGTAGGTTTACGTACAGTACAAATTCAGCAATATTTCCTAATGTAATATTTCCCTTAATAACTTCAATGCCACCGACATAGATGGTCAATATGGTGCTCAGGCCTATCAAAAACATAATGACAGGAAAAAACAGGGCATTAACTTTTGTAAGCTTCAGGCTGTAATCCTTATAACTTTCGCTTTCCTTCGTAAAATTTCTGATGGAGTCCTCTTCTCGGGCAAAGGACTTTATGACCCTGATTCCCGAAAAAGCTTCCTGAACAAATGTGGAGAGCTCGGCAAGTTTCTTCTGAATCGCCTCTGACCGTTTATTGATGATGTTGTTGACAAAATAAATGCTGAGTGATAATATGGGAAGCGGCAATAGTGCATAGGTGGTAAGTCGGACATTTATACTGAACATTATGGGTATCAATATGGCAAAAAGGATGATCATGTTTATCCCGTACATCACCGCCGGCCCAATATACATTCTTGTTTTGCTCACATCCTCAGAAATTCGCGCTATCAGATCTCCGGTATTATTCCGGCGGTAAAAACTCAGGGGCAGCGTTTGATAATGAAAATAGATTTCGTTTTTAAGATCAAATTCTATCAGTCGTGACATAACAATAATGGTCTGTCGTACCAGAAATAAAAACAGTCCCCTGATAATGGCAAAGATCAGAATCAGCACTCCGTAGAGCATGATACTGCTGTCAATAAAGGAATTAAAAACCGATTGAAAATTTAAACCCTGAAGGGATTGGTATATTTTGAGATTGTCTTCCACCAGGTCAATCGCGTGCCTCACAAGCTGGGCTGGAATGATTTGAAAAATATTAGAGAGAGCGGTAAAGACGACGCCAAGAATCAGATGGTATTTGTACTTTAAAAAGTATTTATTTAGGTGTTTTAATTCTTTCACGTAACAATTAATCGTTTTACCCGCCAAATAGTTTTCGCAACATTATATTTAATGGAATTAAATATAAAAAGTACTATTTTTGCCCAGTTGATTTGCTGATTTGGTCTTCAAGATTGCAAATCTAATCAAACGATTGAAAAACGATAATAAAATTTTGATGGTAGGGGAGAAAGAAGCTACGATACAGCAGGAAGTTGAGTCTTTCGACTTGATGGATAAAATGGGTCATGAACAATTGGTGTTTTGTCAAGACCCAAAAACAGGGTTAAAGGCTATAATAGGTATCCATAATACTGTGCTGGGGCCTTCCTTAGGAGGGACCAGGATGTGGAATTACACCTCGGAAAGCGAAGCTATCCGCGACGTACTACGTCTCTCCCGGGGGATGACATTTAAAGCCTCAATTTCAGGGTTGAACCTGGGAGGAGGTAAAGCTGTTATCATCGGCGATGCAGCTACCATGAAAACTGAAGCCCTTCTTAGAAAATTCGGACGATTTGTTGAAAGCCTTAATGGCAAATATGTGACAGCCGAGGATGTGAATATGAGTCCTGCCGACATGGAATATATTGCTATGGAGACAAGACATGTAACCGGGCTACACGAAAGCATCGGAGGTGGAGGAGATCCTTCACCAGTAACTGCCTATGGAGTGTATGTGGGAATGAAAGCCTGTGTCTATAAGGTATTCGGAAATGACAGCTTAAAGAACAAAAAAATACTCGTTCAAGGAGTAGGTCATGTGGGGATGAACCTGTGCGAATTGTTACAAAAGGAAGGTGCGAAAATACTTGTATCAGATATTTACGAAGACCGTGTTGCGGAAGCCTGCAAAAGGTTTGGCGCTGAGCATATTTCCAGTGGTGATATTTTTGAACAGGAAATTGATATATATTCCCCTTGTGCCCTGGGCGCTACGATTAATGATCGCTCCATTGGAAAGTTGAAATGCAGGATCATTGCTGGCGCTGCTAATAATCAGTTGGAAGACGAATCAATACATGGAGATATCTTATTGCAAAAGCAAATAATATACGCTCCTGACTTCCTGATCAATTCAGGCGGACTGATCAATGTAGGCATTGACTACCTGGGAGGGTGGAGCAAAGAACGGGTATATTCAAAGGTGGAAAAAATTTATACCACTACGTTAAACATTTTGGAAAAGTCAGAAAAAGAAAATATAAATACACAACAGGCAGCTATCGAGCTCGCCAAGAAAAGAATTAATGATGTAGGGAACGTAAAACTTTCACTTTGATTAATTTCGTTCTTTGATAAATAAGTTTCATGGTAAACAGAAGAGTACTAAGAATTAAGGCAGTAAAGAACCTTTACGCCTATGAAAGTTGCAAGCTGGCAAACCACGACCTGGTCATAGATAAAATCCAAAGCGATTTTGCGCAGGATTTAAACTCCATGGAGCCTTACGATGCACCTGCCATGAAGAAATTGACGGAGGAGTCAGTTTCCTATTTTAAAGCCTTTTTTCAAAACAACCCATTACCGAAAGAAATTTCTACAGAGGCCAAAATTTCCGGGGACAATGCTATCCAGCTTTTCAAGACCCGGAACAAGGAGGACTTTAGTAAAATTAAGAAGGATCTTGCGAGGGACTTTGATCAGATCAGGGAAGTCCAGGCATTGGTTTGGAAGTTGATAAAAGAGTTCTCGCTGCAAAACCGAAGAAAGGTGATGGAAAAGGTGGACATGTCTGAAAAGTTTGGGCAGCAGGCTTCTTCCACCATGCCGTTTTATAATAATGTAGCGCTAAATAAGATTCTTGGAACACCTGAGGTAGAAGATGCGCTGACGCGGGAGAAAGCGAGCTGGGCGAATGACGAGGATAAAGTGTGGGACTGGTATAAATCCATTATAAGAAAGGACACTTTTTTTGAGGCCTATCTGAAAAATCCAAACCCAACAGAGGAAGAGGATATCCAGGCGCTGGATGAATGCATCAGGCGATTGATCTTTAAGAACGATGCTATTGAGACTTTTTTTGATGAAAAAGATCTCAATTGGAATGAGAATAAACAAATAGTAAGAAGTCTTGTCTTAAAGACCCTCAAGTCTGTGAATGAGCCGGAAGGGATAGTTTATCCACCACTGTCTTATAATTGGGAGGAAGATCTGGAATATTATATGGATCTATTTTCAGAGACGATCAAAAACAACGACTACTACGAAGACCTGATCGAAAAGAAAGTGAAAAACTGGAAAATGGAGCGTCTCGCATCGCTAGACCGTGTGATACTTAAAACGGCGATTTGCGAGATGATCACTTTCGCAAGCATACCGGTGAAAGTGTCAATAAATGAGTTCATTGAGATATCTAAAACATACAGTACCCCTAAAAGTAAGAAATTCGTTAACGGATTATTAGACGCAATTTCAGAAGAATTGATAAATTCAGGCGAAATTAGGAAAAGTGGGAGGGGACTAATAGACTCAAAATAAAATACAATGGCAAAATCTACTAATACATTAATCACATTTTTAAGCGGAGCATCCGTTGGTGTTTTGGTCGGGATTCTATTCGCACCAGATAAGGGGTCCAATACCAGGGATAAGCTGACATTCTTATTGGATAAATATAAAGGTCAACTGGAGGGGTTGCTGGACGACCTGATCGCCGGGGAAGGCGAGGCTGAAAGCTTTGCAAAAAACCAGGGTAAGAAAGTGATTGACGATACGAAACTGAAAGCCGAAAAACTTCTCGAAGATGTCGATGAATTAATAGGACAAATAAAAAAGGGTAACTAAAATCTAACTATAATGAGACGAGCAAATTATATCTTAGGAGTAATTGGTTTAGCACTTTTAATCACATCATGTACTGATTCCAGACTGGAGAAAAGGGTAAAAAGCCTGGAAGAGCGCGTAGCAAAACTGGAAAGCCAGGACGCTGGTTCTATAACAAGTTTAAGTTCTGCCAACGTAGTTTCTGAAGAACTCAATCCGGATGGGAAATATCCAAAATTCGTATTTGAGAATGTGGAATATAATTTTGGGACTGTCAATGAAGGTGATGTTGTGAATCATACATTTTCATTCACCAATTCAGGTGAGGCTCCTCTTTTAATAAAAAATGCGGTTGCTTCCTGTGGATGTACCGTGCCTTCGTGGCCGAAAGAGCCAATTGCTCCAGGGGAAACTGGTAAAATAGAAGTAAGCTTTAACAGTAGTGGGAAGACTAATCAGCAAACAAAAACAATTACCATTACTGCCAACACGGATCCTTCGATTACAAAACTTACGATCAAAGGAATGGTAACACCAAAGGGCAGTTAAGACAAAAGAAACAAACAAATATAAATATAATGTTAAGAGAGATTTTTTTACAGGCACCTGCGGGTGGAGGTGGTGAGTGGACCCAGTTTGTATTAATTGGCGGTATCATCGTAATTTTCTATTTCTTTTTCATCAGGCCTCAGCAAAAGAAACAAAAGGATCAAAAGAAGTTTATTGAAGCCATAAAAAAAGGTGACCAGGTGGTGACTATTGGTGGATTGCACGGAAAAGTTTATTCGGTTGAGGGAGAGACCGTGATTCTAGAGGTGGATAAGGGAGCCAAATTGACATTTGAAAAAACAGCAATATCTTTAGATGCAAGTAAAAAAAGTGATGCTAAAAAATAGTGGCCAGCAATAAAAGGAAAACTATATTTTCAATTATAAGAGGCCTTTGGGCCTCTTTTGTTTCTGGCAAAGGAAATGCCAAGACGATTTTTCTTTGCATGGTTACGGCCTTCATTTTCTGGCTTTTCAATTCACTAAATAAGGAGTATACCACCAGGCTGGACTATCCCATTGCTTTTGAATATAACCGCGACAGTTTAATTTGTAAAAATAGCCTCCCCTCAAGGATATCCATTAATGTAACAGGAGGAGGGTGGAACTTGCTACGAAAGACAATTGGATTTAGCATAAAACCCATTGTTATTGACATTGAGGAAGTTCCTAACCAGACATATTTGACAGAATATAATCTTTTAGGGCTGGCAGATGATCAACTGGAGGAGATCACGGTAAATTATATTATTTCCGATACCATTTTTATTGATATAGACACAAAGGCTGAGCGGCGGGTAAAATTGGAGCTTGACACAGCCAGTCTATCCCTGGCAAAGGATTATTTGATCACTTCAGATGTCGGTTTTTCACCTGAATCAATTGTGCTTACCGGTCCTAAATCAATATTAAATGGAATAAAAGAGTCGCTAAACATAAAATTACCGGATACTGAAATTGACGGAAATTATAATGAACGGATACCGGTTTCATTTTCCCTGCACTCATCTGTTACAGGTAATCCTGACAAGATAGAAGTTCGGTTTAATGTAGAACAGTTTGTGACGCACACGACTTCTGTTAAAATTGAGCGACAAAACTTTCCGCAAAGCAAAGTCTACCTGTTGTCTACTGCGGTCGCGCCGATCCACCTCTATGTCCCTTCCTCTAAATTGGTCGAGCTCGATACAGTAAAAGTAAAGGCGATAGCAGATTATGAGCTGTTTAATGCGTCAGATTCGACTATTAGTCTGAAATTAAGTGATCTGCCTGAATACGTGCGCGAGGCTCGGCTCGTAAATCCATTTGTAAAAGTAATTTATCAGTAGAATGCTTCTGGTAGGTGTCACCGGTGGGATAGGTGCTGGAAAATCGTTGATATGCAATATTTTCAGAATACTGGGTGTTCCGGTTTTTGATGCAGACTTGCAGGCAAAACGACTGATGAGAGAAGACTTGTCACTGGTGGGAGACATTAAAAGTACATTCGGAGAAAATGCATACTTACCGGATGGCTCCGTAAACCGAACCTATTTGTCTGAAAAGGTTTTTCAAAATCCGGTGGAACTCCAGAAGCTAAATCAGATGGTACACCCAGCAGTAAAAAAGGATTTTGAGCGATGGAGCCAGGGGTGGGACAGCCCTTTCGTGATAAAAGAAGCAGCGTTGCTGGTGGAATCTGGCTCTTATAAAGACCTTGATATTTTGATTGTTGTAACAGCACCTGAAAAGTGCAGAATAGAACGGGTATTAATGCGTGACGAACACCGGACAAAAAAACAGGTGGAAGAAATCATTAAAAATCAATTTCCAGAGGATAAAAAGGTGAGATTGGCTGATTTTTTAGTAAATAATGACGAAAGTCATCCAATCTTGGCGCAAGTATTGGAAATTCACAAGTTGATAGCCCAAAGAGCGCTAAAAATTTCTTAATTTCAATAGTCCGCAATGCGTGTAGTATGCCATCAGATGACGAGCGCCGTACAGTTGATGAATTAAAAGATATTCAGGTCTTTGAGGGTGAACTCCTACCTCACGCGTCCGCTATTTATAATTTCGCATACCGGTTAGTCATTGACGAGGACGAGGCAAAAGACCTGGTTCAGGAGACTTATTTCAAAGCCTTTAAGTTTATAAAATCTTATCACCGGGGAACAAATGCAAAAGCCTGGCTGTACAGAATTTTGAAAAATGACTTTATCAACAGTTACAGAAAGAAGAGCAAGGAGCCACCTAAAATTGACTATCAGGATGTGGAGAATATTTACAATTCTGAAGACACGCAGGAAACTTTTTCGGGAAATATTGCTGTTTATCCTTTTAGGGAGACAATTGGTGATGAAGTTTCAAATGCTTTAAATTCTTTGCCTGTGGATTTTAGAATTGTTATAATTTTGTGCGATCTGGAGGAGTTTACATATGAGGAAATGGCGAAAATTCTGGATATACCTATTGGAACCGTTCGCTCACGTCTTCATAGAGCAAGGAACTTACTTCGAAAAAAATTGCTTTATTATGCAGCGTCAAAAGGGTTTAAAAACCATTAGCGATGGATGAGGAAAAAAAGGATATTTGCCATGATGAGTCTTTTGATTGTCCGCAGGGTATAGATGGAGATGATAGAAAGGAAATGCTCCAAAGGATCGTGGATGGACAGGCGAGCGAGGATGAAGAAAAATATTTTTACACTTCCATGGTGAATTGTGAACGCTGTCAATGTAAAAACCTTTGTGAGCAACATCTTGAAATAAAGAGCATTTTGAAAGAGAAATTAGTCCCGATCCCTTTACCCAAGGGGCTTATTGAAACAATAAAGGGTAAAATATCTGGATCGCAATAATACATGGCACATACTGGTAAAGCTATTTTTTTTTCTGCCCCGTCGGGTTCAGGAAAGACAACTGTTGTTAAACATTTGCTAAATACAAACAAAGACCTTGGTTTTTCGATTTCCGCTACCACCCGCTCAAAGAGGGAAGGTGAAGTAGATGGCAAGGATTACCATTTTTTAAGTGTGGAGCAATTCGAAGAAAAAATTAAAGAGGGAGCTTTTGTGGAGTGGGAACAGGTCTACGAAGGCTTATATTATGGCACATTGAAATCAGAGGTAGAGCGCTTGTGGTCGTTTGGGAAGCACGTGCTGTTTGACGTGGATGTGCTGGGAGGACTAAGTTTGAAAAAATATTTCGGGAAAGATGGGTTGGCAGTTTTTGTTAAGGTGCCCAATGTGGACACCTTGGAACAACGCCTGCGTGCCCGGAAATCGGAAAGTGATGAGAGCCTTGTAAAGAGGCTGGAAAAAGTGAAGTACGAATTGTCGTTTGAAGATAAATTTGATGTGACCTTGATCAACGATAAATTGGAGACTACCCTCGCGGAAGCGGAAAAGCTTGTTGCGAAATTTATAAACGAATAGAGTTTTGACGGTTGGATTATTTTTTGGTTCTTTTAACCCTATCCACGTAGGGCATTTGATCATCGGGCAAACGATGCTGAATGATGCGGATATTGACGAAGTTTGGTTTATTGTTTCGCCTCAAAACCCGTTGAAAGACAGTAATTCGGTTATACATCACTTTGACCGGATTGATATGGTGGAATTGGCCATTGAAGGAAATGACCGTTTCAAAGCCAGTGACATAGAGTTTAACCTGCCTGTTCCCAGCTATACAATAAACACCCTGACCCATATTTCTGAAAAATATTCCGACCGACAATTTAAGCTGATCATCGGTGAAGACAACCTGGCATCATTTGCAAAGTGGAAAAACCACAAAATAATATTAGATCAGTATGGCTTACTGGTATACAGAAGGAGCGGTAATAATGCCTCTGATTTTGCTGAACATGCCAATGTTCAATTCGTTGAAGCGCCATTGATTAATATTTCGGCAACATTTATAAGAAAGAAAATCCGGCAGCAAAAATCATATAGATATTTGGTGCCGGAAAAAGTGGAAAGTTTTATCAGAGATCGAAAATTGTACCTCTAAACGTGCATGATTTCCTCTTCTTTTTTTACGAGGAGTGCTTCTATTTTCTTCACGTAGCTGTCCGTTAGTTCCTGGATTTCCTGCTCGGCTTTTTTTACTTCATCCTCTGACACATGCTCCTTAAGAAGTTTTTTCACATGGTCATTAGCTTCCTTACGAATATTACGGATGCTTATTTTCCCAGTCTCACCTTCTTGTTTTACCTGTTTTACAAGCGCTACCCTTCTTTCTTCTGTAAGCGGCGGGATGTTTAACCGGATTACCTCACCGTCGTTTTGAGGATTGAGGCCGAGGTCGCTGTTGATGATCGCTTTTTCGATTTCGCCAAGAATGGTTTTTTCCCAGGGCTTGATCATAAGCGTCCTGGCGTCAGGCGTATTGACACTGGCTACCTGGCTGAGCGGGGTTTGGGCTCCGTAATATTCTATCGTAATGTCGTCTACCATGTTTGGCATAGCTCTTCCCGCGCGGATCTTTGAAAGCTCATGGGCCAAATGTTTTACAGATTTCTCCATGTGCTCTTTTGCATCTTCGATATATAGTTCTAATTCTTCCATTTTGGTTGGTGATTTTAGTGTACTAAAGTTCCGACTTCCTCCCCTTTGATCAAGTTTAATAAATTGCCCGGTTTGTTCATGTCGAACACTATGATTGGCAAATTATTTTCCTGACAAAGCGTAAAGGCGGTCATATCCATAACATTCAGACCTTTTCTATAAACATCCTGAAAGGTTATATTGCTGTATTTTTGGGCATTTGGGTCTTTTTCCGGGTCGGCAGTGTAAACTCCATCGACACGTGTGCCTTTAAGCACCACATCTGCTTCAATTTCAATGGCTCGTAATGAAGCCGCTGAATCAGTGGTAAAATACGGGTTTCCCGTGCCTGCACCAAAAATGACGACCCTCCCTTTTTCCAAGTGCCTGATAGCCCTTCTTCTAATAAATTGCTCACACACCTGGTCAATCTTAATCCCACTCATGAGCCGTGTGTACAGCCCCGCTTTTTCCAGGGCACTCTGCAATGCCATTGCGTTGATGACGGTAGCGAGCATGCCCATATAGTCTCCCTGCACCCTGTCAACTCCCACATGCTCAGACTGGACACCTCTAAAAATATTACCTCCGCCTATTACGATGGCAATTTGGGTATCAAGGGCCTTCACTTTTTTAATTTCCTGGGTGTATTGTTCCAGACGCTCAGAATCAATACCATACTGCTTTGACCCCATTAATGCCTCGCCGCTAAGCTTGAGTAGTATTCGTTTATATTTCATGTTTTAAATTTGACTGTTCTGATATATCCTGGTGAAACTAGCATTTTCACCTATATAAAACCAAATGGTAAAGTGCTTTCGCCGGGTTGTGAATTTTATGGCAAATATAATACTGAATGAAAATTAACATAAAATCTTTTTTAAAATTGAATTAAAACTTTGCCCTTTTCTACCTGCTCGCCTTCCTTGATAAGGATTTTAACAATCTCTCCGTCTTCCGGAGCTTTAATGATATTTTCCATTTTCATGGCATTTAACACTACAAGCACCTCACCTTTCATAATGGCTTGTCCTTCGGTGCATTGTATTTTTTGAATTAAGCCAGGCATTGGCGAGATGATTTTTTGATGGCCCGAAGCCAATTTTCCCGAATGGGCGATTCGGTCGATCGTTTCTTCAATGGTCCTCACCAAATGCGATTTGAATTCCTTCCCATTTATTTCGAGCGAAATTACCTGATGCTGCAAATCAATGTTGTTCACTTTGACAGTAATGGATTTTCCATTGTAGATCAAGTGATAGTTTTCCTTATCGATTTTGTGGAGATCGCTTTGGACTTCTTTACCATTCACCGTCACTTTTCCGTCATTCACTTCAATGAGGTGCTCATGCCCATTAACTTTTACCTTTGCCATAAATATCTTTTATTAAGTGATTAAATATAAGTTATTTTGCGCAACCGTGATTAACCAAAGAATGATGAGAGTATTGAGATTAGCTGTTACCCTGGTGCTGGGGTTCTATTTATTTGCTGCGTGTACTACTACAAAACAGATGAGCGATAGCGGTACACCGAAAGCGGGTACGGTTGCGAAAACTACCCAGGCGGAAAAGCCCACCGACCCCTATGTAAAAGAAATATACCAACCAGCATACACCAAAAAATTTAATCTTGTTCATACAAAACTGGAAGTGTCCTTTGACTGGGAGAAAAGATATCTATTTGGGAAGGCGACCATTCAGCTAACCCCACACTTTTACCCACAGGAAGAATTGATCCTGGATGCAAAAGGTTTTGACATCCATGAAATACTTCTACTGGAAGGCGATCGGAAACAAGCGCTGGCCTATGAATATGATGGCAGGAAAATAGCAATCAAACTAGGACAATCTGTTTCAAAAGGCCAGATAGTAACACTTTTTATAGACTATACTGCCAAGACCTACGAAATTAAAGCGGGAGGCAGTGAGGCAATATTAGAAGACAGAGGCCTCTATTTTATAAATCATGATGGTTCAGAAAGTGGAAAGCCGCAGCAAATCTGGACCCAGGGAGAAACCGAGGCAAGCTCCTGCTGGTTTCCTACGATCGATGCCCCAAACCAGAAGACTACCCAGGAGATGTATATTACAGTACAGGATCGATTTAAAACATTATCAAACGGCGATTTAGTTTATTCACAGATAAACGAGGATAGCACAAGGACAGACTATTGGAGAATGAAAAAGCCCCATGCTCCCTATTTATTTATGATGGCCATTGGGGAATTTGAAATTGTGAAAGACGAATATGAGGGCTTGTTAGTCGACTATTATGTTGAGTCTGAATATGCCGCTTATGCCAAAGATATATTTGGGGATACACCCGAGATGATTAAGTATTTTTCTGAAAGACTAGGCTACGATTATCCCTGGTCTAAATATTCTCAGATAGTCGTCAGGGATTATGTAAGTGGGGCAATGGAAAATACCACTGCCTCGCTATTTATGGAGGAGGTTCAGATGACAAGAAGGGAATTGCTGGATGAAGATTATGTGGATGTGATTGCCCATGAACTATTCCATCAATGGTTTGGTGACCTTGTCACCTGTGAGTCTTGGCCTAACCTGACCTTAAATGAGGGATTTGCATCATATAGTGAGTATCTGTGGACGGAACACAAAAAAGAAAATAAAGATGCCGAAGCTAAGCTGTTTTCGGAATTGAATGCCTACCTCTCAGAATCCGGAACAAAAAATGTTGATCTGATCCGATTTGATTATGACGACAAAGAAAAGATGTTTGACAATCATTCCTATGCCAAAGGGGGATTGGTGCTGCATATGCTGCGCGATTACGTAGGCGATGAGGCATTTTTTGCATCGTTAAATAGATACTTAAAAGATCACGAATATGGGTCAGTGGAAGTACATGATCTGCGCCTTGCTTTTGAGGCAGTGACGGGGGAGGATTTGAACTGGTTTTTTAATCAATGGTTTTTGGCCAAAGGCCATCCGGTACTTGATGTTCAGGATCATTACGTAGATAGTACACACACATTATATATATATACCCATCAAACACAGAACCTGGAAGAATTCCCACTTTATAGAATACCCGTAGATGTTAGCATTTATTCAGGGGAAGAAAAAGTTGACGATATTATTTGGGTCGAAAATGTTAGTGATACCTTCAAGTTTTCAATTGACAAAAAACCATCTTTGGTTTTGATAAATAGCACCGAAGATCTCGTTGCCGAAATATCCCATGAGAAAAGCCTTAACGAGTGGATAGTACAATCCGAAAAAGCGGAAAATGCCATAAGTAGGTATAAGGCTTATGTATATCTTGTTCAGGACACAATACATGATCTGTCGGGAAATATCCACAAAGGCCTGGCAGATGAATTTGAAGATATTCAAGTACTGGTATTGGATTATGCAAGGGAGAGTGGAGACTCACTGATCACTGCATGGGAAAGAGATATCGTGAAGCTTGGTAAGGATGGTAGTACCACCGAGGTTAAATCAGAGGCTTTGTTTACTTTGTTTGAATCAAAAGGTTATAGCTATTTAGATCTTTACCGGGCGGCGGCTAAAGATTCTTCCTTTTTGGTCGCCGGATCAGGGCTTTATGCCATCCTACAGATCTCTGATTCTGTTGAAGAGAAAAATGAATTGGTGAATCGATTTATTAATGAAACCAATGTAAGCGTCGTATTACCATTGGCAAATTACTTTTTGTTATCAGGTGACACTAGTAGGTTGGATTGGTTCGTTGACAAAACCAAGAGGGGAAAAACCGAAACACAGTACTATCTGTTGAGGATGATCGGCCAATACATGATGGGTCTTGATACCAGCAATGTAGACGCAGGCATTGAGCTTCTATCGGATATAGCATTGAACAACAATAAATATTATTTGAGGATTGCCGCCTTCCAAAGCCTGCAATTATTTGAGGACAACCAGTTTGCAAAAGAGAAAATCGATCAAATTGTGATGAACGAAAAAGACGAACGTGTCAGAAGATTTTTTAATTGATTTAGCCCATCAAAAAAAAATAATAACATTTTCATTTAAATATTTGAATAAATACTAAAAGCGTATAATTTTGCAATCCATTTTGCCAAAGCGTAGGGAAAATGTGGCAAAAAGGTCTTTGTAATACTGAAAAAAAGGGGAGATACCGAAGCGGTCAAACGGGGCAGACTGTAAATCTGTTGGCTCAGCCTTCGTAGGTTCGAATCCTGCTCTCCCCACTGTACAATTTGGTGATTTATTGATGTAGAAATCAATTGATTTTCGTTGGTAGACCAATTAGATCAATAAGTATGCAAGACACCAGATCACAAAGAAAATTGCGGGCGTAGCTCAGTTGGTAGAGCGACAGCCTTCCAAGCTGTAGGTCGCGGGTTCGAGCCTCGTCGCCCGCTCTTTTTATTTGTGATGGGATGTTTTGGTGAATTGAAACACCAACCTGTGATGGTAGTGGACCAGATCACCAAATTTCTGAATCAGCAAATCACTCAAAGATTTGCCGATGTAGCTCAGGGGTAGAGCGCTTCCTTGGTAAGGAAGAGGTCATGGGTTCAATTCCCATCATTGGCTCCAAATGGAATAATTTAAAAAAAATAGTATAAATTATAAGAGTTTTCAGATATGGCTAAAGAAACTTTCGATCGTTCAAAACCGCACGTCAATATAGGAACCATCGGTCACGTTGACCACGGCAAGACTACATTGACTGCTGCTATTACTAAGGTATTGGCAGAACAAGGATTGTCAGAAGCAAGGGCTTTTGATAGTATTGACAATGCTCCTGAAGAAAAAGAAAGGGGTATTACTATTAATACATCACACGTTGAGTATTCAACTGCAAATAGGCACTATGCGCACGTTGACTGTCCGGGTCACGCTGACTATGTGAAAAATATGGTTACAGGTGCTGCTCAAATGGACGGTGCTATTCTGGTAGTTGCTGCAACTGATGGACCTATGCCTCAAACAAGAGAGCACATCCTTCTTGCTCGACAGGTAGGTGTTCCTGCTATCGTTGTTTTCATGAACAAAGTAGACTTAGTAGACGATGAAGAACTTCTTGAACTAGTTGAGATGGAAGTTAGAGAGCTATTGAGCTTCTATGAATTCCCAGGTGATGACATTCCTGTAATCCAGGGTTCAGCTCTGGGCGGCCTTAACGGTGAAGGTAAATGGGTTGAAAAAATCATGGAACTGATGGCTGCCGTAGACGATTACATTCCGCTTCCAGAGCGATTGATCGACAAAGATTTCTTAATGCCTGTTGAAGACGTATTCTCAATTACTGGTCGAGGTACCGTTGCAACTGGTAGGATTGAAAGAGGTGTAATCAACTCTGGTGACGCCGTTGATATCCTGGGTATGGGTGCTGAAAACCTTAAGTCAACAGTTACGGGTGTTGAGATGTTTAGAAAAATTCTTGACAGAGGTGAAGCTGGTGATAACGTAGGTCTTCTTTTAAGAGGTATTGAAAAAACCGATATCAGAAGAGGAATGGTTATCTGTAAACCAGGTAGCGTAACTCCTCACGCTCATTTTAAAGCCGAAGTTTACGTACTTTCAAAAGAGGAAGGTGGTCGTCACACTCCATTCTTTAACAAATACAGACCGCAGTTCTACTTAAGAACAACTGACGTTACTGGCGAGATCAAACTTCCTGATGGAGTTGAAATGGTTATGCCTGGTGACAACATTACCATCGAAGTTCAACTTATCAATAAAGTAGCTATGGAAAAAGGGTTGCGATTTGCGATAAGAGAAGGTGGTAGGACCGTAGGTGCCGGTCAGGTAACCGAAATCTTAGACTAAGAAATACTAGTAAGACGCGCTTCTAATTTTAATTGGAAGCGCGTTTGTTTCTATAAGAATATTTCATAACTTTGCAGGCCATTTTGATACGGGTGTAGCTCAATTGGTAGAGTAGCGGTCTCCAAAACCGTTGGCTGAGGGTTCGAGTCCTTCCACCCGTGCTAAATAAGAAAGATGAATAAGATTATAAGCTATATACGGGAATCTATTGTTGAGTTATCCACCAAAGTGACTTGGCCTAAATATTCTGAGCTCCAGAGTAGTACTGTGCTAGTTTTAGTTGCTTCGATAATTTTTGCTTTAGTAATTTTCGGGATGGACAAAGCGTTGGAGTTTGGATTTACCTGGTATTACAATAATTTTTAAAATCCTGAGTAATGAGTGAGCTTAAATGGTATGTAATAAGGGTAATTAGCGGGCAGGAAAAAAAGATCAAGACCTACCTTGAAAATGAAGTGGCCCGGCAAGGGTTAGAGAGTTTTATCCCACAAATCCTTATTCCATCCGAAAAAGTATATGAAATGCGAAACGGCAAAAAGCGCATCAGGGAAAGAAACTTCTTCCCAGGTTATGTGCTTATTTCCGCTGATCTTTCGCATGGAGAAGCTACTCACGTTGTAAATAGTATTCCGGGGGTTATTGGGTTCTTGGGAAACAATAGCGCCGGGACATCAAAGACACCTGTGCCACTGCGACAATCTGAAATAAATAGAATTTTAGGAAAGGTTGATGAAGCGGAAGAAATGGAAGAAAGCAGCGATACTTCATTTATCGTTGGAGAGTCTGTAAAAGTCATGGACGGTCCGTTTAGCGGCTTCACCGGAACAGTAGAAGAGGTTTTTGATGAAAAGAAAAAGCTAAATGTCATGGTTAAAATATTCGGCCGAAATACTCCGGTCGAATTAAATTATATGCAAGTAGAAAAACAAGATTAAGTAAGAAGATGGCAAAGGAAATCGAAGGTTACTTAAAGTTGCAAGTACGAGGTGGGTCAGCAAATCCGTCTCCTCCGGTTGGTCCTGCACTTGGTAGCAAAGGACTAAATATCATGGAGTTTTGTAAGCAATTTAACGCCAGGTCGCAAGATAAGCCAGGTCAATTATTGCCTGTGTTAATAACCATTTACAAAGACAAGTCATTTGATTTTGTAATAAAAACTCCACCGGCTGCGGTACTTTTAACTGAGGCAGCAAAAATCAAGAAAGGTTCTGCTGAGCCAAACAGGGCAAAAGTAGGCGCAGTTACCTGGGATCAGGTAAAGCAGATTGCCGAGTTAAAGATGGCCGATTTGAATGCCTTTACGGTTGAATCTGCTATGAAGATGGTAGCCGGCACAGCTCGAAGCATGGGATTAAGGGTAAGTGGAACAGCTCCTTGGAAAAATTAAATATTTGTAGAAAATGGCAAAGCTTACAAAAAAACAAAAAGCGATAAAAGAGAAATTTGATCTTACCAAGCAATATAATATTGCGGAAGCATCAAAAATGCTGAAGGAAATCTCTTCTACAAAATTTGATTCTTCGGTTGATATCGATATCAGACTAGGAGTAGATCCTCGTAAAGCAGACCAAATGGTGCGTGGCGTAGTAGCACTTCCTCATGGAACTGGTAAAGATGTAAGGGTATTGGTGTTGTGTACTCCTGATAAGGAACAGGAAGCGAAAGATGCCGGTGCTGACTACGTTGGCCTGGATGATAAAATCAAAGAAATTGAAGGTGGTTGGTTAGACTTTGATGTCATCATCACAATGCCAACTGTTATGGCTAAAGTCGGTAAACTTGGAAGGTTTTTAGGTCCAAGAGGGTTGATGCCTAATCCAAAAGCTGGTACTGTTACCCTCGAAGTAGGAAAGGCGGTCAATGAAGTTAAATCTGGTAAGATTGACTTTAAAGTAGACAAATTTGGAATCATACATACAAGCATAGGCAAAGCGTCTTTTGATGCTAATAAAATAGCTGACAATGCCATTGAAATAATCAACACTGTGAATAAGTTGAAGCCTGCTTCCTCTAAAGGCACTTATTTTAAAAGCATTTTTTTGTCAACGACTATGAGTCCAAGCGTGTCAATTGATAAAAGTAGCATTTCCGGATTATAATTAAGAAAATGACTAGAGAAGAAAAAATACAGGTAGTCGACGAGTTATTAGAGGATTTTAATAATAACATTAATTTCTATTTAACTGATGCTTCTGGACTTACAGTAGCGCAGGTTAATAATTTTCGTCGTCTTTGTCATAAGAAGGGTGTAGGATATAAAGTGGTTAAGAACACTTTGATAAAGAAAGCCCTTGAGAAGCTTGATACAGACTATTCTTCCTTTGATGGAGCTGTATTAAAAGGTTTTACAGGAATTATGTTTTCCCCGGAAAGTGGAAACCTTCCTGCTAAAATCATTAAAGAGTTCAGAAAGTCCGCAGGATTAGACAATAAACCATTATTAAAGGGTGCTTCCATCGATACAGATCTCTTTATTGGTGAAAATCAGTTAGACTCACTAAGTAGTCTTAAGTCTAAGACTGAGCTTATAGCAGAAGTTATCGGCTTACTGCAATCACCAGCTAAGAATGTTATTTCTGCACTTCAAAGTGGAGAACACAAATTGGCAGGTATTGTAAAAACGCTTTCTGAGCGATCATAAAAAATTGGTAGAAAATTAATTAAAAGTAAAAATGGCAGACTTAAAAGAATTCGCTGAACAGCTGGTTAATCTTACTGTAAAAGAAGTAAATGAATTGGCTGATATTCTAAAAAATGAATATGGTATCGAGCCAGCAGCAGCAGCTCCGGTAGCAGTAATGGCAGCAGCAGGTGGTGGAGATGCAGGTGCAGCAGAAGAAAAAACTTCTTTTGACGTAATCTTGAAATCAGCAGGTGCTAACAAATTAAAAGTAGTAAAAACAGTTAAGGAATTGACTGGTTTAGGACTTAAAGAAGCTAAAGATTTAGTTGACGGCGCTCCAAACCCAATCAAAGAGGGTATCGCTAAGGACGAAGCTGAAGGTCTTAAGAAAGACTTAGAAGAAGCTGGCGCTGAAGTAGAACTTAAATAAATTTGACGACGGTAGGACAGCTTTCGTCAATTTGAAAAAAATTGGCCTGGCCCCAACAATTTTGGAGTCAGGTCTTTTCCTGTTTATACTCATTCCATTGATTTTGATTTAAATCAATAATTAATTTCACTTTAAAAGCTAAAATTTTGGCTACTTTGAAAACAACTGAGAGAAAAAATTTCGCTTCTATCAAAACTATCAGAGACTATCCTGATTTCCTAGAAGTACAAATGAAATCTTTCAAAGATTTCTTTCAGCTTGATACTCCAGCTGAGAAAAGGACAAACGAAGGACTATATAAAGTTTTTTGTGAAAACTTCCCTATATCCGACAGTCGTGAAAATTTTGTTTTGGAATTCATCGATTATACAATTGATCCTCCTAAATATTCAGTTAATGAGTGTGGTGACAGGGGATTAACCTATTCCGTACCTTTAAAAGCAAAATTAAGATTGTCGTGTAATGATGCGGATAATGAAGATTTTGAGACGATAGAGCAAGAGGTTTTCTTGGGTAACATCCCATACATGACCAAAAAAGGTTCTTTCGTTATAAATGGAGCTGAGAGAGTAATCGTATCTCAGCTACACAGATCTCCAGGTGTTTTCTTTGCTCAAAGCAAACATACCAATGGCACGATTCTTTATTCTGCCAGAATAATTCCATTTAAAGGTTCCTGGATAGAATTTGCGACAGACGTCAATAATGTGATGTATGCATATATTGACAGAAAGAAAAAGTTTCCGGTAACCACACTTCTTAGGTCGATTGGTTACGGTTCAGATAAAGAAATATTAGATCTTTTTGGTCTGTCAGAGGAGGTAGAAGCCACCGAAAAGAATTTAAAAAAGGTAATCGGAAGAAAACTTGCCGCCAGGGTATTAAAAACCTGGACTGAAGACTTTGTTGATGAAGACACCGGTGAGGTTGTTTCTATCGACAGGAATGAGGTATTGTTAGAAAGAGATTCAGTTTTGTCAGAAGAAGATGTTGATACAATTGTTGACTCCTCGACAAAGTCAATAATTCTGCATAGGGAAGACATAAACATTGCAGATTATCAAATAATTTACAACACACTTCAAAAGGATAATTCAAACTCAGAAAAAGAAGCTGTCGAGCAAATCTATAGACAGCTGAGAAATACCGAGGCTCCTGATGAAGCAACAGCAAGGGAGATTATTCAAAACCTATTTTTCAGCGATAAGAGATATGATCTTGGAGAGGTAGGAAGATATAGAATAAACAAAAAATTAGGTTTGGAAATCGAGTCTGATGTAAAGGTTCTAACCAAGCCGGATATTATCGAAATTGTAAAATACCTGATTGGACTTATCAACTCAAAAGCGGTGGTGGATGATATTGACCACTTAAGCAATAGAAGGGTTAGAACAGTAGGTGAACAATTATACTCACAATTTGGTGTTGGTCTTGCGAGAATGGCAAGAACTATCAAGGAGAGAATGAACGTCAGGGACAACGAGGACTTTAAGCCTGTTGACCTGATCAATGCGCGGACTTTATCTTCTGTTATAAATTCATTCTTCGGAACGAATCAGTTATCACAGTTTATGGATCAAACAAACCCATTGGCTGAAATAACTCATAAAAGAAGAATGTCAGCCTTAGGTCCAGGTGGTCTTTCACGAGAGCGAGCTGGATTTGAGGTTAGAGACGTGCACTATACTCACTACGGAAGGCTTTGTACGATTGAAACACCAGAAGGACCCAACATTGGCCTTATTTCATCGCTTTGCGTTCATGCCAAAGTAAATGATATGGGATTCATAGAAACCCCGTACAGAACAGCCAAAGACGGCAAGGTAGATATGTCAGGAAACGTTATTTACCTCACGGCCGAAGAAGAAGATACTCATTTCATTGCGCAGGCTAACGCACCTTTAAGCGACAATGGAAAATTCGAAAATGAAAAGGTAAAAGCAAGGTATGAGGGCGACTTCCCCGTTATGGACAATGATAAGATCACATACATGGATGTTGCGCCGAACCAGATCGTTTCTGTGGCTGCATCGCTAATTCCATTCCTAGAGCACGACGATGCAAACCGTGCCCTTATGGGATCTAACATGCAACGTCAGGCGGTTCCTTTACTAAAACCTCAGGCACCAATCGTTGGTACCGGTCTTGAAGGAAGGGTCGCTATTGATAGTAGGACGCTTGTTTTGGCAGAAAATGAAGGAGAAATAGATTTTGTCGATTCCAATAAAATTATTGTTAAATACAACCTCTCCAAGGATGAGGAAATGACCAGTTTTAACGATGATGTTAAAACCTACGATCTGATAAAATTCAAGCGAACTAACCAAGACACTTGTATAAACCTAAAGCCAATTGTGAAAAAAGGTGACAAGGTGAGCAAGGGAACGGTCCTTTGTGAAGGGTATGCAACCGAGGGCGGCGAGCTTGCGCTTGGAAGAAACCTGAAAGTAGCGTTCATGCCATGGCAGGGATATAACTTTGAGGATGCGATTGTAATCTCTGAAAAGGTGGTGAGAGACGACATCTTTACTTCAATCCACGTTGAGGAATTTGAGTTGGAAGTGAGAGACACGAAACGAGGAGAGGAGGAACTAACCTCAGAAATCCCGAACGTTTCTGAAGAAGCTGTTAAAAACCTAGATGAGAATGGCATCATCCGCATTGGCGCAGAAATAAAAGAAGGTGATATTCTTATTGGTAAAATCACACCGAAAGGAGAGACCGACCCTACCCCTGAAGAAAAATTGCTTCGGGCAATTTTTGGGGATAAAGCTGGTGATGTTAAAGATGCATCGATGAAAGCGCCTCCATCATTGGATGGAGTAGTTATTGAGACTAAATTGTTCTCTAGGCCTAAGAAAGACAAGGAACTCAGAGCTCAGGCGAAGAGGGACGTGGAAACATTGAAAAATAAGTATTCCAAGGATCTGCTGGGCATAAGGGCAAGAATGATTACCAAACTTGCCGCATTACTTGATGGCAAAGTCAGTCAGGGAGTTAAGCATAAATTTGGTGATGAGCTTGTTAGCAAAGGTGTAAAATTCACTTCGAAGGTCATTGAGGAGAATTTATTTCCAGAAAGGAATGTCTACAGGGACGATAGTACATACAATGTCCCCGAGGAAGCCAGCTTGATTAGCGATGTGCTTTTGGACAATTGGACTGATGATGAGAAAACCAACGGTCTAATCGTCCGGTTAGTGAAGTCTTACAGCAACGCCAGAAATGAAGTGGCTGGTAAATTTAAAAGAGAGAGATTTACCTTGGAAGTGGGTGATGAATTGCCTGCGGGAATTGTCCAGCTTGCCAAAGTGTATGTCGCCAAGAAAAGGAAGCTAAAGGTAGGTGATAAAATGGCAGGCCGACACGGTAACAAGGGTGTAGTAGCCAAAATCGTTCGGGAAGAAGATATGCCGTTTATGGAAGATGGAACCCCGGTTGATATAGTGCTTAACCCACTCGGTGTACCTTCCAGGATGAACATAGGTCAGATTTATGAGACTGTCCTTGCCTGGGCTGGTGAAAAATTAGGAAGAAAGTATGCTACACCAATTTTTGACGGTGCCAGTCTTGCAGAAGTTGAAAGTGAATTGAAAGAAGCGAAACTACCCAAGCTTGGCAGGACATACTTATATGATGGGTTGACAGGAGATAAATTTGATCAACCAGTAACCGTGGGTATAATTTATATGCTGAAGCTGGGTCACTTGGTAGATGACAAGATGCATGCTCGTTCTATCGGACCATACTCTTTGATTACACAACAGCCGCTTGGTGGTAAAGCGCAATTTGGTGGTCAGAGGTTCGGTGAGATGGAAGTGTGGGCGCTCGAAGCCTTTGGTGCTGCCAATGTTCTTCAAGAGATGTTGACGGTTAAATCCGATGATGTGGTCGGAAGGGCAAAAGCCTACGAAGCCATTGTAAAAGGTGACAACATGATCAAGCCAAATGTTCCTGAATCATTCAATGTATTGGTTCACGAATTAAGAGGGTTAGCATTAGAAATTACTTTAGATTAATAAATGCCTTTACGGCCTATATAAATAAATTCTATTATGGCATTTAGAAAAAATAAAAAAATAAAAAGCGACTTTAATAATATCACAATAAGTCTTGCTTCTCCTGAGTCAATTCTGGAAAGCTCCCATGGTGAGGTAACTCAACCGGAGACCATCAATTACAGAACGTACAAGCCTGAAATGGGTGGTTTATTCTGTGAACGGATTTTCGGTCCTGTAAAGGATTGGGAATGTCATTGTGGTAAGTATAAAAGAATCAGGTATAAAGGTATTATCTGCGACCGATGCGGCGTGGAAGTGACTGAGAAGAAAGTTCGAAGAGAGCGCATGGGTCATATCGAACTAGTGGTTCCCGTTGCGCATATTTGGTATTTCCGGTCATTGCCTAACAAAATAGGATATCTTCTTGGTCTTCCTACTAAGAAGCTGGATCAGATTATTTATTATGAGCGGTACGTGGTAATTCAAGCCGGTGTTAAGGAAGAAGATGGTATCAACTACATGGATTTCCTTACCGAAGATGAATACCTTGATATCCTTGACAAGCTTCCGAGGGAGAATCAGCAATTGGATGACGATGACCCGAACAAGTTCATCGCTAAGATGGGTGCTGAAGCGCTTGAAATGTTGCTTTCAAGAATTGATCTGGATGACCTTTCGTATAGCCTGAGACACCAGGCGGCTACCGATACTTCCCAGCAAAGGAAAGCGGAAGCTCTTAAGAGGTTGAAAGTGGTGGAAGCTTTCAGGGATGCCAGAACAAGAATCGAAAATAGGCCGGAGTGGATGGTAATAAGGATGGTGCCGGTAATTCCACCAGAATTGAGGCCATTGGTTCCACTAGACGGTGGAAGGTTTGCCACTTCTGATTTGAATGACCTTTACAGAAGGGTTATCATAAGAAATAACCGACTAAAGAGACTAATTGATATCAAAGCTCCGGAAGTTATTCTGCGAAACGAAAAGAGGATGCTTCAGGAAGCGGTTGATTCGCTATTTGATAACTCAAGGAAAGTAAATGCGGTAAGGTCGGATGGAAACAGGGCTTTGAAATCTTTAAGTGATATGCTTAAAGGAAAGCAAGGTCGGTTCCGTCAGAACTTATTGGGTAAAAGGGTGGATTATTCTGGTCGATCTGTAATAGTGGTTGGTCCGGAATTAAAAATGCACGAGTGCGGTTTGCCTAAAAATATGGCGGCCGAGCTTTACAAGCCATTTATCATCAGGAAACTGATTGAAAGGGGAATTGTAAAGACAGTTAAGTCTGCTAAAAAAATAGTTGACCGGAAAGACCCAGTTGTTTGGGATATTCTTGAGAATGTATTGAAAGGACATCCCGTCATGTTGAACAGGGCTCCGACACTGCACCGATTAGGTATCCAGGCTTTCCAGCCAAAACTGATTGAAGGAAAGGCAATCCAGCTTCACCCGCTCGCTTGTACGGCATTTAACGCCGACTTTGACGGTGACCAGATGGCTGTTCACGTTCCACTTGGGCAGGAAGCTATTCTTGAAGCATCTCTGTTGATGCTCTCTTCTCACAACATATTAAACCCAGCGAATGGGGCACCTATTGCCGTTCCTTCTCAAGACATGGTACTTGGATTATATTATGTGACCAAAGGTAGGAAGAGTACGGATGATCACCCGATTGCCGGGGAAGGCCTTACATTTTTCTCTCCACAAGAAGTAATCATTGCTTTGAATGAAAACAAGATTTCTAAGCATGCTTTTATTAAGTGTAGGGTGAAGGTGAGAAATGAAGCTGGCGAATTAGAAAATAAAATAGTAGAAACAGTAGCTGGTAGAATTTTATTCAACCAGTTTATACCTGAAGAAGTGGGGTATGTCGATGAACTCCTTACAAAGAAGAAACTTCAGACGATCATCTCCGAAGTGTTTAAGATCTCGGGAATGGATAGAACAGCTCAATTCCTGGATGATATCAAGGAGCTTGGTTTCCAATCTGCCTACAAAGGCGGTCTTTCCATGGGGCTTGGTGATATCATTGTTCCAAAAGAAAAAGATGAATTAGTAGTAAGCGCCAAGGAAGAAGTCGATGGTGTTTGGAATAACTACTATATGGGTCTTATCACCGATAATGAAAGGTATAACCAGGTCATTGACATCTGGACGAGGGTAAACTCTCAAATCACAGGAACCTTGATGAAGAGGTTGGAAAGCGATGAGCAAGGGTTTAACTCAATATACATGATGATGCACTCCGGTGCGAGGGGTTCCAGGGAGCAGATCCGACAACTCGGTGGGATGAGAGGCTTGATGGCTAAGCCTCAAAAGAATGTGATGGGATCAGTGGGTGAGATCATTGAAAACCCAATCCTATCTAACTTTAAGGAAGGTCTTGACGTGATCGAGTACTTCATCTCAACACACGGTGCAAGAAAAGGCCTTGCTGATACCGCTCTTAAAACAGCCGACGCCGGTTATCTGACAAGGAGGCTTGTGGACGTGGCTCAGGATGTGGTAGTTAACGAGGAAGATTGCGGGACATTGAGAGGTATTGTCGTTACAGCGTTGAAAGACAATGAAGATATCGTAGAGCCGCTTTCAGAAAGAATTTTAGGAAGGGTAACTGTACACGATGTTTTTGATCCGATTTCTGATGAACTAATTGTTCCAGCAAACACTGACATTACTGAAGAAATTGCTAAAAAAATCGATGATACAAGTATTGAGGAGGTGGAAATCAGATCAGCTCTTACATGCGAGACCAAACAAGGTATCTGCGCCAGATGCTATGGTAGAAACCTGGCGACGGGCAATCTTGTTCAGAGAGGAGAAGCAGTGGGAGTAATCGCAGCCCAATCAATTGGTGAGCCTGGTACTCAGTTAACTTTAAGAACATTCCACGTGGGTGGTACTGCATCCAACATTGCTGTAGATGCAAATATAAAGGCAAAGTTTGATGGTGTTATTGAATTTGATGAGCTTAGAACAATCAAAACAACTAACGACGAAGGTGAAGCTGTTGTAGTAGTAATGGGGCGATCAGGAGAAATAAAAATTGTTGATCCTAAGTCCAAGAAAGTTCTGATTAGCAATCACGTTCCTTACGGAGCATACCTAAAAGTAAAAGAAGGTGACAAAGTTGAAAAAGGCGCTGAGATCTGTAATTGGGATCCTTACAACGCGGTCATCCTTTCCGAAATTGACGGTAAGATTGAATTTGATGCCATCGAAGAAAGCATCACCTTTAAGGAGATTGCTGATGAACAAACCGGCCACCGGGAAAAAGTTATCATAGAAACGAAAGATAAGAAGAAGAACCCCGCGATAGTTGTAAAAGGTAAAAATGATGAGATCAGCTATAACATTCCAGTGGGGGCTCACTTGGCAGTAAATGCAGGTTTAGATGTTAAATCCGGTAAAGTATTGGCCAAAATCCCACGTACCATTGGAAAATCGCGTGACATCACGGGAGGTCTGCCAAGGGTTACGGAATTATTTGAAGCAAGAAACCCATCTAATCCTGCGGTAGTAAGTGAAATTGATGGAGCGGTTACCTATGGTGGAATCAAAAGAGGTAACAGAGAGATTTTTATCGAATCCAAAGATGGAGTTAAGAAACGTTACATGGTACCTCTTTCAAAACATATCCTGGTGCAGGATAATGATTATGTAAAGGCGGGTCTGCCAATGTCAGACGGAGCCATAACTCCTGCCGATATCCTGTCTATTAAAGGACCTACAGCGGTACAGGAATACCTGGTAAATGAAATTCAGGAGGTATACCGACTTCAAGGTGTTAAGATCAATGATAAGCACATTGAAGTGATTGTACGACAAATGATGCAGAAGGTAGAGATCATCGATGCGGGCGATACTAATTTCCTTCCGGGACAAGTAGTAGACAAATGGTTGTTCAGGGAAGAGAATGATACGATCCTTGATATGAAAGTTGTGGAAGATGCTGGTGATTCAGAAAACCTTAAACCTGGTCAGATTATCAGTTCCAGGAGGTTGCGTGATGAAAATTCAACCTTGAAAAGGAAGGATTTGAAGCAGGTGAAGGTAAGAGAAGCGCAACCTGCTGTATCTCGACCAACATTACAGGGTATTACACAGGCATCTCTTGGAACGGAAAGCTTTATTTCTGCTGCATCATTCCAGGAAACGACCAAGGTTTTGAGTGAAGCTTCGATACGAGGTAAGCGAGATAAGCTTATTGGCTTGAAGGAAAACGTGATTGTCGGTCATTTGATTCCTGCGGGTACTGGTATGAGAGATTACAAGAAGATCATTGTTTCTTCGCAGGAGGAATATGATTCACTTGTGGCATCTCAGGAAGAGTTTGCTCAGGAAAAGGTAGATGAAATAAACTAATATGGAGGAGCCAAAGAAGCCCAAGAATCCAAATCAAATTAATATTGAGCTGTCAGAGGAGATTGCAGAGGGCATCTATGCTAATTTGGCAATGATTGCCCATTCAAATAGTGAGTTTGTTATCGACTTTATAAGGCTTATGCCGGGTGTGCCAAAAGCAAAGGTGAAATCACGTGTGGTTATTACCCCTGAGCATGCTGTCAGGCTTTTAAATGCATTGAAAGACAATATCGAAAAATACGAGGCGACTTTTGGGCCAATTAAAAAAACGGAAGAGGCCCCGAAGTTTCCAATCAATTTTGGAGGCACAGTAGGAGAAGCGTAAATATTATTAGAAATAAATAGTATTCACTTTGCTTAATAATTAGTTTTCTCTACCTTTGCATTCCCAAATTTGAGACCTATTTATAATAAAGAATAAATATGCCTACTATTCAACAATTAGTAAGAAAAGGACGCAAGAATCTGACTAGTAAATCTAAGTCACCAGCGTTAGATTCTTGTCCGCAACGAAGAGGTGTTTGTACAAGGGTATACACCACTACTCCTAAAAAACCAAACTCAGCGATGAGAAAGGTAGCAAGAGTAAGATTGACCAATGGAAAAGAGGTGAACGCATACATCATGGGAGAAGGCCACAACTTACAGGAGCACTCAATTGTACTGATAAGAGGTGGAAGGGTAAAAGACTTACCTGGTGTAAGGTACCATATAATCAGAGGTGCTCTTGATACAGCGGGGGTTGAAGGTAGGCTTCAGGGTAGGTCTAAGTACGGTGCAAAAAGGCCAAAGAAAAAATAAGAAATAGTTTGTTATGAGAAAGGCAAAACCTAAAAAGAGATATGTTCTTCCTGATCCAAAGTTTCAAGATACTTTGGTGACAAGGTTCGTAAACAATCTTATGATACAGGGTAAGAAAAATCTTGCTTATAATGTTTTTTACAATGCGGTAAGCCAAGTGGAGGAAAAGACTGGTGAAAATGGTCTGGAAACCTGGAAAAAAGCATTGAACAACATCATGCCAATGGTTGAGGTGAAAAGCCGAAGAGTCGGAGGTGCTACGTTCCAGGTTCCAATGGAAGTAAGACCTGACCGAAAGATTTCTCTTGGCATCAAATGGATGATTAAGTATGCAAGATTAAGAGGTGAAAAAACGATGGAGCAAAGACTGGCCAATGAAATAATGGCCGCCGCAAAGGGCGAGGGTGCTGCCGTCAAAAAGAAAGATGATACCCACAGAATGGCTGAAGCGAATAAGGCATTTTCACATTTTAGGTTTTAATTAGAATGGCGAAGGATTTAAAATTTTTACGAAATATTGGCATCATGGCTCACATCGATGCCGGTAAAACAACAACAACCGAGCGGGTTCTGTATTATACAGGTCTTACTCATAAGATTGGTGAAGTTCACGATGGCGCAGCCACCATGGACTGGATGGAACAAGAGCAAGAAAGAGGCATTACCATTACATCTGCTGCTACGACTACATTCTGGAAATACCCAACTACACAGGGTGTACCTACCGATGAAACCAAAGATTATAGAATAAATATTATCGATACTCCTGGTCACGTAGATTTTACGGTGGAGGTTGAAAGGTCATTGCGAGTATTGGACGGAGCGGTTGCTCTTTTTTGCGCTGTGTCCGGAGTAGAACCACAATCTGAAACTGTTTGGAGGCAAGCTGATAAATATCGTGTACCGAGAATTTGCTTCGTTAACAAAATGGACCGCGCTGGCGCTGATTTTTTTAACGTTGTCAATGAAATAAAAGCCAAGCTTGGAGCTAATCCTGTTCCACTTCAAGTACCGATAGGAGCTGAAGATTCGTTTAAAGGGGTTGTTGACCTGATTACGAATGAAGCTATTATCTGGAATGAAGAAGATAAAGGTATGACATACGAGATCGTTCCCATTCCAGATGATTTGGTTGAAACGGTCAGTGAGTGGCGACAGAAGCTTGTTGAAAGTGTTGCTGAGTACGATGAAGCATTGTTAGAGAAATTTTTTGAAGATCCTGATTCAATCACAAAAGAAGAAATGGAAGCTGCAATTCGAAAGGCAGTTATAGATATGTCATTTTCTCCAGTATTGTGTGGATCTGCATTTAAAAATAAGGGTGTCCAGTCGCTGCTCGATAGCGTATGCGAATACCTACCATCGCCAATGGATCTTCCACCCGTCAAAGGCGTGAATCCAAACAACGACATGGAGGAGCTACGGGAGCCGGATTCGTCAAAACCATTTTCCGGTTTAGCATTTAAGATTGCCACTGATCCATTTGTGGGAAGGTTAGCTTTTTTTAGAGCATATTCCGGTACGTTGAATGGCGGGTCGTACGTGTTAAACATGAGAACCGGCAAAAAAGAAAGAATTTCCAGGTTAATGCAAATGCATTCGAATAAGCAAAACCCAATTGAATTGGTTGAGGCGGGTGACATTGCGGCTGCTGTTGGATTTAAAGATATAAAGACTGGTGACACTCTTGTCGATGAGAAACACCCAATTATTCTGGAATCAATGTCTTTCCCAGAACCAGTAATTGGATATGCAATCGAGCCTAAGAAACAGGCTGATGTTGATAAGCTGGGTGTAGCCATCTCTAAATTGGTTGAGGAAGATCCGACCCTTAGAGTTGAGTCAGATCATGAGACTGGTCAGACAGTATTAAGAGGTATGGGTGAATTACACCTTGAGATTATTATCGATCGCCTAAAAAGGGAATTCAAAGTTGAAATTAATCAGGGTGCTCCTCAGGTGGCCTACAAAGAAGCCATCACTACAAATGTTGAGCACAGGGAAGTTTATAAAAAGCAAAGCGGTGGTCGTGGTAAGTTTGCCGATATCGTTTTCGAGATCGGACCGCGCGAAGACGGAAAAGAAGGCCTTGAGTTTGTAAACGAAATCGTGGGCGGAGCAATCCCAAGGGAATTTATTCCTGCCATCGAGAAAGGTTTTAAAGAAGCAATGAAAAACGGACCACTCGCAGGTTTCCCAATTGACTCTTATAAAGTGAGGTTGTACCATGGGTCGTTCCACGATGTGGATTCTGATTCATTGTCTTTTGAATTGGCAGCGAGACTCGGGTTTAAAGAATCAGCGAAAAAAGCCAAACCAATTCTTCTTGAGCCTGTAATGAGTGTTGAAGTTGTTACTCCGGACGAGTACACTGGTCCAGTTACCGGTGACTTGAACAAAAGAAGGGGTATCATGAAAGGTATGGACACTAAAGGTGGAGCTCAGGTAATTAAGGGGGATGTTCCTTTGTCAGAACTGTTCGGATATGTTACCGATTTGAGGACAATCACATCTGGTAGGGCATCAGCTTCGTTGACATTTTCTCACTACGACCCTGTTCCATCAAACATCGCTGAAACGGTGATTGCTAAATCTAAAGGTGAATAAATTTAAGTAGACGATAATGACTCAGAAAATAAGAATTAAGCTTAAGTCATACGATCACAATCTGGTAGACAAGTCATCAGAAAAAATTGTAAAGGCGGTAAAAGCAACTGGAGCAGTTGTAAGCGGACCTATTCCTTTGCCAACAAAAAAGGAATTCTTCACCGTGTTGCGATCACCTCACGTAAACAAAAAATCACGTGAACAATTCCAGTTGTTTACATACAAGCGACTGGTGGATATTTACAGTAACAGCGCTAAGACTGTAGACGCATTGATGAAGTTGGAATTACCGAGCGGGGTTGATGTAGAAATAAAGGTTTAAAGGTGCTTTATCCTAAAAAAAGGAACCAACATTTTGAATATGCTGGTTCCTTTTTTTATGGCGCCGGAATAACGAAAATTTATTTGGTTTGTTTCGGTAATTTACTACCTTTGCAGTCCTTTTTGGAAATAGAAAAACAATATTAAATATTAAAATAAAATGTCAGGCATTATTGGAAAGAAGATCGGCATGACCAGCATATATGACGAGAACGGCGTGAGCATCGCTTGTACCGTGATCCAGGCGGGCCCATGCGTTGTTACTCATCTTAAAAATAAAGATACCGATGGTTATAATGCTGTTCAATTAGCTTTTGATGAGAGAAAGCCAAAAAACACTCCTAAGGCGTTAGTTGGGCATTTTAAAAGAGCAAATACTACACCTAAAAAGAAGGTGGTAGAATTTAGGAATTTCAGGGAAGATTTTGAAAGTAAGATAGAGTTAGGACAGGAATTATCGCCGGCAGATGTTTTTGTGGAAGGTGATTTTGTAGATGCTATCAGTAACTCAAAAGGTAAAGGTTTCCAGGGTGTGGTAAAAAGACACAACTTTGGTGGTGTCGGCCAAAGTACTCACGGTCAACATAATAGATTGAGAGCACCCGGATCGATTGGTGCATGTTCGTTTCCTTCCAGGGTGTTTAAAGGTATGCGTATGGCAGGGAGAACAGGTGGCAAGCGAGTTAAGATGATTAACCTGAAAGTATTAAAAATTGTACCTGATAATAATCTGATCGTAGTAAGCGGCTCTTTACCTGGTGCAAAAAATTCATATGTGGTTCTTGAAAAATAAGTAAGATGAATCTCGCTGTTATAAATATCAATGGAGAAGAAACTGGGGATAAGGTAAAACTCAGTAAGGAAATATTTGGTATTGAGCCAAATGATCATGCTATTTACCTTGATGTAAAAGGCTATCTGGCTGCTCAACGACAAGGAACCCATAAAGCTAAGGAGAGAGCAGAGGTTAAGGGATCTACTAGAAAAATTAAGAGGCAAAAAGGTACAGGTACCGCGAGGGCAGGTAGTGTTAAGTCACCTGTTTTCGTAGGTGGTGGTAGAGTGTTCGGCCCACGTCCAAGGAATTATGATATAAAGCTTAATAAAAAGGTGAAGCAATTGGCTAGAAAGTCAGCTTTGACCTATAAAGCAAATTCAAAGGACATCACTATCCTGGAAGATTTTGCATTGGATGCACCAAAAACGAAAACATTTATTGAGATTTTAAAGAAGCTGAATGTTTCTGACCAGAAGTCGCTGTTAATTGTTGCGGAAAAGGACAAAAATATACTGTTGTCAAGCAGGAATCTTAAAAGATCGAAGGTTTCAGTAGTAAGTGAATTAAACACCTATGATCTGGTAAACTCAGATAAGCTGATTCTTTGCAAGGGGTCAATTGAAAAATTAGAAAGCATACTTAATTAAGAAGATGAGCATATTAATAAAGCCAATTATTTCTGAAAAAGTCTCTGACCTCAATGAAGCAGGTAAGTATGGCTTTGTTGTGAATAATAAAGCTAATAAAGTAGAAATAAAAAATGCCGTTGAAAAAATGTATGGAGTTACTGTTGAAAAAGTGAACACCATGATTTATGCAGGCAAAGAAAAGACCAGGTATACAAAATCAAAAGTAATCTCTGGTAGATCCCCGAAATATAAAAAGGCAATTATTACAGTTGCTCAGGGTGAGGTTATAGATTTTTATAGCGGTATTTAAACATTAAAAAACATGGCTGTTAAGAAAATAAGACCCATAACACCAGGACAAAGGCAAAGACTTGCTCCCATCTTTAGCGAAATCACTACAAGTACACCAGAGAAGTCGTTAGTGGCTAACAAAAAGAGATCTGGTGGTAGGAACAATCAGGGAAGGATGACCATGAGATATATAGGTGGTGGTCATAAAAAGAAATACAGAGTTATTGATTTTAAAAGAGATAAAAAGGATATCCCTGGCACTGTTAAAACGATCGAGTATGATCCAAACAGAACGGCTCGTATAGCTTTGATATTCTATGCAGATGGTGAGAAAAGATATATCCTTGCCCCTGAGGGTCTTAAAGTTGGCCAGACTATAATTGCTGGGGAAGAAGTAGCGCCTGAAGTAGGTAACTGCCTACCATTGGCTAAAATTCCTTTGGGTACTATCATCCATAATTTGGAGTTGAAACCGGGTAAGGGAGGAGCATTGGTAAGAAGCGCCGGAAATTATGCTCAACTATTAGCTAGGGAAGGAAGATATGCGACCGTGAAGCTTCCTTCTGGTGAAATGCGATTAGTATTGGTAAAATGTTTTGCAACTGTTGGATCTGTTTCCAATGCTGACAACATGAACGTTAACCTGGGTAAAGCGGGTCGAAATAGATGGTTAGGAAGACGGCCACGAGTGAGAGGTGTGGTAATGAACCCTGTTGATCACCCAATGGGTGGTGGTGAAGGAAGGTCCTCCGGAGGTCACCCGAGATCAAGAAAAGGTCTGTTAGCTAAGGGTAAAAAGACAAGGCATCCTAAAAAGTATTCAAATAATTTAATAATTGGTAAGAAATAACAATGGCTAGATCATTAAAAAAAGGACCATATATTGACTTTCGCCTTGAAAAGAAAGTAGATACCATGAATGACTCTGGTAAAAAGTCAGTAATTAAGACATGGTCTAGAAGGTCGATGATTTCTCCTGATTTTGTAGGTCATACTTTCGCAGTGCATAATGGTAACAAGTTCATTCCGGTATATGTAACTGAGAACATGGTAGGCCATAAACTTGGTGAGTTTGCACCGACAAGAAATTTCAGAGGTCATATTTCGAAAAAAGATAAAGGTAAAAAATAGAGATGGAAGCAGTAGCTAAACTAAGAAACGTACCAACTGCTCCTCGCAAGATGAGGTTAGTAGCAGATCTGATTCGTGGCAAGAAAGTAAACCATGCTTTAAATCTTTTAAAGTACGAGCCTAAGGAAGGCGCTGCCCGGCTGGAGAAACTATTATTATCTGCCATTTCTAACTGGCAGCAAGCCAATGAAGATACAAGGTTAGAAGAAGCGGATCTATTTATCAAAACAGTTGAAGTAGGGCCAGGTAGAATTTTGAAAAGACTAAGACCAGCACCACAAGGGAGAGGTCATAGGATCAGAAAACGATCTAACCACGTTACCCTGGTTGTTGCGAGCAAAAGTCAACCAGTTGTAGAAAACAAAAAAGAAGAAAAAGATAGCAAATAAATATGGGACAAAAAGTTAATCCTGTAGGTCTACGATTAGGAATCATCCGCGGATGGGAATCAAATTGGTTTGGAGGGAAGACATTCTCTGACAAATTGATCGAAGATCAAAAAATTAGAAAGTACGTCCACGCCAGGATTCCTAAAGGTGGAATTTCAAAAGTGATCATCGAAAGAACCCTAAAAAGAATTACGTTGACTATTCACACCGCCCGTCCAGGAGTGGTGATAGGCAAAGGTGGTGCAGAAGTGGATCGAATTAAAGAAGAGCTTAAGAAGATCACTGGCAAGGACGTTCAGATTAACATTTTTGAAATCAAAAGGCCTGAACTGGACGCCAAGTTAGTTGGTGAGTCGATCGCTCAACAGCTACAAGCGAGAATTTCCTACAGAAGAGCGATGAAGCAAGCTATTGCTTCGGCAATACGGGTAGGTGCTCAAGGTATCAAAGTAAAGGTTTCCGGTCGGCTAGGTGGTGCTGAGATGGCGCGAACCGAACAATACAAAGAAGGAAGAATTCCATTGCATACACTAAGAGCGGACATAGACTACGCGATATCTGAGGCTCAAACTGTGTATGGAATAATCGGTATAAAAGTTTGGATCTTCAAAGGTGAAGTTTATGGCAAGAGAGATCTTTCACCAAACATTGTTGGTGATGGTGGTGGACTTGGCAGAAAGCGAGGAGACGTTCCAAAAAGAAAAAGAAGATAAATAGGCAAAAATAGAAATAAGTTATGTTACAGCCTAAAAGGACAAAATTCAGAAAAAAGCAGAAAGGCAGAGTAAAAGGAATTGCTCAACGAGGACATTCTATCGCTTTTGGTGACTTTGCCATTAAATCACTTGAGCCGGGATGGATTACTAGCAGACAAATCGAAGCTGCAAGGGTTGCGGTAACAAGGGCCATGAAAAGAGAAGGCCAGGTATGGATCAGAGTATTTCCTGACAAGCCAATAACCAAAAAACCCGCTGAAGTGCGAATGGGTAAGGGTAAGGGAGCTCCTGAATATTGGGTAGCAGTGGTTAAACCTGGGACAATCATTTTTGAATCAGGGGGAACTAATAAAGGCATTGCACAAGAGTCGCTTAGATTGGCTGCTCAGAAATTACCAGTAAAAACTCAATTTGTCGTACGAAAAGATTACGTAGAATAGCATGAAAAATTCTGAATTAAGGACTTTGACAAAAGAAGAGCTTGAGCAAAGACTGTTGGCAGAAAAAGAGCAATTGCAGAAGTTAAAGTTTGCACATGCTGTATCTCCTATTGAAAATCCAAATAAGATTAAGGAGGTAAGGAAGACTGTGGCCAGAATCCTCACTATCATGAACGAAAAAGAAAATAATAATTAAAATGGAAACCAGGAGACTTAGAAAAGAACGGGTTGGTAAAGTAGTGAAAAACGCAATGGATAAGTCCATCGTCGTAGCTGTTTACCGGAAAATCAAGCACCCTAAGTACGGAAAGTTTGTTGGTCTTACATCGAAATTTATGGCTCATGATGAAAAGAATGAGTGCGGCGTGGGAGATACGGTAAGAATAATGGAAACTAGGCCTTTAAGTAAAAACAAACGTTGGAGATTAGTTAACATAATAGAAAAGGCTAAATAAAATGATACAGCAGGAATCAAGACTCAATGTAGCTGACAATAGCGGAGCAAAAGAAGTGCTTTGTATCCGTGTGCTAGGTGGTACAAAAAGGCGATATGCTTCCGTGGGTGACAAGATCGTAGTCACCGTTAAATCAGCGTTGTCATCAAGTAGCTTAAAAAAGGGAACAGTTTCTAAAGCTGTTATCGTTCGAACAAAAAAGTCTGTCAGAAGGAAAGATGGTTCCTATATTCGTTTTGAAGACAACGCGGCCGTTCTTTTAACTGCTTCTGACGAACCAAGAGGTACCAGGATTTTTGGTCCTGTTGCCAGGGAGCTTAGGGAAAAGCAATTCATGAAAATAGTTTCATTGGCACCTGAAGTGCTTTAAATATTAGGACAATGGCAAAATTGCATATAAAGAAGGGTGATCAAGTAATAGCTATCTCTGGTAATTCAAAGGGAAAAAAGGGTAAAGTTCTTGAAGTATTTCCAGCTAAGAACAGGGCAATTGTGGAAGGTTTAAACATGGTAACAAAACATGCTAAACCCTCAGCCCAAAATCCGAATGGTGGAATTACTAAGACGGAGGCAGCAATTCATTTGAGCAACTTGATGATCGTAGATCCATCAAGCGGCGAGCCAACCAGGACTGGTCGCAAGAAAGATGAGTCTGGTAAATTACAAAGGTATTCAAAGAAAACAGGTCAAGTAATAAAAAATGGCTAATCCAAGATTAAAAGATAAGTATCTCAACGAAGTTGTTCCGGCATTAAAGGAGAAATTTCAGTATAAATCTGTGATGCAGGTACCTAAGATAGTTAAAATTGCTATCAACAAGGGAATTGGAGATGCGGTGTCTGATAAGAAATTAGTTGATCAGGGAGTTGAGGAATTGACAACAATAACTGGTCAAAGAGCTGTGGCTACAAAAGCGAAGCATTCTATTTCAAATTTTAAGTTGAGGGAGGAAATGCCTATTGGCGCGAAAGTCACCTTGAGAGGAAACAAAATGTATGAGTTTCTTGATAGGCTTACTTCGGTAGCACTACCTCGTGTTAGGGACTTTAGAGGAATAAATGACAAGGGATTTGACGGTAGAGGTAATTACACATTGGGAGTGAAGGAGCAAATTATTTTCCCGGAAATCAGTATCGACAAAGTGAATAAGATATCTGGGATGAATATCACCATAGTGACAACAGCTAATACTGATGAGGAAAGCCTTGAATTACTGAAGGCATTTGGCTTACCTTTTTCAAACAATAAAAACTAGAATAATATGGCAAGGACATCTTTAAAAGCCAGAGAAAGAAAAAGAGAGAGGTTAGTAGCTAAATATGCTAACAAACGAGCAGAGTTAAAAGCAAGTGGTGACTGGGTAGGACTTGATAAACTACCTAAAAATTCCTCGCCAGTTAGGTTGCACAACCGATGCAAATTAACTGGAAGACCTAAAGGTTATATGAGGAAGTTTGGTATCTCCAGGGTTACCTTCAGAGAAATGGCTGGAGATGGCAAAATTCCAGGATTAACAAAAGCAAGTTGGTAGTTTTATAATAGTAAATTTTCTACTATCTTTGCAGGCCGTTTGCAAAACTGAAAGAATAAATATAAAAAATGGATCCGATAGCAGACTTTTTGACAAGACTTAGGAACGCAATCAAAGCAAAACACAGAATTGTTATTGTGCCTTCTTCTAAAATAAAAAAGGAAATCACCAAGGTTCTTTTTGACCAGGGGTATATCCAGAATTACAAATTTGAAGAAACAGAAGGTGTTCAGGGTCAAATAAAAATTGCTTTAAAATATCATCCTGAAACCAGGACCTCGGCGATCTCGCATATTAAAAGGATTAGTACGCCAGGTTTGAGAAAATATACCAGTGCAGAAAAAATGCCAAGGGTGTTAAATGGTTTAGGAATAGCCATATTGTCAACTTCTAAAGGAGTGATGACAAATAAGCAGGCAAGACAAGAACATATTGGTGGTGAGGTACTTTGTCACGTATATTAATTGAACTGAGATGTCTAGAATTGGAAAAAAAGTAATACAGATTCCTCAAGGTGTAACTATTGAAGTTAAGGCTGGCTCGGTTACAGTGAAAGGACCTAAAGGTGAGTTGGTTCAGTCAATGGATCCAGACTTCAAAGTGTTAATAGAGGATGGTGTACTTTCAGTTGAAAGGCCTACTGAACAAAAGAGACATAAGGCACTACACGGTTTATACAGAGCTTTGATCAATAATATGATTGAAGGTGTAAACAATGGGTTTAAGCATCAGCTTGAGCTGGTAGGTGTTGGTTACAAAGCAGCAACTCAGGGAAAAGTACTTGAGTTGAACCTTGGCTACTCGCACAATATTTTCTTTATGGTGCCCGATGAAATAAGCGTGAACGCCGAAACTGCCAAAGGAAAGAACCCAATCGTTACCCTGGAAGGCATTGACAAACAATTGATAGGTCATGTTGCGGCAGAGATTAGGTCGTTAAGGAAAGTTGAACCTTATAAGGGTAAGGGTATCAGGTTTGTAGGCGAACAAATAAGAAGAAAAGCTGGTAAAACTGCCGCGAAATAAGATTAACTATGGCTACTAATAATAAAGTTTTAAGAAGAACTAAAATCAGAAGGGGGATCCGATCCAAAATAAGTGGAACACAGGACTGTCCCAGGATATCTGTTTTTAAAAGTAACAAAGCAGTTTATGCCCAGGTAATTAACGATGATCTTGGTCAAACTATAGCTGCAGCCTCCTCATTGGAAGTAGATAAATCTAAGAATGCCACCATTGCTGTGTCTAAACAGGTTGGAATGATGTTGGCTGAAAAGGCAAAAGCCGGAGGATGCACAGAAGTAGTTTTTGACAGATCTGGTTATATATACCATGGAGTAGTCAAGGCTTTGGCCGACGGTCTTAGGGAAGGTGGTTTAAAATTTTAAGAAGTTATGTCCCAGAAGAATATTAAAGCAATTAAAGCAAGCGAAATCGAACTCAAAGAGAGAGTTGTTGCCATAAAGAGAGTAGCAAAAGTAGTAAAAGGAGGACGTAGATTTAGCTTCTCGGCCATTGTAGTGGTAGGTAATGGAAATGGCGTCGTAGGGTACGGACTTGGTAAAGCCAATGAAGTAACAGATGCTATTACTAAAGGAATTGATGACGCTAAGAAAAACCTGGTAAAAGTACCGGTTAAAAATAACACACTGCCACACGAAGTTATAGGTAAATTTGGTGGTGGCTTTGTATTGATGAAGCCAGCCGCTGCGGGTACAGGTGTAATCGCTGGAGGTGCAATGAGGGCTGTACTAGAAAGCGCAGGAATAAAGGACGTATTGGCAAAATCAAAAGGTTCGTCTAACCCGCACAACGTAGTGAAGGCTACTTTTGATGGTTTGTCAAAGTTACGTGAAGCATTCACTATTGCCCAGACAAGGGGCGTTTCTCTAACAAAAGTATTTAACGGTTAGTCATGGCTAAGATTAAAATTACTCAGATAAAGAGCACTATTAAGAGACCGAAAGATCAAAAATTAACAATTCAGGCTCTTGGACTTGGTAAGATCGATAAGACTGTGGAACATGAAGAAACCCCACAGATCATCGGTATGGTTAATAAAGTAAAACATTTAGTTTCTGTAAGTAAGTAAGAAAATGAAATTACATACATTAAAGCCAGCAAAAGGATCTGTAAAGAGTGATAAGAGGGTAGGACGTGGACAAGGTTCTGGAAGAGGTGGAACATCTACACGAGGTCATAAAGGTGCAAAATCCCGGTCTGGATATTCTCAGAAAAAAGGATTTGAAGGTGGTCAGATGCCTCTTCAAAGGAGAGTGCCAAAATTTGGGTTTAAAAACCCAGGCCGTGTTGCTTTTAAAGCAGTAAACCTTGATGATTTACAGAAGCTATCTGAGAAAATAAAGGGTTCTGATATTACTGTTGAGACGCTGGTGGAAAACGGTATTGTAGGAAAAAGAGACCAAGTCAAAGTTTTAGGAAGAGGAGAGGTAAAAGCTAAATTAAATGTTTCAGTTCACGCCTTTTCAAGAACAGCTCAGGAAGCAATTGAAAAGTCGGGAGGCACTGTAACTAAGCTTTAATATGAAAAAGTTTTTTACATCAATAAAGAATATTTTTTCTATCGAAGAATTGAGAGATAGAATTATCAATACCGCTGGTTTTTTGATTGTTTTTCGTCTTGGTTCTTTTGTGGTACTGCCCGGTGTAAATCCAAAAATGGTAGGCGAGGAATTTAAGGGCTTCATGGGAATGCTTGACAACTTTCTCGGTGGTGCTTTCAGCAACTACTCAATTTTTGGCTTAGGCATTATGCCATACATTTCTGCATCCATTATCATTCAGTTGCTTACGGTGGCGATGCCGTATTTTCAGAAGATGCAGAAGGAAGGCGAATCTGGTAGGAAAAAGATCAACCAGATTACTAGGGTATTGACCATCGCAATTTGCATGGTTCAATCTACAGTCTACATTTCCAGTATTGATGCAAAAGCTATTTTATTAGGCAACCAAGCCATATTCACCTTTACTTCTATGGTAATTCTAACCGCAGGAACAATATTCTGTATGTGGTTGGGAGAAAAAATCACTGACAAAGGAATTGGAAACGGTATTTCTATGCTGATCATGATCGGTATCATTTCCCGTTTTCCTGGGGCGATCATTGCAGAATGGATGCACAGAGGAGAGTTAAATGGTGCACTTATATTTATCATCGAAATGGTTGCCCTGTTCTTCGTTATTATGGCAGTAGTAGCCTTGACGCAGGCGGTAAGAAAGATCCCGATTCAATATGCTAAACAGGTAGTAGGCAACAAAGTGTATGGTGGGCAAAGGCAGTATTTACCAATGAAGGTGAACTCTTCTGGGGTTATGCCCATTATTTTCGCCCAATCTCTGATGTTCGTGCCAGGGCTATTAGCCGGTTTGTTCCAAGAAAGTGAATTTTTCCAAAGTATTGGAATTCAATATCAGGACTATACCACATTAGCATATAATATCACATTAGGATTACTGATTGTAATATTTACATTCTTCTACACGGCTATTACAATAAATCCGAATCAGATTGCAGATGATTTGAAGAGAAATGGAGGTTTTATTCCGGGTATAAAGCCAGGTAAGCCAACCTCTGAATTTATAGATAGTATATTGACAAAAATTACGCTTCCTGGATCTGTTTTTCTTGCTGGTGTAGCAATATTTCCAGGTATGGCAAATAAACTAGGAGTTGAAGCAAATTTTGCCCAATTCTACGGAGGGACGAGCTTGCTTATAATGGTAGGCGTAGTTCTTGACACTCTTCAACAGATCGAGAGTTATTTGTTGATGAGGCACTACGAAGGTTTAATGAAATCAGGTAAAATAAAAGGTCGTTCTCAGGCCGCAGTGGCATAATATGGCAAAACAAAGTTCTATAGAGCAAGACGGTACAATAGTGGAGGCATTATCAAATGCAATGTTCAGAGTAGAACTCGGAAATGGTCATCAAGTCACAGCCCATATTTCAGGAAAGATGAGAATGAATTACATTAAAATTTTACCGGGTGATAAGGTTAAGTTAGAAATGTCACCTTATGACTTATCAAAAGGAAGAATTGTCTACAGATATAAATAGTTAAAGATGAAAGTTAAAACATCTGTTAAGAAGCGTAGTAGTGATTGCAAAATCATTCGCCGGAAAGGCAAAGTGTATGTTATTAATAAAAAGAATCCACGGTTTAAACAAAGACAAGGATAATTATGGCAAGGATTTCAGGAGTTGATATTCCAGACAATAAAAGGGGCGAAATCGCTCTTACCTACATCTTCGGTATTGGAAAAAGCAGCGCTCAGTTCATACTTGATCAAGCGGGCATTAGCAGGGACAAGAAAGTAAAAGACTGGTCTGATGACGAGTCAAATGCCATCCGTACCCTTATTTCAGAAAACTTCAAAGTAGAAGGTGTACTTAAATCGGAAATTCAACTTAGCATCAAAAGACTTTTGGACATCGGATGCTACCGTGGACTGAGACATAGAAAAGGTCTCCCAGTTAGAGGACAAAAGACTAAGAATAACTCCAGGACCCGAAAAGGAAAGAGGAAAACCGTTGCTAACAAGAAGAAAGCAGTTAAATAACATTGATTGAACATGGCACAAAAAAGAAAAGATAAGGCTAGAAAGCGAGTTGTTAATGTAGAACCTGTTGGTCAGGTTCATATCAAAGCGTCATTTAACAATATCATCATTTCTATGACTAACTCTGTAGGTCAGGTGATATCATGGGCTTCTGCTGGTAAAATGGGTTTTAAAGGTTCGAAAAAGAATACACCATATGCTGCTCAGGTAGCTGCTCAAAATTGCGCACAGGCTGCTTTTGATTTAGGCTTAAGAAAAGTGGATGTATTTGTGAAAGGCCCAGGCGCAGGTAGGGAATCTGCGATTCGTACCATTCAGGGCGTTGGTATCGAGGTGAGTTCTATCCAAGACGTAACACCACTACCACATAATGGATGCAGACCACCAAAAAGAAGAAGAGTTTAATAATATTAATTGATAAATAATGGCTAGGTACAGAGGACCAAAATCCAAAATTTCAAGAAGATTCAACGAGCCAATTTTCGGACACAGCAAGGCGCTGGCAAAAAAGCCTTACGGTCCGGGTTCTCATGGTAGAAACAGGAGAAGAAAGCAATCGGAATATGCTATTCAGTTAAATGAAAAGCAAAAGGCGAAATATATCTATGGTGTATTAGAAAGACAGTTTTCAAACTTGTTTGAAAAAGCGTCTTCAAAATCAGGTATTACTGGTGAGATATTATTGCAATTACTTGAATCGAGACTTGATAACGTTATTTTTCGTTTAGGAGTAGCGCCTACAAGAAGAGCTGCGCGTCAATTAGTATTGCATAAGCATATTACGGTAAATGAAGATGTTGTAAACATACCGTCATTTTCTGTAAAAGTAGGAGATGTTATTTCAGTTAGGGAAAAATCAAAATCATTGATAGCTATTACAAATAGCTTGGCAGGACATAGCGCTAAAAAATACCCTTGGTTAGAGTGGAATGGCGGTGATATGACTGGAAAGATGATACATGTTCCTGAAAGGGAAGAGATTCCTGAAAATATCCAGGAACAATTAATAGTTGAACTTTATTCTAAGTAATAATTTACACTTTCAAGAAAAAACAAAATGTCGATACTAGCATTTCAAATGCCTGAAAAGGTGGTAATGGAAAAGGCTGATGATTTCAAAGGCCTGTTTACATTCAAGCCACTAGAAAAAGGATACGGAGTAACTATTGGGAATGCCCTTCGAAGAATTCTTCTTTCTTCATTAGAAGGTTATGCAATTACAGGAATAAAAGTCCCCGGAGTGTTGCATGAGTTTTCAACCATAGAGGGTGTAATTGAAGACGTTTCTGAGATAATTCTTAATCTTAAAATGGTAAGGTTTAAGAAAGTTTCAGATACAGTAGAAACAAAAATTACCATTCCGGTAAAAGGTCAGAAGGAATTTAAAGCAAGCGATATCGCAAAATATACTTCTTCTTTTGATATCCTCAATCCTGAGTTGGTGATCTGTAACCTTGACGAGACAGCAGAATTTGAAGTGGAGTTGACAGTAGAAAAAGGAAGAGGTTATGTTCCTGCTGATGAAAACAAGCCATCTGAGCAGGTATTTGGTTTTATTCCGATAGATGCGATTTTCACTCCTATTAAAAACGTTAGGTTCAACGTGGAGAATACAAGGGTTGAGCAAAAAACTGACTACGAGCAGTTGATGATCGAGCTAGAGACAGATGGCTCAATTCATCCTGAAAATGCATTGAAAGGTGCAGCCAATATTTTAATTAAGCATTTCATGTTGTTCTCTGATCAGACGATGATCCTTGAGACTGCCGATCAAAAAGAACCTGACGCGGTAGATGAAGAAATGCTACATATGAGAAAACTATTAAAAACTCCATTGAGTGATTTGGATCTTTCAGTGAGAGCTTACAATTGTTTGAAAGCTGCCGATGTGAAATCACTCGGTGACTTGGTTAGATTAGAGATATCTGACATGATGAAGTTCAGAAATTTTGGTAAAAAGTCACTAGCAGAATTGGAACAATTGGTCGCTGAAAAGAATTTGACCTTTGGAATGGATCTTTCGAAATATAAACTAGACGAAGAATAATTAGCGATGAGACACGGAAAGAAAATCAATCATTTGGGAAGGACGGCGCCACACAGAAAGGCAATGTTGTCAAACATGGCTTCTTCGCTTATTTTACATAAAAGAATTTCTACGACGGTAGCAAAGGCCAAAGCATTACGAAAGTATGTGGAGCCTATTATTACCAAGTCGAAGGATGATACAACCCATTCTCGACGAACAGTATTTTCCTATCTCCAGGATAAAGAGAGCGTGAAAATGTTATTTGATGATGTAGCAGAAAAAATTGCTACAAGGCCAGGCGGATATACCAGGATCATCAAAACAGGAAACAGACTCGGAGACAATGCGGAAATGTGTATCATCGAGTTAGTAGACTATAATGAACTTCTTCTTAAAGATTCTGATACTTCGGCGAAAAAGAAAACCAGAAGGAGAGGTAAGAAATCTTATGGTGAAACAGCCACAGAAGCTAAGGCAGAGGCGCCTGTAAAGGAAGTAAAGGCTGAAGAAGTTGTGGTTGAAGAGGAAGTAACAACAGAGGAGCCAAAGGCTGAGGCCGAAGAAAAAGTGGAGGCAAAAGCTGAAGCAGATTCTGATGAAATAGGTGAAGAAAAGGCCTCAGAGGAGGAATCCACAGAAGATGATTCGGAAAAAGAAAAGTAGAGGAAAATATTTCATACTTAAATAGGGATTGGACGCGGGTCTAATCCCTATTTTTTTGCCCAGCAAATAAATGGGAAATTTATATGAGAAGAATCATTTATTAAGTTTGCATTTATATCTTAATTTTGTCGCACCATAAACAAGTATCTATGACTTATAATCTAGGAAGTAAAGCAGTATTAATGTTAGAAGATGGATCGGTATTTGAAGGTAAAGCTATCGGAAAGAAGGGCACCTCGGGAGGGGAAATTTGCTTTAATACAGGGATGACCGGCTACCAGGAAATCTATACTGATCCTTCTTATTATGGTCAAATTATTGTGAATACTACCTCCCATATTGGCAACTACGGCGTAAATGATTCTGAACAGGAATCTTCTAATACAAAAATTGCCGGATTAGTTGTCAATGATTACTCAAGAATATATAGCAGAAATACAGCCACCAGTTCCCTACAGGAATATCTGGAAAAAAATAATGTCGTAGGCATTTCCAATGTTGATACAAGAAAGATTGTTCGACATATACGTGATAAGGGAGCTATGAATGCGATCATTTCATCGGAAGAAACTGATCCTGCCAAACTAAAAGAACTTCTGGAGAAGGTTCCCTCCATGAAAGGACTGGAGCTGGCGTCAAAGGTGTGCGTTAAAGAGCCGGTTACAATTGGCGATGAGGCAAGCGCAAAGTACAGGGTTGCTGTGTTAGACCTTGGAATCAAAACAAATATTCTACGAAGCCTGACAGAAAGGGAATGTGTTTGCAGAGTATTTCCTGCGACTACCAGTTTCGACGAAATGAAACAGTGGAAACCTGACGGGTTTTTCATTTCCAATGGTCCTGGCGACCCTGAAGTGATGGACTATGCTATTAAGACAGCAAAGGAATTGATTGATAGTGATGTTCCGGTATTTGGGATATGCATGGGGCATCAAATCATTGCTCTAGCGAGTGGTATTTCAACTTTCAAAATGCACCATGGACATCGTGCATTGAACCATCCCATTAAGAACCTTGAGACAGGCTTGTGCGAAGTCACTTCTCAAAACCACGGTTTTTGCGTCTCTAAAGAGGACATCGAAAAATCAGATTCAGTTGAGATCACCCATTTAAATCTTAATGACAATACCGTGGCAGGTATTCAGATAAAAAATAAAAATGTATTTTCAGTGCAGTACCATCCGGAGTCGTCGCCAGGTCCGCATGATTCCCGGTATCTGTTTGATAAGTTTATTCAAAAAATGTCTAATAAATAATTTCCAGAACTATGAGTTTAATAGAAAGCGTCCACGCAAGGCAAATCCTTGACTCCAGAGGCAATCCCACAGTTGAGGTAGACGTGGTAACAGAAACCGGTATCTACGGACGAGCAGCCGTTCCGTCAGGTGCCTCTACAGGAGTTAATGAAGCTGTAGAATTGAGAGATGGGGAGAAAGGAAAATACCTTGGAAAAGGCGTGACCAAAGCTGTTGAAAACGTTAATGAGGTGATCGCTCCTGAGATCATTGGTCTATCAGTTTTCGATCAGAAGCTGATCGATAAAATAATGATTGAGCTAGACGGCACAGATACAAAAGGTAAGCTAGGAGCCAATGCCATTTTAGGTGTTTCCCTTGCCGTTGCGAAGGCTGCCGCTGAAGAATTAGGGCTTCCATTGTTCAGATATATTGGTGGTGTAAATTCGTATACCCTGCCAGTTCCGATGATGAACATCATCAATGGCGGATCACATTCTGATGCTCCTATCGCATTCCAGGAATTCATGGTCCGGCCGGTAGGCGCTCCTACTTTTTCTGAAGCACTTCGAATGGGAGCCGAGATTTTCCATAATTTGAAAAAAATCATCAAAGATAAAGGACTGAGCACAGCAGTTGGTGATGAAGGTGGATTTGCTCCTAACTTTTCTGGTGGAACAGAAGAGGCATTGGAAAGTATACTAAAAGCCATTGAAAACGCTGGTTACAAGCCAGGGATAGATGTCAAAATAGCGTTGGATTGCGCAGCTTCTGAGTTCTACAAAGACGGTCAATATCTGTACAATAAATTTGAAGGGGAAAACGGTGCCGTTCGATCCCGAGAGGAGCAGGTAGATTATTTGGCATCCCTTGTTGAAAAATATCCAATAGACTCGATCGAAGATGGATGTGATGAAGGTGACTGGGAAGGGTGGAAGCTTTTGACTGATAAAATTGGTGATAAGTGTCAATTGGTTGGTGATGATCTGTTTGTTACCAATGTAAAATTCCTGAAAAGAGGAATTGACGAAGGTTGTGCTAATTCAATCCTTATCAAGGTAAACCAAATTGGTACCCTTTCCGAAACGCTGGATGCGATTGAAATGGCACACAAGGCGGGTTTTACCGCAGTCATTTCCCACAGATCAGGTGAAACAGAAGATGCTACCATTGCTGATATCGCAGTAGCGACCAATGCCGGACAAATTAAAACCGGATCTTTGTCAAGATCAGACAGGATGGCAAAGTATAACCAGTTATTAAGAATCGAAGAGGAATTAGGTGAGACAGCCTATTATCCATCAAGTAAATAAGCATTGTTTATAAACAACGGAGGCCATTCTTTTCAGGATGGCCTTTTTTTTTGCGTTGATCAGACATATGACTAATTATTTTAACCTGATTTTCAAGCAAAAAGTTGTTCGGATTTTTTTATTTCTGTTAAAATTTAAATCTGTTATCTTTATTTCTTCCATTTTTCAATTCAATAGTATCTAAAACTGGTAATTTAAATCTCCATGATCCGGGAAATTCCTTTGGCAGAACGTGTTCGTCCATTTACACTCGATGACCTAATCGGTCAGGACCATCTGGTAGGTAAGGACAGCGTGCTGCGGAAAACCATTGAAAAAGGCAGAGTTCCTTCTATGATTTTTTGGGGACCACCGGGTGTAGGCAAAACTACTCTGGGAAATATCATCGCCAGTCAGGTAAAAAAGCCTTTTTATACTCTAAGCGCCATAAGTGCGGGGGTGAAAGATGTCCGGGAAGTCATTGACAAGGCCAAAAGACTGGGGCATGCCATTCTTTTTATTGACGAAATTCATCGGTTCAACAAATCCCAGCAAGACGCTCTTTTAGGCGCTGTTGAAAAGGGAACGATCACATTGATCGGGGCGACCACCGAGAATCCTTCTTTCGAAGTAAATGCCGCTTTACTTTCAAGATGCCAGGTGTATGTCCTTAAGCCATTGACAAAAGATGATTTGCTGGCGATAGTAAAAAATGCCCTTGAAAAAGATCCCGACTTCAAAAAAATCAAAGTAGAGATTAAGGAAGAAGAGGCTTTGATTCAATTGTCAGAAGGAGATGCCCGGAAGATACTTACATTAGTGGATTTGGTGATAGAATCTTATTTCAATGAAGGGGAGATTGTAATTACTAATGAAATGGTTTTTCAGGTAGCTCAAAAGAAAATGGCTATCTACGATAAATCGGGAGACCAGCATTATGATATCATTTCAGCATTTATAAAATCAATTAGAGGGAGCGATCCAAATGCAGCAGTGTATTGGCTGGCGAGAATGATAGAAGGTGGGGAGGACGTTAAATTCATTGCAAGGAGGATGTTGATCCTTGCGTCCGAAGATATTGGAAATGCAAACCCAACGGCTTTAGTTATTGCCAACAACTGCTTTCAGGCGGTGAATGTAATAGGTTATCCGGAAGCCAGAATAATCCTTTCACAATGCGCTATTTACTTAGCCTGTTCAGCAAAAAGCAATGCGAGTTATGAAGCCATTAATGAGGCACAAAGGAAGGTAGCGGAAACCGGTGACCTTTCCATTCCTCTCCATATCAGGAATGCACCGACCAGGCTAATGAAAGATTTGGGCTACGGTTCTGGATATAAGTATTCCCATTCTTATTCGGGAAATTTTGAAGAGCAGGAATATCTCCCCAACGAGATCAAAGGAACCACATTTTTTAATCCGGGGCAAAATGCCCGCGAGGAAGAAATGCGTAGACGCCTCCAATCCCTTTGGAAGGATAAATATGGTTATTGAGCTATGTGTTTTATAGCTTCACTGATGTGGTCAATAATGTCTCCGGCGACCAGGCTTGATTCTCCCAGTTTTTCCCTGGCTAAGTCGCCAGCCAGACCATGTAAAAACACTGCTGACATGGCGGCATCTTCAGAAGAAAATCCTTGTGCTAGAAGTGACGTCACCATACCTGTCAATACGTCGCCGGCTCCCGCCGTGGCCATTCCCGGATTTCCGGTTGAGTTGAAAAAGACTTTTCCATTTGGGAGTGAAATCGAGGTGTACGCACCTTTCAGAACAATGATCACTCCGTGTTCCTTTGACCAATTCTGTTGGGTAGACAGTCTTTCAAAGTCATTTTCCCAATTTCCAACCAGGCGTTTAAACTCTCCGGGATGAGGTGTCAGAATAGAGTTTTCAGGGATCTTTTTTTGAAGATCTGAATGTTGCGCAATTAAATTGATGGCATCTGCGTCAACTACAATCGGTTTTTTGTAGCTATTAAATAGTTGATCAATCGCATCTGCTGTGTAAACATTAGTGTCAATTCCAGGTCCGATTCCTATTGCGTTGTATTTAGATGTATCCGGAATATTCTGAATAAACCGCATTTCCGAATCGACGGAGACCATTGCTTCAGGAATGGCAACTTGCACGATTTCATAACCACATTTAGGTACATGAACGGTGAGCAGCCCGGCGCCCATTCTCAGGCAGGACTTGGCAGCCAGGGTACAGGCTCCCATTTTTCCATAACTTCCACTGATCAACAGGGCATGACCAAATTGATTTTTAAAACTATGGCGCGGCCTTTCACTAAAGAGGTTCTTAATTAGATTTTTTTGAATGTAATAAAATTCGGTTGACTCTTTCTCAAGGAATTCGGGGTGTAGCCCTATATTAACTGTGTGAAAATTCTTGACGTAGACTCCATTTTCAGGCATGAGAAATGCCAGTTTGGGCAATTGGAAACTAGCGGTGTGGTCGGAATGGACTATGTGCTTGGAAGTGCTGGGCTTGTCGGCATAAAGACCACTTGGAATATCAACGGAAATGATTTCGCAACCGGACTGATTGATAGCCTGGATAACATGGCCATAAACCCCCGACACTTTTCTTGTTAAGCCAGACCCAAATATGGCATCAATTATTTTGTCGTTATTGTTGAAATCGATCTCCAGATCATCCTTGGTGGCTATCTTTTTCACCTCATGCATTTCCCGTAGGGTAAGGTAATTCATTTTAAAATCTACCGACATCCGGGCATCGGGATTGATGATATAGGGAATGACTTTCCAGCCTGCCGCCATTAAAAACCTGCTGATGGCCATCCCGTCCCCTCCGTTATTGCCCGTTCCACAAAACACATGGACACGGCCCTTTTTCGGATAGTACCTGACAAACCAGTCGGTGAAGCCCTTTGCTGCCCTTTCCATTAGTTTTATGGATGGAATAGGTTCATTTTCGATAGTAAATTGATCGGCCTTTCTTATTTGCGGAGATGAAAGGATCTTCATCCTGGTAGCTTTTAAAAATGAATTGTATGAAACTACTATTTAAAAAAATATGCTTATAAACAAAAATGGTATTCATATCAGAATACCATTTGTCAACTTATTTTTTTACCGTGGCAGATTTAATGAGTGCCCGCAGGTCGCTGTCTTCAATTTGCTTCTTTCGGTCAGCAATTTCGAGGAATTTATCGTAGAGGATCTGTAATTTCTCAGCGTCTTCCACCACAAAGCCAATCTTCTCCAACCTGTATTTCAAAGCATGCCTTCCGCTTCTCGCAGTTAAAATAATATCCGATGTGTCAACCCCAACATCTTCCGGCTTAATTACTTCGTAATTATCCCTGTTTTTAAGAAATCCGTCCTGGTGGATGCCCGATGAGTGCGCAAATGCATTTTTACCTACGATTGCTTTATTTGCCTGAACTGGCATTCTCATCATGGAGGAGACAAGCTCGCTGGTTGACTTTAGTAGTTTTGTATTAATGCTTGTGTCGACGCCCAGATGTTTATGACATTTCAAGATCATAACAGTTTCTTCAAGCGACGTGTTTCCAGCTCTTTCACCCACACCATTCATTGTCACCTCTGCCTGACGGGCGCCATTGGCGATACCGGAAATGGTATTGGCAGTGGCCAGGCCAAGGTCGTTGTGACAATGGACACTAATGATGGCTTTGTGTACGTTCTTCACATTTTCCATGATAAATTTGATCTTTTCGCCAAATAACCAGGGAAGGTTATAACCCGTCGTGTCAGGGATATTAATCACGGTAGCACCCGCGTTAATCACCGATTCAATTACCCGGACCAGATAGTTTAAATCAGCCCGTCCGGCATCTTCTGCATAAAACTCTACATCTTCCACAAATCTTTTAGCGTGCTTTACAGCGGCAACACCCTGTTCTAATACCTTTTCGTGGGTGGATTTTAATTTGGTGGTGACATGAAGATCAGATACTCCGATTCCAGTGTGAATTCTTTTTCTTTTGGCATATTTTAAAGCATCCGCTGCTACCTCAATGTCCTTCTCCTTTGCGCGAGTCAAACCGCAAATTACAGGTTCGGAAACTGCCTTCGATATCTCAATGACCGATTTAAAATCACCTGGACTGCTAATCGGGAATCCTGCCTCAATAATGTCAACACCCAGCGCTTCAAGCGCTTTGGCTATTTCAATTTTTTCTTCAGTATTCAACTGGCATCCCGGGACCTGTTCCCCATCCCTTAATGTAGTGTCAAATATATATACCTTGTCCATATCCAATCTTTTAACATCAACCTAAAAAAAAAGCCATCCACAAAGTTGGGAATGGCCGATATTTTATTAATAACCCAACTCAATAATTATTCTGCTTCAGGATTATATCACCTAAAGTCGCAAAATTAATTGTTGTTAATTGGATTACCATTTTAAAATCTTGATTTAACAAAAATTTCGAAATATATCTTTCAAAACAAGCATTTTCTCAATTAATTAAATCGGTGTTTAGCGAAAACCAATGCCTAATTTGTCGGAAAATTATACCTGCCTGCAAATAAAATAAGCTGCGAACTTTCTTCAGATATAAAAAAATAAAAAGGTCTGTCCAGAGTCAGAATCGATGATGTTTCCGGCTGTGCTAAATCCTTGAATTCGATGAGGTTGCCTGCTTTTTTTCCTTTGATGGAAATCAAGGTTTTGTTTAAATATCTGCCGGATAGATTGTAATGATCATCCGGAAAATACTGCGTCAATCCCTTCGATACAAAATCATCAATTTTAAACTGCGAAAAGCTTCTATCAAAAGCAAACTCAGACGACGATAGAATATCGGGAATGATCAGGTGATTTATGGTTTTCTCGTTTCCGGTTCCAATATCTGATAATGAAACAGTTTTGTTTTCCAGCGCCCCGGAAATAATATCCAATTTATATTCTCCATTCCCCAGCGGAATTGAAAATGAAAACAATCCATCACTGTTTTCAAACAAGGACACTTCCACATCAGAAAACAGGTTCATGTCCGTTTTCAGGACTTCACCTTCTCCCAAATTAAAGTCAATAGAAATGCGTTTCGCAGCCTTTTGATTGAAATAAGCTCCGTCAAAAAGCCCCAGGTTGATCACCTGAAAAGCGGAAGACGGCTGGAAGTTTTCAATTGTATTGTATTTGAAATTAGTGTTTGTCTGGATCCATTTTGTGATAAATTTCTCATCAAAAGGCTTATCGGAAAAGGATTCAAGAACGTCTGCATTGTAGTAGGCAAGCAGCCTGGAGTACACGTCATTCACATTGGAGATCCGGTAATTGGTCCAGACAGAATTGGTAAACTTCATTTCTACCGATGGGTCAAGCCTCGGTGCCATGGTACTCAACTCGTAAAAAGCCTTGTTTATCTTCACCTGCGATAAATCCGGAAGACCAACTTCCGACTGAAAGGACTTGAATCTTTCATCGGTGAGCATGTTGCCCACTATTCCCAGGGCAGCCCCCGCGCTGACGGGTGAAAAAGAAATATTTTCGGTTGAGTTCTGTTGGGGTTGGTTTAATAGGTCAAAGGCGAATTTATTGGAAGACTCCACTAAAAAAACTTCTTCCTGAGTCAAAGGTCTAATGCCAGCTCTACCTTCCCGATCAAGTGCTTCTTCGTCACAACCGAAAAAACTCAGACTGGAAATCATTAAAAAAAACACCCAAAACTTCCCATCTATCCCTTTCATTATCATTTGTTTATCCAAACCATTTTATAATATCCTAAAGACAAACAAAAATAGCAAGTGTTTAAAGCAGGACTTGCTTTTTTTCCTTGTAAAAGTTTCTTAACAAATGAATTTTTTTCATTTATTATTAAAGGTCACCTTTATATTTTTACATGACTAGAATGATAATGGCTACGATAATTCCCAGCAGAGTGAATATCGTTCTTATATTTTTCATAGTTTGGGCTATTTTTGTTCAAAAACCGGTTGCGTTTTACTTCTAAATGAATGTATGAAAGTAATGCGCCATTTAAAGTAGTAATTACCTGACCCGAATTTTTTAACAGAGGTTGGAATACAGTGCACAATGGCTAACATCGTCAACAGGATTTATTCAACGTACGGATTCATCATCTTTGGGCTGCTATTTATTTTACTGCTCCCTTTTTTTCTGGTCTTTATTGCCATTGATGACAAGCACCCTTTCCTGTTTACTTTAAACCGTATTTGGGCCTACCTTTTTTTTGCGTTGATTTTCATTCCAATAGAAGTGATATATGAGGAACCCTTGTCAAAAACGGGCAAGTACGTCTTTTGCGCAAACCACTTTTCTTACCTGGACATTCCCATTTTGGGGTATTTGAATTTTAATGCAGCATTTGTTGGGAAAATTTCGTTGGCGAAGATTCCCGTTTTCGGCTTCATGTTTCGTAAAATCCACATTACCGTCGATCGGTCTAAATTGAGAAGTAGGTCGGAAGCGTTAAAAAAAGCGTTGGACGTGCTGGGGAAAGGAACGAGCCTCATATTTTTCCCGGAAGGGGGAATTACCTCAGAACATCCTCCCTTGATGGGAAAATTTAAAGATGGTGCGTTCAGAGCCGCTGTCGAGAAACAAATTCCGGTTGTACCTGTTACAATTCCTTTTAATTGGATAATTTTACCCGACGATCATAAGTTTTTACTACACAGGAAAAAAGCTAAAATTATTGTTCATAAGCCAGTTGCGGTCCAGCAGACGGACGCGACGGCTGTTAACTATGTAAAAGAGGAAACTTTTCGGGTAATCAATGAAGAGTTAAAAAAACACTTCCCGAAAGTAATCAAGTAAGTAAAATGAATATTGATAAAAACACACTTCATAAAATTGCCCACCTGGCCAGGCTGGAAATGGACCAGAAAGATGAGCAATCCATGATCAAAGACCTCAATGAAATCATTAGCTGGGTAGAACAATTAAGTGAAGTCGATACGGAAGGAGTAGAGCCGTTGACAAACATGTCCCACGAAGTGAATGTGTTTAGGGAAGACAAGGTAGAAGGGCATCTCGATCATGAGCAGGCGCTTCTAAACGCTCCAAAAAAGGACAAGGATTTTTTCCGGGTCCCTAAATTTTTGAATTCTTAAATCATCCAAGTCCAAACTAAATGTTTGAACACTTAAACTTTTGGTCTGATTGGTCAAAAAGGCAAAAGCAATCTTTATATATATTCTTTATTTTAATTGGGCTTGCGGTAGTCCTTCTTATAGGTGCTTATTATTCCGGTGGTTCTTTTATCATTGATTGGGAAGATTTTAATACCACTTCTACTGTCAGGACACTGTTTGATAAGTTTTACTCGGGCTTGTATGAGTTTTCCATTTTCGCAGATCGCCATGTGATCATCCGTACGCTAGTGCCAGGGCAGTCGCATGTCAATCCTGTCTATTCCTATGCATTCCTTCTTCTGGTCACTGGGATTGTACTTTTCCTGTATGCTTTGGCGACAGATCTATCACGGTTTTATTTTGTCATTTCTTCCGTCTTTTTCGCCATCATCCTGCTGACCTACCGCCTGGAAAACCTACAGTTGTTTGGTTTCTATGGTAAGGAGGTCTATGCGGTTGTGCTGGTGATTTTTTTTGGGGTCGGATATTATTTTCATGCTTTCAATAAAACAGTGTCGCTGCAATTTCGATTCAGTGTATTTGCCTTTCTTGCTATAGTGTCTTTAATAATATTTAAGGTTTTCAGCCCGGTGGATCAGCCCTTTCTCTATCTTGCTTCCTACGTCATCGTAACACCGCTTATCCTATCGGTCATTTTTATTTTAATGCTTGGGTTTGAGATTACGAGAGGGTTGCTGGTGATTACTTCGCAATCTTCCGTTGGTGCCGGAAAAAGTAATTTCATTCATTTCACGATTATTTCCATAGTTTACCTTAGCGTGCTTACACTCATCTTTTTGCACAAACATCATTATATCTCATGGAAAATAGTCTTCCTGGATGCGGTTTGGATATTGATTGCGGCGACGGTCCTTGGATTTTGGGGATTTAAGAAGCGGGAAGATATTTACGCTTATTTGTTTGATTTTCGTTTTACCGGCGCATACCTCTATTTGTCTTTGGCCTTGATCACCTTTCTTTCGTATGCCTATTTCTTTGTCACTTCCAATGATCCCTACGTCGAAGTGCTGAATGATGCCATTATAATTTCCCAATTAAGCTTTGGTCTACTTTTCCTGGTCTATGTGCTGTCAAATTTTGTTCCGGCAATGATGGAAGGACACCCCGTTCACAAAGTGCTGTACAAACCTAAATTCATGCCTTATTTTTCAGCCAGGTTGGCTGGATTGGTTGGAGTGGTGGCATTGTTTTTTGTGATTCGAATGGCGCCCTACTACCAGGTGTACGCCGGGTATTATTTAAGCCTGGCCCAATTGTTTAAAAATCAAAACAACAACCTGCTCGCATCCGAATATTTTAACCTGGCTAATGTGTTTGGAAGGCAAACGCACATGGGTAATTATTCCCTGGCCGAATTATCGGAAATTGACAAGAATAATTATGAAAGGAATCGCTACCTGGCCATCGCGATCAACACAAACCCGACAGATTTTGCCTTTGCTAAACTGGCTAAGGGATATGAGGAAGCGAACAAACCCTTTGACGAGATTTTCACCTTAAAAAATGGGGTGAATGAATTCCCTGACAGCGGTCCTCTTCAAAATAACCTCGGGGTTGCCTTTTCAAAAATCAACATTGTCGACACGGCGGTTTTTCATCTTAAAAAAGCCCTTGCAAAAAAATCGTCTGAATCCGCCGCTTTGATCAATATTCCGGCTATTCTGACAAAAAAGCCAGGGGAATTAAATTGGGACAGCCTGTCCGAAATTGCAGGCCAGGAGCATAATCCGGTAGTTCTGAATAATCTGGCTGTTTTATATGCAAAGAATAATCAACCATTTGATTTGCCGGATACTTTGTCGTTTACCGCACCGGTACCGGTAGAGCGGCTGGTATACAATTATAATTTGCTGTTTGATCAACCGGAATTAGCGGATTCTGGTTCGTGGAAGTCCTTCCAGGAATATTACCGGACAACAGGGAATGCCCGCTTCCAGGAAAACCTGGAGTATGCCTTTGCCCATGCATTTATTAAATCGGGAAAAAGCATTCCGGCATTGAGGATTCTTCGAAGCCTTCAGCGCCCGGATAGCTATGGTTATTCAAAATATGAAATGCTCATCGCTCAAACCTTCATGAAGTTTGGCGCTCCGGAAATGGCCATTCCCTACTTCGAAAAGACATTGCGTTTTTATGGCCCGGAATTCAAAATGCAGTATGCTGTGGCACTCGTGGAATGCGGGAATTTTTTAAAGGCGAGGGAGGTGTTGGATCAATTTACCTCTGATACCAATAGGCCTCAACTGGTGAGTGTTCTTCTGAAAGTTGTTGATTCTGAATCGCTGGCGAGTATTGTCAATGATAGTGATTTAAGCAAATACAATTTTTTAAAATACAGGGGTAGCAGGCTTTCGGCTGATCAATTCGAGGGAGTGATCATCAGCATGGAATCCGAGGGGTACCAATTTGCAGCTAAAGTCGAGTTCCTAAAATACCTATTGGATCAGGGGAAATACGAAGCGATAGAAGATCTGATTTCCGAATTGAAAATTGACCAATTCGAAACGCCACACATAAAGATTGACTATGTGAAGGCATTGATCAGGTATTATTGGTTAACCGACCAGGCCGACAGACTCAGTTCGATTCATGATAGATACAAAGCCCTGCGATTGGAGTTGGGGGCATATTATTTGTTGGCTGAAATTGGAGCTGGGAATGACGATAATTTATCCAATGTATATGACGAGCTTGGAGTCTATGATGCATTTTGCGAAGAGGGAATTTTAGCCGCAGCCGAATATTTTAACGGGCAGGGGGATCCAATTAAATCCTATCATATTTTATTGGAAAGTGTCGAATGGAACCCGTATTCGATGCAACTCAATCAGGCTTATTTAAAATCTGCTATCCAGTTGGGATTGATCAATTTTTCGGAAGATTTTCTGGCCGGGTTAAGGGGAAAAATCAGCGATGAACTGTTGAGCGAATTGGAAAGGTATGCATCACAGATCAAAGCAGAAAATGAAAAGGAATGGTGATCGTAAATTCCATTCGCCATTGGTGAAAAAAATCGTCCATCCATAGAAAAATAATGACCATTGGCATAGCGAAAGCGTCCTGAAAATAGACAACTGTATTTACGATAGCTTTTAACCCATTAACTGAACAACTAAACCAATGCAAAGCAAATTATTCTTCAAATGCATTCTTGCATTTGCCACGATTCTAATTTTTCAATCCAAAATATATTCAGAACCCGCCAATTTCACGATCAGTGGGTATATCCGTGATGCCGATAATGGAGAGGAATTAATAGGAGTGACCGTCTACGTTGATGAAATTTCGAACGGGACGGCTTCAAATGCCTACGGGTTTTATTCCCTCACGCTTCCTGAGGGATCATACCATGTGTCTTTCAGGTACATTGGATACCAGACAGAACAAAAGGACATCGTCATCACCAATCAAAATATTGAGTTAAACATCGATTTAGCTGAAGAAGTGGAAGAGCTCAATGAAGTGGTGATCATCGGTGAGCGGGAAGATGCAAATGTCATGAGCCTCTCGATGAGTAAGGTGGAAGTAAACGTCACCCAAATGAAAAAGCTTCCCTCACTTTGGGGTGAGCCTGATATTATTAAAACCATTCAAATGCAGCCGGGGGTAATATCGGCTGGCGAAGGTACATCTGCATATTTTGTCAGGGGTGGGGCGGCAGACCAAAACCTGATCCTGATTGACGAAGCGCCGGTATATGATCCATCCCATTTATTTGGGATGTTTTCAGTTTTTAACTCTGATGTGATCAAAGATTCGGAGTTATACAAAGGAGGTATTCCTGCCCAATACGGCGGCAGGCTTTCTTCCATATTGGAGGTAAGAACAAAAGATGGAAACAATCAGGATTTTTCCATGACGGGAGGAATCGGAACCCTTGCGAGCAGGGTGATGCTAGAGGGACCCATCAAAAAGGACAAGAGCTCCTATATGTTATCGGCGAGGAGGTCTTACGTGGACGTGTTCCAGAGATTATTCGGTAATGAGGACGTCAGGGAAAATCTAGTGTATTTTTATGATATCAATGCCAAACTCAATTGGAAACCTAATAATAAAAACAGGTTTTTTGTGGCGGGTTATTTTGGCCGGGATAACTTTTCTTTTGGTGGTGATGAGGCCGGGTTTGACTGGGGTAATGCTACGCTGACATTCCGATGGAACCACCTGTTTAGCGAAAAGCTCTTTTCAAATACCTCTGTGATATTTAGCAATTTTGATTACAAGCTTTTTATTGACGATGCTGCTCAGGGTTTTAACTGGACTTCTAATTTGCAGCAATTACAAACCAAATTTGATTTCTCCTATTATTTTAATCCGAGAAATGAATTAAAGTTCGGCTATCATGTGGCCTTTCAGCGAATCTCACCGGCAAAACTCGAACCGAACAATCCGGAATCTATCTACCTGTCCGTAGAATTGGAAAAAATGTATGGCTTTGACCATGCACTTTATGCCGATATGGAGCAATCGCTGACCGATAAGCTTTCACTTCGCTACGGTGTTAGGTTCAGCCTGTTCCAGAATGTAGGTGATACGCAGATAAGGGAGTATGAAGACCAAACAAATAACATCTCTCCGGTTTATACTATTAGAAATTATGATAAGTACGAATTGATAAAAGCCTTTCCAAACATAGAGCCGCGGTTTTCTGCCAGGTATTTAGTAAGCCATACCACCTCCCTGAAAGCATCTTACAATCGCATGACGCAGAATATGCACCTGATCTCAAACAGTACGGTGCCAGTGCCATTTAATACCTGGCAGCCAAGTTCGCCATACCTCAATAGCCAGAAAGCGGATCAGGTCGCAGCGGGGGTATTCAGGAATTTTAAAGACAATCAATACGAGTTTTCAGTGGAAGGTTATTACAAATGGATGTATGATGTTCCGGCCATCGCAGATAATGCCAACATCTTTTTTAACTATGATCTGCCCACAGAATTCCGGCCGGGCGATGCCACGTCGTATGGCCTGGAATTTTATCTCTTGAAAACCAAAGGAAACCTTCAGGGCTCCGTGGCCTATACGTGGTCTAAAACAGAATACCAGGTGCCAGGAATCAACCAGGACAATCCATTTTACGCGAATTATGACCGAAGGAACAATGTCAATTTTTCAGCAGTCTATGACCTGAATGAAAAACTGAGTTTTGGGATGAATTGGGTATATGGCACAGGCCGGCCATTGACCATTCCCACCGGCCGGTATGCGTTTGACGGATACAATGTGGATTTAATAGCCGAGCGCAATGGCTACCGGATGCCCGACTTCCATCGACTAGACGTGTCTCTGACTCTCACTCCTTTGAAAAATAAAAACAGGAAATGGCAAAGCAGTTGGGTATTTTCTATTTACAATGTGTATAACCGCAAGAACCCCTTTACCATTTACACCCGCTTATTGCAGGATGATGACGGAAATATTATTGATCCTTCCAGGAAGGAAGCCAGAATGGTGTATCTGTTTCCAGTCATGCCCTCCGTCACTTATAATTTTCACTTTTAATTCTCAATTGATATGAAAAACCTGATTTATATATTTATCCTAATTGTTTTCGTCACATCATGTGAGGAAACGATTGTACTCGATACACAACAGGCTGAGCCGATCTATGTAGTTGAGGGATTGGTAACTAATGAAATGAAACAGCATTATGTAAAGCTTACCAAGAGTGTGGGGTTTTACGAAGAAGTGGTAGCGCCGCCACCGGTGACGAACGCTAATATTACTGTAACTGATGATCAGGGAAATATTTACGCATACCAGTATAATTCCGAGGATTCGACTTATTATTCTTCCGTAGAATTTCAGGGCATAGAACATGCCATTTACAGTCTTGAGATCAACGTGGAAGGCGACCGGATCACTGCTCTTGATACATTGAAGCCAATCTCACCAATCAATGCTGTACTGTGGCGAGTGGATGAAAATGAGAAAAAAAATCCGGAAAAGGAGGGTTATTTCTACGAAATTACACTTACTGCAAAAGAGCCGAAGGAAACAGTGGACTTTTACCTTTTTCAGTTTTACCGCAATGATAGCATTCAGCGGTTTGATTCGCGAACAGGGGTGTTTTTTGCCGATGATATTTTCGTCCAGGAAGATATAGATAATTTTCCGGCACCGGTATTTTATAAAGAAAATGATACCGCCCGTTTTGAAATGCTGAGCCTTACCAAACTGAGCTACAAATATTATAATGATCTCAGTTTTCTGCTCAATAATGACGGAGGTATGTTTAGCTCCATTCCAGCCAATCCCTATACTAACTTGCGTGGTACACGGTCCACTGGCTATTTCCAGGTGTCGGCTATAGATTCGAAGACGATAATCGTTGGGGATCCTGAATTTGAGAACAATAACTAAAAAATTATTAGCTACCTTGCGCTAACAAATGTGTGTGGCATGAAAGAAGAAAGAAACGCGTTGGCGACAGCAAAAGACATAGTTACTGCCAAGTGCCCATCTTGTAGGCAGGAAAGCTTATTTGTACATTCGGTGTACAGGTTAGACAGGATGTTAAAAATGCATAAAACCTGCCCGGCATGCCAGCAGGATTTTGTTCAAGAGCCGGGATTTTATTTTGGGGCGATGTACTTTAGTTACGCATTTACCATCGCGATCATGGTGTTTTTTGGTGTGGGGTATAAGATTGTTTTCAATCCACAGCAAATGTGGCCGATCTTATCGTCAGTTTTTGTTCCTGCTGTGATCTTATCGCCTTTTAACTACAGGCTGTCACGAACCTTGATGCTTTATTTATTTGGCAAAATCAGGAAGGTAGATCCTAAGATTTATCGATATGAAATGAAATAGTAAAACAGCAGCCACAATTGGGGGCGCTTTTTACTGAGATCTTACCACCGAGAATTTCCACAAAATCACGTGTAATACTAAGGCCCAACCCCGACCCTTTTTCACCAGAGGTACCCAGGCTTGATACGATTTCCTTATTATTATTAAATGCCTCGACAATATCTGAGTCCATGCCCTTGCCTTCATCTCTTATTACTAAGAGTATCTCCTTATGGTGGACTTCTATGTCGATATTTATTTTTCCTTTCTCGTAAGAGAACTTTATCGCATTGTGAATGAGGTTTCTCAAAATTGTTTTTACCATTTCCTGATCAGAAATGATGGTGCTCCGCTTTGGAAAATCTATACTCAGTCTAAGTTTTTTGGCGGTAATGCTTTCGTCAAATATTTGTATGACATTGTGAACGGATTCAGTCAAATCCATCTTTTCTTTTTTGGGGGTTATTCCCCTAAGTTGGGATCTCGTCCAGTCCAGCAGATTTTCAGTCAAATTGAAGGTATTACTGATCTTTTCATTGAGGCCTGGGAGCTGGTTTTTAAACTGTTCTACTGTAATATATTCATTATCAAACATGTCGAGCAAGGTGAGAATTGATTTAAGAGGACCTCTCAGGTCATGACTAAGCACGGAAAACAGTTTGTTTTTGACAATGTTTATTTTCTCCAGATCATCCTTTCTTGCCTCTATTTCGGCATTGTTCTTTTTCAGTTCATTATTTTGGTTTTCAATGAGTTTCTGGTATCTGATATGCTCATTATAGAAAAGGTCCAATCCGAGAAAACACAGAATAAAGGCAGTGATCACATTAGGGTAGTATAATATTTCCAGATCTGGTGAAGAGAGTTTGATGAATCCCTTTGAAATACCAAATTGAATAAAAATAAAAGCACTTGTGAGATAGGTAAAAACAAAAATCCTTGACAGTGTTTTTTCGAAGAGGAAAAATAAAAATACCAGCTCGGCCAGTAAATAGTGTTCGTTTCCAATGGGTCCCATAAACAGCGAAAAACATATGATGATAACGGGCATGATAAACAGCAAAATATTTTTTGCTATCTGGTATTTTCCATACTTGTTCAAACCAAAGTTTAGGAGTAACAGCAAAATGCATGTAATGCTGATCAGGGTGTACAGGGGAATTTGTAACGGCAAGGTGGCGAGAATATAAAGCAGACAGGCAATACTTCCATATAGCGAGATCGTATTTATTGTCTTAATATGTTTGTTTTGGGAAAAGGAATTTTCCTCAGTGGTGCCAATATTAATTACCTTTTTAAAAATCATTGATTCCCTGTCGGTCGCTAGTTTATAAAATCTGTTATCAGGCAACAGTACGGGTAAGGTAGCTTAATATGAATAAGGAAGGGTTTTCGATATATAATTTAGCAAATACTATTCAAACATTGATGATTTTAGTATTTTTTTAATAGAAGTGAATAATACAAATACACGAGGTGATGCTTTTAATTCATTGCCATTCCCAGTATCTTCGCAGTCCGAAAAAAACTTGCCTTAATTCAAAGAATGAAGAAAAAAGTAAAAGTGGGAAAACTGACCTTGTCTGATGAGCAGTTTTTCCTGATTTCAGGCCCCTGCGTGATAGAAGAAGAAAAGGTGATGATGCAGGCTGCCGAGAAGCTCAAAGCAATCTCCCAAAAATATAACCTCCCCGTTGTGTACAAGTCTTCCTTCATGAAGGACAACAGGAGTTCTGTGGATTACTACATGGGTCCTGGCTTGGAAGAAGGCCTAAAAATGCTGGAGAAAATAAAGAAAGAGTTTGATTTTCCGATTCTTTCAGATGTGCATTACCCCGAGCAGGTAAAGCCAGCCGCTGAGGTATTGGACGTCATTCAGATTCCCGCGTATCTGTGCATGCAGACCACTCTTGTGGTGGAGGCAGCTAAGGCCGGCAAATGTGTGAATTTAAAACACGGGCAGTTCCTTGCGCCGGAAAACATGATCAAGCCTGTCCAGAAAATTGAAAGCGAGGGCAATTATGATATTCTGTTAACAGAAAGGGGATATACTTTTGGGTACAATGACCTGGTAGTTGATCCCCGAAGCTTTCACCACATGAATGAAACAGATTATCCGGTAATCTTCGACATAACTCATTCAATAAGAAAATACGGTATACCGAGCGCTGACCCATCGGGTGGGGCAAGGCACTACATTCCTACCTTGTCAAGGGCGGGGGTTGCCGCAGGAGTTGACGGAATTTTCGTCGAAATCCATCCTGACCCGGCCAAAGCGCTGTGTGATGCCGCCAGCCAGCTTCCCATGGATCAGTTGGAATCGTTTTTATTACCTTTGATCGAATTGCATAACATCGAAAAGAAATACAGAAACTAATATGGAATTATATCTTGATTCGGCTAACCTTCCAGAAATTGAGGAGGCATTTAAACTGGGCTTTTTAACAGGCCTTACCACTACGCCTACCTTTATGAGAAGGGATGGAATTTCAGACATCGATGCCACTATTATCAAACTGGCCAAAATAGTTCCTGTGCTACAGGTGGAGGCTCTTGGTCAGACTTCTGATGAAATATTAAGAGAGGTTGACAGACTCCTGGCACTCGGCTTGGACCAGAAGAAAACAGTATTTAAAATTCCAATTTCACTGGAAGGTGCGAAAGCTTGTAAAAAATTAGTAGACAAGGGGATCCTGGTGAATTTACACCTGGTATATACCATTCAACAGGCGTATATTGCCCTATCTGCCGGTGCTACTTATGTGTGTCCGCTGGTTGGAAGGCTACAGGATCAGGGTCACGATGCGTTGGGATTAGTAGAGCAGTGTGTAAACACGGTGGAGCATTATGGCTATGATTCCAAGATTATGTTTTCTTCCGTGAGAAATGCGGAACACATTCGCAACGCGTTGGATGTCGGGGTTCATACGATTACCGTTCCGTGGAAAGTATTGAATCAACTGACCACCAACCATTTCACCGACCTCGGTACGCAGCAATTCTTCCAGGATACGAAGTTGATGACAATAAAAGTTGGTGAGGTACTAGGGAAAGAGCAAACCACGATCAATGTGAACAAAACCATCACCGACGCACTTGTAATTATGACCAAATCAAAATTGGGAGCGGTGACGATTGTAGATGATAGTAACGCACTTAAAGGGGTGTTTACCGATGGTGACCTTCGAAGGCTGCTAGAAGCTGAAGGTGATCATATTATGGATAAGAAATTAGCGAACCTTGGTCTTCACTACCCGATTACTGTGGATGCGAATGCCCTCTTGTACGATGCATCACAAATATTCAGGGAGAAGAAGATTGACAACATTGTGGTGGTTGACAATGGCCGTCCCGTGGGAATGTTGGACATTCAGGACCTGATCTGATGATTGACCTTGAAAAGAGATTTATTGGGATAGGGGGTGAGTTTTTATCACCCCCTTCTGTTTTGAAAAACAAGGTATCCAGGATCAAAGCTATTATTTTTGATTGGGATGGGGTGTTTAACGATGGTGTAAAAGACACCAATTATTCCTCAAGTTTTTCTGAGGGCGACGCGATGGGGACCAATCTAATGCGGTTTTCTTTTTATTTATCCAGAGGTGAGATTCCAGTTACTTCCATTTTTACCGGTGCGCTGAATGACATTGCACAACACCTGGCAAAAAGGGAGCATTTTGACTATCTGGTCTTTAAATGCATTAACAAAGGGGCGGCTTTTGAGGATTTTTTAAATCAAAACAGTCTTTCTCCGGAGGAGGTGGCTTTTTGTTTTGATGATGTGCTGGATCTACCTATCGCTGAGAAATGTGGATTGCGGTTTTATGTCAATAGTGTTGGGCGGCCCATGTTTGAAGACTATTTGCTCCGCCATAATTTGTATGATTACAAAACTGGTAGTAAAGGTGGAGAAAATGCTGTTCGCGAAATTGCCGAGTTGTTGATCGGGCTTCTGGGGAATTATGACGATGTGGTGAAACACCGCCTTGCTTTCACTGATACCTATCAAAAATACTGGGATCAACGGAATTCAGTTTCCACGCAAATCATCAAGTGGAAAACTACCGATCATTGATCGGCACATTTGCCGGACTCCATGGAGAAATATTGAATGTAAATTAACGGTACAAGGCCCCGGTTCACCACACTTCGCCTCTACAAATCTCTTTGGATGGTAGAAACTTCCGGATATATCAATTTCTGTAGCTAGCCAGTCGTTTCGGTCATAGGGCCTTTCTTTGGCCTTTAGAAGAATTCCGTTCGCCAACTCTGCCTTTTTTCGCAATCTTTCATTTATCTATTTGATATCATCCATTGCTGCCAATACGATGTTCCGGGCATTAAAATTGTCTGTCGGGATCAGGAGTCTAGACCCGGCTTCTTATGGTAATATATCTATCTTCAATTCCGGGACTACGGTTTCCAATCCAGCTACTGGCTGTACACTTTTTCGCCTGCACTATAAAGGCTCCCTGTTCCACTTGCTTTTTGCGCATAAGAAAAACCATTAAAAAACAGTAGGACGATCAGAAGGAAATTTTTCATGACGTTGTCGGGAAATGGAACCTAAAATAGTGATTGAATTGACAAGATCGTAAACTTAAAGTATTCCTGATAATGGTCATTTTTTTGGAAACCATATAGGCCTAACTTTTCAAAGGAAATCTAAGTATGTGGAATTCAGGCAAAGATTTCTTTATTATTTTGAATTACATATGAAAACATACACATATATAAAAATCATCATGTAATGAAGACCAATAGAAGAGAGTTTATAAAAATCGCGACAATCGGAGCAGGTGGGCTTGCTGCATCGGGTGGTTTTATTAATTGGGCCAGAGCCAGTTTTTTTGAAGAGGCCCCCATCACGCCAGAGATGACCCGCACTCCAACTTATTGTGAAATATGTTTTTGGAAATGTGCTGGTTGGGTGTATAAAAATGAAGAAGGAAATATTAAAAAAATAGTCGGAAACGATCAGGATCCTCATTGTAACGGAAGATTATGTCCAAGGGGAACCGGTGGAGTTGGGATGTATTACGATGAAGACCGATTAAAAACCCCATTGATCAGAAGAGTGGTGGACGGTAAGCAGGTTTTTGAACCAGCTTCATGGGATGAGGCGCTTGATCTGGTGGCGGAAAAGCTGAAGATGGTAGCTGTTAAATATGGTCCTGAGTGTGTCGCATTATTTACTCATGGTTCGGGCGGTAAGTTTTTTGGTGATTTGTTAAAAGCATTTGGATCAGAAAGTATTACCGCCCCCTCGTTCGCACAATGTAGAGGCCCCAGGGAGGTGGCATTCCTGGCTACTTATGGAGAAATTATAGCATCACCCGAGAGAACGGATATTCGAGACACCAGATGCCTGGTGCTCATTGGTTCTCACCTGGGGGAAAATATGCACAACGGCCAGGTGCAGGAGATGTCTGACGCCATTGATAAAGGTGCAACCATCATTACAGTTGATCCGCGCTTTTCCACAGCGGCCAGTAAATCTAAATATTGGTTGCCCATTAAACCTGCGACAGATATTGCCTTACTACTGGCTTGGATTAATGTCATTATCAATGAAGAATGGTATGACAAAAAGTATGTTGAGAATTACTGCTATGGCTTTGAGGAGTTGAAACAACATGTCACTTCCTTCACCCCGGAATGGGCGTATGGAATTACAACCATCCATCCGGATATTATTTATGAAACCGCACGGGAAATGGCCAATGCTTCTCCGGCAGTAATTGTACATCCGGGTCGGCATGTTACCTGGTATGGAGATGACACGCAACGTTTGAGGGCGGTCGCCATTTTAAATGCACTACTAGGCTCGTGGGGAAGAAGGGGAGGATTCTATTCACCAGAGAAAAAGAATCTGCCAAGCTACCCACATCCGGAATTTCCAAAGCCAAAGAAAACATGGCGTGATGCACACCCTGGCAAATACAATTTAGCACTGGAAGTAGTGTCAAATGATATCTGTGATTCGACGATTCCTTCACCGGACAGGGAATGTAGTTTTAAAGCATGGATCGTAAATGGAACGAATCTGATATTCACCTTGCCGGATCAGAAAAAAACCCTGGAGGCAATTCAAAGCCTGGAATTCATGGTTGCCATAGATACCATGCCGATGGAGATCACCGGTTATGCAGACGTCGTCCTTCCCGAGTGTACCTATCTGGAACGCTACGACTATTGCCGAACAGATCAGCATCGTGAGCCAAACATTGCATTGAGAATGCCGGCAGCAGCACCAAAATATGAAAGTAAACCAGCCTGGTGGATGGTCAAACAATTGGCGACAAGGTTAGGGTTAGATGAATACTTTAAATGGAATGATATTGAAGAATTGCTTGACTGGCAGTTAAAAAAAGTAGGCTCATCCCTGGAAGAAATGAAGAAAATCGGTGTTAAAAAATTCCCGCGTGAGTATGATGATCTTTATTTCTTTGAAGGACAGGAAATTGAATTCAATACAAATACCGGAAAAATAGAGCTGTATTCTACAGACCTGGCAGCAGAAGGGTTTGACCCAATGCCTGTATACACGAAACATGAAGAGCCTTCGCCAGGATTTTACCGACTGAATTATGGCAGAACCCCGGCACACACATTTAGCAGGACAGCCAATAATCCTAACCTGACTGATCTTATGGATGAAAATGTATTGTGGGTTAACCCTGCTGTGGCCAAGGAATGGAGTTTAAAACCAGGTCAAAAAATTTGGTTGGAAAATCAGGATGGCAAGCTCTCTACTTTTCCGATCAAAGTAAGGGTGACAGAACGAATCCGTTTCGACTCGGTTTACATGGTTCATGGATTTGGTCATGCTGAAAAACGAATGACGCGTGCTTATGGAAAAGGAGCAAGTGACACCGAATTGATTACCAATGTAAAACTTGATCCTATTATGGGAGGAACCGGTATGAGAAGCAATTTTGTGACATTCCATGTGGAAGATCCACATAGAGAGGAGGTTGAGTCATGAGATACGCAATGGCAGTTGATACGAAGAAATGTGTGGGGTGCAGCGATTGTGTGGTCGCATGCCAAACTGAAAATAATGTACCCATAGGATATTGCCGTGATTGGATTGTGGAATCAGTCGATGGAACATATCCTCAATTAGAGCTGGAAATTAGGTCAGAACGATGTAACCATTGTGCGAATTCGCCATGTGTACGCTGCTGTCCTACGGGAGCGAGTCATTATAGTGATGGAGGAATTGTATTGGTCACCCACGAAGATTGTATTGGTTGCGGTGCATGTATAGCTTCCTGCCCATATGATGCCAGATATCCGCATCCGGAGGGCTATGTTGATAAATGTACATTCTGCATTCATCGTGTGCAAAAAGGACAGAAACCGGCATGTGTTGATGTCTGTCCAACCAAATGTTTGTATTTCGGGGATTTGGATGATCCGGAAAGTGATGTTTCAAAGGTTTTGAAGAAAAGGAAATTTAAAACCCTGATTCCCGAAGCAGGTACCGATCCACAACTCTATTTTCTCATTTGATACGACAAGAAAATGAAAGAAGAATTAATAGTCAGCGGAAGATTAAATGAATACATTGATCCCAATCTTCACATATGGGGCTGGGAGATCCCCCTGTATTTGTTCCTTGGCGGATTGGCCGCAGGAGTTTTATTTTTTGCCTCCTTATTTTATCTGCAGGGTAAAGAAAATGAATACAAAGCTGCAGTAAAGTGGGCTCCACTTTTAACACCGATATTTCTGATTCTAGGACTTGGAGCCCTTTTTTTAGACTTACATCACAAAGCCTATTTTTGGCAACTTTATACCAATATTAAATTTCAGTCGCCTATGTCCTGGGGTGCCTGGACACTGATGGTTGTAACACCTCTTTCTATCATTTGGAGTGCCACTTATTTACAAGACATTTACCCTAAGTGGGACTGGAAGTTTGATTGGCTTAGAAATATCATCCAATTCTTTCAATCTAAAAGAAAGGAAATGGCTTGGATACTGGTCCTTTTCAGTGTAATTCTCGGAATCTACACAGGAATTTTACTAAGTGCATTTAACGCGAGGCCATTATGGAACACATCTATATTAGGGCCACTATTTCTCACATCAGGCTTATCGGCAGGCGCTGCTTTAATTATGATGATGAGCCGGAATGAACTGGAGAGGAGGCTATTTAGTAAGCTCGATTTAATACTTATCGCCCTGGAGCTGTTCTTTGTCATTCACCTTTTTATGGGTTTTATGGCGAGTACTCAGGTACAGATAGAAGCTGCACAATTGTTTTTGGGTGGACCTTACACCTTGCCCTTCTGGATATTTGTGGTCTTCATTGGGATGATCATCCCGGCCTTTTTGGAATGGTGGGAATTAAGGGGACATCACATTCCGGCTTATTTACCAGCCGTGATGATCTTGTTTGGTAACATCATGCTGAGGTTTATAATTGCTTATGCTGGTCAGGCAAGCAGGTACTTATATTGAAAATAAATATTTGAATAAAATTACAGAATTCATTAGTCGGGAGACTATGACATAAATAGTAGGTTACATGGTTGAATATTGAGAATTGTTACCCGGCACGAACTTAAATAATGTGCCGGGTTATTCTCAAAACAAGATGTCAAATATTAAAAATATCAGAATATGAAAAAGCGAAAATACATGAATCCCTACCTGGCCGGTGTTCTACTTGGTTTGGTTCTTCTTGCTTCTTTCTATTTAACAGGTCGTGGCTTGGGAGCGAGTGGCGCAATGAAAAGTGTGGTGGTTTCAGGTATGGAAGAAGTGTCAGCCAAGCATGTTGAGGAGTCAGGATTTTATTCCAAATATGTTACTCCTGAACACAGCCCATTGAAAACATGGCTGGTATTGGAGGTTTTTGGAGTATTGGTTGGAGGATTTATTTCAGGTGCTATTTCGGGCAGACTTACCTGGAAGGTGGAGCGATCACCAAAAATTACCAGTAGGAGGAGGCTGATTTTTGCCCTGATAGGAGGAGCCTTTTTTGGTTTCGGGTCGCAACTAGGAAGAGGGTGTACAAGTGGTGCTGCTTTAAGCGGAATGGCCGTGCTCTCTGTTGCGGGCTTCGTGACGATGATGGCCATCTTCGGGACGGCCTTCGCGCTAGCTTATTTTTTTAGAAAGAATTGGATTTAGATGTGGTAATTAGTTAGGAGTTATTGAGTTAATAGTATTTGAGATTGAATAAAAAATAAAAATAGTTATGGGACCTATTATTCCAGTACACGGTATTTCAGAGGAATTAAACCTGCTGATCGCGTTTTTGATCGGATTGGGTTTCGGGTTTGCTCTTGAACAGGCAGGGTTTTCCAGCAGCAGAAAATTGGCCGGGATGTTTTATGGATACGACATTACCGTTTTAAAAGTATTCTTCACGGCAGCTATTACGGCAATGTTGGGATTACTTTTTCTCAATTATTTGGAGTTGATCGATATGAGCATCGTTTATGTTAACCAATATTATATTCAATCGGCGATTGTAGGAGGAGTGATCATGGGGGCGGGATTTATTGTAGGAGGTTTTTGTCCTGGCACCTCGGTTTGTGCTGCCGCCATAGGCAAAATAGATGCGATGGTTTTTATTGGAGGTAGCCTGATCGGGATTTTGATTTTCGGAGAAACTTATTCCTGGTGGGAAGAATTATATAATAAGAGCTTTTTGGGTTCGCCAAAATTGTCAACCGTGCTGAATGTAAAAGACGGTGTCATTGCCTTGGCGGTAGTTGTGATGGCTTTGGTTATGTTTTGGTTGGGTGAAAAAGCAGAAAAGAAATTCAGTCGGGATGATATCATGAAAGAAGTTTAATGAATTAGCTATGAGAGCACGAATTATATTGTCCATTGTTCTGGTTTCGCTATCTGCCATTGCAGCTATGCTTCCTCAAAAGAAAAATTCTTCCATTCGGCTGAATGCCAATGAGCTGTTACAGGAAATCAATCTTGGTACCTATAAGATTTCCAGTGATGAGCTAACTGATATCATCATTAATAATGATCCGGAATTTATGTTGGTTGATATTCGGTCAGCCGATGAGTTTAAAAAGTTCAGCCTTCCGGGAGCAATCAATATTCCTTTTGACAGTTTGTTTACCGAAAACTGGATCGCATACATTGATCAGGATCTTAGAAAAAATATCTTTTATTCAAACGGAAGTACACTGGCCAGTCAGGCATTGATCCTGACCCGGCAAAGGGGATTTAAAAATAATTTTGTACTAGAGGGTGGTTTAAATAAATGGTTTGATGTTGTCCTGATGGCAAAACAGCCTGCCGGAATCGAAGGAGATGACGCGCATCGTTTGTATCAAAGAAGACTGGCCGCACAGCAATTTTTCAAAGGAGGAAAGGCGACTCAACAAACAAATACCGGTACCAATATTAAACCGATCCCAACCAGGAAGAAAAAGATGGTACAGGGAGGTTGTAGCTAAATTCATAGTGTCATGAAAGGAAGAAAATTTATTATTGGCTTAGGTGCGGTCGTTATCCTGATAATGATAAGTCTGATTGCACTTTCTTTGCGGGAAAAAAACAAAAATAAGATAGTTGTGAGCGCAGAAAAAGTTCATGAATTCATATCAGAAGGAAACTTTTTTTATGAACCCGAGCAATTAAAACGGGACATTGATTCGGAAGTACTGGATGTAAAAGTATTAGATCTTAGGTCTCCTGATATTTATTTGCTGGATCATATTACTAATGCGATTAATATTCCTTATCAGAGGGTGCTCGACGATGAAAACTCGGCCTACTTCAAATCCACAGGCAAGAAGGTTATTTACACAGATGATGAGGCAAAATCTGCTGAACTCTGGGTGTTGCTCAAACAACTTGGTTATGAGGATATCTATGTACTAAAAGGCGGATTTAATTATTGGCTTGATAAAATAGAAAACAAAAACATTCTCAGCAGCACACTGAAAGAATCGGAAAAAGCTAAATATGACTTTAAAAAAGAGCTTTCACCGGACGAATAGCTAATAAATTTCGGGTACCCAGTTTTGTTCATTCACCGGAGGTCTTTTATAGGAGTCGTCAGTTGTCAATGGCGGCAAATCTATTTTTGGTTCCTCCTTATATTCATAGGGGATTTTACTCAGAAAATGGGCGATGAAGTTTAATCTTGCCCTTCTTTTATCGTCGGCATCAACTACAAACCAGGGACAGAGACGAGTGTCTGTGTAGTGGAACATAGCATCCTTTGCTTTCGAATATTCCACCCATTTTTCCCTCGATTGCAGATCCATCTTGCTAAACTTCCATCGCTTAACCGGGTTTTTAATGCGTTGCTTAAATCGCTTTTCCTGCTCGTCATCTGAAATGGAAAACCAATATTTTAAGAGGATAATATCTGAATTGACCAGCATGCGCTCAAACTCTGGAGTAGCGCGTAAAAATTCCTGGTATTCCTCTTCCGTACAAAATCCCATGACTTTTTCCACCCCGGCCCGGTTATACCAGCTTCTGTCAAAAAGTACAATTTCCCCACCCGCAGGGAGATGAGGCACATAGCGCTGAAAATACCATTGGGTTTTTTCCTTTTCTGTTGGTACGCCTAAAGCAACAATTCTGCACACTCTGGGATTTAATTTTTCTGAGATCCTTTTAATGGCGCCGCCTTTTCCAGCAGCATCCCTGCCTTCAAAGATCAGGACAATCTTTTTCTTCTCAAGCTTCACCCATTCCTGGAGCTTGACTAATTCCACCTGAAGCCTGGAAATTTCTTTTTCGTATGCCTTCCTGGTTAGCCTGCCCTTCTTTTCTCCCTTGTGCCCTCTTGGGACATTGATTTTTTTCTTTTTGGCCCCTGAATCCAAGTCATGTTTACCTGAATGGTTATTTTCAATTGCTTTGGGCAAACTGTCTGAGGTCTTATTTTTGTTCATGGCTGGTGTGGAATTGTAGAGTAATTTCACCATTAAACCGAAATAAATCAATTTTTGGGTAGACTAAACGAAAATCTGGAACCTGATCCAGGTGTGCTCGCCACCATGATCTTTCCACCGTTTTTTTCAATAAACTCCTTGCACAATATTAATCCCAAGCCAGTGCCTTTCTCTTTATTGGTACCCAATGTCGTATGTTTGGAGCCAACGGTGAAAAGCTGATTGATGACATCCTTTGTCATCCCCACTCCATTGTCAATCACAGAGACCTCAATGGCGTCCTTCCATTCTTCTACGACAACATCAATTTTTCCATGCGCATGGGTAAATTTGATCGCATTGGATATCAGGTTTCTGATTACCGTACTCACCGAATTTTGGTCGGCCCTTGCCACTATTTCTCCGTTTCCTTTGTAGGATAGTTCGATACCTTTTTCATTTGCCTGGTTTCGCAGCAGCTCAATGTTTTCCCTGACGAGAGGATATATGTTGATGGTTTGAGGTTTGATTTCAATATTGCCCGTTTGAGATCGGGCCCAGGTAAGGAGGTTTTCTAACAACGAACGGAGATTGTCAACAGATTTATCCAGTTCGACGGCAAGGTTTTTTATTTCAGCTTCTGATAACGACGAGGTATGGTTTTTCAGGAGATTGAGAAAGGACGTGAGAGAATTTAGCGGGCCTTTAAGATCATGCCCGATGATAGAAAAGAATTTGTCCTTCGTATTGTTGAGGTTTTGTAATTTTTCATTTTGATTTGAAATGGTGACATTTTTTTGAGCCAGCTGGATGTTGATCTTTTTCTTGTCCCGATAGTTTTTGTACAACAATCCTCCAAGTGTCAGCAATAGCAATGTGATGGAAACCAAAGCGATATTGTACTTTCGTTGTTTTTCATATTGTTGGCTACGCAAGTCAAGGCGCTCCTGCTGCAATTGGATTTCCTTATCTTTTTGTTCAATATCAAATTTTGCCTGCTGCTCGGCGATCTGGCGTTCGCTTTCTTCTGCAAAGATCAGCTCGGTGATGGAAACGTATAAATCCCGGTTTTCTGTTGCTTTTTCAAAGTCATCCAGATTTGAATATGAATTATAGAGCTGGTTATAGCATCGCCTGAGAACTCTTTTGTAATTGATCTGTTCGCAGATTTTTTTACTTTCATCCAGGTAGGTGATGGCCGTATTAAATTCACCCATTTTATTGTAATTGAAACCAATAAAAAAATAGCATTCGGCGATACCCTTGGGGTCGCCCAGGTACTGTCGAAGCTCCAGGCTTTTCTGTAATGGTTCAATCGCCATTTCCGGCCTGTTAAAGGTGGTATGGTAGTGAGCTAGTAAATTTAAAGCGTTTGATATATCATCCACCTGCCCTTTTTTGTTGGCAATGTCCAGCGCTATTTTCAGGTGCTCGTAGGCGAGGTCTTCATTAACAATGGATAGATAATGATCCGCGCTTGCCATCCTGACCTGGGCTTCTTCCAGTAACATATCATGGAGCTTGCAAATTTTCAAAGCTCCCTTTAACTCTTCAATGGATTCGTTATAAAGCTCGATGTTTAGGAAAGATTGCGATTTTAATATTTTTATTTGAACAGCATCCTTGTAGTCCGTGATGGTAGATGTAATCAATTCGGCCCTGGTGAGGTAATCTATACTTTTAGAATAATTTCCCACCTCATTATAGACCTTTGCGATAGCGATGTGGTTTTCGATCGTTTCAATGAAGAGATTGTTGGGCTCACTGATCTTTAAAGCTTCAAAGCAGTAAAAAAGAGCGCTGTCATATTCGGCAATCAAATGTTGCTGGGAAATGCCTACATTTCGCAAGGCCCGCGATTCATTTTTTTTGTCATTAAGCCTACGAGCCAATACGAGTGCCTTTTTGGAGTTTTCAAGGGCTTTGCCAGGGTAGTTTCTCACATAGTATTCTGCCAGGTCATTAAGCAGGCCTACTTTTTCTGCATCATCCACCAAAATCAGTTTAACCTCGATACTGTCCGCAAAATGATGTGGCAAGACCCTTTCTGCCAGCACCAGGCGGGGTAGAAAATTCAGTAGTAAAAGGCTAATTAACACCCATCTTGTCATAGGAAATATCTTGGCTCTTTGGTCTTTTCAATGCTACAAACTCGGGCGGAATTTACAAAAGATAATTTTTGAAATAATCCAGAATAAGGTAACTTTGTTAATCGTTTCCTATTGACCTGCGCGTTTTTATCCATGATTGGTCGGTAGGAATTGTCTTTTCTAAGGATTATACAATTAAAAATTTTGCGAGTGAAACGGTTTTGAACAAAGGCCGTTCTTTTTGTTTATGTTAAAATTAAATTTATGAGTCAGGTTTCATATTATACCGAAGAAGGATTACAAAGATTAAAGGATGAATTACGCGAGCTGAAATCGAAAGGCCGACAGGATATAGCCCGACAGATTGCGGAAGCCCGAGATAAAGGTGATCTGAGCGAAAACGCAGAGTACGATGCTGCAAAAGATGCGCAGGGATTATTGGAGTTGAAAATTTCCAAACTCGAGACATTGGTAGGGAATGCCCGTGTCATCAAGGAAGATCAGGTAGATACTTCGAAAGTATCCATTCTTTCCACGGTTAAAATAAAGAATGTGAAAAATGGCGCCACCGTGAAATATACTCTTGTTTCAGAAGAGGAAGCGGATTTAAAAACCGGAAAAATTTCCGTTCAGTCACCGATTGGCCAGGGTCTTCTTGGTAAAAAAGTAGGTGAAGTTGCTAATGTGACTGCACCCGCAGGTGAAATTCAATTTGAAGTACTTGAAATAGGCTTGTAATCATGGCCAGTATCTTCACTAAAATCATTTCCAGGGAAATTCCTGCCTACATCGTAGCGGAAGACGATAGCAACATAGCATTTTTGGACATTAATCCCGTGTCAAAGGGACATACACTTGTTGTTCCAAAAAAAGAGGTTGATTATCTGTTTGATTTAGACGATGATACCTATTTGTCCCTACAGCAGTTTGCCAAGAAAGTAGCCCTTGCCATTAAAGGCGTTGTTCCGTGTGTGCGAATTGGGACTGCGGTGGTTGGCCTGGAGGTGCCTCATACCCATATTCACCTTATTCCTTTAAACAAAATGGCTGATTTTAGTTTTTCTAATCCCAAGCTTAAACTGGAAAAGGAAGAATTAGCTGCGATCGCTAAAGACATTAATGAGGCTTTTCAAAAATTGTAAGCCTATTTTCCAGACACCCTTCCCGGATTTTCACTGATAAAACCCTTCCAGCTTTTGTGAGAGGAAATGGTGGCGTTTTTATTAAAGTGGTGGCAAACTGCTACGGCGAGCGCATCTGTCGCGTCAAATAATTTAGGGGCGTCTTTAAACTTGAGCATGGATTGCAGCATGCTGGCTACCTGTTCCTTTGAGGCATTGCCATTTCCTGTGACGGATTGTTTCACCTTTTTGGGGGCATACTCGGTAATGGGAATTTCACGGGACAGGGCTGCTGCCATGGCGACTCCCTGTGCCCGTCCAAGCTTCAACATGGATTGCACATTTTTACCATAAAACGGGGCTTCAATTGCTACTTCGTCGGGCTCAAAATCTTCGATTAGCGTCACGATCCGCTCAAAAATTTTCTTAAGCTTTAGCTCGTGGGTGGAAAATTTACTGAGGTGGATGACGCCGAATTGGAGGATCTTTATTTCGGGACCTTTCGTCAGGATCACCCCATATCCCATGACACTAGTGCCCGGGTCCATCCCTAGAATTATGTTTTCCTTATGGGCAACGGTTTTCGCCAATTCGTTTTTTATTGCAATAATAAGGAGGATAATTATTTAATTCAGGCACTGAAGTGGTTAATATGTTTCTGGTTGGCTATTTAATCTTGCTCGCATTTTACTTGCTGTTTAACCTTCTCTTAGCCAGAGGGTGGAAGTCTATCCCGGTTGAAGGGACTGTAGCCAGGGAGGAATCCTTTTATTTTACGATTATTATTACGGTAAGGAATGAGGAGGAGAATATTGGACAGCTCTTACGGGACTTAGAAAGCCAGAATTATCCGTCAAATCAATTTGAAGTATTTATTTATAACGATCATTCTACCGATAAGACCTGCGAGATAATTGAGGAATACAGGTCTTCATCCAGTCTGAATATTTCCTTGTTCCATCTTCCGGATTCTATAAATTCGCCAAAAAAAACGGCTATCAGGCTTGGGGTAAGCGCTGCCAAAGGGAGTTGGGTTTTAATTACCGATGGTGACTGCAGCCTTCCTAAAAGCTGGATTTCCTCCTATGCACATCTAATCAAGAAAAGGGGAGTAGACTTTATTTTCGGCCCGGTGGCTTTTCAAAATGATCAATCATTTCTCAATACGGTATTAAGCATAGAATTTGCCAGCTTGATTGGCGCGGGAGCTTCTGCTTTATTTTATAAAAAGCCGATTATGTGCAATGCTGCGAATTTGGGATTTTCAAAAGAAGCATTTCAAGCTGTAGGTGGCTACACTGACAATGAATCGGTAGCCTCGGGAGACGACGTCTTCCTTATGCACAAAATATTTAATAGAAATCCGGTGAGCGTTTCATTCTTAAAAAACAGAGGCGCTTTAGTACTTACGCATCACGAAAAAAGCTTTAAAAACTTTGTAAATCAACGCATCAGGTGGGCATCCAAATGGAAGCTGACGGGAGGGATAATTCATAGATTGGTGCCGGTTTTCATATTTATATTCCACCTGGCTACCTTGATATTTTATGCCTACGGCTTCACCGGAAAAATGGCTGCTTTAACAGTTACATTAGCAATATTGGTAAAAGCATGTGGCGAATATTTATTCATACAAAAGGTGATGTCATTTATGATCAGAAAAGCTACGATGGTCCACTATTTGGCGGCTTCCCTGATTTATCCATTCTATGCAGTATTTTTTGGAATAGCTGCTAACTTTGGGGTGTATACTTGGAAAGACCGAACGTATAGAAACAAAAAATGACTGATCTGGAATTCGACGTATTGGATGAACTGTATTTTGTACAAGATTTTGACTTTCTGAAAGGTGAACTCGACCTGAAGGATTCACTTCTTGTAGAGACTCTTGAACTATTGTACAAAAAAGAATGGATAAAGTGCCTCAAAAACCATAGCGAGGAGGTGGAGGCGGGAAAGGCGAATATCAGGGAAAAATTCAAAGAATACTTATATCTGGCCTCAAAAAAAGGTCTCTTGGCTCACAATGCGGATTAAACCAAACAGTGTGTTTTTTCGAAGCTGGTCGGTGAGGCTTAGCGCATCTATCATTCTATTGAGTGTACTGGTATCTGTTTTGGGACATCTGATCTGCGTCGACAAAACCCCGCATGCCAATGACGGGCTGGTGGAGATCGGCAAAAGGACTCCCGGGTATTCTGTGGATGTACTGAAGATTAGAAAAAATTATCCCAATCCTCCGAAATCATGGCTTAGTAGAATATTTACAGGTGATGAGAGTGATTTCAATGTCGTACCAATAGAAAGCTACGAGATAAGTCAACTGGAACTGACCGTAAAAGTGGTTGGTAAGGAAAACTACTATAAAACATACAATCTGATTGATGTTGTCTTTCCCGTTTCCATGGAAGCCATAGACACCACCACACATTCATTTTATAAAACAGAGGGGGAGTGGATTGTTTTTTTTGATGCTGAAGAAAAGGAGGTGCGCATCTCATATCCTGAGTTGGAGGACTTATTTAAGACCAATTCCCTGGACAAAAGAACATTCATTCTCGGCACCGACCGTTTTGGCCGGGATCTGTATAGCCGTTTGGTGTTGGGTACGAGGATATCGGTCTTTATAGGCTTTGCATCTGTCCTTCTTAGCATGTTCATTGGACTAGTACTAGGGACCCTTTCGGGATATTTTGGTGGATTGATAGATACGATGACCATGTGGCTAATGAGCGTCGTGTGGGCGGTACCGGCCATCATGCTGGTAATTGCGATAAGTATGGTGATGAACAGCAAAGGCCTATGGGTAACATTTGTGGCGGTGGGGTTTACTACCTGGGTGGAGGCTGCGCGAGTGATCAGGGGACAAGTGATTTCTATCAGGGAAATGCAATTTGTGGAGGCTGCGCGAGCTTATGGGTTGAGGGATTTTAGTATCGTTTTTAAACATATTGTGCCAAATATCTACAACACATTAATAGTCGTAGCGACAGCCAATTATGCTGTGGCAATATTGCTGGAAGCGGGCTTGAGTTTTTTAGGTTTGAGTGTCCAGCCGCCCGCACCATCCTGGGGAAATATGGTGTATGAAGGGTACCAGGTGCTGGGTACGAAAAATAGCTGGCATTTGATATTATTTCCCGGAATGGCCATTATAATTATGGTACTTTCCTTTAATTTGCTTGGGATTGGGCTACAAAAAGCTTCAGGGGCGCAGGATAAATTAACGAACGTAAAATGACCGAGGAAAACCTAAAAGCGAAATATGATTTTAAGGAGCTGGAATTACAGGCCCTTTTGGAGATTACCCAGGCGATCAACAATAATCTTTCGGAAGAAGCCCTGTATAAGATTTACAATTTTACCATCCGTGCCAATTTAAATATTAACAAGCTGGCATTGTACGTTCTGGACGACCAGTGGTACTGCAAGACGCATTTTGGGACGAAGATGGACTTTAGCCACGTGTTATTTGATACAAAGTATTTGGCGCATAAAAAGATCCATTTTATCACTTGCACTGATGAAGATCCATTTTGTGAATTTGAGGCCGTGATCCCAGTGGCACACAAGGAGCGAAAATTGGCCTACGTATTTGTGGGTGGTAATAAAGAAGGTGATGGACAGGAGGGAGTAAATACTAACTTTGTGCAGGCGATCAGCAATATTATTATCGTAGCGATTGAAAATAAAAAGCTTGCCAGAAGACAGTTGGAGCAAGAAATGATCAGGCGTGAGCTGGAGATCGCCAGCAATCTGCAACAATACCTTTTCCCGAAGGAACTGCCTTATAATGAAAAGCTAAAATGTGCTGCCTTTTATCAACCCCATCATTCCATTGGTGGCGATTATTATGATTTCATTGAGATCAATGAAGATACATTTCTTTTTTGTATAGCAGATGTGTCGGGAAAGGGGATACCGGCAGCCATGCTGATGTCTAATTTTCAGGCGACACTCAGAACGATGATCCGCCAGACCACCAAGTTGACAGAGATTATCAATGAGCTGAATTATCAAATCCTCCGAAATGCAAAGGGGCAGCATTTTATCACGTTTTTCATTGGTATTTATTATAGGGATACTTCCCGCCTAAAGTATGTCAATGCCGGGCATAATCCTCCGATTCTTATTGACGAAGAACAACGATTTTCTCTGCTTGAAAAAGGATCGACCATTCTTGGAGCGTTTGACGAATTGCCATTTTTAGAGGTCGGGATTCTCGAAGATTTGAAGTCCTTCTTTTTCTTTTCATATACGGATGGTTTGATTGAAATCACAAATGAAAAGAACGAAGAGTTTGGGGAAGAGCGGGTAAAGGAACTGATAAAAAAATACCATCAGCATGACCTTAATGAATTGAATCAATTGATTATAGGCGAAATGAATTCCTTTAAAGGGAGTCGTCCATTTAAAGACGACGTTACTCTATTCTGCACAAAAGTTAACAATTCCTGAAGGTGAGGTTTTTTAAGACACCCTTATTGCTAAAATCTTTTTACCCGTCCTTTGTTTGGAATATAAAAAGTGAGGAAAAGATTGTTTACCCTACTTTTGATGATGGCCCACTACCTGAATTGACGGATTATATTTTGGGAGAATTGGATCGCGTGAAAGCGAAGGGGACTTTTTTCTGTGTGGGTGACAACATTAGAAAATACCCGGAAATTGCTCGGAGAATCGTCGACAAAGGACATCTGATTGGCAACCATACTTTTAATCACCTTGATGGCTGGAAGACTCCAAAAGAAGAATACCTTGAAAATGTGGAAAAATTTGAGAAAGCCTATCAGGCAAATGTGGGAGAAAATGTATCTAAATTGTTCCGGCCACCCTATGGAAAAATTTCAAGGAAACAATATTCGGTTTTAAAGAAATGGGGTTATAGGATTATTATGTGGGATGTGCTTTCGTATGATTTTGACACCAGATTAAACCAGGAACATGCATTGGCGGCCATCACTTCAAAAACTAAAAGCGGCACCATTGCCTTGTTTCATGATAATTACAAAGCAAAAAACAACCTGCAATACCTCCTTCCATTGTATCTGGATTGGTTTGAAAAGAAGGGATTTCAGTTTAAATCGATTCCCTATTAAATCAACCACTTAAATTTGTAAGGCTTAATACAAAAATTTTACAATGCTTATTGACACACATGCGCATATTTATTCCGATAATTTCAGTGATGATTTAAACGAAACCATCACCCGCGCCAAAGAGGCTGGTATCGAAAGAATATACATGCCAAATATCGATAGCGGGTCTGTTGAGTCAATGATGGCCGTCGAAAGAGAGTTTCCTGACTATTGTTTTTCTATGATGGGATTGCATCCATGTTCGGTAAATGAATCCTATCGCGAGGAATTGAAAATAGTGGAAGATTGGCTGACGAGTAGACCATTTAAAGCTGTGGGGGAAATAGGCACAGATCTTTATTGGGACAAAACCTACCAAAAAGAGCAGGAATTCGCTTTTAATTACCAGGTAGATCTAGCCCTGGAGCATCGTTTGCCAATTGTGATCCATTGCAGGGAATCCATCGACTTGACTATTGATTTAGTGAGCAAAAAGCAAAACGGGACATTGCGTGGTATTTTTCATTGCTTTACCGGCAATTTTGCGCAGGCCAAAAAAATAATTGATTTGGGCTTTCTGCTGGGAATTGGAGGTGTAATTACCTTCAAAAACAGTGGTTTGGATCAAATCATTGAAAATGTTGACCTGAATCACCTGGTATTGGAGACAGATAGTCCATATTTGGCTCCAACACCAAATCGGGGTAAAAGAAATGAACCTTCTTTTATCGTCCAGGTGGCAAAAAAATTAGCCGATGTATATAATGTTAATGCATCAGATATTGCTAATATTACGGGGAAAAATGCATTGAAACTGTTTGAATGAAGAGTGATAGGTATAGGATCATTGACATAAACTATTCCAATAGTCAGAAACCGAGGGCCAATGTACTGATCATATACATGGGAGGAACATTGGGAATGGTGCATGACGATTCGGGGACGCTGGTGGCATTCAAGTTTAACCGGATATTAAAATATGTGCCTACGCTCGTGACGTTGGATATAAAAATTACGGTGATCTCCTTTCCCCAGCCAATTGACTCGTCCAATGTGACGATCAAAGACTGGAAGAACCTGGGCTACATTATTCACGAAAATTATCATCATTATGATGGTTTTGTGGTGCTGCATGGTACAGATACCATGTCATTTACTGCCTCGGCGATCAGTTATATGTTTCAGGGACTGAACAAGCCGGTTATTTTCACCGGGGCGCAGTTGCCGATATCAGCCATCAGGTCAGATGCCAGGGCAAACCTGGTCACTGCCCTTGAGATAGCAGCAGCATACGACAATGACGTACCGATCGTACCGGAAGTGTGCATCTATTTTGATTACCAATTGATGCGCGCCAACAGGTCTTTCAAGAAAAGGAGTGCACAGTTTGCTGCATTTGGCTGTGAGAATTATCCTATCATGGCAAAAGCGGGAATAAGCATTACGTATCATCGGGCAGTGATAAGGGATTTCAGGCGGGATGAGGAGTTGCATTATTCTGATAAATTTGACACCAGTGTGAATACATTAAAGATATATCCATCTATTAATGAGGCGTATGTCAGGCATGTATTAGGTACTCCCGGGTTAAAAGGTGTCATACTTGAGTCTTACGGATCTGGAAATGCACCGACTGATTCCTGGTTTTTAAAATGTTTAAAAGAAGCTGTGGATTCGGGTATCATTATTTATAACGTGTCGCAGCTAATTGGGGGAGTAGTGATGCACGGAAGATATGAAACAAGTAAATATTTGGAGGATATAGGAGTAGTTTCGGGGGGAGACATTACCTTTGAAGCAGCGCTATCCAAACTGATGTTTTTACTGGGTAACGAGTCTGATAACGATCTGATTAAAAAGAAATTATCGACTCCAATAAGTGGAGAAATGACCGTTTTATAGCGTTCTAAAAAAAGTTTTTAAAATTTGCATATGGCGTTTTTTATTAATTTATTTGTTGCTCTCTAAAAAGAAGGGCTATTTGGAGAGATGACCGAGTGGTTGAAGGTGCTCGCCTGGAAAGTGAGTGTGCCCCAAAAGGGTACCGGGGGTTCGAATCCCTCTCTCTCCGCAACCATTTAAAGCTTGAATTTTTTAAAACAAAACTAAATTATATTTAAACCTTTAACTATAGGATTCAAAAAACTGAAGTATGAAAAAGTTATTTGTATATCTTATGATTGCTGGGGCTTGCTCCCTTGGATTATCATTTGATCTAGTTGCTCAAGACGCAACTGAAGAAACAGAAATTGCTGCTGAAGAAGGGGATTCTACTGCCGCAGATGCAGCTATGGATGAGTCGGCTGACCAAGCCGTAGATTACGCCGAAGAAGATGTTGCTGGGTTGGAAGAGAGTGACGATGAGGTAGTCGCCGAACAAACTTTCCATCAAATTATTAAAGAAAAATTTATTGAAGGAGACCCGACATTCATGTTTCCTGTATTGCTTTGTTTAATTTTGGGTTTAGCAGTTTCAATTGAAAGGATTATTACATTGAATCTTTCAACAGCTAATTTAAAAAAGCTCCTTTCCAATGTTGATGAAGCTATTTCGCGGGAAGGTGTTGATGGGGCTATTGAGGTATGTAAAAACACACGCGGACCAGTCGCTTCAATATTTACTCAGGGTCTTATGAGAATGTCTGAGGGGGTTGAAATGGTAGAGAAGTCAATTATCTCTTACGGTTCGGTAGAAATGGGCCGCCTTGAAAAAGGGTTGGTTTGGATTTCACTTTTTATCTCTATGGCTCCTATGTTAGGGTTTATGGGAACAGTGATTGGTATGATTGGAGCATTTGATGCCATCGAAGCTGCTAGTGAAATTTCACCTTCTATTGTTGCTGGTGGTATTAAGGTAGCACTTTTGACTACGGTTGCTGGATTGATTGTTGCTGTCGTCCTTCAGGTGTTTTACAATTACCTAGTGTCCAAAATTGATTCTTTAGTTAATCAAATGGAGGATGCATCAATTTCGTTAATTGATGTGCTTATCAAGCATAATTTAGGCAAGTAAACTGGATAGCTATGGAAGCATTTGTAAACGGATCGCTATTGTTTACCTATTTGTTGCTAGGGATTTCAATCGTAACAGTAATTGCTCTTCCCCTTATTAAGTCTCTTGATGAACCAAAAAATTTGGTTGTAATGGGAGTGGGAATATTGAGTTTAGGTATTCTGTTCTTAATTTCTTGGGGGATTTCAGGGTCTGAGGTTACCGAGGTATATGCTAGATATAATGTCGGCCCGGAAATGTCAAAGGTTGTTGGCGGAGTTTTGACACTAGTATATTTAATTATGATTGTTGCTATACTAGGGATCATTGTAACAGAGGGTAAAAAATTATTTAAATAGTATGCCAAGGAACAAAAGAAGTGCTGAAGTAAATTCAAGCTCAATGGCGGACATTGCGTTCCTGCTGTTGATCTTCTTTTTGGTAACGACGACGATCGCGACCAATAAAGGGTTGATGCTTCAGTTGCCACCGAAGCCCGATCCAAATCAGCCTCCTCCTGATATTAACAAGAACAAAAGAAATATCTTTAAGGTGCTTGTTAACTCACAGGATAGGTTGCTGGTGGAAGATGAGCCACTCAACGATGTTAAGTTGCTGAAAGGAATGGTAAAAGATTTTGTCTTGAATTTTGGCAATCCTGATGAAGAAGGGAGAATGCTCTACAATTCTCTACCTAATTCTCTTCGCGCAAAAGCGCATCGAGATCCTAGTTCATCGGATCATCCAAAAGAAGCCGTTGTTTCTTTTAAAACTGACCGGGGAACTAGTTTCGAAATGTATACAGCAGTTCTTGACCAGTTGCAGGGAGCTTACTATGAGATTTATGGTGAGCGGGTTGGTATAAATGCAGAAGATTTCAGGAATCTTGACAGAAGGAACCCGGAGGATAAAAGGAAATACGAAATGGCTCGCGACGGCCTGCCGATGAATATTTCGATTGCAGAACCATCTAAAGTAGGAGGAGAATAATATGTCTAAGTTTAAGAAAAAAACGGCCACAAGTCAGGAAATCCCGACTTCCTCGCTACCTGATATTATCTTCATGCTCCTATTCTTTTTTATGGTTACAACCGTACTGAGAGAACAGGAAATCAAAGTCGATCAGCACATACCCAGAGCCCGCCAATTGCGGAAATTGGAAAAGAAGTCATTGGTGAGTCATATTTATATTGGTAAACCAACGCCTAAATATGCTGAAATTTATGGTACTGAACCAAAAATCCAAGTCAATGACGTGTTCATCAACCCAGAAGATATTTTGCTGTGGGTGAATGAAGAAAAGGATAATATGGATGAAGTGGAACGAGATCAGATTACAATTTCCTTAAAAGTTGATGTTGAGACAAAAATGGGTATTGTAAGTGATGTTCAGCAACAATTAAGAGAAGCCAATGCAAGGAAAATCATGTATGCATCGGTTTCAAGTGATGATGTGGAATAATATATAGATAACTTATATTTTTAAAACCTTCTCAGATATTTGAGAAGGTTTTTTTTTGACTATTTTTAGCCGATGGAGAAGAATATAAGAAAAGTGGTTAATGCCTGGTGTATGTATGATTGGGCAAATTCCGTGTATTCTCTAGTCATCACATCTACCATTTTCCCGGTCTATTTTGAAGAAGTTACTAAGGGATTGCTGCCAGGTGATAAAGTAGACTTTTTCGGTTTTAAGATTGTCAATACTGTTTTATATTCTTATTCCCTTTCATTTTCATTTTTGATTGTTGCGCTTATCACACCTCTCCTTTCAGGTATAGCTGATTATGGTGGAAAGCGAAAGCGGTTCATGAAATTTTTCACCTATCTAGGTGGATTTTCTTGCATTGCTTTATACCTTTTTGAAGGTGAAAATGTAGAATGGGGAATTGTTTTTTCGTCCGTGGCCTGCCTTGGTTATGCTGGTAGCCTGGTGTTTTATAATTCTTTTTTGCCGGTAATTGCCACACCTGACAAGTTTGATGTTTACAGTGCAAAGGGGTATTCTCTGGGGTACATTGGGTCTGTACTTTTATTGGTGTTTAACCTGGCCACTATAATGTCTCCCGAGACTTTTGGGTTTAGCTCCAACTCTAGTGAACCAGCTAAGGTTTCCTTTTTACTCGTAGGTGTTTGGTGGATAGGGTTTGCACAGATTCCATTTAGTTTCCTTCCAAATAACAAAAGAGTAGGCGTAGATAGATCTCATTTGGTAAAAAAGGGATATCAGGAGCTGGTGAAAGTTTGGCAGAATGTTAAAAATCAAAAGGTCCTTAAGAACTTTTTGATTGCCTTTTTTTTCTATAACACGGGGGTACAGACTGTGATGTATATGGCGGCTTTGTTTGGCAAGAAGGAAATGAAACTGGAGGGGGATAAACTAATTATAACCGTATTGATAATCCAAATTGTGGCCATTCTTGGCTCGTACATGTTCGCCAAGTTTTCAGAATGGAAAGGCAACAAACTTTCTCTCTTGACAATGGTTTTTGTCTGGATTTTTATTTGCCTGTTTGCCTATTATATTCAGACCGAAAACCAGTTTTATTTTTTAGCGGTGATCGTTGGGCTGGTGATGGGAGGAATCCAGTCTCTATCCAGGGCGACGTATTCGAAGCTGATTCCTCAAGACACCATCGACCACACGTCTTATTTCAGCTTTTATGATGTGCTCGATAAAGTTTCCATCGCGCTTGGTACTATGTCCTACGGCTTGATCGAACAACTATCAGGTGGAATGAGAAATAGTACCATTGCCCTTGGATTATACTTTTTAGTAGGGATGGGGTTCCTGTTCTTGATTAAGGTGCCCTTACAAAAGGAAATAAGGAAAAGCACCGGGGCTTTGAGTTGATCTTTTATAACAACTCGCCACGATATAAAAAGATAATTGCCCCAAGTGAAATCAGTAGGTACAACAGGTTTACCGGGAAGCCGATCCTGAAAAAGTCTTTGAAATTATACCCACCCGGGCCGTACACAATAAGGTTTGTCTGGTAGCTAATAGGCGTCATAAACGCCGCAGAAGCAGCATAGGCCAGGCCCAGGTAGAATGGAAAACCCTCAATGCCAAGCTGGTTGCTGAGTTCATAGGCGATTGGGAAAGAGATAGAAACGGCGCCCACATTCCCTATGATTGAAGTCAAAATATTGGTGAGTATGACTATTCCAATCAGCATTGATACCGGTCCAAAAGGTTTTAAAAATTCAATCATATAAGTGGCCATTATTCCACCCGCCCCTGTCTTTTCGATCGCTTTGCCAATGGCCAGCGAGAAGACAAGAATGACAATCATGTTGAGGTCTAATTCGCGTTTGATATCTTGCGTTTTTATCAGCTTGAAACTGATCATCAGGGCTATAATAATCATTAGCGAAAGGAACAATGATAACTGTCCGGAGAAAAGCAAAATGATAATGCTTAAAGTTATCAGTAACAGGGAATACCATTTTTTATTACCTGGTTTGTTTATCTCACGCAACTTAGAGATTAGGTAAATATCCTTGTAAACCTCTGCCCGGTTTTGGAAATCCTCACCCGTATAAACCATCAGAAGGTCTCCTGCCTGAAGCTCTATGTCACCAATTTTTCCTCTTACCCGTTCGCCATTTCTATGTACAGCGATAATGGCGGCATTATACCTGTTCCTGAAATCACACTGCTTGACGGTTTTTCCAATAATACTGGAATGCGGGCTGAGCACGGCCTCATTTACCTGAGTCTTGTCACTATCCAGCTCACGGGCGGTGGTGGGTAGATCAAGCCCCTGGTTTTTATCGATCAGTTCAAAGATATCTTCTGTATCGCCAGCAAAGATCAATGCATCATTTTCCTCCAAAACTTCACTGGGGCTTACAGGAGATATGACGCGTTGCTCACGAATGATTTCTACCAGGTACACTCCCTTCAGGTTCCTTAATCCGGCGTTCGTTAAATTCTGTCCTATCAGTTTCGAGCCCTTTCGCACCCTGGTTTCCACCACGTACTCCCTCTTTTTTTCTGAAAATTGTTTGAGGTAATCTTCATGGGAAGGCAGGAGTTTCTGACCGATAAATGCGATAAACAAAATACCGGTAATGGCAACGCTTAACCCGATTATTAACAGGTCTGAAGATTTCATGATGGGCAGGTTGTAATCCTCCAGAAAGCCGTTTAGGACCAATGTGGTGGAAGTGCCAATGATTGTGATCATCCCCCCCATGATCGTAGCATAGGAAAGAGGGATTAGCAGTTTAGACGGCGCAATATTGTTCTTTTTCCCCCAATCAATGACATAGGGAGTCATCAGTGCTACTACAGGTGTATTGTTAATAAAGGAGGACAGGAGAGCCGTTTGACTCATCATTCGGACAAGAAAACCCCGGTAGCTTTTGGCCGCTTTAAAAATGGAATCAAAAAGATATTCTATTGGATAATTTTTTCTAATTCCTGATGTGATCAATATCAACACAATAATTGTCGCGATTTTTTCATTGGAAAAACCACTTAAGACCTCTGTGGAATTCAATATACCAGTTATGATCAACACCATGACTGCCAGGAGGAAACTGATGGAAGGTTTTACAATTTCCTTGTAAATAAGCACAAACATGATGGAAACAACTATTAAAACAAAATAAGGCTGAATGGATATGGGAATCATTAAAAGTCTTATTAAAAGATGACCGTGTTTTATGTTAGATTTGCTAGTGAATCAAATATTGACAGTCGAAAAAACAATGCCTGCCATCAATATATTAAAATATGATATCGAATCGAAAGTTATTGAAGGCAAAACATATATCTATGATTTTTTGAGAAAAAAATACCTGCACCTCACACCTGAAGAGCTCGTGAGACAGAAGTTAATTCGATTCCTGATTGAAGAAAGAAACTATCCAAAAGCCTTATGCAGAATTGAGGGAGGATTGAGTATTGGCGAAATGAAAAAGCGAACGGATGTATTGTTTTACAACACAATGGGACAACCTTTTTTACTCATCGAGTGCAAGTCGTTTAAAGTAAATCTTACCCAGAATACATTTGATCAGCTTTCTTCGTACAACCAAAAAATCAGAGCCAGGTATATCGGGGTTTCAAATGGCATTGAGCATCATTTCTGTGAGGTGAACTACCAAACCAGGGAATTGTATTACCTTCAGGACATTCCGGCATATCAGCCCATCTAAAACAGAATCATTCTTCCTTTTGTTTGAAACAAAGCAACTATCATGTTGTTTTAATTGTATAGAGGTATAAAAGACCTCCAATCAAATTCTGTTATAACAATTTAGATTTTTGTTATTAATTTGGAATACTAAACCCTAAAAACAGTCATGGACAATAACAGCAATTTTTGGTTTTTCGAAGAAGTAGACTTGTATAAGATACTATGTCCCAAGAAAACACCGGCTATGAGGGAAAAATACCCCTACCAACATTTCAAGAAGGATGAGTTCATTTATTTTGAAGAGGAACCATCCGATAGTATTTTTTTAATTGCTAACGGAAGGGTGAAAATTGGCAGTTATACAGAAGATGGGCGCGAAATCACCAAAGCAATTTTATCGCGCGGCGAAATATTTGGCGAGCTGGCGTTGATCGGTGAAGGAAAGCGAAAAGAGTTTGCCCAGGCAATGGAAGACAACACAGAGCTTTGCCCGATGAGCATTGCTGATCTACAGCAACTGATGGCCGAGAATAAAGCGCTAAGCTTGAAAATATATAAATTGATTGGTCTGAAGATTCAAAAACTGGAGCGCAAAGTGGAGTCGCTGGTATTTAAAGATTCACGTACGCGCGTGGTGGAATTCCTTAAAGAATTGGCACAGGAGAAAGGTAAAAAGGTGGGGTTTGAAATTATGGTGAAAAATTACCTGACTCACAAAGATATTGCTGCGTTGACGGGCACAAGCCGACAGACGGTCACCACAATTCTAAATGAATTAAAAGATAAGAATATTATCAACTTTAACCGCAGGCAATTTTTAATCCGTGACATGGCGTTGCTTGTTTGATCTGTGAGTGGACGATCATCCCGATCTTCTTGATAAAACTTGTTGATTGTATCTTTTTGACAGGCTAAATGTTAAAAAATGCTAAAAACGTCTCTTTGTTCAACTTAGTTCCCGGGTTAGCGTAAAAAAAATTACGTTTATTTAGTAATGTTGCAGATGACATTTTTAAAATTATGTAAATGGATAGGAAATAGCAGCATGATGAGGTTAATTTTCTTACTTCTTATTGGTATCATCTCCATCCAGGCCCATGCTCAAACAGCCACTACCAGGAATGACATCAGACCCGAAGCCCCTACAGTTTCTCAAAAAGATATCATCACCATAAATCACGTTAATCTATATCCTAACCCTGTTGCGGATTTTTTAAACGTGAAAATAGAAAACTCCACACTGGAAAAGGTGGAGTTTGAGTTGTATAACATTATTGGAAACAACCTTTCTGTCAAAGTAGAGGAATTGGACGAATCCAGCTTTAAACTCGATATTAAAGATTTAAATCCAGGGTATTACCTGGTCGTGATCAAAGACCCCCTCAAACGATTTAACAAAAGCTATAAATTCCAGAAGCTTTAAAACTCTGCATTTCCCGGAGTTCTTGGAAAAGGGATTACGTCCCTGATATTCCCCATGCCGGTAACAAAAAGAATCAACCTTTCGAAGCCCAGGCCAAATCCACTGTGGGGGCAGGAGCCGAACTTTCGAGTTTCCAGGTACCACCAAAGGCTTTCCTCCGGTATGTCTAATTCCTTGATTCTTGCAATAAGTTTATCATAGCTTTCCTCCCTTTGTGATCCGCCAACAATCTCACCGATCCCCGGAAATAAGACATCCATGGCCCGGACAGTCTTTCCGTCATCATTTTGCTTCATGTAAAATGCTTTGATCTCCTTAGGATAATCGTACAGGATAACGGGTTTTTTAAAGTGCTTTTCTACCAGGTATCGCTCATGCTCTGATTGAAGATCGGCACCAAACCCTTCAATTTGAAACTGAAACTTACCCTTTTTATTTGGTTTTGAGTCCTTTAAAATGTCAATGGCTTCGGTGTAACTGATCCTTTCAAACGAATTGTCAAGCACGAAGCGAAGACGCTCGATTAGATTGAGTTCGTTTCTTTCTTGTTGAGGTTTGTTCTTCTCCTCGTCCAATTGCCTGTTGGAAAGGAATTCCAGATCATCCAGGCAATTATCAAGGGCATATTTTATCAGGTATTTTAAGAAGTCCTCCGTGAGGTTCATGTTGTCTTCCAGATCATAAAAAGCCATTTCAGGCTCGATCATCCAGAATTCGGCAAGGTGTCTGGTCGTATTGGAATTTTCAGCTCGGAAGGTTGGGCCGAATGTGTAAATTTCGCCCAAGGCCATTGCTGCCAGTTCTCCTTCAAGTTGTCCTGACACTGTCAGGCTGGCTTCTTTGCCAAAAAAGTCTTCTGAAAAGTCAGGCTTTCCGTCTTCGTCTTTCGGAACTTCATTAGGAGGAATTGTTGTCACATGGAACATTTCCCCCGCGCCTTCCGCATCAGAACAAGTGATGATTGGGCTATGGAAATTGACGAATCCACGCTCGTTGAAAAACTTGTGAATAGCGAATGTCATGGCATGCCGAATACGGAAAATGGCGCTAAACGTATTGGTTCGTGGCCTCAAATGCGCAATTTCCCTCAAAAACTCAAGGCTGTGTTTTTTTGGCTGAAGCGGATATTTGTCAGGATCACTATCTCCTAAAATGCTGATTGTGTCAACTTCCACCTCTACTGTCTGACCTTTTCCCTGGCTTTCCACCACGAGACCTTTCATGTCCACACAAGCTCCTGTGGTTAATCGGCCGATGATAGAAGAATCAGTCTTGGATGGGTCTATTACGCCCTGAATATTTTTGATGGTAGAGCCATCATTAACTGCGATAAAGACCACATTCTTGCTTTCTCGCTTAGTTCTGATCCATCCCTTAATTGTTACCTTTTCCCCGATGGGCGGCTGGATATGTAGATCCTTGATTTTGATTCTTTCTTTAAAAGCCACTTTTTTTAGATTTTTAATTAACGAGGTGCAAATTTAGTAAAAGAATCCATTTATCATTTTTTAAAAAAGAGTTAAACTTGTTCAATAACATTCAATATTTTTGTCTATTCAGAGAATAGGTTAACCAACGATCATAATACGAATAGAATGCAGAAACTAGGGCTGGTACAAACTCTTCAACAGAAACTTTCGCCCCAGCAGATACAATTTATCAAGCTGCTTCAGGTGCCTACTGCTGAACTGGATACCAGGATAGAAGAAGAGCTTGAAGTCAACCCAGCTCTGGAAGAAGGCCCGGAAGAGGCCGGTGACCAGCAGGATGACTTTGATGATTTTGAAGAATCCGGAGATCAAAATGAGGACCTGAATTTTGAAGATTATCTCCATGATGATTACAGTGGATATAAGATGCAGGGCGATGGGGGTGGCGGCGATGATGAGGATAAGGAAATGCCCATCGCGACTAATGCCAGTTTGTCTGAGCAATTAATTACCCAACTGGGTTTTCTCGGGCTCGACGAGCGGCAGACGAAGATTGGAGAGCAGTTAATTGGGAGCATTGAGGGAGATGGTTACATAAGGCGGGAAATGGAGGCCATCGTGAATGACCTTGCTTTTTCACTGAACATTGAAACTGATGCAGAAGAACTGGAGGAGATTTTAAGCGAGATACAGACCTTTGATCCACCCGGTATAGCAGCTCGCAATTTACGTGAGTGTCTTCTGTTGCAGTTGGAACGAAAAGATGATCATTCCGAAGAAGTGGAAACTGCAATCAGGATCGTGGAACATTGCTTTGAAGACTTCACCAAAAAACATTACGAAAAGATTCAGAAAAAACTGGATGTCTCGGAAGATCATTTAAAATGCGCATTGGACATGATTACCCGCTTGAACCCGAAGCCCGGAGGCTCTTCTGGTGAGCTGGTAAAAACACAATACCTGATTCCTGATTTTCTGCTTACAAATAACAATGGCAAACTGGAGCTTACCCTTAATTCCAGAAATGCTCCTGAATTAAAAATATCCAGATCCTATGCGGATATGATGGATACTTATGACAAGGCCAAAAAGAAAGATAAAAAGCTGAGGGAAGCAGCTACATTCGTAAAACAAAAACTGGATGCGGCAAAATGGTTTATTGATGCGATCAAGCAGCGTCAGCACACCTTACTATTTACCATGCGGTCCATTGTGGACTTCCAGTATGATTTTTTCCTGACCGGCGACGAAACAAAGCTAAGGCCAATGATCTTAAAGGATATTGCTGAAAAAATAAACATGGATATTTCGACGGTATCCAGGGTAGCCAACAGTAAAAGTGTCCAGACGGAATTTGGTCTTTACCCCTTGAAATATTTTTTCTCCGAAGGTATTTCTACCGATACCGGTGATGACGTAAGCAGTCGCGAAGTAAAAAATGTATTGAAAAGATTAATTGATGATGAAGAAAAGAAAAAGCCCCTTTCTGATGATAAATTAGAAAAACTACTCAAGGACAAGGGCTATGTTATTGCCAGAAGGACCGTTGCAAAATACAGGGAGCAGCTTAATATTCCTGTGGCCAGATTAAGAAAGGAATTATAGTGGGTAGGATTTTGGCGAAGGTAATCTCAATTTTATTTCATCCCCTGTTAATGCCTTCTTATATATTAATGTCTTTGATGTGGTATGCTCCCACATTGCTGATCCCCATTGATAAAGTAGTCTTTCCCTATTTACTTTTGGTGGTAGCCCTGACAAGCTTCGTGATTCCTTTGATTTTATTGACCTCCCTTAAACTATCTGCTATCATACCTGACTTTTACCTGGAACATAGAAGTCACCGGATAGTGCCCTTTATATTCATAGCGATCATCTATGGGGTAAGCTTTTATATGTTTTACAACCAATTTAATTTTGCCCGGATCGTCTATCAAAGTTATTTCTCGATGACACTTCTGATATTAATCTTGACGATCATTACTTTTTATTGGAAAATTAGTGTGCACAGTGCTTCGCTGGCAGGAGCATTTGGGATACTTTATGCTTACCAAATCCTGAACCCAGATATAGATCTTTTATATATTTTGGCTGTATTGCTTCTGATAACGGGAATAGTAGGATCTTCCAGAATGAAGCTAAATGCTCATAGTCTCGGTCAAATCATTGCCGGACTGGTGGTAGGATTTTTTAGTTGCTTCCTGACAATTTGGATATGGGGGAGATTTTTAAATAGCTGATTTCTTTGTGAACTCTCCTCTGAAACCCCTCTTTAACCCCCGCATAGCCGCTCCGGCGGAGCAAGACGAGGAGGAAAATGAAGGCCATTTCAAACAAAAATCAAATTACTGACTGAAACCGAAGCAAGATTAAAATAAGCTTAATGCAAACCCAAAAGTCATCGGGGTCATTTCTGTCTGGTTAGGCCCCTTGTTTTTATCAAACAACGTGCTCAGGTTGTAGTTGTAAAACAGGTAAGCATTTCCATAGCCAACTTTACCATACACACTGTATCGAATGTTTCTGATACCCCAGTCTTCCTTTTGCTTGATGATCTTTTTCTCACTCGCGGCCCCGTATTTTATTTTGGTCTTGCTATCCAATAAAAATCCGATTTTTCCACCGACAGAAATCTTCAGGCTCCTCTTTGGATCATATTTCATTGATCTCCATCGTAATTCCAAAGGAATTTCCAGATAGGCAGTTGACAATTTGCTTTTGATAATCTTGAAGGCATCCGGTATGATCGAATCGACCCTGATGGTTTCTATGGAAAGAAATCCCGCTGAGTCAACATTGATAAGGGTTTCGTCGCTCATGTCATACTTGTCTGTAGCTATTCCAATACCCGGATGGAAGGAAAACCGGGAATCCCCCAGGTTGTAATCATACTGATAGTAAAAGTTCAGGAGTTTTGATCCCCAAAAATTATATTTCCATTCCTCATTGTCTTTCAGGTAGTTAAAACCAATTTCAATGAAAAGGTCGCCCGGCACGTCGGGCCTGCCTGCCTGCTCTTGAATAATTTTGGTTTTATCGGCAGAAGAATTCTTTTGGGCAATTGCCGGCAGCAATACAGCGAAAGAGACAATAAGTGATGCTATAAATTTTTTCATTGTGAATTAATTGCACATTTAAGGTTTGCGGCAAAGATAGTGTTTTTTAAAAAACTGAAACCTTTCTCATTGTCAATTAAATGAAAAAGGACATTATTTAAGATTTTTTAACATCCTAATGCCTTGATCGTTAAGAATTCCGGGTTCAGAAAAGGAAATAATTGATATTTATTGAAAAGTAAAATTGTTTATGATCTTTTTAATTCGTTAAATTTGCCACCCATTTGATGGACCCGTAGCTTAATTGGATAGAGCACCTGACTACGGATCAGGAGGTTGGGGGTTCGACTCCCTCCGGGTTCACATTTTATTAAGAAACCTCAGCAAAGGAATTCTTTTTTCTACACAGACCAGTCGAACTTTTGTAATCCGAAGCCTTGAGAACTTTTTCTCAAGACCGCGAAACCTGAAAGCCCTTGTGGCTAAGATCCATCTTCACAAACCTCGCTTTTCCATTTGGTGGATTGTTTGTCAAAACCGAGTGAATCCTACTCACCGCATCTTCGTCCTTGGCGCTTATTAACATGTAGCCACCACCACCTGCTCCCAATAACTTGAAACCAAGGGTAAGGTCAGCAATTTTATCAATGATAGATTGTACTTCGGGAGTATTTGTGCCTGGATCAAGCGCGTTGTTTAACTTCCAGGAGTGAGCAATCATGCGCCCGGTTTGTTCGTAGTCACATTTCTGAATGGCATTGGCAGTTGTGTACGCATGTTGTTTTATTTCGTCCAGTATCCTTAACCTATGCCCCTCATTGAGGAACATACCCCTCACGATTTCAGCCAAAATGTTTTTTGCCACGCGGGTGATTCCAGTATAATATAGCAGCCACTTTTCCTTAAATTCCTGCTGGGTAAAAAGCAGGTCGGGCAACCACCTGATACTCATTGTCTCCTGCATTCCCGGCAGGCTTTCTAAAAGTTTGACTCCTGGTAAAATACCTCCGTACTGGTCCTGCCATCCGCCCCCAGTAGTTAATAGCTGTTCCAGTATAAGCGTACGGTGACAAATTTGCTGGTGGTTCCAGTTCAATTGACAAAAATCAGACAAAACTCCGAGAACCGTACCGGCTAAAATCGAGCTGGTACCCAGTCCGGAGCCCTTAGGAATGGCGGCAAGCAGTGATATTTCAAAACCTCCCCCAAAATCCTTCAATTGTTCTTTCAAGGAATTGTATTTTGCACCGCAGAAGTCAGGATGAAAGCCAGCCAGACAAAGGGCCGCCCGAGGAATGGAAAATGCCGATCCGACCCTGTTGAAATCCTTCAACTCGTTATAGCTCGTAATTTCTTCTGAAACTCCATTGTCTATTGACCTGAGAATGATCTTAGCTTCTGTTGACAGGCGAATGAAAACCTGTAGCGGTGGTTGTCCATTTAAATCGACAGCTATATTCAGTACACTTCCACCATTTTGCAAACATAAAGGTGGCGTGTCCGACCAGCCACCGGCAAGATCAAGGCGTATCGGACTTCGGCCCCATACTATCTGGTCGGAATAAATATCCAGGCGAGGGATCTCCATTTTGTCAATGGAATCAATAATGGCATTTTGAAGAACTGTAAAAGCCTTTTGCTCTTCCATTTGTCCGTCTTCTCCCTTTTTTTTCAAGACTTCCGAACGGAACATATGATCCCGGAAGCTGATCATCGGGGACTCCGAGGCAGGTAAAGGTTCGGGAAGATCCAAATTCCCCGAGGCAAAACTTTGGGCAGCATTTTTAAGGTCGATCTGGTAAAAAACGCTGTGTTTGTAATTAACGGAGAGCTGCTTGAAATTTTGCAGCATAAAATCTTGCCTTTGTTCAAAAAGGCGTTTCAGGTTTGCCTGGGCGCTAATCTCCCTTGCTGAAAGCCTTTTGGTATTTAGCCAGGTCTTTTTACAATCACCCTCTTCGTCTGATGCATAAAACATCCAATTGATGAGAGCGTCAGAAAGTTCTTCTTTTTCCATCACAGGAAAAATGGCAGCGCTTTGTATGTCCTGGACTTTATTTATGTCGGTTTCCTCAATAGAGATCTGTCGTTTGCTGAGCCAAGATTTTAAAGACTCTCCCAACCATTTAGTCGTAAAATCATTGGGATCTCCACTGAACGTGTCGTTGATATGGTACGGCCGTATGCAAAATTTGTCCTTTCCAATCGGGATAATGTCCAGACAAAAGCCAGGCCTGAGTTCAATGTTCCAGCTATTTGGAAGAACCCCTGTTATTACGTGGTGGTCTGTCAATTTCCAGGAAGCAGGTATTTGGCTGTTCTCTATCCAGATATGATTGTGCCCGCCATTCCATTCAAACTGAGCGATGGAATTATGAACAAATAGAGTAGGATGGGGTTTTACCCTATGATGCCAGATCGATCGCTGATCTTGTATCCTGTTTTGTATCTTTTCTGTCGAAGTAATAAGCTCCTGGCTGGTTCCATAATGGTAAAACTCACCATTTTCCAGAGGAACTATGGCTACTGACAGATGAGCAATTTCGCTATCGTTTTGCGAGGGGTTCCTGCCCAGGCAAGCTCCGAACGTGCTGTAAAGGTCGTAGAAATTGGGAATGCTATCTTTAAAATGATCTTCCTGCCATCCTGATTTCTTCATCAAAATGGAAATAGCTTTAGGACTCAATAGCCATATCCCGATGTCCATTAAGAATAGGTGGGTCTCTGTCAAACGCTCTATCTCTTCATGTTTCGGTTTCTGCAACATAAAATCCAGCTCGGAGGGATTGTTTCTTGGCGTAAAAATAACTCCGTGCCTCGATGCCAGACCAGGATCGACCCAAATGCCAAAACAAACTACATCTGCTTCCGGTAACTCGGAAGGTGTCTTCGGGGCTAAAATCAACGTATCTCCGCTGGCGATGAGCGTGTTGGACTTGGCATGAGACACATCAAGAATATTTTTATACAGAGGTAGCTGTAAATCGAGCAGTGTCTGGTCTAGCCGTTGCCCCCGACTCCACCGAAAAACCGGTATGGGAGTTAATATCTTTCCCGATGGGGCATAAGCCGGTAGCCGTCTGCTTTCCCCACCCGCGTGTATGATAATTCTTTTTTCTGATGATAAGTAGTTCTCAAAATTTCTCGATCCACTCTCTTGCCAATGTTGAGCCAATAAAAAGGCAGTTCCACCGCCAGAACCAATGCGTTTTTCGATGGGATCTGATGCTACAAAAAATTCTTGCGTGTTTGTCTTTGTCAGTTCATGAAATGCTGAAATGAGATTTTGGGGAAGAGATAGTAATGTCCGCATGAAAGAATTGTTTGATTTATGGGTTTTTAATTCTGAAAGGTGAATATACTTCAACTTTTTAATGTCTGACAATCACCGATGGAAATATCTCTAAAAAACTGTAATCGGGGATTTTTTGAACGATGAAGCTCCGTCGTTAGAGGCTAGTTTGTTACAATTTTCTCAGTGGTCAGAGGGCTTTCAAAAACCATTCACGCAGGTATTTGGAGACCCGCACCCCTCCAGAGATAGTACAAAGAATAGATAGGGACAGGTTTTAACGTAAGGTATTTGACTACGGATCAGGAGGTTGGGGGTTCGACTCCCTCCGGGTTCACATTGCACTATTAAGTTTCGGTGCAGGAGGGCTTTTTTATTCAATGGCACACCTTCATTGATTAGCAGATATCACAGGATACCCCGCCATTTTCATTTGAGTAGATTTGGCGCATTGAGCGTTGGCCCGAAATTTTGTTAAGGGCTGGACTCATTCACCGGAAACTCTTAATTTATTCACACAGAAGAAAGCAAGGGTCGGATATCATGGTATGTAAAAGATTGTAAGCTTTATGAAAACGAACACTCCCTTCATCATTTTGTTGGTTCTCTTTATGGCAAATGTGGCAAAAGGCCAGGTCAACATAGCTGATTTAAAAGTAGAATATCAGAATAGTCCGATTGGTATTGATGTCGAAAAACCGAGGTTTAGTTGGAAAATGAAAACGGATCATAACCAACGGGGATATGCGCAGACAGCTTACCAGATCACGGTGAAGAATGAGAAAGGAGAGTTAGTTTGGGATAGCAAGAAAGTTGAGTCGGATCACTCTTTGAATATTGTGTATGGTGGAAATGATCTTGCTCGCGCTACTCAATACACCTGGACGGTGACTGTTTGGGATCACAAGGGGAAAAATTGGCAGAACACCTCCACATTTGAAACCGGATTGATGAATCCCAGCCCAAATCTGGAAGCCTGGAACGGTGCAAAGTGGATCGGTGGGGGTAACGCCGATTTAAATTTCTACGCCCATGCCTTAACAGTCTTTAAAACCAGCTATACAGTTAAATTGGATAGCATCAGTAGCAGCACGAAAGCGGGTTTTGTGTTTGGAGCCAATGATCGACGATTGATGAACAAAGACCTCAATATTCTCGGGGTGGAAAATGGAATGAACGAAAGCTACTTTTCTTTTGAATTGGACATTACGGATCTGGTAGAGAAAACAGGTTCTGCAAAATTAAATATTTACCGGGTTGGATATTCAAAGGATGACAGTCCTGAAACGCCCTTTCATACCCTGGAAATCCCAAAGAGCTTAATCAGCGAGAAAAATATATATAGCGCCCACGAGATTTATTTCGAGATGATTTTTGGGAAATGCCTGGTGTATATCAATGGAAGACAAAAAGAACATAATATCAATGACCCAAAAGATTTGAATCAACCCTTTGGAGTACCTGGAGTCTCCCTTAATCCCCATGGTGATTTAGGAGGTGATCAAATCGCATATCCTGTTCTGGGGGACATTGGTTTTAATATGCGAACTGGTCAAAAGGCTTATTTCTCAAACATTCAGGTGATGAACCACCGGCCTCCTTCTAATCTTCTTTTCAATGAAGGGCAAATTGGTACCGAAAATTATCAGGGAGTGTTTAAAAAAGCGCTAAATGATAAGGAACTTTTGCTCAATGGCGATGCATTTGCAGTTGGTAGTGTGAATGATGAAGTTTTGATTACGGTGGACCCGAGCAAAAACTCCATTC
>JBNLGG010000003.1:0-152520 GCA_050305935.1 Cyclobacteriaceae bacterium | reverse complement strand
CGTCGCTATCGGCGTGCTCAGCGTTACATCACTGTACCACTGAAGGCTCGTCCCTGAAGTCGTCGGTGCTGTCAATGTCCCACCCACACAGATCGTCGGTGTCGTAAAGGTTACCGTTGGTGCTGAGGGTGGAGTTGTACTTCCCAAATCAGAGGCAATGGCTGCATTTAATCCATTAATATTTGGCCCTAAATCCTGAAAAGTTATGTCACTTAAAGAAGATGGTCCGATGGCAATTACTCCTAACCCGGAAATCGTTATTTGATCTCCGAGGAAGGCTGTTGCGGAAACTGTAATATTGATGCGATAAGTGTTTGTGTTTACAAATCCATCCGAAATAATTGTTATATCTGTTCCAGAACTGGACGCCAAAGTACTCCCTGGTAAAACATATTCAAATTCCCCGGGAAGGATGAGGTCAAATGAGTAGGACCCGGCACTAAAGTCGGCAGCGGCCGTCTCCGTGATGATTATATCATCCAGCGTAATTGTCGAACCGCCTACACATTGACTTGAATTTGGGTTACCTTGAGTAATGCTCACCTGGGCAAGTGAAATACTCGTAACAAAAAGAAAGGATAATGTTAAAAAGTTTGTTAGCAGTTTCATTTAAAATTAACCAAAATCTGTTTTTAGTCTAAAGGAACCAATTCACCAAAGGAGTTTGTCTTAATCAAGCCCATTTTATTTATTACTTCATTATTTTCTTCACCAAAACCAATGGAACCACACATCACAACGCCTCCTTCTTCCAAATCAATTAATTTCCCACAATTGTCATTATTATTGCTTCCGAAATTGTTCTCCCATATTACGTTCTGACCCGAAACATCAACTTTCATAATGCCTATTTCTGTCCCAAATGGCTGCACAAACGAATTCATCAATATGAGATAATTTCCATCGTTTGCTTCAATTACAGAGGTTGGGGTTCTGGAAATAGAAACACCTTTATATGGAACATCAATCACGGACTCCCATACAGGTTGAAGGCTTAAATTATTATTTACCTTCACAAGATAAGGTAAATTTCTGTTTCCATTAATTTGATACCCCACTAATAGGTAACCGCCACCCACCTTCGTGAACGCCGTTCCAATTTCCTTCGCCGTTGTCCCGAAAAAGTTTTGCGAGTTTGTCCCGTCTCCCACTTCTGGTATTTTGAATATATACATATTTTGGGAACCCAAGGGAGCATTAGTACCTCCCCCTCCATCCAATGTATTACCAAAGCATAGGTATTCCTGATCTTGAAATATAGATACCGCAGCCGCGGTATTGAGTTTGTTTTTTCTTCCAATCAAAGGCCGGTCTCGATTTGGCTTTACCTGTAAATTCAAGTCGACCTCTAAGAGGTAAAAATAGGAAGAATCTGGCTGTTCGATACTTCCAAATATTGTATTTCCAAGAATTAAATATCCATCGGAAATGGCGTTGACGATATCCACACCATGCTCGTCTTCTGTGGCGGAACCATGGGTTAAGGTTCTCAATTCGGCTCCGGACAAGTCTATCTCTTTCACCAAAATATCCCGCCTACCATTGCCCTGCAAAGTTTCACCGCATAAAACGATCGTATTGTTAGCACTAATGGTCAAGCTTCTCGCCACATTTGCCATTTCATCCCCGTAATGGTTGGCCCAAATTTGATCTCCATTTTTATCTGTTCGAACTACAAACACATCTATGTCTCCTTCATTATATGAGGATGTGCTCCCAACGATGACAAATCCACCGTCATCGAGCTGGATGAAGTCAAATCCTTCTTCACTGCCAACCCCTCCATAAAGTTTAATGAAAACCTGGTCATTCAACTTTTCGAGTGTTCCTTTATCCTCGCAACTAACCAGTAAAATGATAGCTGATAAGATAAAAATCAGGCGATATTGTGATGGTATATTCAATTATAATTTGATTTTTCGGGGTTTATATATTGGATACACAAAACCAAACAAAATGCTGGTATTACTTAAGCGAAAGAAATCATCTATGTAGGCAGAAGGATACTTAAGATTTTTCCCCAATCTTGATTTTGAATCCCAAATATCCTTTTCATTACTATAATTTAACATTGACCGCTGATGCCTAAATTCAACCGTCAAATAATTAATACCAATTTTATATTTTATACCAAAGCCACCTAACAATGAATAATTTACTTTATTTCTCAGGTTATAAATATCAAAGTCCGGCTGAGGTGAAATATCAGCTCCCTTTTGAATCTGAGATTCCTTTATTCCCGCCAAAAATAATATTGATGGCGCGGCCCCTGCATAAACGAACGGACTAATTTTGGGCTTAAAAAATGAATACTTTATGTAAAGCGGAAATTCCAGCTCGGTATACGTTTGTCGTAATTTTGTGATCCTGCTATCGGTGACACCATTTAATACAAATTGTTTGTCAGTGATTTCAAAATTCTTCCGATGCAGCATCCCTTCTACCCCCAAATGAAGGTTCTTATAAATAGTGAATTCAGACCCGAAGGCCACGTTAAATCCAAACAGAGACTTTTCAGTTTGCGAGCCATCATTGGTATTGTTCATCGACACGTCGACAATTTGATTATAATGAGTTAAATTAACTCCGCCTTTAGCTATCAGGTAAACGAATGGTCGGGTGGTGAATTTTGCATGATGGGCTATCAGTTCGCCAGGATCAAGATCCGTATTGACTTCATATTCAGGAGACAATTTTAGAAGTTCGAGATAGCTTTTATCTGCAGAATTTTGATCTTCCAGGTATAAAAAGGTGATAGTTAGCAGCCTGTAAGCCCTTATTTTTTCCTCTCTTGAAAATCCATTTTTCAAACAAGGGGATAGCAACTCAGGAATTCCATAGAACTTCCCCGATTCAAAATTATCCTCTGCCTCACCTAATTTTTGATCGCAAAAACCTTGTGAAAAAGCGGTTGTGGATATTAGAAAAGTTAGAAAAACAAAAAACCCTTTAAAAATCCTTTTCATAGTTTGTGTTAGCAATCAAATCCCAGGTCTATTTAGATGTTGCGATTTCACAGGTTTTTCTATATTCAATATCTTTAGCTACATATCTTTCCCATTCTTTGGTCGTCATATTCCTCATTAATTTTCTACATATCATTTCAGATAACATCTGCGGTTTGGTTGGCCAGATTTTAATATCTCCACTTCTTACTCCCGCTATCAGGTAATTTCCTTCCGGATTAAAATTGATATCCCAAACATGGTCATCATGGTCTTTAAAAACAAGTGGTAAATTATCTAAATCATTTACTACCCACATTTGAATCGATCCATCCAGGCTAGCAGAACCCAATAATTTCCCATCATTGCTAAACTTAATCTTACTGATGCGTGAGTTTTGCCCTGTAAGAGTAATCAGGTGATTCATTCCCATCCCTAAATTAGAAGCGTCACACAAATATATCGCTCCATTCTCATCACCAATCGCAATTGTGTTAATTTTTTCATTTATTTCAATAGAATACACCGGCTGATTCGTCAAATCTTCCACAGTGTAAAGCTTATCAAGCGTTTTAGCATCCCAGACAACGATTTTTCCGTTTTCACAACCACCTATAAAAAACCTGTTATCCGGACTTAGGATGATAGACCTTACTTTGTCCTCAAACCCAATGATCTCTTCATTTGAATCGTCAAAGCTAGACTTTATTAGCTTTTGGTCCTGAATCCCAAATGAATAAAAATAATTAGCCTGTTTCGGAACCAAAATACTAGTAATGGCCCCCTCATGGATATTTATTTTCTTACTCTTAAGGTTTTGGATATCTAGCAATAGAACATAAGGTGCATCACCCGATACTATTACCCATTTTTCATCCGAACTGAGTGCCAGCGATTTGTTTACAAATTCGTGCCTGTAAAGCACCTGGCTGGTCAGGTTTTCCGCATCCCAAACAAGCACACGGCCATCCGACCCGGTCGAGTAAAATTTATCACCTTCCTCGTTGAATTTAACCGCCCTTACATTGTCAGTGTGCCCAGTAAGTATGTTGAATGATTCGCCTTCGATCTTTCTCATTGCGTAGTACAAGCCATCGTACACATAGTTGTCATAGACATTGCCACCAAATTCAGAATTGAACATATAGGCCTGCTGAGCCAATAACCCCTTCAAATCGTCATCCCGCGTTATATTCAGGGATTTGACCGCCATTCCCTGGGCGATGGAAAGCATCCTCAATGACAGCGCCTTGTCCCGTTCTTCCTGGGCTTCGTTTTGGGCTGCAACAGCCTGCTGCTCATTGATCAGGGCTATCTCTTTTTGTTGATTGGCTACAACGCGCTGAGAATCAGCAACATTTTTTTGATATAGGGCAATGTACTCATTTCTGACAGCTATTTGCCGCTGCTCCTGTGCTATTTGAGATTGCCGGATTGCTTCCTGACGTTGCTCATCTGCTGCTTCTTTTTCCCTCTCTGCAATTTCCGCATTTGTTTCAGCGCGTTCTCGTTGTTCATTTGCAATGCGTTCATTTTCAAGTGATTTTGCCAGGTTTTCTTCGGCGATACCTTTTTGCACCCAACCAAAAACAAAAAACGCTGCAGAAATTATTGCAAACAACCCCAAAATCAAGGCTACGATCTTTGTCCTTCTGATCATTCGCTTCTGCAAAAGCTCTTTACTCTTTTGCTCATTCTCGAATGCGTTTTTGCTTATCTCAAGGAATAAAATCGCCCTTTCAAAGTATGGGTTGTAACGATGTGCCCAAACGGCGGTTGGTTTTTGTTTTCGCTGCCAGTTAAGTGCCAATTGCAGATCTGGTGGGCGCCACAGACCAGTCTTACCAACCTGGTACATTTCGGCAGCCTCCGAAAGCCGTCGATACATGTTAGCAGATTCTGCTTCTTCATTTACCCAATTTTTGAGTCGCTGCCAAATCCGCATTAAACTTTCGTGGGAAATCTCCACAATCGAATCGGAATGCAGATTGACATTAGACGGAGGCATCAGCAATGAACGGCCGGGCTGTCTAAACACGTCTATAACAGCATTTACTTCTTTTTCAGAGGCATCTGCAATCTCGGCTATTTCAGAAAGTTTTGCCGCCCTCCTGATACCGATATTGTCAGAACTTTTTTCGGTAAGTGTTTTAAAAAGAACCTCACAAATTTCTTTCTGTCGCTTTGATAATTCTGAATAAGCCTCATTCGCGTGCTGAGACAATGCTTCGTTGATCCTACCAACAGCAATATAGTGCCGGAGATCAATTGACTCTTCTCCTTCTCTGTTCTTAATCCAATAATCCCATGTCCGCATCAATGCATGCTGAAGCACTGGAAGCTGATCGGCATTATTGCCCACATCATTGAGCAACTGCTGCACAAGTCTTTTGGTAACAATCCCACCTCCTACAGCAATCGGTCCTTCTATAGCGAGGCGTTGTTGTTCGCGGGTCATTTGTGGGATCAAATAATGGCTCCGGTTTATAATATGCGTTAGTTCCGGAAATTGAGAGCACTCCCCTATAAAGTCAGAACGCATGGTCAATGCGACATAAATCGGGACCTCATCCTGATTTATCGACTTGATCAGCAAGTTGACAAAAGCCGCCGCCTCATTCAGCGCATTAGATTTATCGTCTGAATTGATAAACCGAAACAGCTCCTCAAATTGGTCGACCAGGATAAAAATATTTTTATTTTCTGTATAGCCATATTGTTTGATCGCATCCACCAAACCCATTGAGCTGCTTCTTAAAATAGTGGACGTCAGCGTTCTGGAAATCGATATTTCTTCTTCATCCAGGGTGGCATTTTGCTCATCTTTTGAAACAATAGTATTTGCCAGATTGTCTATTGGTGTAATGCCTGGACGGGTAACAAATACAGTCCAGTCGGCACCTGCCTGGGTCATGAAGCCACCGTACAAGATAGGAATAAGACCACAATACATTAAGGATGACTTACCACTACCAGAAGCTCCGATGACGGCTGAGAACCTATGTTTCGCCAAGTTAAGAAGTACTTCATCACTCTGGCCTTCCCGCCCAAAAAACAAATGGCTTTCTTCAAAGCCAAAAGGTCTTAACCCGGGAAATGGATTGATAAGATCAACATTTCCCGATATCTCGTAGTCGATTAATTCAAAATCTTTTTCGCCCATGTTTTCAACTTTGTAATTGAGCTAAAAATGGTTCAAGCGATTTTTCGGTTGAAGAGCCTTTGCTATATAAAACCATAGTATTTTTCCTGGCTTTGAACAGGTCGTCAAATTTCTCTTCTGAATCTATTATGACTGCTTGTAGCCCCAATGGCTTTTCCCGCTCAAATCCCAGAGACTTTGAAAGGTCCTGAAGTTTGGTTTTCATCCAGTTGTCATTACTTCCTCCATAATAGACCAGGGTAGCGTCACATTTTTTTAAATTATTAAAATGTTCTGTTCTCACTTCATTGGGTGATCCTTCAAACGTAGAGGTAATCACCTGGTAACCAAAAGAATTCAGGTAATCTTTGATTGGCTTGCATTTCTCTGCCTCAGTATTATTGCAGATCAAATATATGACTTTTGCATCTTTCTTTTTTTGAATTTTTTCTGTCGCGGTCGACCGGTATTGCGAAATTTTATTACTGATAAAGCCCTTTAATTCTTCGACATTTGATTCAAGAACATCTGCTTTTTTTATTGCGTCAGAGTCCTTTTTCAAGTTTTCAATAAAAATCTTCTGTTTTACACTGACCTTGTCAAGGTGTGGGGTTATCCAGATAATCCTGCCTAGCGGAAGTGGACCTTTGTCTGATCCCATTTTTTCATCGTCCTTAAGAAGCTCCGATGCAATCCTCAATTGAAGTTCTATCAGTGACGAATTAGTTCCTTTGATTTTACCAGGATCAGCCCCTACCAAATGAATGGCCATTTTGCACCTTGCAATGTCATTTCTGATCATTCGCAGAGCGGCATCTAAGTCATCAGGAATATTGTTGTCCGGGAGTACCTGAAAACCGCTTCGCTGCAATTCTCTTTTTATGATAGACCTGTCATTCTCCAGGTCTGATCCTACCGCCGACAAATAAATGGACTCCTTATTGATCTGTTGTGTAATAGTCTGCAATTCGCGCTCTCCACTATTAATATCTTGCTGAATTTTGGATATATCGTAAGCGAGGTCATACAGCCTCATCCAAAAAGTTTTTTGCGATTCGGGACTGGTAAAATCATTATATTGAACAACTTCATTGGTAAGAGGATCCCGGTGATAAAAATTATAGCCCAGGGAATTGCTTAGAAAATCAAGGAGGAAATGACCTTTTGTGGGCTCTCTGAATACCTTAAAAATCCGGGAACTCCACGAAATGCTGTTCTGTCCCTTGTTTATTCCTTTCTCATGAAATTTTTTGATCTCCTCCTTAAAAATGCTGTTCAGGAGCAGATGCTCGGTGGCAATGGGAATCAGGATGGTAGACGTAGAATAGATTTTGTCCAAATCCAACTCCTGGATTTCTGTGAGGTTGATTTTAACCTGGTCTCTTAAAAGCCTTCCAAGGAGTAATTCTAAAAAGCGGTGAAAGTTATTTACCCAAGATGTTTTTAAACTTGCGTCTTCATCTTTCGATGAATAGATAATGATCAAGTTATTTTGTGTATCCATCAGATTCTAATGTAATAGAAAAAATGCAATAAAAGCTGCGAGTTCATTCTAATTTAACAATAATTTCCATATAATTTAAAATTAAACCCAACCATCCTCGAATGAAAACAAACGTGTTTTCGTTGCCAAATTTAATTAAATTTTTAATTTAAACAAATGTATTTAAAATACTAAAAAACAGTAAGTTATGTTTTTTATATCTCAATAACCTCTTTTTCAGCCGCCTCCATCATATCCAATACACGCTCCGCTATATCATAATTGTCACATACCAGATCATAAAATTTCCCTTTATCAACCTGCAACAAATGCGCGCCTGACTTGATGACAAGCTTATATCCTTTGTTGGAATTTTGTGTAAAAATGAATTCACCCAAATATCCCCCAGGTTCAAATTTTCTTTCAACGTTGAAGCTGGAGTCATATAAAACAACCTCCCCGTTTAAAATAAAAAAGAAATATTCTGTCTTGTAATTGATCAGGTCTATTTCAAAATCTCTCTTAACAATCAGCTCCTCAACATTATCGACCAGCTTTGATAAAAACAATCCCGTCAATGCCCGAAGCTCAGAAGAATGTTTCAAAAATTCAATAAGGTGGTATTTCAGATATTTGCTCGTACTTTGCCCTTTTACATCCACTCCTTCGTCTGACTGGACGATCTTCGCATTAAGGTGATTCCTTTGTTGATCGGCTAACCTAAGGATATTCTTTTGATAGTCTTGCGGATAGCGATGAAACAATACCCAGGCAGACGTCTCCCTTAACAGTTCATCAGGATTAAACAGGTTTGCAACGAGTTCCAGTTTGCAGCTTATTTCTAAATCGGTAGTCCCGATCGCGTAAAAAGCACAGGCTTTTGTCCACCGGTTGGTCTGGGCAAAATCCCTGTTAATGATTGCTTTTAAGATTTCGCTAACCGAAAGGTCTAGTTGTGGAAAAAAGATCTGTAGCCGTTTTACCCTTTCATAGTCTGGTATATCATCCAATATCGGTATGATCTTCTCCTTGATATCCTCCGGCAGAAAAACATCGAGCAACTCCAGTGCATAGGTCGTTCCTTCGTTGGTTTTTGATTCAATATTTTCCTTGACCAACTGCATGGATTTCTGGTCAAATATCATAGACATGAGCATGTAAATATGGGTATTGTTATGCTCATTTTCCTCTATTAGAGCATTTATCAACACTCCAAATTCTTTTTCCGAGTGGTTTCTCAGGGCGTCAAGCGCCACCAAGTTCCAGAGAATGTTTGAAATATCATTTTCAAGGGCAGTCTTGATCCTTGCAATCTGATTACCATGAGCTTTAAAACCACACTGGCTTAATGCATTAATTACTGCAGCCACTACCTGAAAATCCGGGAAATCTATCTTACTCCAAAGCAACCGGATCGCTGTACTTCCGCCCACCCTGCCATAAATACCAACGATCCTTATCTTGACATCTTCCGACTGATCGGTAGTATAAAACGCTGTTTCCAAACTTGAAAAAGCTTTTTCACCATAAGTTATCAATGCATCAGTAGCTGTATCCCTAAACTTTTCCTGCGTAAGGAAGTCAACCAGAAAGGGCAACAATTCCATTCGCTGGATTTTTCCCGCACTTAAGATGGCTATGTTTATGATTTCGGAGTTTGTATCGTTCAACAACTCAATGAGCACTTTAAAACCGTCTTCGGGATTGGCATTGGAAATATAGTCAGCGATGATTTTTTTCTGATCATGTTTTGCATTCCTTGCAAACGTGATAATGAAATCAACATCTTTATCAGAAAGGTAGTCATGATCTATCGTCTCGGCTGTTTCTTTCTTTTTACTACTCCTGAAATCCGACTCACCAATGACATTATCCTCCCTCAACTTATTGATAATGACCATTTTTACTTCTTCTCCCGAGCTTTTAATGGATTTGGTAAAGGTGGATTTGAATTCAAAGGGAAAAAGCTTTGCCATCACTTTGTATGCAAATATCAATTTTTCCGGAGTGCCATTTTTTGTAGATGTAGAGAGCACATTAAAAATGTAATTCTTGCTGTGCTTGGTAAACTCCCTTCCTGCTTTTCTCTTTTGACGCTCCAATTTGAAACGGATGCTGATACGATAATTGTGGTAAACACGCAAGGCTAAAAAGATCCAAAACGCTATTACCCCCAGCAACAGCACAGAATAATGAATCAGATGGAAAAATGGCAGTATCCCTAGCACGAAGATTAAGGCGCCCGCAACGAGCCTTGAAAATTCATTCACAATCCCCTCCAGTTTTGTTTGGATATCAAACCTGATCCTATCGTCCAATGGCATGAAAAAAAGCTTGAATGCCGGGTTTTCCATCGCATCCCGAAGAGAGGACGTAAATAGTTTACTGATAGTAATAAACAGGAAAAACCACAAAAAATTGGGGTTCGAAACATCGAATCCATAATAAGATCCTACAACAATGGCCAACACTGTAAACAAGGACAAAATCACTGGAAGAACCAGCAATGTGGTGCGGAGTCCATACATTGACAGAAGGCGTTCGTTTACGAAAGTTTGTATCAAAAGGCCTAACACCAGGATCGACGCTTCAATAATACTGATAAAGCTCAATAACTTGTTTTGTTCAGGATATTGATGCTCTGCCACACTCAAGAAACTGTATTCAACAAGCGAAAATGCAAGCATCGAAGCAAAAAGAAACAATGCCAGGAATACTACATATTTGTTTTTTATCAGTGATTTAAACTTGCTCTCTTCAGATTCCCCCCCTGATAAATGCACGTCAAATGCTTTCAGGTCAAAATTGGAAAAAATAATGATCAGGAAAACAATAGAAACCACCAGTCCTACTTCACCAATGATTAGCAAGTCAGAGATGTGATCAAGCAATTTACTAATGAAGGGAATCGTGAAAAAAGCGATAATCGTGGCTATTATCTGCCCACTGTCTATCCCTCCGATGATCCGCTTCGACTGACGAAGATCAAAAATTCTCCCAAAGGTACCCCAAAAACCCAAAATTAATATCGACAACACCGGACCATTCATCACAAACAAAATAAAAATTATCCAATTTGCCTCGGCATAGACAAACAATACCCTTGAAATCGCGATGAAAATAAAAATGACCACGTAATTCAACAGGATCAGTTTAGTGAAGGAAACTCGCTGTTGGATGTAAGTGTATATACTGGTAGAAATCACCCCCAGTCCACCTGAGATGAATATTGCTTCCCTCAGGTATTCGCCAAGATTTTCTAGAAACAGGGTGTAGGCGACCCCCTTATATGCTGCCAGAAATATCCCAAGAAAAAACCCATTGCCTAAAAGAAGTAAAACCGGTTTTTCCTCTCCTTTTTCTACATTCAGTACCTTCAGCAGGGGGCCTAGCATAATTTTGTGTTCGACATTGGTGTGTGAAAACTAAATATAATCCAATTTTTCGAAATTAGTAAAACATTCAGAACGGATAATAAAAAACTTAATGTTTGAATAGAAATGCGGAGGAATTTTTAATTAGAAAAGTATCTTATTAATAATTCCCTCGCCTGGCTCACCTTCGTAGCGCAAAATATCAAACATTTTATGTGCGGGGTTTAAATCTTCTTTAAAAGATGACGGTACGATCAAGACTTTTTTCTCAATGGGCTTTTCCCTGCCAAAGCCAGGTGCTTTGAAAACATCCAATAATTTCATGTTGATCCACTGCGACCCTGATTTATGTGAAAACACAAAAGCATAATCAAACCTTTTCAGGCTTTCCATGTGGATATGCCTCACCGCCAATATATCGCCATCAAAATTGGAAGTAATTACATTGAAATTATTTTTTCTCAGTTGACTGATAAGTGGTTTGGCAAACTCCTCATCAATCGAATCATATAAGAAGTAAATAATCTTATGCTCGTTTTGTTCTTCCTCGTCTCCTTTTGATTTTATCGACGGCAGCTCAAAGCTAGTGAATTGAAAGATCAAGCTTTTAAATTCTTCCCAGGACGAAACTACTAATTCCGTACCCAGCTGGTCTTCTACCCTCACGCTAAGCTCTTTGTAAAAATTGCTTACTTTCTCATTGGTGAGTATCCCTACTTTGTCAAACCAAAAAAACCGGCGGTAGATAGCCCCATTATTGTCCTTTCGATATAGTGAGGAAAAATTTTCGGTGATCTTGGCCTGTATTTCTTCCCTGGTATGTCGTGTTTCACCAATAGGTGAGCTAAAGCCATTTCCGATAATGTGAATCGCAAAGTCGGTTTTCTTAATAAATTTATCGAGTTTGAGGATGAAATCATTCGAATTATCTGCAAAGGAGCTCTTCGGCCAAATAGTCAATCCCATACTTTGCAGGTCCCGCTTAATGTTGTTGCGGTACTTCTCCGCCATCATATTTGTATCGGCCAGGAAAACAGAATATTTGCTGATATCCAGATGACCAGACCCTTTTTTTTCGGTAAAGGACAATATTTCGTAGGCCAGGTCTGTCAACTTTACCCAAAAGGTCTTTTCCTCTGCATTACTGAAAAAATCTTTGTATTCACTTCGCCCCCCCGAAAGCCCGTTGGCCTTGAAAAAAGAGTAGTCTTTAAACTGATGCAGAAACGAAGGCTCCTTCTCTCGCGGAAAATAGTTTTTCTGAACTTTGATCAACTTGTCTCCGGAAATTTTGTCCTCTTTGACATACCTTGTAACCTGCTCTAGCAGACCGACACATGCTTCATCATGTACCAGATTATCAGAAGAAACAATAATAATAATGTATTCCTCATTTAATTTAATTGACTTAAAATCCTTGGTCAAAACAATCTCGGTATCCCAACCCACTATTTGCTTTAGCAAAACTTTTAAAAAATACCCGAACGCATCTATCCATCCCATTCTTTCATGTACAGGCATTTTATTATCAGCATCACTATAGATTAAAAAAATTTTTTTCAGATTGCTCATAAATTGATGCGGTATAAGACCATTGAAAAAAGAATTTGAAAGATATAAAAATCATTGGGGAAAAACCCAAAATAAATTAAGCGGGTCAAAATTTCACATTTTTTTATCGCAATCGTACGTAAGAGGGAATAAAATGAAAAAGAATAAAATGAAATCAATTTTTGAGCGATCTGTTATTTTTCACATTTCAGTTGCATTGGCAATGCTGGCTTGTTTTATCGGATGCACATCGTCTTATAAAATACAGACCCAGGAAATAACGCCCCTCCACGTAAACCAATTAAAGACCTTCAAATTCTATAACCCGGCCAACGAATCGGAAGCGAATTTTTCCTTTACCGACGAAGACAAGAAGCTGCTTTACAATAAAGTAGCGGAAGAATTTAGCGCTTTGAATGTCACAAGCAACCATGACGCTGATGTGATAGTCCGCTTGCAGGGTGGTATTACTGTCGACGTCCAGAATAACGCCGGCTACTATAGCAACTACAACAGCTACTATCCGCGCAGCCAATGGTATTACTATAGTAATTACAATGATATTAGGGATAAATCAGAAAAGCTGGTGGTGTTGATTGTTAATTTCCTGGATCCTTCATCCAAGCGGCTTTTGTGGCAGGGAACGGCTTCAGGCAAGATTGGTAAAAGCAAAAATGAATATGACCTGAAGCTCGAAGAAGCTGTTCACCTCATTTTCCAGGAATTGTATGAAGTGCCAGCCAATAAATAATTTGAACAGATGGAAACCTTCCATTCTTCTCTTTGTCTTTAGCATGAATTTAAAATAAACACCATTGGAGACGGAGCAGCAATCCATCTATATATACCTGATCCAACGATGTAAAAAGGGAGATAGGATGGCTCAAAATGAGCTTTATAAGCATTTCGCAGGAGCGATGTACAATGTGTGCAGGAGGATGATGGGCAATGATGAAGATGCCCGGGACATGCTACAGGAATCGTTTATTGATGCATTTTTTAAACTTAAAAACCTGCATGAACCGAAAACATTTCCCGCCTGGCTAAAAAGAATAGTTGTCAATAATTGCATCAATGAAATCAGAAAACGAAAGAATATTTTCCTTGGAATCGATGAAGAAACGGACATGGAAGAAGTAATTGAATCGGAAAATGATTATGTGAATACCGAAGCAGGCAAGATACTTCATGCCCTGGAAAACATAAGCGAAGGGTGCAAAGTCGTGGCCAGTCTTTATCTATTCGAAGGGTATGACCACAAGGAAATTGCCCAGATCCTTTCCATTTCAGAATCAGCATCCAAAGCCCAATACAGCAAGGCAAAAGCCAAAATCAGGAACATTCTAAAAGCAAGCGACAGATGAAGGACCCCCTAAAAAAACATATTGAAAGAACGAGAGCTGACTTTGATGTCTACCAAACAGACTATAACCTGGTTTGGGATCAAATCTCAGAACAGCTCGACAGGGGCAATGCTCCCCGACGCAGGATATTTAAAAGTGTGCTGAAAGTGGCAGCTTCGATAGTGATCATTATTTCTATTGGGATTTCTTATTATCTGGGCAAGAAATCAGTGGAATTCAACAGAGAGGGAATTGCCCTTCATAATTTATCCAGTGAATTAGCAGAAACAGAAGCATATTATGTAACCCTGATCGACGACCAGATGCAGTTTATCAAGAAAAACAAATCACAATTGAGCAGTGACACCTGGCTATCGATTGAACAACTGGACAAAGACTATGATCAATTGAAAAAAGATCTGACTGAAAGAGCAGATAGCCAGGAGGTTATAGATGCAATGATCAATTTTTATAGGTTAAAGTTAAATATGCTCGAACAAATTTCTGACGAGTTAAAAGAAAAGCAGGCTGAAAATGAACATTCCAATATTTAAAATTACCATCCTTTGCGGGGTTTTATTGCTCCCCGGATTTTTTGCCCAGGGACAAAATACCACCCTGGTCAAAACCCTAAACCAACATTTCAAGGTGAAATCAAATGTAAGCTTTGAAATCAACAACAAATATGGGGACATAATCGTCAACGGCTGGGACAAAAACGAATTTGATGTCAAAATCAAATTGACTACCTACGGCAAGACCGACGATGACACCAGGAAGTTAATGGACCGCGTAGAATTTGACTTCAACGTGGCGGACGAATTTGTCATTATTGAAACTATCATGGACCGTAACAAAGGGCTTCTATCCGAATTTTTCAGCTCAATAGGCGATTATTCCAAAACATTGATGAACAAAAATGAATTGGATATAGATTTTGAAATTTGGCTGCCGCGTACAGCTTCCGTTGACCTGGTCAACAAATTTGGCGATGTGGTCATCAACGATATTTACGGTAAGATTAGCGTCGAACAGGCGCATGGAAATTTCAAGTCAAACGACATTACCAACCTGGCCCGCATCAATGTAAATTACGGCAATATCAGGATCAACTCATTCAAGTCGGGAAGCATCTCTATCAAAGGAGGTGAACTGGAACTCCAACAAGCGGAAAAAGTAAAAGTGGATTCCCGGCAATCGCAACTTTACCTGAAGAAGATCAACAACCTGACTCTGGAATCTACCAGCGACCGGATCAGAATATCCGAAGTATTCACGATCAGCGGGACGGCCAGTTTTTCGAATTTTGACATATACAGGTTGACAGGGTCTTGTAACATCGATCAGTCTTATGGCGAACTGATCTTACATTCCGTCCATCCGGGATTTTCTACCATTAACCTTGTTGGAAAATCGACTGACTACAACATCAGCCTCCCCCCCGGTCAGTCCATCGACCTGGACCTCCGTGCCAGAGAAGACCGGTTACTCTTTAAGGAGAAGCCGCATGACTTCAGCAAAACATATACAGATGAAAAGGAGAAAACCGTACATGTCACAGGTTATTATGGTAAAAATCCGTCGCCTGTATCGAAATTAACCCTCAATTCAACAAGCGGCGAGGTTTCAGTAAACTTCTCAATTGACTAATACCAACCAATAATGGGAACGAAAACTACATATTTACTGGCATTATTGACTATTTTATATGTTCAATGCCAGGCCCAGCACTATGACAAGGCTGCGGGGTTTAGATTAGGACACGTCAGCGGAATCACCTTCCAAAATCATTATTCAGAAAACCAGGCGATAGAAATCATGCTCACCTTTCACAAAGATGGTATCCAGGGAATGGTACTAAATGAATGGTTCCAAAGATTGCCCGTAAAAACACCGGAGGATTTTTACTTCTATTATGGAGTGGGCGGTCATTTGGGATATAAGAAATATCGCCGCGAAAAACTTTCCTACGATATTGTGGGAGATATTATTTATGACTATTCAATAAAAGGATACTATTCCATTGGAGTGGATGGAATTGCGGGTCTGGAATATCGCATTTACGACGTGCCGATGACTGTTGGATTAGAGATTCAGCCGGTGTTGGATTTTTATGGTCTCCGGTATGTTGATTTTGAATTTTTCAATTTCCAGGTCTCTTTTAAATACATTTTCTGATATGAAAAAGCTCATACTTATCTTAACATTTCTCTCATGGACAATCATCTCCTTTAGTCAAGACATGGATGAACCAAAAACCATATTTAATGCAGAACAAATAAATGGATTTGGACAATTTGATGTAAAGTATTCTTTGATCATGGATGAGCCGGTGCTTCTGCTCGGTGGGCAGGGTGGACTTATTTTAAACAGGCATGTGTTGGTAGGATTGTCGGCCCATTCAATGGCTTACAAAATCAGTGTGCCATCTGAAAATCCTGACCAGTCTTTGCATCTACACATGGGTTACAGTGGATTACTTCTGGGATATATCGTAGCGCCAGTGAAGGTGGTCCATGTCTCTTTTCCATTAACATTTGGCGCCGGAATAGCTAGCATTTCAAACAAAGTCAATAGTGAATCTAATAGCACATCAGTTTACGTCGATGTCGAAAATTCTCTTTTTCTTTTTGCAGAGCCGTCAGTTCTACTGGAAATAAACGTGATGAATTTCTTAAAACTATCCATTGGAGGCGGCTATCGTATCAACCACAGCCTGGAATTGCAAAGCCCGGTATCTTCGTCTGACCTGAATAACTGGACGGGAAATGTTTCAGTAGCCCTCGGGAAGTTTTAGCTATTTGACCCATTGGTTGATAAGCGAAGAAGCATTCAGGTAGGTAATGAACAGCTCATCATAAAAATCTTTATTGGCTTTCTTTGGTTTGAATATTTCCCCTGTTACGATCTGACCTGACAGCAAATCCTCCATGGCCTTATTTTCCAGTATCATTTTGCTCAACATGGCCGCTCCTTTTGCCGCCCCAAAGGACTGCTCGGGACAAATTATTTCTACTCCCAACATGTCGCAAATTATCTGCACCCACACCCTTGACTTTGTAAATCCACCATCCGCTACCACCATCTTAATGGTGTTTGGCCGTGCATCGATCAGCTTGAAAATGTGCTTTAATGCAAACCCGATTCCTTCCACAGTAGCACGCAGCAAATGCCTGTTTGTATGATTATTGGAAATACCTACATAAGCACCCCTTAGCGAGGGATCCCACAAAGGCGCCCGCTCCCCAAACAGGTAAGGCAGAAAGAACAAGCCTTCCGCCCCTGGTCTGATGGTCCTGACATGTTCATCAAAATCACCCCAAAAATTTTCTTCGTTGGGTGACATGTTTCTCCTAAACCATTCTAGCGCGTTCCCGCCGTTATTTATGGCACCGCCCACCACAAAATAGTCCTTTAACATAGGGTAACAAAACAATCGTTTCCCCTGGTTTGAGGGTTTAGTATAAGCGGTCCTTACTGCTCCACTCGTCCCAATGGTCAGGCTGGCCTTGGTCTTGTCCACTACCCCGGCCGCCATATTTGCCAGGCACCCGTCACTGGACCCCAGCACCATCGGCGGCAACTCAGTTGTCCCTATTTCTTTTGTAAGGCTTTCCTTCCAATTTTTTAGCACATAGGTCGATGGCTTAATTTCTGGCAACTGCCTGGAATCCAGTTTTAAATAGCTTAATAACTCATAATTCCAATCATTCTTCTTTATATCAAAATAGCCTGTCGACCCCGCTAAACCTACATCTATCACTAATTCCCCGAACCATTTGTGAATCAGATATTCCTTGATTGATATTACCTTATGTGGGGATTTTTTCTTTGCCGAATACTGGTTAAACCAAATCCATTTGGTGAGCGGTAACATAGGATGCATGGGCACATTGCTTTTCTCAAAATACTTACTTGCTGTGCTGTTTTTTTTTAAGGATTCGGAAATTTGTATTGCCCTGGTATCTGACCAAATCACAAGATTAGCGAGTGGAGTAATCTCGTCATTTACAGGTAAAAATGAATGCATGGCGGTGCTTAGCCCAATGCCATCAATCGTTAAAGATTTGGCTTTGGCACCCTGAATTACCTTCTTTAACAATCCGGTACTTATTTCGGCTATCTCTACTGCATTCTGTTCACAATACCCACTTTTCGGATAGTAGGTTTTGATTTCTTTTTCTTCGACAATATGTGCTTCCCAATTTGCATCAAATAGGGCTAGTTTAACATTAGTAGTCCCAATGTCAATTCCAAGAAAATAGTTCATAGTGCAATGTATATTAAGTTCCGGGTGAACTTTCGGTTATTGAAGGGACAATATACTTGTTAAAAAGATAAAAAATGTAGTCGGATTCCTTGCCATGCTCAAAACCACCGGTAAATACCACGGTCATTTTATTCTTAGGTGAGACAAAAATAAACTGGCCACCCTCACCCCACAAAAACACAAAATCTTTTACAGTGGCCATATTATCCCTGGTAATGGGGTGAAAATAGCCAAATTTAAACCAGCCCATTCTGTAATTGTAGTAATTGTCGACGATGGGTGGTAAAAGGAGAATATCAGACCATCTTTCCGAATAAATTTCCTGGTTTTTCCATTGACCTTCCTGCGCCAGCAGCATTCCGATCTTTGCCATATCCCGGGCTTTCATTTTTAGGCCGGAGGCACTGTTGAGACGACCTGACTGAGTTAGGCTCCATTGATAATCCTTGATTCCAAGGGGTTCAAACAGTTTGTTTCTAAAAGTTTCAAATAGTCTTTGCTCCAAATGCTGTGACAGGATGCCAGACAACAGGATCGCGTGACCGCTGTTATAATTGAACTCCTGGCCAGGCTCCCTGATCATTCTTCTCGACAATACATACTCAACCCAGTCATTCTGAAGCTTCATCTCGTCTGCATCATTCGGATTTGCCCTGTATTGCAGATCCCACTCATTCCACCAAATCCCTGACCTGTTGTTCATCAGGTCATAAACGGTAATCCTGTCCTTTTGTGGAATATTGTCAAAATATTGCTCATAGCCCGAGATCAAATTAATGACACTATCAGAAAACGATATTTGCGCTTCGCTCAACAGTTCATCAAAAAGAATGTAAAATATCGCTTGTGTGCCTCTTTCCAGGGGATATAAGTCTTCGGGATCGCAGTTTTGATAGTAATTTTCGAATACTAGCTTTTGGTCTTTGATGATCGTCAAACTTTTCACGGGACCAAATCCTTCTTCTTTTAATTCATTATCCAATTCGATCAGAGGATATGGATTTAATTCATTGGATTGCGGATTGCTGTATTCCCAATCTTCTTCACTTAATTCCGTTAGCTCGGTAGAACAAGCCGACAATAAAAAACTAAATAGAATCAATATGTGAAGAAGAAATTTCACTTTGAATAGATTTTGAATTTAATGCCTGCAAATAAATTTACACCAGATAATTCAGAATCGGAAGCGGCAATGAGTTTTGACGAGCTGGCAATGTGGTAACCAATACCAGAAACGACCTGGATTTTTTTGTCAGGCATCACCGCCAAGGCTACCTGCGGAAAGATATCCAGGTAATTGTCTGCAGTATAAAAATTTGCTTGTTCCTTCTCTATCCAGCGCGCATCTACGAACAAAACCTTAAGGGAGGGCTGGACCTGAATTAAGTCACTCACCCGAACGTTATATCCTCCCCCCAAACCAATTTTAAAGTGCTTAAAATTGTAGAAATTTGGAAACACCACCCTTTTGGACAGCTTGCCAATAAAATATTCACTATATACACTCACAAAATATTTTTCCCTGAGAACTGCAGACAATTCCAGACCCACATAGTTTGCCATTATGTCAAAGATGGTGCTCCACTGGGCTGTCGGGGTAATCTCAATTGAGAACTTTTCAACGATGTTCGTACTTGTACTATCACTTTCATCCGGAGTTTCCTGGGCTGAAGAAATGAAAGAAATACAACAAAAAAGAAATATAAAAAAGGTAACCCGCATCTAATTCCCTTGAGAAAGCCACAAATATAATTGAAATAATACAAAAAAATATTACAAATGTTAAATTTTGTCGTAATGATACCAGTTGTACAATATCCGTATCATGTACTTAGTGTATTATAATTGCATAAATTATTTGGCGGCATATTTCTAACTTGCAAAGTATAATTGGGGCTAAAATGAGAAATTCACTTGTTAACCATGGCATTCGTTTCCTGATTCTTCTTTTTGTGGTGGGTTTGTTTTCCTGCAAAGCCCAACATTCTTACAATAGTGTCGAAGGTAAAAAGAAATTGAAGTATTATAATTCCATTCAATACGACAAAAAGAATTATAAAAAATAAACCACAACAGATGCGCATCGCATTTCTTGATGCCAAAACCCTTGGCAATCTCAAAGAAATTAGTCTCTTAAAACATTTTGGGGACGTTTCAATTTACGAAACCACTTCTGCCGACGACGTCGTTGCAAGAATCAAAGAAAGCGATATAGTCATCACCAATAAAGTGGTGCTCAATGCGAAAACTCTTTCGCAGGCACCCCAGTTAAAACTCATTTGTATAGCAGCGACGGGGACTAACAATGTTGATTTGGAATATTGCAGGCAGGCGGGTATTGAGGTAAAAAATGCGGTGGGTTATTCGACAAAAAGTGTGGCCCAGTTTACATTTAACTGTCTCCTGTACTTCATACATCGCACCCATTACTATGAGCAATATGTTAAATCGGGCAAATATGTCGAAAACGATATATTTACGCATATCCACCATGATTTCTTTGAGTTGAATTGTAAGCGATTTGGGATTATCGGATTGGGGAATATCGGCCGGGAAGTGGCAAAACTGGCGGAGGCATTTGGGGCAACTGTGTGTTATTATTCCACCTCCGGCAAAAATACTAATCAGGATTATGATCGGGTAACATTGGATGAGCTCCTCTCTAACTGCGATGTAGTATCCATTCACAGTCCTTTGGATGAAAACACAAAAAGCCTGATTGGTGAAGCTGAACTGAAGAAAATGAAGAAGGAAGCGATCATCATCAACATGGGAAGGGGAGGAATCATTGATGAGGTTGCTCTGGCCGATGCCTTGAACAACAACTGGATTCGAGGAGCGATTACGGACGTTTTGTCCAGGGAACCCATTGAAAAAAACAATCCACTTTTAGACCTCCATTCACCGGAGAAAGTACTCATCACCCCTCACATCGCATGGGCAAGTTTAGAGGCAAGAAAAAAATTGCTCCAAATCATCATCCGCCATATTCAGGAATTTCAGGAAGGTATTAATTCTCAACGAGGGATCTGATTGCTTCTTTTTTCAGCTTCAATTCGATCCTTTGTTCTAGTTTTTTTGCTTCTGCTACCCGGTCGCTGCAATCAATAATTGGGCACCGTTCGCAGGTATTCCCCACCTGTTTTTTCTCGATCTCCGGATCGTTCCAAAACTTGACCGTCTTTTTCAGTTGATCATTTATTTCCAGCCCAAAGGATATGCTCATATTAACATTTTTGCTTGGAAGCCTGTTTCTGGCAAATGAAATGATCAGGTATTCGTTTTTAGATTCGGTGATGTGATTAGATATCTGGACTCCGCATAGTGGCTTTTTCAGCTCTTGCTTTTTCTGGATTTCCTCGAATTCCTTGATGATTGAAATACCCTTCCATCGCCTGCAATAGTATTCCGCCTGGAGATTCGCGTGCGGACTGTGGATACCCGCCAGGTGCATTTCCATTTCAAGGGAAAAGTCCGGCGACTCCAGTTCGTGCGAGAAAATGAAAAGCAGCATTTCGTTGAGCTTGAAATATTTAGGAATGATATTGACAAGCCTGTTGACAAACATTTCCGTCGAAGCGTTGTACTTCTCCTTAATTTCTATTAAAAAATCAGGGTCAAATTTTTCCTTTTTAAAAAACGCCTCCATATCCCTGGCCAGCCTTTCCCCATCCATCAGAAGCGCATTGGCAAAATAGGATGCTTTATAATGGTTCAATACTTCTTCGAATGATTTTTTCTCAACGAGGTTGGACGTGCATGGGCGCTCGGCTAAACCCAAAAAATTGTAGCCTAATTCCAGGCCAACCACGTAAGCCCGCTGTTTATTGTTGAGGTTTTTATTCAGGAATAAAACCGGATTTTCACCATTTAGCTTAGTGACAGAGTCCAGGTCTTTCAGGTAATCATGAAAGGACAAAAAGTCCTCGTCAATCACATATCCATATTCCTCCTTCAGTATTTTCTCTAACTCCTCGGGATATACCGTATGATCCTTCCCGATATTAAATTCATTCAGAAAGCTAATGGCATTCTTTTCAATACTTTCAAAATAATTATTATTTAATTCTATATAGGAAGTCAACACGGTTGAGTAAAAATTATCAACCGTCATGTCATAATTTCTACTGATCTGAATAATCGTGGAAACAAAGGCACTCAGTTTCAGCGGGGCATCTGACAGTAACTCAATGAGATTACTTTTGCTTATTCCATAGATGTCCAGCGGAAGGTCAGAAAATATATTGGATTTGAGCAGGTCGGCGATGGGCGTTAGCTTTTTACTCAGCTTCAAGGAGACAAGGTAATTATAGTCCACTTTGAGCGCATTAGCCAGTTCCATGATCTTATTGGCTTTGGGATATTTTTTACCTTTTTCTATCTCGTTCAGGTAAGAAATAGAAATTCCTGTAAGCTTGCTCAACTGCGACAATGATAGTTTTTTCTCATGACGAAGTTGGCGTAGCTTTATCCCAAATATCAGTTTTATATTCTCCTCGTTACTCCTCAAGCGGGCTCAGATTTTCAACAAAATACAATTATAAGAGAATGTAAAAACAGGAACAAAATTTTCAACGAAAATTCATAAAAAGCGAAATTTCGCTTGTATAATTTTTTACCCCTACATATATTTGGATTTGCTGCAGATCTACAATCAAAGTCCCAGAGGTAGACAGGGTAGTTTTGAAGAGGATAAGAGATTCAATTTCCAAAGGAAAAAGAAAAGTAAAATACAGTTCTGGTTTTTTGAGGTTTATTAGGTTTGGCCCCGCTATTATTAGCGGGGTTATTCTTTTCCGGGAATTAATAAGCCCACTGTAAATAAATAGCGCCCCAGGTAAAACCACCACCAAAGGCTGCGAGAATTACATTGTCACCCTTTTTAAACTTGTTTTCCCACTCCCACAAACAAAGTGGTATTGTTCCGGCAGTGGTATTCCCGTATCGTTCGATATTCATGGTCACTTTTTCAGGCCCGATACCCATCCTGCTCGCTGTGGCATCTATGATTCTCTTGTTGGCCTGGTGAGGGACAAGATATGCAATGTCTTCGCCAGTCAGGTTATTTCTTTCCATAATGTCAACTGAAACTTCTGCCATCTTGGTCACTGCAAATTTGAATACCGTTTTGCCATCCTGGAATAAATAGTGCATCTCATTGTCTACAGTCTTATGTGAGGGAGGGTTAACTGATCCCCCGCCTTTCATATATAGATATTCCCTTCCACTACCATCGCTCCGAAGGATGGCGTCCTTAATACCTAATCCATTTTCACTGGCCTGAAGTAATACTCCTCCGGCACCGTCACCAAAAAGGATGCAGGTGTTCCGGTCTTTGTAATTTACAATCGATGACATTTTATCCCCGCCGATCACCGCAATATTTTTGTATCTGCCAGACCTAATAAGGTTTGACCCCGTCTCAAGAGCATATAAAAAGCCGCTACAGGCAGCGGTCAGGTCATAGCTAAATGCATTCACAGCACCCACATTGTCCGCTACGATGTTAGCGGTGGTTGGAAATAAAAAATCAGGGGTAACAGTGGCGATCAATACAGCATCGAGCTCTTTGGGATCTAGCTGCTTTTTTTCAAGCAATTGTTCCAACACCTTAGTTGCCATTACCGAAGTGCCCTTACCCTCACCTTTTAATATTCTTCTTTCCTTTATACCTGTACGTGTCTGGATCCATTCGTCATTTGTCTCGACCATGGTTTCCAATTCTTGATTTGTCAGTACGTAATCTGGAACATATCCTGCCACTGCGGTAATCGCCGGAACAATCTCTTGCATAATCGTATAATCGTGGTTAAAAATCAGGGGTCAAATATTGAATTAATTATTTTAAATTCCCACTATAAACAGCTTTTTGTAGGGGCTAAAAATTATTTAACTATTTCTTCATCAAATATTTATTGAAGTAGTAATTTTCTCGTTTTCACCTGGCCATTGTCCAGGAATTTAATGAAATAAATTCCTGCTGGATAGCCCCTCAAATTAACACTGCTTGATCGAAAAACGGCACTCTTTTCAAGCTGTTTTCCTGAAATATCATATATCTCTAATGGTGTGATTTCTTTGTTAAATCGAAATATCTCTTTTGAGGGATTGGGATAAATAATTACATCTTCATTCAAAATTTTATCAATACCGGTAATAACTCCCGAATTTGCATCGCCAAAGACCGGACGAATCATCAGACTGCCTGTGAGATCAGTATTGGGCTCCCACAAGGTGCCCGTCCTGAAATAAATTTTATCGGATGAACTGGTATTTTTGTCATAGCCCACCACAAATAAACCTTCGATTCGCTGCTCATACCCGATGTAGAAAGTATCAGAAACAGAAACCGCTCTGGGAAAGGGATAGTAGGTAAACTCATTGATCGACCCGTTTTGTCGGGTAGCCGAAAAGCTGTAAACCTCAGACTGGGCATTATTCTCCAGCTTATTCCATACCTTAATGATAAATTGATTACCCACACTTCCGGTATTTAGATTTGGAAAGTAAATCTTCAAACCAGTGATCTGGTCTTCGATAGGGGTATAAAACTGATAAGCCAACTCTGAACCCAGCCCGTTTATTCCGGCGGTAAACTCTGCCGTACCGTCATCGTAGGAAAGTTCTTCATATATTGAAAAGTTTGTTGAAACAGTGTCATTGGCCCTCAGATTCACAATGCTTGTATCGTCAAGTGTATTAATAAAATAAAAGGAGGTCAAAAACAAAGAATCCGATAAACCCTCAAAAATTGCTTTATCCGGGATTGAAGAATTAAAGGTCCTAATTTGAAAAGGTAAGAATATAGCTCTGTTTACCACCACCGTGTCATCAATAACCGCAATTACATCATTGTTCTGTTGATATCTCAATTGAAAAGAAGCTGAAATCGCAGTATTCTTATTCTCAATGTTTTGTATGTCAATTGATGAGGAATCCAGGTAAATATCCGGGTCGAAAATAAATTGGTCGTAAGGAACCGAGGAATAAGTCTTAAAGAAAGAAGTTGGCGGACTAAGAATAGTGTGATCGATCAGATCCAGAACGTCACCATTTCTACCATCGTTCAAATAAACATAATCCACATGCCAGTTGTCAAATGGCCCTGCAAGCCTGCCAAATGATTCAAACTTAAACTGGAAATATTCATGAAAATAATGTTGATTATCAATTGGCACCACAAAAAAAGAAAAATCGTCCTGCACATTAATATCGTTTCCGGAAACCTTCCAAACCTCTACCCAGGTATTGGTATCATTCTTTACCAATAGCCTTAAAAAGTCATTGTCATCTGGCAGCTCTCCCCTCCCTTCTTTCTGATAATAAAAGCTCAGGAAAGTTGAATTTTGATCGGCCCCGGATAAATCAATAAATCGGCTCACCAGGCTGTCACCTATTCCTTCGGAGGTGGGGGCCGAGCCGTAAGGATTGCCAAATTGATTCGCTCCATCGAAGGCAGCAACATTCACTGACGGCGGATAAATACCAATCCCGGATTGAATTTGGACATTTTCACTGTTTATCCAAATGGATGAATCCGGATAAATGTAACTCGTTGAAAAATCATCCCAAACGGGTAATGAAATTTGCGTGCTATCCTCAGCCGTCCTTAATGGAGTTCTGTTATCAGAGTAGTCAAGGGGAACATAATGGAGCTGACCAAAGGCCATCCCATTAATGCCAATTATCAAAACCGATATCTTAAGAATGATTCTCATGCAAATCCTACTCTATATAGTCCCCGTTCCGCCTGTTTACGAGCCCAAGGCTGTCTTCTTCATTTAATACGCCCACCCATAAATCAACAATATCGCCCAACCGCACCGTAGTGCCATATTCGGGATTTTGTTTCACCACAATTTCAGATTCTGTTACCAACAGGGAATCAACATCGAGAATATTGAGGTCCAGGTAAAAATCAGGATCAACGATTTGAACAATAACGGATCCCACGTTCAAACCTTGCCCGTTAATAGCAAATTCCACGTCTTCCAGGCTTCTCCCAACGAAATTGCCTAAAGGAAATTGACGATTTCCAAAACCATCACCCACAACCAGGTCGATTTCTGACCCTTTGGCGATTAAAGTCTGAGGCTCAATTTTTTCACCATCATGCCATTGTTCAAGAATGGCATTCGGAGCAAGATCAGGCTTGTAGGTGATTTCACCCCTTTTTAATCCATAACTTTTCAGGATCAGCTCTGCATTTTTAAGCGAGCCATCGATCAAATTGGGCATCCTTACCTTTTCAGGTTCCCGTGACTTGATAATGATATATATCTTTCTTCCCTCCTTTACTAATTCACCTGCCGCCGGGTACTGCTTTAGTACCGTGAACGGTTCGTATACCGATGAATAGGCTGAATCCTGTACCTCGTAATTCAGGCCTCGTTTTTTTAGAAACTCATCTAGTTGATCATAGTGCATGCCTTCCAAATTTGGCACAGTAAGCGTCTCATCCTGGTTGGTTATCGACGGTAAGAACCAATAAAAAAAGGTCAGAAGCAATGTAAGTCCAACGGCGACAATCAGTCCCAAATTTAGAAGTAAGCCCCTCGCGTTGTGTTCTTTGAAGGATTGAACGACCTTTAAAAAATCAAATTTCATAAATCAAATAGTTCGGAGAAAAAACACTTTGAAATCAAACGTAGGAAAATATAGTTTCATATAAAAGTCAGGCTTTATCATAGCTCGTCTGATATGAATTCTGTCGTTCCCATCTTGACTGCGCCAGTTCCAGGAGCTTACTGATCAGATCCCTATACTTTAAGCCCATATTGCTCCAAAGCATGGGGAACATACTCACGTTGGTAAAGCCTGGGATCGTATTTATCTCATTAATGACGACTTTATTTTCCTCTGTCAGAAAGACGTCCACCCGGGAGTAATCATTGCAGTTCAGCGCTTGGTAGGCCAACACACAATATTTCTGAATCTGCGCGGAGGTTTCGGCAGATACCTGTGCCGGGATGACAATATCGATTGCTTCTTCGTCCTGGTATTTTGCCTGGTAGTCGTAAAATGAATAATTTTTCTTCATCACAATTTCTCCGGGCAGGGTAGACTCAGGGCTTTCGTTTCCAATAACCCCACACTCCAACTCCCGTCCTTTCACAAATTCCTCAATCAGCACCTGGGAGCCATAACGGAAGGCATCTTCCAAGGCGGGCCCAAATTCATCTTCTGAATTTACTTTTGAGATTCCCACCGACGATCCCAGTGCAGCCGCTTTTATCATAAAAGGAAGTCCAATTCTTTCGACAATCCTCGAAAACGGGAATTCATCCTTTTCGGTATGGGAGAAATATAAATAATCCGCCACCGGTACGCCAGATTCTTTCAGTAGCTTTTTGGAAACTATTTTATCCATCGATACTGCCGAACCCAACACAGTGCAGCCCACTAGCGGTATGTTATATGCCTTGAAAATTCCCTGAATGGCTCCATCCTCCCCGTCCGTGCCATGCAAAACCGGAAAAACGATATCATATGAAACCCTACTTCCATCCCTCAGGTTGATCAGCTCGCCTGCTCCCCTGGTAGGTATCGGCGCCACTTTGTCGCCATTAGAAATATCAGCTGACACGGCCTCATTTAAATACCAGATACCCTGCTTGTCAATGCCAACCAGAACAACATTATAAATATGGGTGTCAACATTGTCAAAAACATTTTTTGCCGAACGTACGGAAATCTCGTGTTCCACAGATTTTCCGCCATAAAGAAGCAGCACAGTTTTTTTGGGATTCATTATTAAAAATAGTTAGGGTCTGAAAATGATTTTATCTACGGCATTGATGGTATTTCCGGTAACTTTCACAATGTAAACGCCTTCGCTCTGTCCTGTGAGGTCACACTGATAGACCTGGTTAAGCGTCTCTCTTAATGTCTGCTCCAACACCTTTTGACCATTGCTGGAAAACACCTGCAAAACTACATCTTCTTTTTCGGATGTTTTAATTCCAATATTGAATAACGGACCTTTTGTGGGGCTGGGGAACAAGGCAATTTCACCTTCCGGAATATTAATGATATCCTGGACAGACTGAATAAAAAGTTCCACATCGTCAATGTAAAGATTATTCCCGAAGCCATTCGTAGTCACAAAGGCTATCCGAACTGCTTCACTCCCCGCATATTCAGAAATGTTTAATGTAATAGTCTTCCAATCACTGTCGTTGGAAGGCTGCCAGTAATCCGCCGTGTTTTCCACGCTGATAGCCGGACCGTCGTCCGAATATATCTGCTGGAAACTATTACCACAGTCATTGGAAATATAAACCGTCAACTTGTCCTTAAAACCTTCATTAATGGCATAGGACACTTTAAATCGCAGGGAAGCTGACTCTGCAAAAGAGTAGTCAAACACTGGACTGATAAGCCAGTCCTCCTGGCCAATTTTATCATAATTGTACAGCTTTATCAATGCAGACTGATAATTACTGAATTGGTCAACCTGCCAGGAAATGTCATTGTCGGGGTTGAATATATTCCAATTACTTTCCGCCAGATTATCGAATTCAAATTTTTCTATAAATGGCACCTCTTCTATCCTGTTATCAATGATGGTGTAAATGGTCTCGCTATTATTCTCAAGATTGAAATCAACACTTCCGGAAATATCCACTTCGCAGTAAAAATAATAGTCGCCGGGAACCACCGTAAAAGAAGGCAGCGTGATCAGCCGTTGTTGTCCACTCTTCAATGAGTCAATGGTTAGTAAGATATTATTCATTTGTGAACCAATCATACCATAAGTCAGCTCAATGGCTGTAATGGGATTGGTGCCGAGGTTTTGAATTGTGATCGTAGGTTCTACGGTAGTATAACAGGAAATCACAGCCGGGGAGTTGACCTGGATCAACGCCAGGTCGTTATAATCCACGTTAGGAGGAAAAGCCCCCTGGCCATTTAGGAGGCTGGTTCGGCGCGGGGCATTGTCCAGGACAAGCTGCATTCTGTTCGTCTGGCCCTGGGTGAAAATGTTCATGCAATCATCGGCGGTATAGTCCATGTAATTTTGAAACATATCTACCGAGCTACAGGAAGACACCGGATGTGTAGGGCAGTCGCCATTGTAGCTGCTTTGCTGAAGCGGTGTATCATCGACAAAATCATCATCCAGGCAGTTTCCCGGGGTGGCAAAATTATGTATCAACCCCAACCAATGTCCCACTTCGTGTGACCCTGTCCTCCCCTTATCATAAGGCACCCTAAGGTCTGGGAAATTGCCTTTATCGCTGCTTCCGCAAACGCGGTAGTCCAGCACCACACCATCTGTCAACCGGTTTTTCTTATTGACACTCTCTAATCCCGGCAAAACGGCATCTGGGTATTGAGCATACCCGAGGTTTTCGCCCGTCAAATCACACACCCACAAGTTAAAATAATCCTCCGCTGGCCAATAGCTTTCCGCTTTCAACGCACTGTCATCGGAAACCGGACCCCAGACTGTCTTGCTCCCTTGTTTTCTCACAATGCCGTTTGTTGGATTTCCAACGGGGTCTCTCCTGGCAAGTACGAATTCAATATCCAGAAAACTGGCAACCGGTTTAAATTCCGCTGGTGTATCTGTAGTATCTGCATTTAATCGCCGGTAGTCTTCGTTCAGCACATCTATTTGTGATTGTATCTGGGCTTCTGAAATATTTACTCCACTGCCTAAAGGCTCGCCATTATGAATCACGTGGACCACCACGGGGATTAAAGCTGGCTCAGCAGCTGTTCTTGAAGACGAGAGCGCTCTCTTTGACGGGAGCGTTAAAAGCCATTTGTTAAATCTGGCTGGATCTAGCTTTCTTCCCTCTTTGTAAAATTTTTGGTTGTATTCGTCGGTAGCACATTTATCCTGGGCAGTTACATCGACTACCAAACTACCCAGTAGTATGACTATTAATATCTTTAAAAATCCCTTTATCACGTAAAAAATCTTAACCGGGCATTTTGGCATGAGGTGAATCAGGAGTGGTGATATTGATAGCCTCCACAGAAACGATCTCCGGAACTGCCCGCTTGATCGACTCCTCGACACCGGCTCTCAATGTCATCGTAGACATCGGGCAGGTACCACAGGCACCCAGCAGTTCCAGCTTCACCACCTTTTCGGGAGTAATATCCAATATCTTGACATCCCCACCATCCGTCACCAGGTAAGGCCTGATGCCTTCAAGAGCGAGCTCCACCTTCTCCAACAAATCCTTTTCAATTAATTTATTTTTCATTACAATTACTTAACTTCTACAACGCTCGTCTTATCAAATTTAGCATTTCTGATGGCAACTTGTTGTGCTAACTTCTGGGCGATTTCAAAAAAAGCCGTAGCAGTTATGCCTTCTTTTAACGCCACCGGATAACCACTGTCGCCGCTCTCCCTGATTCCCTGCACCAAAGGCACCTCTCCTAAAAACGCTACCTCATTTTTTTCAGCCAGCTTTTTACCTCCATCCTGACCGAAAATATAATATTTGTTGTCCGGCAACTCTTCCGGAGTAAAATATGCCATGTTTTCAATAATTCCCAACACCGGCACATTGATCTGGCCCTGTTTGAACATAGCCAAACCTTTTATTGCATCTGCTATCGCAACTTTCTGAGGAGTGGTCACAATGACTGCTCCTGTTACCGGTACAGTCTGCACCAAAGTTAAATGGATATCGCTCGTGCCCGGAGGAAGGTCTATCAGAAGATAATCAAGCTCACCCCATTCGGCATCGGAAAAAAACTGTCGCAAGGCCGAACTGGCCATAGGACCTCTCCATACGATGGCATTTTCCGGAGGTGCCAAAAAACCAATGGACAGCAACTTGACGCCATATTGCTCTAACGGTAGGATGTAATTTTTCTCGCCCACCATTCTTACCTGGGGCCGTTCATTTTCACAATTAAACATGACCGGTACGCTGGGGCCAAAAATATCCGCATCGATGATTCCTACTTTCGCACCTGTTTTCGCAAGAGTCACCGCCAGGTTGGCTGTCACGGTGGATTTACCTACTCCTCCTTTGCCTGATGCAATGGCAATGATATTTTTCACATTCGGAAGAAGCTCAGCCTGACTCTTGACCGTAGTCACCGAGGAAGACATCGTGATATCCAATTCAAGGTCTTCGCCCAGCGTGTTTATCGCTTTTTCGCAATCTCTGCGGATCATTTCTTTCAATGGGCAGGCTGGTGTGGTAAGCTCCACTGTAAACTGCACTTTTTTCCCTTCTACCTTGACATCCTTGATCATATTCAGGGTCACCAGGTCCTTGCCCAAATCCGGGTCTTTTACTGTAGACAATACCCTAAAAACATCTTCCTTAGTAATCGACATGTATCGCTATTTCTTCTTCTATCAAAAAATTCCATTGCAAATATCGCATTTATTTAAACTAAATACATATTACCTTGATCATAATTCTCCCTCTTCAATATATGTGTTTGTATTTTTTACAATTAATAACAATTTGTGACTAATTTTGGTTTTTTTCCCGATTGCATCAGCACATGAGAATCAGCAAGGACACCGTAGACCGAATTAAAGAGCGCATTGATATTGTAGATGTCATTGGTGAATTCATCCAATTAAAAAAAACAGGGGCCAACTACAAGGCCAGAAGTCCATTCTCCAACGAAAAAACACCTTCCTTTTTTGTTTTCCCAAAAAATGAAAACTTTAAGGATTTTAGTAGCAGTAAGGCGGGCGATGCGATCACCTTTATCATGGAATATGATGGTCTGAGTTATGTGGAAGCACTCCTATTCCTCGCCAAAAAATATGGTATCGAAGTCGAAGAGGAGCAGCAAACGCCCGAAGAGCTACTCGAACAATCAGAAAGGGAAAGCCTGCTCATTGTCACCAACTTTGCAAAAGACCACTTTGTGGATCGGTTATGGAATTCGGACGATGGCAAAAAAATTGGTCTCAGTTATTTTAAAGAACGCGGATTTACAGAAGAAACAATCCGGAAATTTGAACTCGGCTACAGCCTGGATAAATGGGACGACCTCGAAGTAAATGCACTTGAAAAAGGATATAAAAAAGAATTCCTGGAAAAGACAGGGCTGATCGTCGTAAAAGATGACAAAACCTATGATCGCTTTCGGGGCCGTGTCATTTTCCCTATTCACAACAATACCGGAAAGCCGATCGCCTTTGGCGCCAGGACACTTTCTTCTGACAAAAAAGTACCGAAATACCTCAACAGTCCCGAAAGCGAAATCTACCACAAGAGCAATATCCTCTATGGAATATTCCAGGCCAGGCGCGAAATAAGGGGAAAAGACAATTGCTACCTGGTGGAAGGATATACTGATGTGATCTCCATGCACCAAAGCGGGGTGGAAAATGTCGTTGCTTCTTCGGGCACATCACTCACGGAAAACCAGATCAAATCCATCGGCAGGTTGACGGAAAACATTACCGTACTTTTTGACGGGGATGAAGCGGGTATGCGGGCATCCATGCGCGGCATTGACATGATCCTGGAACAGGGGCTGAACGTCCGGGCTTTGGTTTTCCCCGGCGGTGAGGATCCGGACAGTTACAGCAGGAAAGTAGGCGCATTTAATTTCAGGGAATACCTGAAGGAAAATACCCGCGATTTCCTTTCATTTAAAACCGAGCTGCTGTCCAAAGATGCTTCCAAAGATCCGATTAAAAAAGCGGAAGCGATCAACAATATCGTCGAAAGTATTTCCAAAATTCCCGATCCCGTAAAGAGGGTGGTGTACATCCGGGAAACGAGCGTGCAATTAAAAATCGGCGAGGAAACCTTACTGGCGGAGCTGAACAAGATCATTCTCAAGCGCCGAAGGGAAGACACAAAACGATCGGACAGATTTCAGGAGGAAGTCATTCCGGAAATCCTCGAAGAAACATTTACTGAACAAAAAGGAGCTAAGGAAACCGTCGACTCCCTGCTATTACAGGAACGGGAGTGTATCCGCTTGCTAATTTGCTATGGCTTCAACGAAATCGAGGATAAATACAAGCTTTACGATCATTACCTGGAGGAGCTTGAAAACATGGATTTCACCGACCCCATCCACCTGAAAATCATTGAGATGTTTAAAGCAAACATCGAAGCGGGAAAAGTAGTAACAGCAGACTACTTTATTAAGGAAGGTAATGAAGATGTGAAAAAGCTGGTCATCGATCTGATCAGCACACCATATGAGGTAAGCAGCAACTGGCAGCGATATTCCATCTATGTGCCCAAGGAAACAGACATCCTTGATAATTCCGTCTACACAAACCTGCTTCGCCTGAAATTCCGAAAGATCAAAAACATCATTAAAAACAACCAGGAAGAGCTTAAAAAAGAAACCGACCCCGACCGGCAGATGGAGTTGTTAAAAATACAAAAGGAACTAAAACAAGCAGAAATCGAGTTTGCCAAGCCATTGGGGATTGTAATTTCATAATTATTGGTCTTTTGCAGCTTTTCCGCCTGTCTCTCCTTTTCTCCTTTTCGACCAACCACCCCTATTTTTAGACCAATTAAACTAGGTTTTCCCTTCTTAATTCATAATTTTAAAACCCTGAAGCGAGTAATCAGTTAAATTGTAGGAAACAAAAAAATAACAATGTCAAAATCATTAGGTAAAAAGTTATTGGAAAAAGTGGATGATGTGTTGGATCAGGTGAGGGATACAATAATGAAAAACAGGAAACAATTACAGCCCATTCCCGTCAAGGTAAAATCAAGAAATTAAGAATAGTTGACCAGCCTAGCTGGTTTTAAAATATACAGTGAATTACTTTCTAATCTGCTTGCATAACCCCGGTGTCAAAACCGGGTTTTTTATTACTAATCGCCAGATAATCAGTTTTTAAGCAGAACCTTTTCCCCTTCATATATTTTCCATACATTTGCACTCCGTTTCAAAAAACGGGTGTCAGTGAAAATCACAGGCATTTTTATGTAACAAACTAATTCAGCATTTAATGTCCTGATTTGCTGAGTATTACAAGGACACAATAACATGAGTAACACTCCTGAAGAGTTTAACTGGGATGATATAGCGCCAAAAGGATTTGGCCTGGATTATTCCAAAAAAGAAAGAGAAGAGCTGGCTAAAGTGTACGAAGAGACACTGACTACCATCGAAGAAAAAAAGGTGGTATTGGGTAAAATAGTCGGCATTACTGACAGGGACGTAATCCTTAACATCGGTTTTAAATCAGACGGTCTTGTGCCGCTGAACGAATTCAGGGACACCCCTGATCTGAAATCCGGTGACGAAGTAGAAGTCTACATCGAAGAGCAGGAAAACGAGCTGGGACAGCTTATCCTATCCCGAAGAAAAGCAAAAATCGTACGAGCTTGGGAAAACATCCAGGCATCATTTGAACACGATAAGGTCATCGAAGGTTTTGTAAAAAGAAGGACTAAAGGTGGTTTGATCGTCGACATATTTGGTGTGGAGTCATTCCTTCCCGGTTCGCAGATCGACGTGAAGCCTATCCGTGATTTCGACATATTTGTCGGAAAGAAAATGGAGGTCAAAGTAGTGAAAATCAACTACACCAATGACAACGTGGTGGTTTCACACAAAGTACTGATCGAGAAAGACCTTGAGCAGCAAAAAGCTGAAATCCTTAACAACCTTGAAAAAGGACAGGTACTGGAAGGCGTGATCAAAAACATGACCAACTTCGGTGTATTCATCGACCTTGGTGGTGTGGACGGTCTGCTTCACATCACAGACATCTCATGGGGCAGGATCAATCACCCAGAGGAAGTACTTAACCTGGACGAGACTGTAAAAGTGGTTGTTCTTGATTTTGACGAAGATAAAAAGAGAATCTCTCTTGGCATGAAGCAGTTGACTGCCCACCCATGGGATTCTTTACCAACAGATATCGAAGTGGGATCAAAAGTTACCGGTAAGATTGTGAATGTAGCGGATTACGGTGCGTTCCTTGAAATCATGCCAGGTGTGGAAGGTTTGATCCACGTTTCTGAAATGTCATGGTCGCAGCACCTGAGAAATCCTCAGGACTTCATCAACATCGATGACGAGTTGAGCGCTGTCGTATTGACCCTTGACAGGGATGAAAGAAAAATGTCATTGGGTATCAAGCAATTGACGGAAGATCCCTGGACAAAACAATCACTGCTTACTAACTATGCCGTGGGCACGAAGCACAAAGGTGTGGTAAGAAACCTAACAAACTTCGGCTTGTTCATTGAGCTGGAAGAGGGTATCGACGGTCTTGTTCACGTTTCTGACCTTAGCTGGACGAAAAAGATCAAGCACCCATCTGAGTTTGTAAAGGTAGGTGAAGAGCTGGAAGTTCAGGTTCTGGAGCTAGATGTGGAAAACAGAAGGCTGGCCCTTGGCCACAAACAATTGGAAGAGAATCCATGGGATACATTCGAAACAGTATTCACAAGAGGTTCTGCTCACAAGTGTAGCGTTCTGAGCAAGAACGACAAAGGTGCGGTGCTTGAATTACCATACGGTATCGAAGGTTTTGCTACATCTAAAAACCTTGTGAAAGAAGATGGCGGCCAGGCGGAAGTAGGTGAAACGCTTGACTTCAAAGTACTGGAGTTCTCTAAAGATGAAAAGAGGATCGTTCTTTCACATACGGCGATGTTTACAGAAGCTGAGAAATTCAAGAAGAAGAAACCTACTCCTAAGAGCGCTGTAAGCAAGATCAACAAGGAAGTTGAGAAATCAACCCTTGGCGACCTGGAAGCTCTTTCTGCTTTGAAAGAGCAAATGGAAGTCGCCGCTGACGCGAAGAAAGCTGCTAAGCCAAAAGCTGAGGCCAAAAAAGAAGAGCCGAAGGAAGAAGCTCCTGTAGCTGAGGCGAAGGCTGAAGAAGTAACAGAAGAAGCCCCTGCAGCTGAAGCTAAATCCGACTCCGCTGAAGCTACGTCGGACAAGGAAGAGAAGCCTAAGGCTAAAAAGGCTGATGAGCCAAAATCTGATGCAGCCGATGCTGCCGAAGCAACTTCTGACGAGGAAGAAAAAACAGAGGAGTAACAGTAATCTCCCCGGTTTTTAACAATATGCAAAAAGCGCACTTCACGGTGCGCTTTTTTTATGTCCTTCCATTTTTCAGTCGATCGATTCAATCGAGTGGCGACTATTCATCAGGCCTCTGGCCGGGTTTGTGGAGGCAGTTCCCTCTCTTCTACATCTGCATTATTTTAACCGCAAATGTTTCTCCTACCCTGCGAATCCGATACCGTTTTCATCCGTAAGAATAAAAGTTGTCAAAAAAGCCGAAAGCAGGTAAAATATTCATAGAATTAGCTTGTAGGAAGGGCAGGAATTTATATTTTTGCATCCCAAATCAAGGTCGAGTGGCCGAGTGGCTAGGCAGAGGTCTGCAAAACCTTTTACAGCGGTTCGAATCCGCTCTCGACCTCACCCTTTGTTTGAATGCCCTGAAAAGGGCATTTTTTATTGGGGGTGGGGCAAATTTCAGGGCAAATGGGGCAAACGCTTTTTACATACATTTGAGTATCCTCGCGCCCTGGTTCGTGTCTCCACGAACCAGCCAGTGAAACCGACAATTACACCTCCTCCAACAATCTTTTAAAAAAGGAAAACCCCCTTGTCATTGTTCATAAAATGAGCCGAATGAATATCGGAAAGGAAAATTAAGAATAATTTACTTACTGGGAAAATGGTTCGTGGGACACGAACCAATGCTGAGAAAATCAATTTTTTTGTTAAATTCGATATCGAAATCAACTGCAAAATGACGCGTTACAAAATTTCAACTATTCTCATAGTGAGTTTATACCTAATAAGCGTCCTCTTATCCTCCTGTTCAAATGAAAGGGACAATATGGGTTATCATACTTATAAGTTTACCGGAAAAAATGACTTTATCTTTGACTTTTTCGCCCTTAACCTTCAACCAGAATCACCTTATATTGATGAACTACATAATCTAAACCCTGATGTTTTCATTGTTACCGATTTGACCAAATCAATCTGGGACACCACCGACAAAAAGTATTTCATTAAAAGCACCATCACTGGAACAGTTTATCGATGCAATGTGACGAAAGGAACCACAATAAGGACAACCCCGATGAAAGAATAAAACTCTGTAGCCCTGGTTCGTGTCTCCACGAACCAGCCAGTGAAACCGACAATTACACCTCCTCCAACAAATCCTTTAAAAATGGAAATTTCGATTGCCCATGTTCATAAAACGAGCAGGATGAATAGTAATAATCGTTTGGGTCATTGACCAGACTCCAATGATCTGCCATGGGGTTATTGTGAATATAGTCCAGCTTTTGCAATGCCACATCCCTGGTATAAATCGGTATCGCCAGTGAGTCCCGCTGCCAGAATTCATATTCCTTGTTTGACGCATTAACTTTAAACCTCGCCAATAGCTCCGAACCCTGATCAATAAGTCGCTTTTTAAATTCATGCGCCGTAAACTTTAAAAATGAACCGTGGGCGCTCTCCTTTCCATTGAGTTCGTTGATCCGCCAAATTAGATGAATGTGGTTGGGCATGACGACAAAGGCAAATACATCGATCTTCTTTCTCCTGCTTAGATAGGTCAATGAAGAAATGATAATTTCCTTAAAATGATCATCAAGCAATAGAGGAATCCATTGGTTAATGGTGGCTGTCCAGAAGTATATCTTGCCAATTTCAACAATTGACTTCCTTTGGTATTTAAGCATGTGGTGAAAAGTATAAACCGAAAATAAGAATATTTTATTTTTTGAGGATGTGGTTCGTGAAGACACGAACCAAGGCTTGGGAATAATTTACATACCGGAAAAATGGTTCGTGAGACACGGATCAGAGCTGAGAAATTATTTACTTACTTACCGGGAAAATGGTTCGTGAAGACAGAAACCAAGGCAGGTTAAGAAAATCACTCCCTAAAAGTTATTTCCTTTTGAGGGTCATTAATCTTTGAGGTAGTATAGTAATTAATTGTATAAGACCCATCTTCGGGTTGATTGATCTTGACGATGAATAATTCTTTATCGGCAAATCCGGATTTCCAGGAAAGTTTTCCGTTGTGATGTACCGAACAATGTTTTACGCTTTCATTCCTCAGAACAATCATCATTTCATCACTGGGAACTTTTGAAGAATACTTAACTTCAAATTTATTATGATATAAACTGTTGAACTGGATACTTTCACTGGGAAGTTTAATATTCCCGTCGGAATCTTCTATTTCACTGACTTTTTTATTCTGAATCGCCCATTGCATATCTGCGTCAGCATTTGGTATTTTAAACTGGGGGCTAATCTCCTTAGGCTTCTCTATTGGATCTTTAGCATTTGCTGAAGTCTTTGGAGAGTTAACATTATCTCTCTCATTGTCGAGATTAGCTAAAACATCGTTTTTCAATTTAGTGAGCGCTTCCAGCGTATCTGATTTCGGATACTTTTGTTTTGAAAGCTCCACAAATGATAGCAATAAGGTGTCGATTCGATGATCAGAAAACACCAATATGTCATTGCCCGCCTTCACAGAGTCATACGTTGAGCTTAACGATTGAGCATTAACTTGAAGTGAATCGAAATTCGGATTGGTTTGATTTGTAATACTTTTTTGACTTGCGTTTCCCTGGTAAACCAGATAGACACTAAGCGGAAATGTGACGATAAAAACGCCTAAAAGTATCTTTTTTGCCCGTTTAAAATTGATGGTTCTATTATCCCACCAAAGTAAGTCTATTGCCACCAGGGTTATTGCTGAAATTCCGGAGAGCACATAAACAAGTAGTTTAACAATAAACGTATCCATAGTTTAAATTTAATAGCAGCGAATTTATTTAAACCCTCTGACATTTGCTTGATGGAATTCGCTCCGTACATTACGTGGGTATGATAGAAACCATTAGGCGGCTGGGTATAGACCATTGGCGACCCGAGTTAATTTCCGGCTCCCTGGTTCGTAAGGACACGACCCAAGGATTGGGACACGAACCAAGGCTCTCAGAGCTGTTTTCCCATGTTTTGATTGCCTATGACGAATTTTTATCGTGGTGGTTTGTCGGGGGACAAACCACGGTTAAAAGAGCCACGTCATGTTAACTTTAAGCATTTTCGTCAAAAAATGTTGGAACTCGTAAAGACAAGGATCAGGGCACGTTAAACAAAACTTCTATGTATTCCAGACCAAGGCAAAATTATTTAAAACAGCGATACCTGCCCTGAAAAGCCATCAAATACCAATTCAGGATAATTGAAAGGTTCCAGCGCTTCCGGCACATTACCGACAGCATCCTTGCCGGTCAGGCGCCTTACGGTGTAATACTCCAGTTCTTCTTCCGGATAGGGCCGGATGATCGCCTCCACTTCTTCCTTACTACCCTTTAGCCAGATCTCTTTTGTCTCATCATTGAGAATTAAAGGCATTCGAGGTTCCTGGAGTTTTGGGTTATTATGGATCTTCGACATAATCGGGTTTGCCCAGGTCGTCACAATGGAAGTGGTCTTAATCTCCTCCCCCGTTTCTTTATTTACCCAGCTATCCCAAATCCCTCCCACCAGCATGGGGTCATCATTTTTAAATTTGATCAGGAATGGGTAGGTTTTTCCTTTATAGTGGTGGTATTCGAAAAACCCGTCAATAAAGATCAGATTCCTTCTTTTATTTGCCGGTTCGCGAAACGAAGGTTTTTCAAAGATCGATTCGCCCCTGGCATTGATCGTTTGATTTTGAAGCTTGCCTGCCGTAGCCTCGTCTTTCACCCAAAAGGGTATCAGCCCCCAATGAAAAGCCTTGAACTTCATGGGCTCGTCATTGGCAATCACTAAAAGGTTTGGATGCTGAAATCCGTTGGTATGATAAAAGGGTTTGGGAAATTCATTTTCACTTAACAGCTCCAGTTGGTCGGCCAGTTCCTCGATTTCCTCCTTCGTACCGCCGTGGCGCCGGGCATAGTCCAGTCGCTTTTTGGTCATGGCATAAGCATTGTAACACATCGCCGTTTTGTTTTTGTCTCACATTCAAGTTAGCAAATTTTACAGTGAACCGCAGTGCTTGATCTGCTACCGGAAATTTCAACACATCTCTCTGAAGAAAAAGCTTTTGTATTTCTTAACAATTGGTAATAGATGTTGAATAAAAAAGACCGTTATTTTACAACTGTTAAATCAACGCACAACAAAATATCAAGTAAGGGCAGAGTATTACTTACAGGAGTTACCGGATTTTTAGGTTCACACACCACCATTCAATTGTTAGAAAAAGACTATAAAGTGATCGGCACACTTCGCGATATGAAAAGAGCTGATCAGATCAGGCATGTCATTGCTAAACAAACGGATAAGATAGCTCATCTGACTTTTGAGGAGGCAGACCTTACCGACAAACATATCTGGCATGAGTTGACAAAGGGAGTTGACTATGTTCAGCACATTGCCTCACCTTTTCCAAGGGGAATCCCCAAAAATGAAAATGATCTTACTATCCCAGCCAGGGATGGCGTACTACATGTGCTCGAAGCTTCATCAGCTAATAAGGTAAAAAGGGTCGTTATTACCTCATCTGTCGCATCTATCATTTACGGCAAAGAAAAGTCTAAGCGGGAAGGTCTTTTTAATGAATCTCAATGGACAAATCCCGAAAATAAAAAAGACTCAACTCCTTACCACAGAAGTAAAACGATCGCGGAAAAAGCTGCCTGGGATTTCATAAAAAGTGATAAAAGCGGATTGGAACTCTCGGTAGTGTGTCCTGGTGCCATACTGGGGCCGGTACTGGAAAGGGATTTTGGTACGTCAGCTAATATTGTCATCAAGTTAATGGATGGTAGTTCTCCTGCCCTTCCTGATATTGGGTTTGATGTGGTGGATGTACGCTCAGTAGCAGATTTGCAAGTCAGGGCAATGGAACATCCTCGCGCAGTTAACGAGCGATTTATCGCCACCTCACAATACATGAAATTTAAAGAAATTGCTGATGTACTCCGGGGCGCTTTTCCGAACAAAAAGATCCCGAAAATGGTCGCGCCAAATTTCATGATCCGTATTTTTGCTAATTTTGACAAGACCCTAAAACCTATATTGGTTGACCTTGGGGTAACGAGAAAAGTAGATAACACTTTAGCAAGAGAACTTCTGAACTGGAAACCCATTCCCACAAGCGAAGCAATCACTTCGTGTGCTAAGAGCGTTATCGATCTTCAACTGGTCTAAGAACAAATTTGTATATAGCTGAACTACAGACACCTTTGAGCTTCGGAGGAATTTTGACACAGGAGGAGATAGAATAATAAATGGTTTTTTCGAATCAACCCGAAATCCCGGGGATTATCTTGAAATATTGATATTAATTTAAATGTAGGCATACAATGTGCAGTGAGTTGTCCACGATCAGCGCGGATGTCCTGCTTCTTATTTAAGCATTACATCTCAATCACTTAGCAGTATCTGAAGGGAATGGTGAGGGTTGTGTTTATAATGTCGTCTATTTCGTATCAATTGCCCTTGGTCTTCGCGTGACTATGTGCAATATCATTCTTATCTAAAATGTCACTCACACATTTATGCCAGCCTCAACACTGTTCTTTGAAAACTGAGGGATGAATCCCAACCTTATTATAAAAAAGAAATGTTGGTAAAAAAGGAGTATAAAGTCGAAAAGAAACTATCAGATTTTGATAAATAATTTTAACACCCCCCATTTCCTCTTAATATTTTGCATTAAATACTATTAAAAATAAGCCGAGCTTATCACAATTTTAACCAAGTATTGTTATCTTAATAAATGAGTAAGAATATTTGTGTTTTTATTCAGGCCTTACCTGCCGGGGGAGCAGAAAAACAGGCGATAATGCTTACTTATTTATTGTCCTGTCAACATCACATTTACCTAGTTCTTTATAAAAACAATATTGACAAAAGACTAGAAATCCTTTTAAACAAATATGCCATTAACGTGCAAATACTTAAAGGCAATCCTGTAGTAAAATGGATCCAACTCTATAGATTCTTTAAAGCCAAAAAGATAGATGTAATTATTTCTTACCTGCTCACTGCCAATTTAATCGGATCAGTAATTGGATCAATAGCCAGGGTTCCATTTAGGCTAGGCGGGATAAGAAACGCAATGCTGGACAAAAAAAAGGAAATCATAGAGCGTTTCATCCACAATCGATTAAATACACTAACCATATTTAATAATTATTCAGGCGCTTCCAGGTATGCTACAAGAGGTTTTAACGAAGACAAAATCACCGTCATACCTAACTGCATCGAAATTCCCGATATTTCAACAAATACTAAAAAAACTGGTGATACCAGCATTTTATCTGTCGGCAGATTTGTAGAACAAAAAGATTTCCTATTGGCTATTGATGTGATCAATGAGTTGATCATTTCCGGAATCATGCATTTCAAATACCAAATAATTGGCAATGGAAAAATGGAATATGAATTACGGTCAAGAATAAGTAAATTAAATTTAGACAATTACATATCAATTATTGTAAACCCAACCTGTCTGGACGACTATTACAGAAACGCAGACATTTACCTGTGTTCCTCCATTTTTGAGGGTACATCCAATACCATTCTTGAAGCAATGGCCTATCATCTCCCGGTAGTAGCAACAAATGTGGGAGATAATAATTTATTGATTGAAGATGGTAACAACGGCTTTTTATCTCCGGCAAAAGACTTAAAGGGTTTGTCAAATTCCCTTAAAAAGCTGATTGAGAATAAAGAACTACGCTGTTCATTTGGTGATTATGGCTATAAAAAAGTGAAAAAAGAGTATTCGCAAAAATCTTTTATTGAAAAATACACCCATTTACTTAATACAATTACAGAAGCTCATTATGAAAAATTAGAAGTCGAATAGTGGAATTGAATAAATATTTCACAACCTATGAGAAAGAAAAAGATAGCTGTTGTCGGATTGAAAGGTTTACCCGCCTATGTTGGAGCCGGCACCGTTGGCGAAAACATTATTAATCAGCTGAAAGGTGAGTTTGACTTTTATGTGTATTCCACTTCCTCCCACACTCCTTTTAAAACCGGCTATTACAACGGTATCTATCAGAAAGTATTTAATAAAATTCCCTTTAAGCGATTTAATGCCTTCTGGTATTATTTGCTTTCTGCCATTCATGCCAGATTATTTGGTGACTTTGACCTGGTACATGTTCACAATAGTTTTGCGGCATTTACCATGTTTTTTTTGAAAAAGAAATACCCGGTAGTTTTGACGACACATGGTGGTTTTATAGTTCGAAAAAAATGGAAATGGTTTTCGTGGTTTTTTCATTATAACACAAATAAGCTTGTAAAAAAGGCCGACTATTTGTGCTGCGTCTCCCTCAATGAAAAACGTCAATTCAAGGAAAAACTTGGTTTAGACTCACATTATATTCCCAATGGAATAAACACTTTAGAAAGAGAAAAATTACCAATAATTCCGGTTTCCGAACCCTATATCCTCTTTAGTGCAGGAAGAATTATCCCTACAAAAGGTCTGCATGAATTGATTTTAGCACTTCAAAAAATTGACTATAAAGGAAGGTTTTTAATTGCGGGGGACTTAGACCAAATGCCTTCTTATAAGAAAAAAATATTAAGCCTGACCAGAGACCTTAACATCACTTTTTTAGGTCTAATCAAAGAAAAAGACCTATTGCTCTCTTACATGAAAAATGCTGAATTCCTTGTTTTTCCATCACATACGGAGGCTATGTCAATGGTATTACTTGAGGCGGTGTCTGTTGGCTGTCCTGTAGTATGTAGTGATATTATTGAAAACAGGGACATACTAAAAGAAAATGAGGTAGTCTATTTTAAAACCTCTGATATAGATGATCTGGCGGAAAAAACTCAATGGGCGCTTGATAACCCAAACAAACTTCACGCCTGTTCTGAAATAGCCCGGAATAGACTTTTAAACGAAATGAATTGGGAAAATGTAGCTGAGGAATACAAAAAGATCTTTCTTAAAATGACCGGCAAAATGGAAACAGTCCCATAGATAAACAGTGTGTAAAAATGAATTAAATAATAGGTAATACAATTAAAATCAGGCAATCAACTAAATAACATTTTCACTAGAAATGGAAAACAACCAAATCAAAATTGGAGTCATAGGACTCGGAAGAATGGGCTTGATGCATACAGCCATTTTTAACGCACTGCCAGGGTGCGCCGTCACTGCAGTAGTAGATCCGGCATGGTTTCCTTCTCGACCACTTCACATGCTAAATCCTAAAATAAATGTCTATAAATCTATTTCAAAACTCCTGAAAAGGGAACAAATTGATGGGGCATTAATAGCAAGTCCAGTAGGGTATCATGTCGAGAATGCGATTGAATGCGTGGAAAACAACATCCCGTTTTTGATGGAAAAGCCCCTATCGCTTAATTCAATACAAGCACAACCCCTAATCGATGAGCTCGATAAGAAGCCTATCACAAATATGATTGGCTACATGGCCAGAAACATCGATAGCTTCAAAGAAGGTAAAAGTATTATCAACTCCAATGCCCTTGGGAAAATCATAAATATAAAGGGTACAGTGTACGTTTCGCAGTTATTCAAAAAAGGAAAAGGCTGGAGATACAATCCCAAGATTTCGGGAGGTGGAGTTCTTTTGAGTCAAGGCTCACACTTACTGGATCTTTTATATTGGTACTTTGGAGAGGTAGATAGCGTGAATGCGGATATGCATTCTGAATATTCCGAAGGCATTGAAGATTTTGCCCATGTAATGATAAAATTCAAGTCAGGATTAAAAGGTTGGATAGACGCTTCCTGGAGTATTCGTTTTAAAAGGAAAATGGAAATCCGGTTGGAAATTCTCGGCGAAAATGGCGTTCTCACGATTGGTGACGATTTAATTGATCTTTTTTTGGACAACCCTGTTGGGAAGTATAAAGCTGGTAAGACTACCCTTTCGGCAAACGATCTGTTTACTGGAGTCCATTTTGATGTTGGTGGTGCAAAATTTACTTACCAAAACCAGGAGTTTGTTAGGGCTGTTACTGAAAAACGGCCTACAAGACCATCTATTCATGATGGTTTCCATATTCAAAAAATTGTTGATGCTTGCTATAAATCTGCCTCTCTTAATGGAGATTCTATCAGCACTACGGAGGTATAATATTTATCCTGATCAAAATGAAAAATCATTCGACACCTAAATTCTTACTTATTAAACACAAGCTTTTATACAATGGATGGAATAGATAAAATACTATTAGGGCATAACCCGCTATTTGGGGTTGACCATCTTTCCCAGGAACAGGGAAATATAAAGGACAGAAAGTTTGGCGACAGCGAAGCGCTGGCCGAAATACTTCGGTATGCTCACAGCAAGGGAATAAAAGCCATGATGATGTCCACACATCCAAGAGCTGAAGTTGTGTTGGATATAATAGCAAATGACCCGATTTTAAAAAACGATTTCAGGGTGTACCCTCTCCTGCCCTATATCATTAAATATGTTCGACAATCAAATGAAAAAGGCATGTTCAATGTCTTAAAGGAGTTATTGGTCAAAGCCGGATCTGGTAAAACAATTTCCATGATAAAAATAGGTATTCAAAGCTTATTAAGAAGAGACCTTTACAAGACCATCAAAATATTAATTGATTTGGAAATGCTCTCTTTTCAAGGACACCAATTAGGGGCAATATTTATGCACGATGCCCTTGTTGATCTGGCGCTGGGAATGGGCTGCGATGAAGCGTTTGATATTTTCCGCGAACATATAGAGCAAAATTATAATGTACCGGCCGGATTGATTACAAAAAATCCATCACACCTCCACCAATGCCTGTCAAATCGAGGGTGGAAAGATTGTTTGATCATGGCCGCTTTTAATAAAACCGGATTTTATACCAATCCTTCATTAATTGATACCATCGAAACCATTAAGAAGCCGGGTGTAAACTTTATTCCCATGAGTATATTGGCTGCCGGGGCTCTTCCTCCCGATGAGGCTATTGAATTTATCAGTCAATTTCCACAAATCAAATCAGCCGTAGTTGGCATGTCCAAAAAAAACCATATTGATCAAACTGTACAGTTAATAAATGATCATTTGCATTAGTTTGTTAAATGTTGGTTTATTGCCTCTCCAAAACCTATACCTACCTATTAGACCTTTGCAATGTTTAAGTAAAGTGTCATCTGAACCTGATCGACCTGTATTTTTGCCAAAGAATTTTACACTGCTATGGGTGCGAAATAGATATGATTAATTGGGGTTATTTTAGTAAATTGATATATCCCGCCTTTCCAAAAACGATGTCTTTTGTAATCTATTTAAAAATGGCAGGATGACAGAATGAAAGTTAATCAAGATCAAGGCAGATCTCACCCTGTAAAATCAAAAAGCCCCTATTTGAATAAAAATAAAATACGGGTTAGTGGCGTAATTATGGTCGTTGGCTTGATTGGTTTGGTCATCATCTCGGGAATGATTTTTGGTTATGGCGCCTATTTGCAAAAAATCGGACAGTCAAAATACCTTAAGCAAACCCTTTTAAGAGTGGCTAAATTGGATTTTTCTTTTATAAAGAATTATTCATCAGGACAACTCCAGGAGCTTGATGAGATCCAAATGGATATTAAGTTTAAGCATCTTTCTAAAATTCAATATTTACGTGAGCAGGCTTTGAAAGACGGGTTGATAGCACCGGAAATTAAAAACGAAGAATTTCCGGCAACACTCACCTGGAATGGCAAGACACAGGACGTTAAGATCAGCCTAACGGGGTTAATGGCTGAAACCCACCTTAGTCATCCTTCTCAATGGTCTTTTGAGGTAAAGGTAAGAGGTGACAATACCTTTAAGGGCATGAAACGATTTGGCTTGCTAAGACCGTCTACGCGTGGGTATATGACGGATTGGATTGGTTTTGAAATCATGAAAAAGAGGGGGTTAATTGGACTGAGGGTGGATTATGTACATTTAAGTGTAAATGGAAAACCTATTGGAATTTATTATTTAGAAGAACGATTTGACAAGCACCTCATAGAAAACAATCAATTACGGGAAGGAATTCTGTTTAAACTGGATGATGAATTTTCCCCTTACCAGGAATCTAAATTGATGAATAACCCTGACACCCGGGCGCAATTATTAATGCTGAAAGGAATGTGGCATGATGTGATGGCAGGAGATCTATCGCCCAGTCAATTTTTTGATATGAAAAAAATGGCGCAATTATTTGCTATATGTGACTTGATGAACAATAAACATCCGCTTTCCAGACAAAATATTCGGTTTTATTTTAACCCTGTCACAAGCCTGGCTGAGCCAATTGCACGTGAATGGGAAACACTGGGTGATGGAGAAGTTTCAAACCTGAGGCTATTCATAGAAAAACCAATCCCTTTAACCCGTCATGCGAAATTCTCAAAAGATCCAATCCTTAGATTAATATATGATAACCTGGACTTCAAAAAGCATTATATCCAAGAATCGGAAATTCTTTGCCAAAGCAAATTTATTGATCAATTTCTCTCAAAAAATGAAGATAAAATCAGTGCCCTTATGAATAAAATTTACCGTACCTGGCCGTTTTATGAATCACCTACCTATAAGCTTTTTGAAAACCGGGATTATATGCGTTCTGTGCTTTTTCCTAAGGATGACCAATTGATTGCCCACCTCGTGAAACAAGATAGAAGTTACCTTCAGGTTAGCCTGGAAAACCTTCGATACCTACCAATTGAAGTCACACACGTGAGTTGGCGTGACTCGGTGATTTATCGCCCGGAAAAATTCATCATTATTGATTCAAAAGAGAAAGACCAACCCTACATAATAGACATTCCTCTTCCCGCAAGCTCTTCTACAAAATCTATCGAGCTTAAGGAAATAAAAATTCATTACAATATCTATGGACTTGAAAATAGAAAACTGAATGTGGGAGTATTACTACCAGATAGTGAAATGAAATATATCTCCTCAAGCAAATCACCTATCGAAAAACCAACATATCATACTTTTGACTTTATATTAAAGAGCAAAGATAATTTGATAATTTCCATTCCTGATGGCAATTGGACGATTGACAGGGACTTGATTGTTCCTGCCGGTAGGCGATTTGAAATTTCAGCAGGAGCCACTATTAATATAACAAATGGTGTGAAAATTTTGAGCTATTCACCTGTATTTATGATCGGTAATAAAAATAAGCCGATCAGATTTTTCTCAGTGGATAATTCCGGAGGTAGTATCAACGTCCTTCATGCTGGGCAGCAATCACAACTATCCTATGTTCTATTTGAATATTCTACACCATTGAAGGTAAATGACAAAAGGCCCAATGCAGCTTTAACATTCATAGAGTCACCGGTAAATATATACCAATGTGCATTTTTAAATGCTAATCAAGCGTCACCTTACCTTAACCTACAGTATTCTGATTTTTCTCTACACCAAAGCTGCTTTAAAAATTTAAAAGGCAGCGCCTTGATTATAAAACATTGTGAAGGTCGTATTTCAAACACTTCTTTCATAAACATCCGTCAGGATGGAATAATTTCCGCCAATTCGACGCTCAATATCCAATACCCCTTTTTCAATGATATTGGCCAACATAGTTTTTTGGCAATGGACGAAAGTCAACTTTCAATAAGATGGGCTAATATTATCCTTTCTAAAAATGGCATTACTGCTACCGGACAATCTGATATCCGGCTTTTCGACACTAAATTGGTGAATAATGAAATTGGTATTGAACTTTCAGATATACCCCAATCTGTATCAGGTACACGAATGAAGATTGAAAGAACCAAAATATCTGATACGCACACTCCTTTTAGTATTGGCGAAAACTCGAATTTAATGGTAGATGGCGTGCCATACGGTGAAAGAAATGAAGGTGTACTAGATCATCTATTGCAATTAGTAGAATAAGTTTTTCAGGAACATCTTTGCTTCCATTACTTTGTTTTTACTAAATCCTGGGTTGCACCAAATCATATGCATCTTTTCCGTAATCCGGATGATCCGGATATCTGGTAAGTATCCTTAGAGAACCAATAGATGTAGGTACATGGGTAATTCCCTGGTCCAGCGATTTTTGAACATCTTCCTTATTCCTCCAGCGTGGATGGTAAATACCCCATTTTGCATTTCCACCCCAGGGATATTGTGGATAAACAGTAGAAACCTGTTTATCATATACTGGCACATCATCGATCCATACCTGCAAAAGCCCATCGACCTCCGTTCCCCAAATGACATGCACTACAATTTTCAATGATTGTCCAGCAATGGGAAGAACACCCGTATCCTGATAGTCTTGATTGTTTCCATTGTTTATTACCATCACTTTTCCTGCCACATATCCGGCATGGCTACTGGTAGAATCTGAAATAGTCAATGAAATCTGTGGTGATTCACCTATCACACCATTATGAACTTGAAAAAACACCCATTTATTTACCTTATCAATTACATAGCCCTTTTCAAAAGTATAATTCCAACCAAACCATTCTTCTGTACCCAATGGATGCTTAATATCCCAAGGCACTGTCGTGATTTCTACTCTATAATTATAACCTCCATCCACATTGGTCCCAATTGGAGGCGTAATTGGATTTAAATTAAATTTTAGTTTTCCGCTATCGATCGTCAATTGTTTCACATACCATCGATCACCATTGCTTACTTTAATCTGATCCTTGTATAAGTAAAATTCATTTTCATTACCATCCCATTCGGGCACTTGCAATTCTGACCAGCACCAACTTTTAAGTCCCATATCTCCTGCTCTACCTCCTTTAGTAATGCAATCTCCGGAATTGGCTCCTTGTGTATCCGTTAATTTTCCTTTTAATGAGTCCTCTGTTAAAAAAGATTCATCAGTTCTATTATCACCATGTTTTCCCAAACATGAATAAATTAATACACAAATCATGATAAGTGAAAAGGGCCTCATCGTCAATTATTCGTAACTGAATTAAAATTGAATTTCAATCCACATATTTACTTCAATGCATAATGAACAGAAGAATTTTTAATGTTCCATTAAATCTATTGCAAGGTTTCTCGCCTCAATTTTATTTGTCCGTATTCGAAGGATACAGGTCGTAATCTCCATTTGGGAGAAAAGGGAGCCATTCGAATGGAATCTTTATCTACAAATTCGACTATTGTATGCAGTTGATAACTCAATTGAGGAATCTTTTGGATTGATAGTGGTATTGGATCTTTCGAATAATCGATGGAGTATACACCAGAAATTTTTTCAAACTCATTGGATTGCTCATCAAAATACTGAAAGGAACAAGTATTATTCTTACTAAATACAAATTCAACTTCATGATCAAGATAGCTTCCTTTCCAACTACCTTTGATGTCTCCTCCTGAGTTTAATCTATCACAAGAGGTAAAGACCAAGAATAAAACCACCCAAATATTTATCGCTCGTAGAAAGAACATGGTAATATGGCTTGCCGCCATTCCAATTTATTTTAGCCACTAGCCTACTTACTCAATTTAAACAATTATTTGGGTAAAGGGTATTTTTAACCGGTGTAAATTAACTGTTGTCAAAGCAAAAATTTCCATTCTAAAATTAGTGTATCATTGTGATAATCATTAAATTATTTAGGGTCAAAACGGGGCAAGGTTAAGATGATAATCTAACACAAAGTAATGGTTCAGTTTATGGCATCTATCTCTAAATTACTGCTATACCGTCAGTCGAATTAATCTGGATCATCAAAAAGTTGAGTGTATCACCATAGATGAATTTATATAGGTATTTTAAATCCCAAATATCATGAACGAAAATCAAACTTTTGAAGAGTTTCTTGCCAATCAAGTTCCTCAAATTTCTCCTATTGAATTTGTTATCAACCTCATTTTTACTGCCATTTTTGCCTATATATTAGGTCGTATTTATACCCGTTATGGGAGCTCCTTTTCCAACAAAAAATTATTTGCCTCCAACTTTGAGTTAATCGCCGTGACAACGATGATTATTATTACTATCGTAAAATCGTCATTGGCTTTGTCTCTTGGCCTTGTTGGTGCACTTTCTATTGTTCGTTTTAGGGCTGCAATTAAAGAGCCGGAGGAGCTGGCCTATATATTTCTTACTATTGCCATAGGCTTAGGTTTTGGCGCCAACCAACGTCTGGCAACTTTCATTGGTTTTATATTTTTAATAGGTGTCATTGCCCTTAAAAATTACTTTAAAGCTAGTGATACTTACAAAAATCTCAATTTTACTGTATCCACCGAAAAGCCGATTAACATTAATAGTATTATCGAATCGATATCTTCCTTTTGCGAGGATGTTGAATTAAAGCGTTTGGATGAGAACAAGAAATTTATGGAGGCCTCTTTCCTTGTAGAATTCAAAGATTTTAAAACTCTAAGTAATGTACGAAAGGCCTTGTACGAACTGGATGACTCAATTCAAATCAATTTCCTGGATAATAAAGGCTCATTTTGAGGAATGAAAATAAAGCAGAAAGAGAACAAATCTTATTTACGAGAGCATACACGTGACCTTTTCAGGAAACGTAAAGCATTTGTAAAAGGCATGCTGCTAATCGGAGGGTTGTTTTTAGTGATTATTTTATTTTTTGGAATACTAGGGTATGGGGCATACCTAAAGAAAACAGGAGAAACCAAATATTATAAGCATGCACTATTAAGAATAGCAGATCTCGATTTTTCATTTTTAAGCAACTATGCTAAAGGAAAGTTTTCCAATTTCGACAAAATCGAAATCGACATAAAATTCAAACATCTTTCACGTCTTCAATACCTCCGCGAGAAAGCATTGCAGGAAGGCATTATCTCAGAAGAAATAAAAGAAGAAGAATTCCCCGCCACTTTGACGTACAATGGAATTAAAAAGAATGTTAAAATTTCACTGACCGGAATGATGTTGATACATGTTACCGATCCATCCAAGTGGTCTTTTGAAGTGAAATTAAAAGGTGGTGATACAGTTAATGGCATGAAAAGATTTGGCTTGTTGCTACCGTACACCCGTGGCTACCTGACTGACTGGCTCGCCATGGAATTGATGAAAGATCGGGGACTGATGGGATTGAGGGTAGATTTTGCGAGAGTGGCTATCAATGGAAAATCCATGGGGATATTTTACCTTGAAGAACGCTTTGACAAATATTTGGTTGAAAATAATCGATTGCGTGAAGGGATAATTTTCAAATTGGAAAAAGAAGTGCAGCCATATCAGGAGGGTAAATTGATGGCAGACTCAGATAAGAAAGCTCAGCTTTTACTTCTTCGACGTATGTGGCAGGATGTGATGTCTGGAAAACTCGAAGCTGGTAAATTTTTTGACCTTGAAAAGATGGCAACATTATTTGCCATTACTGATCTTATGAATAATAGACATGCCCTGTATAGGGACAATTTACGTTTTTATTTCAATCCAGTCACCTGCCGCGCAGAGCCTATCGCAAGAGAGTGGGGTTTCTTAACTTTTCACACTCCTGAAAATCCAGTACTTTTTCTTCAGGAACCCAAAATTGCCACATTGCATTACGATATAAAACGCGATACCGTCCTCAATAAAATCTACAACAACCTCGAATTTAAAACCTTTTACCTGAAGGAACTTGAAAGATTATCTGACCCAGAAGTACTGGACCGGTTATTAAAACAGAATGGTGAAAAATTAAATGCTCTTCTTACCAAGGTTTACAACAATTGGCCATTTTATGAATTACCAACCCATATCCTTTATGAAAGTCAGCAATACATACATTCTACACTATATTCTGACATCAGCCTTCTTTCTGCTTATGTAAATAAAATAGAGCCTGACCGACTCAATATTTACCTGAAAAACCATCAGGTATTGCCGTTGGAAATCTTTTACCTAAGCTTGCGCGATTCAATTAAACTATACCCGGAAAATACAGTAATTATCGATCGAAGCTTAAACAGCCAGCCGCAACTTCTAGACTTTAAAATCCCTTTAAACCAAAAATGGGATGACAGCCTTATCAGCGAAATAAAGATCCATTATAATATTTTAGGCATGGTGTCTGATGAAAAAAGTGCAATTGTATTTCCCTGGCCTTATGAAGAACGATTGGAACACACTGGAAATCCTGTGGCAAACAATGCCAATTATAATACCTTTAATTTTATAATAGAAAATGATAAGGATGAAATTATAATACCTGCAGGTAATTGGACATTAAATAGAAACCTGATCATCCCAGCTGAAAAAAATTTAATCATAGAGCCAGGAGCCAAAATTGACTTCATTCAAGGAGCTAGAATTGTTACTTATTCACCATTGTATAGTCTGGGCACTAAAGAGCAACCCATTTTTTTGCATTCTTCTGATACAACAGGTCAGGGTATATTAGTACTACGAGCTGAGAAGACCTCCCGATTGACTTTTACGACCTTCGATTATTTATCAAGTCCTCAGGAGGAAGGTTGGCACCTTACAAGCGCCGTTACCTTTTATGAATCTCCAGTTGATTTATCAAATTGCATGTTTTTCCATAACCAAAAAGGTGACGACTATCTCAATATAATCCGATCTGATTTTACTTTAAATCAATGTCAATTCAAAGATGTACTTGCTGATGCTCTGGATTGTGACTTCACAAAAGGAACTATTTCAAATTCCTCATTTATCAACGTGGGCAATGATGGTATAGATGTTTCAGGAACGGATATAGAAATTTCACATGTATTTATGAAAGAAATTGGTGACAAAGGGCTCAGCGCGGGAGAGAATAGTCGTTTATCAGCAAGATGGGTGGAAATGCGAGATGCAGAAATAGGAATTACCAGTAAAGACCAGTCAAATGTAAAAGTATCTGACGCGACCCTTTTGAACTGCAGAATTGGCATTACTCTTTTTCAGAAAAAGTCAGAATTTGGGCCGGGTCAAGCGTCAGCGGATAGAGTGAAGATTACGGAATCGGAAATCCCTTACTTAATAGAAAAAAATTCCAAATTAATTCTGGATGGCAAAGAGTATTTATTAGTGAGAGATAACGTAAAAGATTTATTATATGGCGTCCAATACGGAAAAAGCAGTAGATGAATTAGATGTTTCAGTACAGTCAGAGCACGACGTTATTGAACAAAATGATGGTGCCAATTTAGTATATAGAAATGAGCGTAAATATGCCATTTCTGATGTAGATATACATGCTGTAGAAAATTATGTACGCAGTCACCCGGCATTATTTACGCAGCCATTTCCTGCCAGATATGTAAACAATATTTATTTTGATACCATAAGATATCAGGATTACAGTGAAAATTTAATAGGCGCAATGAATCGAAATAAATATCGCATCAGATGGTATGGACAGCAATTTGGTCACATCGAAAATCCGGTGCTTGAAATTAAGATCAAAAAAGGCGTCACCGGGGCAAAAAAGCTTTTTCCTCTTGTTCCCTTTACCCTGGATGAAACCTTTTCATCCAAAAAAATTGATGTAATAATAAACAAATCTGTAATTCCTGATAGGATAAAAGAAACTCTCAGGCATTATTCCCCCTCACTTTTAAACCTATATTATCGCAAATACTTTTTATCGGCTGACCGCAGATTTCGGCTAACCCTGGATAGTCAAATAAGCTATACGAGAATAACTAAATACCAGAATTACTTTTTGAGGAAAGTATCAGATATCAGCAATGTAATTATGGAGCTGAAATATGAAATAAAATACGACACAGAATTTAATCTGATAAGCAATCATTTTCCATTTAGGATGACAAAAAATTCTAAATATGTAAATGGCATTGATCATCTGGATCTATGGTAAAAATATCCATTGTTTTATTAAAAAGCCTTTTTGTGATGATTTCCAAAAATTGTCATTAGTATTATTTTAATATCAAGCCAAAAATCCCAGTTTTCTATGTACCACAAATCATACTTCACACGCTGTTTTTTCTGATAGTCAGTTTCTGTTGGTCCTCTCCATCCGTTTACCTGCGCCCATCCTGTTATTCCGGGTTTCACATAGCTTCTCACCATATAGTCATTTACTATTTTTCTGAAGTCGTCTTGCAAATGAATCCTATGTGGCCTCGGCCCTACTACACTCATATCACCTTTCAACACATTGAAAAATTGTGGAAGTTCGTCAAGGTCTGCCTTTCTCAAGAATTTACCAATTCGAGTTATTCGCGGATCATTTTTGATAGTAGATTTTGTTCCGTTGATTGGATTGTCACATTCATACATTGTCCTGAATTTATAGCACTCAAATGTTCCATCTGCTTCCCCTTTCCTAAGTGGTTTATACAAAATCGGACCTTTATTTTCTAAATAAATCAGTGCGGAAATAAGTAAAAACAAGGGTGATAATAGGGCGAGTACAAATAATGAGAAACAAACATCAAACAACCTTTTCAATACCATGCTATTAAAATCATCAAGTGGAGACTGCCTAAGCTGGTAAACTGCCAGATCTGCAAACATCCTGGTACCGAATTTTACATGAATATAGCTTGGTTTCTCCGTCAACAGATTAACCCGAACTCCATAATTATCAGCTGTTTTTATTACTGATTTTATGTCTTTCTTTTTTAGCGAATTTAATGTAACAAATATTTCATCCACCCTATTTCGATCCAGCACATTAGACAATTCCCCTATATTTCTTTGTATTTCCATATCCCCACTTGTGCCGTTTGCCTTAAAAGCACGATCAACACGATTATGATTCAGATAACCGAGAATGTTGTATCCGTGACTATTAAAATCAGCCTTTAAATTTAGGAGTTTAGGAATTTCCTTTCTTGATCCGATCAATATGGTGTTTGAAGTTAAGTTGGGATTTTTTCTATTGCGGAGAAACCTTAATAAATATTTATGAAACAGGAAGTTTAAAAAGGAATAAATTAAGATCGGTGAAAGAAATTCTGCCCGTCCGTAGTATTCAACTTTGAAAATCATGACAATGGTTGAAGCAAAGCCAACAAAGAAGAAGAATGCTAAGATGTAATTTTTAACTTGGTGAAATTCCGAATCGAAATAGAACCCCTTGTCACGAACGTAAAAAATTATCAGGTGCCAACTAATATTATAGATGAGAAAAAGATTGAAAAGATTATTAAAGTTTCCATTTACACTCTGAGATACTAAAAGGATTTTCGGGAAAAACAATAGTAATAAAACACAGTTCAGTAGAACTATTTCAAAAAGTATAAGCCAAATAATAATAAACCTATTTTTCGAGCCCATGCTTTGATTAAATTGATAATAAGTCGATGATAATTAGACATGCATAGATTATTAAGAAGTTGCGAATCTTAATAATCTACTCGCTCATCCTCGATACTACTGTCCTAATTATATTTATTCAGCATCAAATAATTTCCAAACAAAAACAGTATGTAACACGCTCGCTATTTACCCATCACATGAAGTTTACTTTTAAACTGTGGCCCTACTTGAAAGGTTAATTCTCATAATTCGCTGTATAATTACAATACAAAAGATTATTAGAATTGTAATAAGAGTTTAACAAATAATTGATAAATTATCAAGTCATTTCACCCCTTCTTTATTGATTTTACAGAATTTTTTTTGGGAATAAATACAAGTGTTTTTCAGGAAAAAAATAAATATAGAATCGACAAAGAAATATAACATTCCTTGCCGATATCGTGGATTTTTGACTCCTGATTTCGCGGAAACAATCTATAGAAAAAGTACGTTATAGCGCCCACCTTATTAGTGCATTTCCTTTTAGATTTCATGAATTAATGTTAATTTAATTTAGGGTATAAAGGCAAGCGAAGTATTGTTTTATACCGCTTCATATAAATCATGTACATGAAATGCGGGAATTATTAGAGAATAAAGATGCCCCTCTTTATGAAGTAAACCTGAAAGAGCTATTGCAAAAAATATGGGATAAAAAGTTATATTTTATTGTTAGCGTAGGTTTGTTCGTAGGGTTCACATTTCTGTATATAAAAATTGCCACTCCAATATATGAAGTTTCCTCCTCGATATTAATTGATGCCTCCGGTGAGAACCGGGTACTTGGGAATGACAGTAAATATTTAGACGGAGGTGTTAAGCTGATGGAAATGGAAAAAAACCTCTTCAATGAGGTAGGTATTTTGCATTCTTTTTCGCTTGTGAGAGAAACGGTGGAAGACCTCGGATTGAATGTATCTTATTATGCCGGGCATTGGTATAAAAAGGAAGAAAAATATGGATACTTTCCTTTTGAAGTCATTGTAAATAAACACGCTGCCCAATTGTACAATGTGCCTTTCGAAGTGGAAATCATTTCAAAAGACCAGTTTATCTTAACAATTGAGGCTGATGAGTTTTTCGTATCAAATCCGCAAACAGGCACCAAGCATAAAGTAGAGCGGGATTTCCATTATTCAGAAGAACATTCATTTGGTCAATCAATTAGACATGACTATTTCAATTTCCTTTTAAAGCGTCCTGATTATAATGTCCCGGAAGAAGACTTTAAGGATTTGGATTTATCATTTATCATTCATGATTATGATCAGCTAGCCAACACGTATATGTCTAAATTGAATGTTGAAAATATTGATATTAAGGCCAGTATTCTAAAAATCAGCCTTGAGGGCCCTATTGTCAAAAAGGATGTAGAATTCCTTTCCAGGTTAACAGAAAACTATATCGAAAATAAGATTACTGCCAGAAATAAAATTGCTCTGGTTAAAGAAGAATTTATAAGAAACCAGTTAGCGAGCATTTCCGATTCACTTGCCAAAGCTGAAATGGATCTCGAAGCTTTTAAAAGAAACAGGCAAGCTGTAAATCTTAGCGCCACCGCTATCAGCGCTTTGGAACAATCACAGCAATTACAGTCTGAAAAAGCTAAAATTGAATTCAATATCAAGTATTACAATTCGCTTATACAATACATAGGTGATAGTTCTGGTACGAAAAGGTTTATTGCCCCTTCCTCTGCAGGAATTAATGATCCCCTCCTGAAGGCAAACTTATTGGAGTTGCAAAAATTATATTCCGAAAAGGCGCGAAAAGGATCACATTCTACCAAGGATTTTCAGGAGATGGAAAATATTGATTTGCAAATACAAAAAACAATAGACCTCTTGCTTGAAAACCTCAATAATTTAATACAAGCTTCTGAGTTAGCGTTGCAAGAAACGGATGAGCAGTTATCCAACTATAGGGGTATAATCTATTCCCTCCCAAGTCGAGAAAAGCAACTTCTCAATATTCAAAGAAAAAGTACGCTCTATGAAAACTTATACAATTATCTAAGCCAGGAATTAGCTAAAACCGGTATCGCGAGTGCGGAAAGCACATCTGATACCCGGGTCTTAGATCCGGCGAGAATGATAGGAAATGGACCCGTTTCACCAAAAAAAACTCTTTTACTACTATTGGCGGTTATTTTAGGATCAGTTATTCCATTAGGATGGATTGTGCTAAAAGACACCTTAGACGACACAATACAAAGTGTCACGCAGATAAAGAAAAATACAGCTATCCCTGTTATCGCAAGCATCGCCCATTATACTTCAAAATCATTGCTGTCTGCATCGGATCTCTCTCAGTGGAGGGTAGAGGAATCATTCAGGGATTTAAGCGCCAATTTGCAATATTTGATTCCAAAAAATCAAAATTGGGTCATCGGAGTCACTTCCTCCATTCCGAACGAAGGAAAAACGTTTTGCGCCATCAACCTGGGAATAAAACTTGCCGAAACTGGTAAAAAGATACTTATCATAGACGCCGATTTAAGAAACCCAAGCCTGTCAAACGATATTGAAGAGTTTAAGGGAAAAGGTTTATCAAATTACCTGAGTGGAGAAATTGATCAGGTCAATAGCATCATCTACAAACATGAAAAGCTTAAATACTTAGAATTTATTCCTACCCAGGTGGTAGAGGATAATATCCATGAACTTTTGTCAGGATCAAAAATGCAAACCCTGATCAATGATTTTAAAACTAAATATGATTTTGTGATTATCGATTCGCCTGCGGTGGGGCTGGTATCCGATTATCTATTATTCTCAAGTATCATCGATATCAACCTTTTTGTGATTAGAAGAAATGTTTCCAAAGTCACTTGTTTAAATGATTTTGAGAAGCTTTTGACCAATGCCAATGGACAAAAAAGCTTTATCATATTTAATGATGCAGTCGATAAGGAATACAAGTACGGATACTCTAAAAAATATGGAAAAATGAAGAGTTCATATCTCATAAGTGAGTCATTGTCTACCTGAATGATAACTTTTGATCCTCTTCCCTCTATTCTTTATGAATTTATCAATTTGAAAACATGGAATTTAGTGAACACTTATTTAGTTGGAGTGAAGTACACTTAGTTCATTTTTACATATATCTGACCCTTGCCTTAGCCATATCGTGTTACCTGATCTTAAAAAGTCGATCTAAACATAAGCTGGAGCTTTTTTTCCTTTCCTTTTTTTTGTTAAGTGGCAATTACAATCACTTGCTTACAATTTCTATACCTGGGTTTGATTTATTTGAGATACAACCCAAACGGTTTTTACTTTTTTTATTTTTATTCTTTTTGTTTAAAAAAGTAATTCTCCGCAAAGAAAAGCTTCATTTTACTGCGAATGGAAATATACCCTGGTTTGAATTAGTGCTATACCTGTATTTTGTTTTGTATATCATTTCTTTGATTGTAAACATACCAGTAGTTGGCTTTTCAGAATTTGTAGTGAACATATCCGATGTGGTGATCTTTCTTGTCATCATAATTTCTTTGCGCCATATGAACAAAGAGGAAGATTATATGATAATCGGAAAGTCCATTCTAATAGCTGCTTCCTTTTCGAGTGTTATCAGCATTGCACAGGTTTTCATTGACTCTTATTTTTTGCGTATCGGAGATCCACGTGTGGCATTTGGTGAGACGCTGAGGGCCAATGGCATATTCACCATGGAACAATACAATTCTTACTTTATCATCATGGCAATGATGTGGGCTATCGTGATCCTAAAAAACAAACCACTCAAAGTTACTTTGATCATCCTGTTTTCCACCGGTGTCTTACTTACCTTCCATAGAATGAGCTGGGTGATTCTGGTGTGCATTCTCGTCATCTATTTAACTTTTTTAGAACGGGTAAGTATCGATCGGTTACTACTTACTGGTTTATGCAGTGCAGCCCTGTTTCTGGTTGTTTTTATATTTTATTATAACGATATCATGAATACTTCTTTGGTCAAAGAAAGGTTAAGTGATTCCATTGAGGGTCGAATTGGATATTATACCATGGTAATGGAGAGTTTGGAGAACAAACCACTATTCGGATATGGAGGAAGGAATAATGATGTGTATTATTCATATATGTTAAAGATCACAAAAAACAGGGAAAGGGCGACTGGTGAAGAAGGGGGTATCCATAGTGGTTATTTCACTAATCTGTTTTATTCTGGCATTCCGGTATTTTTATGCTTCACATTTTTCGTAGTGCTCGCCGTAATCTATTTTGGCAGTCTTGTAAGGAGAGATCTCTTTTTTGCCATTCCCTTTACATTTGCCTTCATATTTTTAGTGGGCAATCTTACCAACTCATTATTATTTCCTAAATATATCGGTACGCTTTACGCAATTCATTTGGGAATAGCTCTGGGAATGAAAAGAATAAAAGATGTATCACCAACAAAAAATAGAGCACTTTAATTTGTATATTCTGGCTCATGAAATTGTTAGACAAGATCTACCATTTTTTTAACAAGGGCCATGCAAGGACAGTTCGCGCCAGAAAGAACATTCTTCTCTCTATTTTATTCAAGGGGTTAAGCATCCTCATCGGTTTCATTTATTTCCCCCTTTCTTTAGAATATCTAGGAACGGCAAAATTCGGTGTGTTTCTCACCATCATGTCAATGATTGATTATTTCCTGGATTTGAACATTGGTATCGGATATGGCCTGAGAAATAAATTCGGAGAGGCGCTCGCTAAGGGAGACCATAAACAAGCAGTCATCTATGTGAGTACTGCCTATTTTACCATTGGGGCTATCATTTTAGGTCTGACTATCCTTCTTCAAATTGGTAATCTATTTATTCCATGGTCAGATTGGCTTAATACCAGTAATGAATTAAGCAAAGAAATACAAAACCTTGTGGCAATCATAATCATTGCCTTTGCGATTCGGTTTGTCGCCGTAAATGTGTATGAAATCTTTTATGCCATGCAAAAAATGGCTTTCGTGGAGTTCTTCTCGCTGCTGGCTAAAACTACTTTCCTGATAATCATCTTATTGCTCATCTATTTTACTAAGGATTCCTTGTTATTGTTTGGCAGCGCCAACTCACTGACTTTTGCGTTAGTTCCCCTGGTAGTAGGCATCTATTTTTTCAGTACGAAATTCAGGAAATACAGACCTTCGATCAGATACGTGCGACTGTCATACCTAAAAGATCTCATGTCATTGGGAGTGAAGTTTTTCATTATCAGAATGTCGATGGTCATTATACACCAAACCAATAATATCCTCATTGCAGGTTTGGTATCAGTAGAAGGTGTACCCCAATACCAGGCGGCCTATAAATACCTTTCCATATTTCTAATGCTTTTTGTGATACTTACTAACCAACTTTGGTCGTCAAATGTGGAAGCTTATAATAAAGACGACATGCACTGGATGAAGAAGTCAATGTGGACGGTTTTAAAAATATGGGTAGGAACTGTATTTATCGCTTCATTCATGGTATTGTTTTCCAATTTCATTTATAGGCTATGGCTTCAAGACAATCTGGAAATACCAATGACGATTACAACGGCAGTAGCTGTATCTATCTGCCTGACTACATGGGTAAACATGTTTAATTTGGTATTAAATGGAACAGGAAAAATCAAGCTACAGATGCTTGCATGGCTGTTTGCCGCGGTAATTAATATCCCTGCCTCTATTTATTTCGTGAAGGTTTTAAACTTTGGCATTGTAGGAGTAGTGTTCGGCACGATCGTTAGTTTAATTCCATTGGCAATTATCTCGCCCCTCCAGGTTATAAAAATCCTCTCGAAAAAAGAAAAAGGAATTTGGGCGCAATAATTCCATTAATTCCATTCATGCAGGTAAACTGGTTTTCTTACCTTCAGAAATTAATTTTTGGTAGAGGTCCAGATATTCGTGTTCCATTTTTTGCAAAGAAAATGATCCTTCCACAAGAAGCTTCCCAGCAATACCCATTTCCCGGGCCCTTTGAGGATTATTTAATAAATATTTGATTTTTTCTGCCAATACTTGCGGTGATTTAGGTGGCACAAGAAACCCATTTTCTCCGTCTTTCACTATTTCAGGAGTTCCTCCACCATCTGTAGCCACGACAGGTTTTTCAAATAGCATATACTCCATGATCGAATTAGAAATACCTTCGCCGTGAACATCTGAATTACTCGCCAAAACCCCGATATCAAACCCGGCTATTACTGATTCAATATTATCCATTTGCCCGGGTAATAAAATCCGGTGCGAATAAGATTCAGGAACCAACGCTTTACAATGACGTAAATTTGCCCCATCACCAATGGCCAAAAAATTGACATTGACACCTTCATTTAACAGTATGACGCCAGACTGAATAAAGGTATCAAAGTCTTTTCGATCATGAAAAGCCCCCACCATACCCACGATAGGCCCATCCGATAAGCCTAATTTTATTCGAATTGCATTCGTGTCAATCATGCTATTTTTTCCCCTATCTACGTCAATACCACTATAGATGCATTTCCCCTTTGACTTTGGGGTATTATATTTCTTTAATCCGGCTTCAGAATTCCCTATAATTACGTTTGAAAAAGGAAATGAAAGCTTTGCCTTAAAATATCTTTTATCCAATAAATTAAGCCCTTCAGGGGCATTCATGATATATTGGTTGATAAAGGGAATACCTAAAATTTCGTGCGGAAAAATTGCATAAACTGCTGACAAATTGCCCCAACTATGGATAACATCCGGTTTAAAAGCAGCACATAGTTTATAATAATTTCGAAGTACACTCAGGTCGATCTTAAATTTCCTTCTAAGTAAATGTATCGTGTATCCAAAATCGTAAATTTCAGGATATTTTACTTCGTCTGAAAAAAAGACCAGCTCCACTTCAATGTCCGGGTGTTTTTTTAATCGCTTTAATAATTCAACTATTTGACGCTCAATGCCTCCACGGGCCAGTCTATCATGTATAATTTGAATTTTCATTTGACTTAAACCGGTAATAGTATTTTGGTATTTCTCTATTATTCTATCTAATCGTTGTTAAAGAATTCAAAATTTTCGTTCAATTCTTTTCTGGCCAACAGTTTAATTCCTCTAAAAAGGATTTTAATTTCTGGCTATAATTCAAATAATCAAATTCCTTCCTACCCATTTCCTTCCCCCTCTTCCCTATTGCTGCTGCCTCTTCAGGATTATCAACCACAAATTTCATCCATTTTGAATACAATGTTGCGTCATACTTTTCAGCAATTAACGCCGTCTGTAGATGTTTAAAGTAGTAGGATATTTCACCCACATTAGTAGTTATCAGCGGATTGCCAGAAGCCACATATTCTCCAATTTTATGTGGAAAACGGGCGATGTCCTGACGGGTAGGCCTTAATGGGATAAGTAGTGCCATTGCATTCATATATAATTCCACCAAGTCTTTATAATCAATATTTGAATATACCTTAATCCCGGAATCCCCGCCCATTTTTCGAAGATCATTTTTAAACCGGTCAAGCTGACCAGGTTTTGTTTCGCCGACCACCAAACATAAATTCACTTTATAACCGGGTGGAAGAAGGGTGAAAGCCTGAATGATAAAATCAATAATCTCCCGGTAGTCCAATGATCCGCAAAAAAGAAAATAAGGTGGAGCGTTATCGTTTTTCTTTATTTCAAATTGCTCAAAATCGCATAACACCGGTACTTTCAAAAAAGGTTTTGCAGGTGCTATCGCCTTTACTCTTTTAACTAAAAACTCACTAATCGGTAATGTTCCGTCCATCCACCTTATCAAAAAGGGATCAAATAATCTATCGTTGATTTTTTTTAATATACCCTTATGATGTTGCATAAATGGACCGTATTCAAAATAATTGATCACGATAGGAAAGCCCAATAAGAGTGAATGTAATCGATACGTTAATACATGAACAAAACTTAAACTGGAAATAATTCCAGCATCGAGCTCACCCCTTTTTTTTAACTGCCATAAATACCTGAACTCCTCAACTTTACCCTTTATTTTGGAGATATTTCGCCTTAAAAAACCAGAGGGTCTATACACACTTCCTGTAGTATAAATATACTTGATACCCTGGTACTCACCGGTAGGATCCAGATTGATTTTGCCATTAGGATTTAGCTTTCCCTTTCTATTAATCACCGAAACATTTACACCTACATCAAGTAAGGCCTTGCAAATCAGAATGAGTTTGTTCATACTGGCAAATCCAAAAGGAAATCCAGATTCGCCCAAATAAACCACATGGAACTTCTTCATTCCGGTTAATTCGGCATTTGTATTTTTGATACTCATCTGCATTTTTCCCTTTCGGTAGAATCCCATGCCATTAGCATCAATATGTGGTGGGTAATACACATTACAATAGATAAGATAAGTGAAAATTCTGTTAATAAGAAGCAAGTTAGCATCTTCTAAATACGACCATATATCCACATTTTTGTCTCTAAGACCTTAACTGAAGAATACCATAAGACGGAGAAATTATTCGCAGAAAGTAAACCAAATACCAATAGAAAACTTTAAATTCAATAAGCATTCAACATTTTAATTCGAGCTTGCCAATCTTAAAACTACACCGTATCGGAACAATTCAATTACTGGCGCTTCTAATAGCCGCCAGTTCATGTAATCCATATCCTGAAAAAAAAGAGTTGGAAAGCGCATTGATTCATGGTGAATCAACAAAAGACTTGTGGAAGGATTTTCAACCCCTTTATGATGACGGAGACATCAATGTGGTTATCGAAATTCCTGCCGGCACCCTTGAAAAATGGGAAGTTGATAAAACAGAAGGAAAGATGAAGCTGGAAGTTCGAGATGGTCAGCCGAGAATTATCGAATATCTTGTATACCCAGCAAATTATGGGATGATACCCGGAACGCTAATTTCCGAGGATAACGGTGGCGATGGGGATCCGTTGGATGTGATTGTGCTGGGGCCCCCAATTGAACGAGGAAATGTGGTTAAATGTAAATTAATTGGAATTTTGTATCTGACAGATAGTGGCGAAAAAGATGACAAACTACTAGCGGTATCTAAAGACAGCCCATTTTATGAAGTGAACAATTTGGCAGCGCTAGATGAAAAGTTCAGTGGTGTTACGGAGATTTTAAGATTGTGGTTTACCAATTATAAAGGCAGAAATATATTGCAATCTTCTGGATTTGGTGAAAAAAAAGCCGCATTGGAAGCGCTCAACACTGCCATTGAAGAATTTAATTTAGCATATCATGAGGATTGACTCCATCAATGTCTGAAAATTTATAATCTTGCCATAACCTTCTCCACCCCGGTTACATACTTGGAACTTTTGCTTACTCTAAAAGGAAACACAGATGAAACCATTGACACATTGTCATCTCCCACTTGGTTGTATTTTAATTCTAGGATGACATTTTTGGTGTCAACAATATGGTTGCTAAATGTATTGTGCTCATTTTGAACGTAATAATAATGCTGGTTTGAATCTATGGTCACCCGATACTTTTTGTTACAAGATTGGTAATACCACCGGGTATATTTATTCATCAGGGTAGGCCTTAATAAATTGAAATCAACCATCAGCTTTTCACTCATATTATTTAATGGGTTGAGTATTCCTCCAATGTTCTGACTTCGATCAATAGAAAATGGCGGTATTTCCACAGAAATCTTCTTTCCTAATAAACCATTTTTGACTTTTAATTCCAGGATAGGGTGTTCTATATTACCAAATAGCTCTCCATACCATCGCACACGAACTTTTATCCTGTTTTTTCTCCCTTCTATATTATCGTAGTAATTATGAAGATCTTCTGTATCGAAATAGAGGTTATTAACTTCCCTGGCAGGAAAAGCTTCCGAAAACATGAATGGATGCATTTTAACGACACCATCGACATCATATGACGAAAGCTCAGAAATTAGAAACTTCCTTTCATACCTGAATTCGGTATGCAGAATTTTATTATAAACTTCTTCCTCATTTTTTGATACCATCAGTTGCTGCTTTTTCCATACTGATTGCCATACAATTTGTCCCCGACATTATCGAATTTGGTCAATACTTCTTTGCCATCTATCACGCAATTCGACAAAGTTTCTATTAAATAAGGCACAGATATTTCACTCATATTTACTTTGGAAGCAACGATAGCTCCAGGGCCAAATTCAGCCTTTTTTTTAAAAGCATTAAATCCAATTGTATTTTTCTTAAGTATGATATCATCAATCGTGACGGTTGACATATCCTTACTACAAACAGATATTTCGGAATTCAATATTTGCAGATTGCTGGCAGAAACAGAGCTATTTTCACCCGCACTTAATCCTTTGTCACCAATGTTGTCCATATATACATCCTCAAGAGTTAATTGGGCACCTGATATATCAATAGCATCATTGCCACAGTTGATAAAAGAAGTACTAAAAACATTTCCATCACTAAAGTCAGAATCGAAGGCATCAGCATATATATCCCTAAAAATGGTATTACTAATTTCAAATCGTGAATTGATAATATTTAGCATATCATCTCCACGTAAATTATTTGAAAAGGCGCAGTGCTCAATGGTGACATCAGAATCATAAAACACCAATGCCCCGGTTAAGTCCCAACCTTTTTTCTGAGGATTTAATAAATTCTTACAATGAACATGGTTAAGATATGAACTTTCCAATGCATGAAACACACAAATCCCCTGTCCGGTAGAGTCAGAAGAATATATGAGGATGGGACTTTCCTCTAATCCATACATCCGAAGGGAGGAATAAGAAATAATGGAAGAAGACTCAACTAAATCAATTCTGGTACCATGATCAACATAAACTTCATATCCTTCAGGTATAATCATGTCCCTGGTTATTTTAATATATTCCTTCCTAAAGGTTATTTTCCTTTTTAGTGAATCTATATCCACGAAGTCAAAACTATGAACATTGGCCGGGCTTTGAGGAAAATTGAAGGAAGTGGAATGTATCTTTTCATAAGGCCATGGAACAATATTCGTTGAATAAATGGAATCAAGGCCTATTATTTTAAAATTAACCACTATATTCTCAGACTCCATTCCATTCATCAACCTGGGCAGAATTTTGAAATCAATTATCTCAAACTTAGAATAAGACCGCTTGTTTTCCCTTTCAAAAATTGAATATTCCTCATTGTATCCGTCAATTATAGCCTGCTGTAAAGGATAAATGGTTGCCGAACCTTCTATAATAATACCTTGTATTTCTATTGGAAGACACTGTAAATTCCTCACTGTCAAGCTCATGATCGAGTCTTCCTTGTCATGATAGTATGCAACAAGCGATCGTATGGGAGTCAATTTTGAACGGATATAATCCTGGTTTTCATAAAGCACTTCTGTAGGATATTTATAAAATGGATTATCGCGATAAACAATATTCTCCATTTTCCTCATTTCATCCTTTATATCTTTGAAAAATTGGTCCAAAAAGGAAGGTTGGGATAAATTTTGCAGCTCCTTCACATATAATTTCACAAAATCAGGATTGTAGAAAAAATTATTATAAAATGGCGCATCCTGTAATACCTCAATCGTCAAAGTTTTTGCCCGGTTTTTATATTTATTGGCGGTCACTTCCCATTCTCTGCCAATAGGTTCTATTAAATTTGTGACAGGATTAAAATAAAACCGCATATCAGAAACACCATGATGCCCTCCATTTAGCAAATCATTAAGAGCAAAGAACTTAGCCATTTTTGGTAGGTCAAATAATTGGTCAGCTTTCAGTTCATTTAATTTAAATTCACTTACCAGGTTCCTTACCAGCACAATCCTTTCTTTCAACGAAGAATCGATTTCACCTTCATTATAAAAGTCTGGTGTATCATATAATTTAAAAATCAGCCCCTCCCTTCGCCGGTTCCTCTCTGTGAGTATCTTATCATAGTTTTCTTCCATGTAATACAACCCCAGGTCTTTCCCATTAATAGTAACATCTACAAATTTTGTCCTCAAAGGAATAAGCCCGAGGCGTTCTTGAAGCTTATGTCCAATCCAATCTGACAAATACCCCCGTGCTGTTGGGTATAATATATTGAACTCTTTCATCCTCATTATGGCCTCCCCATCTTTCACTTTAATTCGATATGACCATTTATCAGGATCAGCGATATGTCTTAGGGTAGTGCCTGTCAGACTCATTTTCACTTTATAAGTTTTACCCTGAAAAGTCAACTTTGCGGAAATATCATGGTCCTTTGACTCATCTGTAACCTCTTCGCCCATTTCCAGGGATAAATTCCGGTAATATTGAAGCTCTTTCAAATCTTTGAATTTTATATCAATTACAAATTCATCCGGATTTGAAAACCTGCCTCGAAAAAAATTGGGAATAAAACGTAGTTTTGTGGTGGCAAGATCATGCAGTTTAAAATTTGTGGCACCAACTGCGCCCGACCTGTACAGCTTTATTCCATAGTACATAGAACTCACTGAAACGACACAGAGGAAAAGTACTCCCGCCAAGATGGTCAGCAGTAGTTTTACCCAACGTTTCTCAATGCTAAATAGCTTGTTTCTGTTACCATTATCAACTTTGATTTCCATACTATCATAGTAGTCCTTTATTATCCAGGAATACAATTTTTAAGTGATCATCAAGTTTTTGTAATTCGTATTTCGCATTGTTCAGTTGTTCAAAATTCTTTGATTCAACAATGAAGGAAGCCTCAATCGAACCGTTCGATTCATCTAGTCGCCGTAAATCGATATGGTCACAATGAGTTTTGAGAACATTTAATATGTATTCAATTTTTATTTTCTTAGAATCCGGACTATGAATAGTAAGGTGTAAATTCTGATCACTTTGATTCTTTTTAGAAAATTTCTTTACACCAATCACTATGGTCATAATAACAATAAATGCCACGATAGTGATCAATGTCTGATCTGCGCCGAATCCGAGACCTATGGCGATGGCCATAAATAAGTAAGATAATTCTTCCGGTTCTTTGATAGCCGCTCTAAATCTGATAATAGATAACGCCCCAACCAGGCCAAGCGACAGGGCTAGTGATGATTTCACGATGGAAATTATTAACATCGTGGTTAACGTAATTAACAGAAAGTTCTTCCCAAACTGTTTTCTATTAGAAAGCGAATTACCAAATTTCACATACACCCAGTTTAGTGCCATGGCTAGTAAAGCGGCTAGCAATACGTTAATTATGAAACTAAAAACAGGGATGTTAGATTGAGAGGAAGTCAGAAAATCTTCTAAATTCTTGTACATTTTGGAGTGGTTAGGTCGTGACAAGAATTTAATCATTTTTTTGAAAAATCTCTAGTCAAATCTTGTCTCATTTAGGTATTGACAGGTAAGCCGGATAGGAAGTAAAGGAAATCAACTAAATATTAATTGCTCACTGAAAAATCGGAATCAGTATGGATATCTGATCCTCCGATTTTTCTTTTTGATTCGCCATACTTTTGATCAGATCTTCCGATGAAATCTGACTCTTGCATCATTGTGTTTTGTATCTGTATATTCGGAGAAGGATGAATTATACTTTTCCACACCTATAGCCCATTTCAGCACCTCATCCCTCCCATTTCTTGTTCCCCAAATTCCAAGAACTCCATTGGCAATAAGTAAAGTAGGGAGCCAATCAAAAGAAACTGTATAGGTAGATATATCCCAAAGTGTCGGAATAACATATTTTCCTGGGCAATTAGTTATTTCGGCTTTGATTAGCCGGCCATCCCATGATTGTCTATGTTTTCAATTTTCTCACCTTTAAACAATAAATTCTGGTGAAATGCTATTTTACCGGTCCTGGGTCAATAACATTGAGAGCGGTCAATACTGGTAGTCCCTGATTCTTTTTGTCCCATCTTGTGAATGATAAGATGATGAAAATTAAAGAACTACTTCCTCAATAGATGACCAACCATACTTTTAATTAGGGCCTGCTCACAGTGATGATTCTTACCAGCACTACTGTAAAAAACCCATTACTGCTGTTTAAGGTCAGGGAAAGAATTTTTTAACCAACGATTTGTCTGTGAAATAACTGTCATTAGTTTCTCAAATTGAAAACTGATATTTCTTGCAATTTAACCTATTTTCAATTGAGCTATCGCTTTTAAATTGATCAATGGCTGTCTTTGGATCCTTAACTTCTGAAGCTTTAAGATATGCCAAATAGGAAGCTCTGCCGGAGTGTTTTCCCAATGTAAAGGTTGTTCCTTCTACTCCGTAATCTTCGGGCTTTAAAATCTGATAGGATTGAACATTCTTTAAGATAGCCGAGGTATGAATACCGGATTCATGGCGGAATGCATTTTTACCAACAATGGCCTTTTGATGCGGAATAGGTGATGCAGACAATGAGGACACATATTGGCTCAGCTTGTTAATGACACTGGTATTAAACCGACTATTACCGGCTTTTTGATATAAGAAGGCGATCACTTCCTCAAGGGACGAATTTCCTGCCCGCTCCCCCAGCCCGTTTACCGTCGCACTGATGCAATTTACCCCTGCCTTTATGGCGGCGACAGCATTGGCGGTTGCCATGCCCAGGTCATTGTGCCCGTGAAATTCAAAGGGAAGGAGCGGAAATTCCACTCTTAATTTTTTTATGAACTCAAAAGTCTCAACAGGATCAAGTATGCCCACGGTATCTGCCAACCGAATACGGTCGGCACCTGAATGTTCAGCAACTGAAATGTACTCCAATAAAAAATCAGGGTGGGCACGACTGGCATCCTGAGCGCCGATGGTCACATGCGAAAACAGACCCCTGGCAAGAATAATCGTTTCCGTAGCTTTCCTCAGCACCCAGGCGCCAGATTTGCCCAACGTCTTTATTTGAATTTGCGAAACAGGAAGTGAGATATTGATTGACTGCGTTCCTAAGGTCGCAGCCTGAATAATATCTTCCTCTACCGCCCTACACCAGCAGGAAGTTTTGAAATGAAATCCAGCGCTGGCAATTTGACGAATGGCCTCCGTTTCCTCACCTCCTATAGCTGGTGTGCCGGCTTCCACCTCATCCACTCCCAGTTCATCCAGTAATTCGGCAATTTGTAGTTTTTCCTCCACAGAAAATGCCACCCCCGGCGTTTGTTCACCATCCCTCAAGGTAGTGTCAATGATATAAGGATTAAGCATTTCCATACAAACTGGATTCTATTCTGAAATTAAATGATCTTCACACGCTTCCCCCTCTTCCAGTGCATCCAGGATCTCATCAATGACTTCTTCGCTGTTTACACCGCCGTACCATTCGTTTCGAGGATGCACGACCATCACCGGTCCCTGTGTGCAAACATTCAAACAAGCGGTGGTCGAAACTGCGACATCTAGTCCCCTGTCAGCGCATTCTTCAGAAATATACTGGAGCAGATCGGTTGCCCCTTTTTTGTTGCATTTCCCTTGTGCTTCTCCGGCCACCCGGTAGGAGTTGCATATTAAAATGTGGTAGTCTGGCTTTTTCATACTATTTACGATTTTAAAAATTGCTGTTATATAGAATAATGTATTAGATCCGGTCAATCAAACACTGACACACTTTGACCCTTACCCCTTTCTCTTCTAATTTTTTTTGTGGTGTTTTACCAATGGCTGTGGTGTATAAAATCTCACAATCATTGATTGCTTCTAGTACACTATCAAATTTCTCCTGCTCAAAAGGATGGGAATCAATCATTCCGGATTTGTCAGTTTTAAGAGGACTGTAACTATCCACTTTCCTTTTTTCAATAGGTATTTTCTTTTCTCCATCAAATTCAAAAATGCTGAAGGAAGAGGTCTTTCCGAAGTGAGTATCTACATAGATACCGTCTGATGTACATATGGCTACTTTCATATTGCTAGATTTAAAATGATTATCCACATCCCTGGGCGTTACCACTACAGCTTTCACCACACTTGGTAAGCTTGGTTTTCAGTACAGATTTTAGCTTTTTCCCTTTATACACCGCATCGAGTCCATCCGTAATCAAACCCGACATCTCCACCACAGCAATATCCAGGTTATGTAAAACCTGCACAGGTCGTGAGCCAACACCATTGACTAACAAGTAGGAACAATCCTCCAGCACCTTGGCCAATCTCACCCAGCGAACATCCCGGTCACCCGACTCAGGAGTTTTTCTTTTCTCCACAAATGCATACCCTGTCTCCGTTTGTTTAAAAATCATCAACTCCTGTGCTTCTCCCAGGTGTTTATTTATCATCAATCCTTCATAGCTGGCAACTGCCACGTAGGGTCTTTCCTTCTGCACACTGACCGGGAATAGGGAATTAGAGCATTGGTTAATTAACTGGTAAGCCTCTTTATTATCTTTGCCCAACATCCCGGCAGCATCCGCACGACAGCGGGCACAGTGGGTCATCGGTTTAATGTATTTCGAAACCTGTTTGACAATATCCTTCACAGATTCACGGGTTGGTTTTGGGAAGTCCTCCATTTCGCTTCCTTCCGCCGGGATGAGTGGAATACAATTCATAGTAGCTGCGCCCATTGCGCCAACCTTTTCGGCGATTTCCTCCATTTCCGTATCATTCACGCCTGGAATGATAATGGAATTGATCTTTACTGTGATACCCTGCTCAACCAAGGCCTTCAGACTATTGGTTTGCTGCTCCAGCATGGTAAGCGCTGCCATTTCACCACGATACACTTTTTTGCCAAACCGGACCCATTTATAAATCTTCATCAGCGTCTCCAGCCGGAAGCTATTAATCGTGAGGGTTACGTGCGTCACATTGTTCTCTCTCAATTCTTCCACATAGGGTGCAACATCGAGTCCGTTCGATGAAAGACAAAAGATCTTGTCCGGAAATTCCTTTTTAATGAGTTTGATGGTATCCAATGTCTTTTCCGGCTGGGCAAAGGCATCCCCCGGACCAGCGATTCCTATGGTTGAAATGTTCTTTATCTTGGCGGAAATTCCCCGCATATAATTGACAGCTTGAAAAGGAGTCAGCACTGCACTGGTAATCCCTGGCCTGCTTTCATTGATACAATCATATTTTCGGTTGCAATAATTGCATTGCACATTGCACTTTGGCGCCACGGGTAAGTGAACCCTCGCATATTTAAACTTTGCTTTTATGTCGAAGCATGGATGTAATCCTGTTGTTGTTTCTGTTTTTACCATCGTTTTCTCATTTTTTGTACCTACATATACTTGTACCCTACCGGAGAATTCTCCTGCATATACTCTATCAGCGCATTGGCGATTTTATCAAATAGTACCTGGGTGCCTTCATAGCCCACATGTAATATGCGCTGTCCTCCCAGGCGATCATGAATGGGGAACCCGACCCTTACCAGGGGAATTCCCAATTCCCGTGCGATATAATATCCTTTACTATTTCCAATCATGAGATCGGGCTTTAAGTCCCTACTCATAGCTGCGATATCTTCATAATCCACATCATCCCTGATGATAATTTTATGTTTAGGATTGATCTTTTCATGGATCGTCTTCTCCAGCAATCCGCTTCCTCCGCCTGAAGCACATAAGATAGTTTCGATTCCGATTTCCTCCAGAAAGGCAACCAAACCGATCACAAAGTCTTCCTCGCCATACACCACTGCCTTTTTTCCAAACACATATTTATGTCCATCCACATAGGAGTCGATCAGCCTCCCACGCTGCTTTTTATATTTTTCCGGAATCTCATTTCCACTGAGTTCTCCTAAAAGTTTAAAAAATTCATCGGTAGCTTTGATACCGATCGGCAATCCCAGGTTAAATCTTGGAACAGAAAATTGCTGTTCAAGGAACTTCCCAGCCGATTGGAATTTTGAGCTCACATAATTCAAAACATATCCTAACTCAATGGTCGCACGGGAAGAACCGGTCTTTCTGATAGCCTCAACAGGTGTCCCGCCGCTTGGAATACGCTCATATTGACCATTGTATTCATAATCCAACGTGTTAGAATAATCAGGCAATAGTATAGTCTCCAGATGAAAGTCAGATACTATTTCTTTTAAATGTCTCAGGTCTGCCGTGGACAAATAACCAGGGAAAAAATTAACAATGCCGGTTGTTGATGAAAAGGCGGCAAACCTTCTAACTAGTGATAAAACTGCATCATGAAATCCATTGGCATGCGTCCCTTTAAAACTCGGCGTGTTGACATATACCAGTTCCGGAAGATCCTTACCCTCATTTGCTGTTTTATATTTTTGAAGGATCACCTGCATATCATCACCTATGGTCTCGCTCAGGCAGGTAGTCGCTATTCCAATAATTCCCGGGTTATATTGTTTACTGATATTATTAAGGGCGGTAAACAGGTTGTTTTGCCCACCAAAAATAGCAGACTCTTCAGTGAAATTAGTGGAAGCGATATCCACCGGTTCTTTAAAATGACTGATCAGGTACCGGCGCATATATGTAGCACATCCTTGCGAACCATGGATCAGGGGCACACACCCTTCCACTCCCTTAAAGGCGACACTGGCACCTAGTGGAGTGCAGAGTTTGCACGCATTACGGGTTGCTACAAATGTCTTATCACTGGTAAGTTTCATCGCATTAGATTTTTGTGAATTGAAAAACCGGGCTCATCGCCGTTGCATATATTTCTTTGGCAAAATTGAGCATTCCCTCGTACCCTGCCAGGGCCAGCTTCCGCTCATGGTTATGGTCACAAAAACCAATTCCGAGTTTATAAGCGATGGGCCGTTCTTTTACCCCTCCAATGAGAATGTCTGCTTTTGTTTGCTTGACAAATTGGGTAAGCTCTAAAGGATTGGTATCATCTACCAGGATGGTTCCTTCCTCACTGATCTCTTTCATGATCCGGTAATCGTCCTTATTCCCGGTTTGAGAACCGACAACGACGGTCTCCACACCGATCATCCGTAATGCCTTAATCAGAGAAATAGCTTTAAAAGCTCCACCGACATAAATCGCCGCTTTCTTTCCTTCTAATGATTGCTTAAATTCTGCTAACCTTGGAATCAGATCCCCAACCTCTTCCCGAACAAGATCAATCGCCTTGTTCATCATGGATTCACTATCAAAGAACCGAGCCACTTCATACAATGCTTCCGACATATCTTCAATACCGAAATAGGAAACCCGAATAAAAGGGATATTGTATTTTTTCTCCATTTGAATTGCCAGATTGCTCATCGAACCGGAACATTGGACAATATTCAGCGCTGCTTTATGGGATTGCCGGATGTCATCTACCCTGCCATCGCCGGTAATGGTAGCGATGATCCTCACACCCATTTTTTCATAATAGTCTTTCAACAGATACAACTCACCTGCCAGGTTAAAATCTCCAATGATATTGATGCTTTCGGGAATTGTCTCTTGGTCCCCCATAGTTCCAACGAGTTTCATTAAGGCATCACACGCCACTTTATAGCCATCCTTTTTAGTACCGGCAAATCCGGGCGCCTGAACCGGTATCGTATCAATCCCGGTTTCTTTTGTGACCTGTCTGCAAATAGCCTCTACATCATCGCCTATTAACCCTACGATGCATGTGGAATAAACAAACGCAGCTTTTGGTTGATAGGCATTTATCAACTCCAGGAGAGCGGTTTTTAAAGTCTTTTCACCTCCAAACACTACTTGTTGTTCTTTCAGATCCGTAGAAAAACTCAGCCGATGCAGCTGCGGCCCCGATGATAACGCCCCGCGTATATCCCATGTATAAGCCGCACATCCTACTGGCCCATGAATTAAATGAAGTGCATCAGCGATTGGATATAATACCACCCTTGAGCCACAAAAAACACAGGCACGCTGGCTGACAGATCCGGCAACGCTTGCTTTATCACAAGCCAGATCCCTGTTATCTTTCCCTTTAGTGATCACATGTTCGGTTCTGTCTTTTAAGATCTTCATTTCAATATCGCTTTATCTCAGTCGCCCGGCCATTCGACCGGGCATCTGATTTAACTAAAACTCCAACAAAAACTTTTATTTAAATTTTGGTCACTGAAATTGCTGTTACATTACTAATTCAAATCGTTCCTCCGGACATTCGGCATCTTGCTTATCCATGAATGCATTGAGGATTTTTTCCAGCAATCTGATACCGCCCATATACCCCACAAATGGGAAATAGCTGTGACCGATTCGATCCATGATTGGGAATCCCATGCGTATGAACGGAATGTTTTCATCTCTGGAAATGTACTTTCCATAGGTGTTTCCAATAAGCAGGTCTACCGGTTCATTTTTGATCCACTGATGCATCAGGAACATATCTGCCTGTGGGCCATTTTTATATTGAGCTTCCGGAACCCTGCCGTCGAGCGCTTTTTCAATACGGTTATTGAAATCTTTTCCTTGTGTACCACTAACAATATAGACCGGTTTCATATCCAGGTCGGTAAGGAATTCAACTAATGGAATCAGGTGATCCGGATCACCCCAAAGAGCCACCCGTTTTCCGTAAAAGTATTGGTGCATATCCGTAATGACGTCCAGTAATCTTCCGCGCTCATCATTTATCTCACTAGCTACTTTCACTCCTCCAAATTTTGATAATGCCTGAATGAATCTGTCAGTTGCTTTCAATCCGATAGGTAAGTCATTGATCGAAAATTTTACCTTACACTTATTTTCCAATTTAACAGCAGCATCTTTGGTAGCCCATTCGCCCAGCGCGATACTGTGTTTACTATTTCCAGCATCAATTAACTCGGCAACGGTTGTCCCGCCCTTTGGATAGAACTCATGTTTTCCGGTTTGTGGGGCATCCAGTACATCTGAAGTATCTGGAAACATGATAATCTCTGTACCCATTAATTGAGCAAACCTTTTAATTTCCCGCATATCAGATGGCTCTACCCAACCGGTTATAATATTCAACTTGTTGGATTTCTGACCACTATTTTCAGAGAAATAATGAACCATCCCTTTCAGCATATTGGCATAACCAGTCACATGTGAGCCCACATAACTAGGTGTATTGCAATGGATCACATATTTCCCCTGTGGAATTTTGCCTTCATCCCTTGCTTTCTCAGCGATTTGTACAATATCGTCGCCGATGGTCTCGGAAAGACATGTGGTATGGATGGCAATAACTTCAGGATTGTATATCTCAAAAATATTACTGATGGATTGTAACAAATTCGCCTGGCCTCCGAAAACGGACGATCCCTCGGTAAATGAGCTCGTTGCGGCCATAATAGGCTCTTTGTAATGTCTGGTTAGAGTGCTTCGATGGTAAGAGCAACATCCTTGAGATCCGTGACTGTGCGGTAAACACCCATGAATGCCTAATGCAGCGTACATGGCGCCTATCGGCTGACAGGTCTTAGCAGGATTGATGGTCAACGCATTTCTTTCCTTAACCTCTTTTGGTGTATGACGTAGTAACATGATTTTCTTCTTTTAGTGTTTTAAATTTGAATTGGTTAGGATGACCGTTCCTTTAGTTTTCGACTCCCATAGTTCCAATAAGTTCAGGCTCTCCCTGCCAGGGCGCTTTGATCAAATCCCAGATTTTCGTGCCTACCATTCTCTCCATTTCCCTGTAAAAATTAATCGCTCCTTCAAATCCGGCATACGGCCCTCCATAATCATAACTGTGTAATTGCTTCAGTGGGACCCCCATTTTTTGAATAGCATATTTTTCTTTGATACCTGCACAAAAGATGGCAGGCTTGTAGTATTCTATCAATTTTTCTGTTTCCCAATGGGAAATATCATCCACTACGAGCGCATTACTATTCATGTCAGCCATCATTCCTTCATAGTCAGAAAATGTAAATCCTCTGGCTTCCATTTCTGATTTTTCTTCCTCGGATTTTCTGGCTTTATATTTTTCGGGATCTTCGGTAACATTAAGTTCTTCAATGTTTCTGCTATCCGCATCAATTTTGATGTTTGGAAGAACCTCCCTGCCTTCGTAGTCGTCCCGGTGAGCAAATTCATAACCGGCAGCGACCGTTGGCATCCCCAACTCCCTGAATAAATCCTGATAGTGGTGAGCTCGAGATCCACCCACAAAGAGCATCGCGAGTTTACCAGTGGTGACAGGTAATATACTCTTAGCCACCTTTTTTACTTCCTTCAGATTTTTGGTGATGTATTTCTCAATATTGCTGATCAGCTCTCTATCCTCGAAGTATTCACCTATTTTTCTCAATGACTTAGCTGTGGACTCTGCTCCAATAAAGTTCACCTTAAACCATGGTATACCATATTTGGTTTCCATCATCTCTGCAATGTAATTGATGGATCGGTGGCACATTACAGTATTCAGATCCGCGGTATGGGCCTGTTCAAACGAGGTGATGGTGGAGTTTCCGCTAAAAGTTGAAACTAATGTAATACCCACTTCCTCAAACATTTTCTCCAATACAAATGCGTCTCCGCCAATGTTATATTCTCCCAGCAGGTTCACCTTAAACTTTCCCTCAGGGCCATTGTCATTTCTACCAACCACATGTGTGAGCAGACCATTATTGGCTATGTGGTGCCCTGCGGATTGGCTCACGCCTCTATATCCTTCGCAGCTAAACCCAAAGACATTGATCCCTAATTCCTTACTGGCGTCCCTTGCCACCTGGTGAACATCGTCACCAATGAGTCCGACGGGACAGGTAGAAAAGATGGAAATCGCTTTTGGCTTAAATAGCTCATAGGCTTCCTGAATTGCTGCCTTCAACTTTTTCTCCCCTCCAAACACAATATTCTCATCCTGCATATCGGTCGAAAAACAGTAGTTAATGTAGTTCTCGCCATTAAGCTTGTCATTAGGATCTTGTGAAGGCGGTTTGGTTTGATTTCTTCTGGTTAACCAACTATAAAATCCGCAACCTATAGGCCCGTGGGTCAGGTTAATTACATCCCTTGTGGGGCCCAGCACCACCCCTTTACATCCTGCATAGGTACAGCCTCGTTGCGTAATAATACCTGGTATCGTTCGTACGTTTGCCTGAATCTCCTGAATATTGTCAGGACTATTGGCCAACATTGATTTTGCACGCTTCCTGGCAACCTTGGGAGGATATTTCTTCAGAATCTCCTCCTTGATCTCTTCAGGATCTTTAAACGTTATATTCTTGACATCCATTTTTTTTGTTGTTTTTGTTTTTTAATCTAATGCAACCTCGCCCCTCTCCCGGGTTCTCACTCTTATTGCGTCCGTCATCGGCAATACAAATATTTTTCCATCACAGGGATTGCCCGTCCTGTTTGCTTCGATAATAGCTTTTACAGCAGGTTTAACATTTTTATCCTGAACAACCAGAGTGATCAATCGATGAGGTCTCATCACCGGATGAGGTCCCAGCTTGCTTAATGCTTCCGGGGAATTTTCACGAACTCCTTGCATGATTTTGGCATCCCATTTTCCTTTTCCACGTCCATAAACTTTGCTCGTAGCAAAGTAGGATGGCATTCCTGCTTCAGAAAGTGCTTTCCTCGTTTCGTTTACTTTATCAATCTTAATGATGGCAATGATCATTTTCATAATCGTCGACTTTAGGTCTATAATTCTTTAGCGGCCCGGCTGATGGTATAGGCTTCGTCTACCGGTGAAACAAATATCTTCCCATCGCCAAAGGCTCCTTTCTCCCCGGTTCTGGCGGATTCAATGATGGTCTTTATCGCAAATTCCTTATCATTATCTTCCACTACAATCATGAGAAGTTCCTTCGGTAGCTCATCGTAGGTAATATCTCCTACTTTTAATCCCCTTTGCTTTCCTCTGCCGGCAACAGGTATCCGGGTTACGGCCACATAGCCAGCTTCAAACAGTGATTTCATAACTGGCCCAACCTTATCTGGTCTGACGATTGCTCTTATCATTTGCATTTGATATACCTCCTCTCTGGTTAGTTAAGAATTCCGAAATCAATCAACAGCGTTTCCAATTCCTCGATTTTCAATGGCTTTGGAACAACGAACATTTGATTCTCATCGATTTTCCTGGCCAATGCCCGGTATTCGTCTGCCTGATGATGGGTGGGATCGTAGTCGATTACCGTCTTGCGGTTGATCTCTGCACGTTGGACCATATTATCCCTTGGAACGAAGTGGATCATTTGAGTGCCCAGTTTCTTGGCCAGCTCTTCGATCATTTGTCTTTCATTGTCTACATTTCTACTGTTACAGATCAAACCTCCCAATCTAACTCCTCCGGCTTCTGCAAACTTGACAATCCCTTTACAAATGTTATTAGCAGCATACATCGCCATCATTTCACCGGATACGACTATGTATATCTCCTGTGCTTTTCCATCTCGAATCGGCATGGCAAAACCTCCGCAAACCACGTCACCCAACACATCATAGAAGGCATAATCAAGTTCGTGATCTTCTTCATAGGCGCCTAGTTGCTCAAGCATGTTAATGGAAGTAATGATCCCCCTGCCTGCGCATCCTACTCCTGGCTCCGGGCCACCGGACTCCACGCAAGCTGTATTGGCGAAACCCGGTTTTAAAATATCCGACAACTCTACATCTTCACCTTCTTCCCTTAAAGTATCGAGTACTGTTTTTTGTGCAAGTCCTCCAAGTAAAAGTCGCGTGGAGTCTGCTTTCGGATCACAACCAACAACCATTACATTTTTTCCCATTTCCGCCAAACCGGCGACAGTATTCTGAGTGGTAGTGGATTTTCCAATACCTCCCTTTCCATAAATTGCTATTTTTCTCATATCTGTTTTTTTTTTTGGTAATATGATTTTCAGTTTATCATCTCACGTGCCAAAAAGAGTGCAGTATGCTATGGAATTGAAACAACTTACAGCTAAGTGTCAATTAATGAAGTATTTATAAATTCAATATTTTAATTGTGGCCAAAGAAGAATATTGGAAGGTTTTTTACAAAAATGTAAAAATTCAAACGGCATTTTTACAATTATGAACAATTTCAACAGATCGATTACGACTGACACAATTTTATAAGACATTTTTTGCGCCAAAACATAGCATTCAATTGAATTCATTGCTACATTTATAATATTATCTGATTTTTTCACGATCAGACACAATTGAATTTTTTCATTACAAGATCAAAAACAATTCTTACAATGAAGCGGATTTATTGCGAACGGGCTGGCAAATCCTGCTATGGAGAATCAGAACTTCCTCTCCTGTTTGAGGTAAGTAATATCCTCAATAATAGCCTGTACATTAAGGAAGCGCTTAACCCCATCCTGAAACTCATAGCCAACTACCTGTCAGGCGAACGGGCACTGTTGTCGATTTTAAACCGAGAACTGTCCAGTATATACATTGAAGCAGGGCACGGAATATCAGACGAGGATAAAAAGCTGGGAAACTACCTGATCGGTGAAGGTGTGACCGGCAATGTAATTAAAACTGGTGAACCGGTATTTATTGAAAAGATCAATGAAGCAGCAGGATTTGTAAATAAAACACGGATCCGGTTAAAAACCGACGATCAGAGCGATCTATCATTCATATGTGTACCGATCATTGTGAAAGGCAGAATAGCCGGAACCATAAGCCTAGTCAGAAAACATGACCCAATCCTGGATAAGGATGAATTAATCCGAATCCTTATGGTCGTCGGAAATATGGTAGCTCAATCCGTTAGAAAAAAGCAGGATCGGGTAGAAGAACTCACTCGTTTACGTCAGGAAAACAAACATTTATACGAAGAACTCAAAAACAATTTCGTCAACGAAAACATCATCGGAAACTCCTCAAAAATGAGGGAGGTACTCAAATTAATTCAACAGGTATCAAAAACAAATGCCAATGTATTGATCAGGGGAGAAAGTGGTGTTGGTAAAGAGCTTATTGCAGATGCCGTTCACTATGGTAGTTCCCGAAAAAAGAAGCCACTTATTAAAGTTAACTGTTCGGCTTTACCTGAAAGCCTGATCGAAAGTGAGCTGTTTGGACATGAGAAGGGCGCCTTTACCGGAGCAGATATGCAGAAAAAGGGCAGATTTGAGCTGGCAGAAGGAGGATCCATATTCCTTGACGAGATTGGTGAACTGCCTCTACAGATCCAGGTGAAACTATTAAGAGTGCTCCAGGAAAAACAATTTGAACGGCTTGGCGGCACAAAAACCATTGATTGCAATGTCAGGATCATTACCGCTACCAACAGGAATCTTGAAAAGGCAATTAAGGATGGGGATTTTAGGGAAGACCTGTATTATCGCCTGAATGTTTTCCCGATATACATCCCTCCTTTAAAGGAGCGGCTGAATGACTTACCGCTTTTAGTGGATCACTTTATACAAAAATGTAATAAAAAGAACGGCACAGAGATTAAACGCATATCTTCTTCAGCATTGGATATGCTGATGATCTATAACTGGCCAGGCAACATCAGAGAACTTGAAAACTGCATCGAACGAGCGGCTATTCTCAGTGATGATGGCGTAATAGATTCACAACACCTGCCTCCTACACTACAAACAGCAATATCTTCCGGAACAGAAAGAAAGGGTACTCTGGAAAGTGTGTTGGATAAAGTGGAAAAACAATTGATCATTGACACCCTGACCGTTAACAAAGGCAACGTGCTAAAATCTGCCAAGCAATTAGGTATTTCAAACAGAAAGCTTGGCCTGCGCATTAATAAGCACCTGATAGAGGCAAGTAAATATAAGCTGTCAAAAGATCCCATAGAGTAGTCTGCAAACCATTTTTTGCGTAATCCCAACTCCTGAATTTTACATAAATGTAAAAAATTCGCATTACATATTCTTGTAACATATTGATTACTTGATTATTACAAATTTGGCACCGGGTTTGAAATCCCGAAAATTGGATTCTCACTTGATCCAGTTATGTGTAAATCAAAATACCGAATAAAATGAAAGTTATTATACCCGTGGTAGAAAACAAGGAAACCAGCCACCTGATAGTGGATGAGTTTAGAAATGCCAACATGGCCTGTGTCTTTGACCGGGCTACACAATCCAATGATGTAGTCCCCATAGAACAGATAATAAAAAGCGCCGGAAATCTCACGTTGGAGCTAAGGTCAAAAGGAATAGATACTGTGATCAGTACTAATATGTCTTTCCTGTCCTTAAGCCTGTTGCTCGACAGTGAATTTAAGGTTTACCAGGCCCGAGGTAATGATCCGGAGAGCAATATTCAACTATTTCTCCAAAATCAATTGGAACCATTTAATCGGCTTCATGCTTTGCGATCATTTGGCTGCTCACCAAATGCATGTGGTTCTTGTTTGGATTGTAATTAAAGGAAACATATATGTCATTCAGTAAAGCTGTTCAATTTGTCAAGGCATTTACTTCTGATCAAAGATTCAGACAAAAATGCTATTTGATGGAAAGAAACGAACTGGAAATAAAATATGACTTCAATGAATGTGAATTAGATGATGCGATCAATACAAGGCTGGTAAAGTGCCAATCCTACGAAGACGCTGAAAAATATCATCATCTAAGAATGTTTTACCAGATAATTAAAACCAATGAAATTTCGACCATTAGAAAAACTTAGGACAATTCTCCAGACCAGTACCGGGTTGGATGTCATGTATGCCTATGATGATCTTGTGTTTTCAGAGTATGGAGCATACCTTTTTCAATTTAACGATGAGGATGAGAATATGCTGAATTGCTATCTGCAGGAAGATTTAGATCTGGTGGAGTGCGGTGAGCAACTCCAAAATTTGAAAGATGGATTTACCAATCATAATTATACGGTTTGCTTTCCAGGTAAATTTTCCCTCCAGCAAATCGATCAGGAAGTAAAAATTAATTTTATAAAATCTTAGAACAATGAATGAAAACAAACTAAACTGGAGAACCTGGCTGGTTCACGGTGACCAGTATTTGAAAGCTTCCGGACCGAAAGGAAGCAAAAGTAAATTTGGTACAGAGATCCTTTACAATCTGCTTTCCATGTCAATGGAGAGTTATGTAATGGCCTTATTGGATGTTAATCACACATTGCCGGATAATCATACTTATACTGATTTGATGGATGCCCTGGAGACGGTCATGTGGATTGATCCAAAGCTCAAAGAAAGGATCATGAAGTATGAGAGCATCCAATCCATTTGTTCTATTGATAAATTTTATATCAACAAACCTTCTGATGATGAAATTACGGATTTGAGAGAAGCGATCATCGAATTAGGACAGATTGCTCATCGGGAATGTGCGGCTTAACATTTAATCTAATCCTCACAAAAAAATCAAATTCGAAAGGACTTGGGCCGGAGTTAAATTAAAAAACAGAGTTGTGTTTGAGCCTCCGCTCTCACACACTCTGTTTTCGTACCAAAGGCGGGAGTCGAACCCGCACAGGCATAGCCCACACGCCCCTGAAACGTGCGCGTCTACCAATTCCGCCACTTTGGCAAGAGGCTGCAAATCTAATACAATTTCAGTTTTCAATAAACATCTACGTCCCTTTTATTCCACGGAAGTAAACTGAATCCATCCTATTACAGTATCTTCGGGCTTTTCTCAAAAAACAATGGATGAAAGAAATACTCGAACGAAAGATCGGAATCTGGGGAATCACCTCCAATGCCATTAATATTACCATTGGGGCAGGAATTTTTGTTCTTCCGGTAGCCGTGGCTGAAAAGCTGGGCAGTGCCGGTATTTTTGCCTACCTGGTATGCGGCATCCTGGTGGCGCTCATTATGCTTTGCTTTGCGGACATTGGAAGTAAGATCACCACCTCGGGAGGCGCTTATGCCTACATCGAAACGGCCTTCGGAAAGTATACAGGCTTCATCACTACCAACCTGTTCCTTTTCGGGTATTCGCTTATGGCCAATGCTGCCGTTACCAACGCACTTCTCGACACACTTTCCTACTTTTTCCCTTTTTTTAAAACAGAATACGTTCGGGTAATATCGATCATTGCGCTGTACACCTTTCTCGCTACCATCAATATTCTTGGGTTGAAAGAAGGGATCACGCTGGTCAAAATAAATACCATTGCGAAGCTCATTCCTCTGGTGGTGATTGCCCTGTTTGGCTGGACAAAAATTGAAAGCGGCAACCTGACCAGTCATGTTAATTTTGAAGGAACGGAATTGGGGGAGATTTCATTGATGCTTTTCTTCGCCTTTGCAGGAATAGAAACTGCGCTAAATATCAGCGGTGAAATTAAAAATCCTTCCAAAACCATTCCGCGAGCTATTTTCCTGAGCACGCTCGTGATACTCCTATTATATATGTTGATCCAGTTTTCCACCCAGGGAATATTGGGTGATTCCATCCTGAATTATAAAGACGCTCCCCTGGCTGAAGTTGCTAATCGAATGATCGGGCCTGCCGGAGCTATGATGGTCATCGTGGGCGCCTCCTTTTCAATGTTTGGTAATCTCAGCGGCGAAACATTGAACAATCCCCGGATCATCTATGCGGCAGCCCTGGACGGTGTGATTCCCCCAAAAGCGCTTGCAAAAGTCCATAAAAAGTTCAAGACTCCCTACGTAGCCGTGATCAGTTATGCTGTCGTCGGATGCCTGCTGTCCCTGGTGGGTGAATTCCGCCAATTGGCGGTTTTATCCAGCGCATCCATATTGCTGGTCTATCTGGGCGTGGTGCTAGCCACGATAAAATACAGAAATAGAGAAAACCTTGATGGCGCTTTCAAACTCCCTGGCGGCATCATCATCCCGTTTGCCGGTGCTGTGTCCATCGTTTGGCTGCTATCCAACCTCAGTGCAGAAGAACTCACCTACAGTTTTATTTTCATCGGGATCATTTCGATCATCTATCTTCTGATGAGATACTTCAGGAAAGCATAGACTTAACACTTTATACACCCATTCAATACAAAAAGTCTAAACAGGTTTGCACTAAATCATTTACTTTGGACATGAAAAATTAAAGCTGCCATGTCCAGACTATCGCTCCTTAGCCTTACATTCATCTTAGCCATCAGCATCAGTGCAGTCGCACAATTAACCATCAACAACAATGAATATTTTGCCCGCAAAGGATTGAATATCATGGTATTCAGTGATAACTATCCCGAAGGTCATCAAGGAGGAATCACCATTATTCAGCATGAATCCAGGGTGGCAGCGAATGGCGATCTTCGCCTGGAGCCCGCGCCAGGCCAGTGGCAACCTTTTCCTGAATTATTGGAACGAAAGGTAGACAAGGAAAACAATACCATCTCTGTAAAATTGGCCTATCCCGACTCCAGCATGATCAAGAGGAACTTTAATCCCATTGTGTATCCTGATTTGCATTTCAACTACGAGGTTGTCGTAAAAGTCGATGGAAATAATATAAAAGTAAAAGTAAACCTGGATCAACCTCTCCCCAAAGAGTGGATCGGAAGGGTGGGATTTAACCTGGAATTATTCCCCCAGGAACTGTTTGATAAATCATATATCCTGGATGACCAATCGGGAATTTTTCCACGACATTTTAACGGCCCGATGAAAACAGATGTGGACGGAAGTTGGCAAACAGTGCCCATGGCAAGCGGAAAACACCTTGTCATCGCCCCGGAATCCGATTTGTACCGAATGTCCATTTCCTCCGAAAAGGATGAAATCCAATTGATCGATGGACGGGCACACCATAACAACGGGTGGTTTGTTGCCAGATCACTGATTCCCGATGGAGCCACGAAGGAAGCGGTTGTTTGGGAAATTGCGCCAAATGTGATCGATGGCTGGAGTTATCAGCCGGTGATCCAAACCTCTCAGGTAGGCTTCTACCCTGAACAGCCCAAAATGGCGATGATAGAATGTGCAGAGGATTTTACCTCAGATGAAAAAGTACAGCTTGTCAAAATCGAAAAGAACGGTGAGCAAAAAATTGTTCTTGAAACTATACCGGAAGATTGGGGGATGTTCCAGCGATACAAATACTTGCGCTTTGATTTTTCCCAAGTGGAAGAAACCGGATTGTATCAGATAAAATATGACAAAAGTACCTCAGAGCTATTTTCCATTTCCGAAACCCTGTTTGATCGCAATGTCTGGCAACCAACACTGGAATATTTCCTACCCGTGCAGATGTGCCACATGAGGGTGAACGACCGCTACAGAGTATGGCATGGGTTGTGCCACATGGATGATGCCTTGATGGCGCCGGTCGATACCATTCATTTGGACGGATATTATCAGGGCAAATCAACTTTAACCCGATACAAATCGAATGAACAAGTCCCGGGCCTGAATGTTGGCGGTTGGCATGATGCTGGCGACTACGACCTGCGGGTTGAATCACAGGCCGGAACATTTCGAATCTTAAGTCTCATCAAAGAAAATTTCAACCTGGAGCACGATCAAACATTGGTGAATCAGCAAAAGAAGCTTGTAGAAATACATTTGCCTGATGGAAAGGACGATGTGCTCCAGCAAATCGAACATGGTGTGTTAACCGTTTTGGCTGGCTATGAAAACCTCGGACGATTGTATAGAGGAATCATTACTCCCACCAACCGGCAATATGTCTTATTAGGGGATGCCATTAACATGTCTGACAACATTCCTTACGAACCTGGCAAGGGCCTGATTCGGGATGACCGATGGGTGTTTACAGAAGAAAACCCGTGGAGAGAATTGTTTGTTGCGGAGTGTCTGGCGGTAGCTTCGAGGTCACTAAAAGGATACAATGATGAGCTTTCGGAAAAATCGCTAACAGTAGCGAAAGAGTTGTGGGAACAGGCGCATAACAGCGGCCGAACCGAAACCGCCAAGATCAGAACCTTGGTAGAACTCATCCTTACCACCAATGATGACACTTATAAAAAGGAGCTTTCCAATCGATGGGAAATCATCGAGAAGAATTTTTCAAATCTGGCTTGGACAATTGTGCGGGTCAGCGGAAAAATGGACATAGGTTTTCAAAAGAAGGTGCAAAACCTGAAGGACAATTACTACCGCGACCTGGCTGGACAAATGCAAAACAACCCCTATCGCTTGCCCTACCGTCCGCAAATCTGGGGAGCAGGGTGGTACATCCAGAGCTTCGGCGTGGAGCAATACTTTCTTTACAAATACTGGAACAATGAGGCCTCCAAAGAATACGTGCTCAATGCGCTGAACTTTGTCCTGGGATGCCACCCGAGCTCCAATAACATTTCCTACGCATCTGGAGTGGGTACGAAGTCGACGGTCGTTGCTTATGGTATTAACCGTGCGGACTGGTCGTACATACCCGGTGGAGTGGTTTCCGGCACATCCTACATCCAGCCCGATTTACCGGAATTCAAAGTGTGGCCATTCTTCTGGCAGCAGGGAGAATATGTCATTGGTGGCGGGGCTACTAACTTTATGTTTTTGGTATTGGCAACCAGAGAACTATATGGAAAATGATTTTAACCGCAGAGGACACAAAGGTTTCGCAAAGTGTCCAAAGAAATTGATTCAATGAAAAGAAAACTCAGATGAAGATCCATACATGGCATGAATTCATGCAGGGCAAACGCATTTAATAAAGAAACTTCGTCATTCCGGAATCAATTCAAGGTCATTTTATAGATTCCAGACAAATATTGTTCATTAAAATAAAATTAGAACAATCCCGCATAGCTATCGGGACTGGAATGACGGTAAATGCGTTTGCCCTGTGAATTCATGCTGACAAGGGCGTCGATTTGAATTTTATAAATACCTTTCTGGTAAAAACCGAATTAAAAAATAAGGCGACATATCTGGTTTATTATGATTGTTCGGAAGGTTGAGTGGGAATGAAAAAAATCAATGAAACTAAGTAGTGGTATGCTCTTATCTCAGCGCACTTTGCGTGCTTTCCCTCTGCGGCCTTCTGTGTGAAATAAGAAAGCCGATAGAGTGAATGAATCCGATTGGTAGCGGAACCTTTCTCCACGCAGAAGACCGCAAAGATGTTCATTCCATTTTGTAGTGACTTTGCGACCTCTGTGTGTTTTCCATTTGCGAACCTCTGCGTGGAAAACAAATCGTCCTATCTGCACTTGAAACAATCCTCAGGCAGGCACCCTGATCGCTTGAAACTTTTACAATCAAACGCTTGACATCCATTTATTTTTACTATTTTTCCTTCCTTTTTACTTCTATTATTGCCAATTTATTCAAAGGTGCAAGTCCGGTTATTTTTAATAAAGAGCAAATTTATTATCCCATGAAAGAGTATCCCTGGTTTAAAAGTTATCCCGAAGGTGTGGAAAAAGAGATCAATCCTGATCAGTATCAATCATTGATAGATCTTTTTGAGGAGTCCGTTGCCAAGTACGGTGACCTTGTTGCCTATGAAAACATGGGTAAAACGATGACTTTTAATGAGCTGGACAAACATACGCGGGATTTTGCCGCCTATCTTCAAAATAAACTCGGGCTCAATAAGGGTGACAGATTTGCTATCCAGATGCCCAACTTACTACAGGCACCGGTTGCACTGTTTGGCGCCTTGCGTGCCGGGATGATCGTTGTAAATACCAATCCCTTATACACAGCGCGTGAAATGCAGCATCAATACAAAGATTCGGAGGCGAAGGCCATAGTTATTCTCGCCAACTTTGCCCATAACCTCGAGAAGATCATTGATACCACCTCGATCCAGCATGTCATCCTGACGGAAATCGGGGATATGCTCGGAGGCCTGAAAGGAACCATCGTCAACCTGGTAGTAAAGCACGTAAAAAAGATGGTTCCATCATATTCATTAAAAAACACCATTCCTTTTAACAAGGTATTAAAAGACGGGGCATCATTGAACTACGACCGGCCGAAAGTAGTTTCCGAAGACATCGCCTTCCTGCAATATACCGGCGGTACCACCGGGATTTCTAAGGGCGCCGTGCTCACTCATCGCAACATTAACGCCAATATGTTGCAAATCTCCGAGTGGATGAAGCCAAAGTTGAGGGAATGCCAGGAAACCATGGTAACAGCGCTTCCGATCTATCATATTTTTGCATTGACAGTGAATGTATTGGCCATGATCAAAATCGGGGCTAAAAGCTTATTGATCACTAATCCACGCGATCTTCCCGCATTCATCAAAGAACTGAAAAGGAAACCGGTCACAGTCATGACGGGAGTAAACACCCTTTTTAATGCTATGTTGAACCACCCGGATTTTGCCACTGTTGATTTTAGTGAATTAAAACTGGCCGTAGGTGGTGGAATGGCCGTGCAGGATGCAGTGGCGAAAAAATGGAAGCAAGTAACCGGTAGTACCCTCGTAGAAGGCTATGGACTTACTGAAACCTCTCCCCTTTTAAGTTGCAATCCCATTGACGATACGGAAAAAATCGGAACCATTGGGCTGCCCTCACCAAGCACTGAACTAGTGATCCTGGACGATGAAGGTAATGAGATGCCAGTAGGAGAACCCGGAGAAATATGCGCCAAAGGACCACAAGTGATGAAAGGCTATTGGAATAAACCGGAAGAAACAGACGAAGTATTTATTAACGGATACTTCAAAACAGGCGATATTGGTGTAATTGATGAAGATGGTTTTTTTAAAATCGTGGATCGTAAAAAAGAAATGATCAACGTTTCCGGGTTTAATGTATACCCAAATGAAATAGAAAATGTGATCGCCTCCCACCCAAAAGTCCTGGAGGTCGGTGCCATTGGAATACCTGATAAAAAGTCGACCGAGGTGGTAAAGGTCTTTATTGTCAAGAAAGATGAAAGCCTTACCGAAGACGAGGTGATCGCCTTTTGCAAGGAGAACATGACCGCCTACAAAGTCCCAAAAGCGGTGGAGTTTAAAAAAGAGCTTCCTAAATCGAATGTCGGGAAGATTTTAAGGAGGCTACTGAAGGAAGCCGAAGAGGCAAATGGTTGATGCACGTCAATTTTTGATTTATTAAAACTTCTTTCAATGCTGCTGGTATAACTGAGTAGAATTAATCATTTCAATTAATACGATCTGATTATTTTATTAATTTTACCTTGAAATTAAATGATTATGAATTTTCCAGAAGTACTTGAGAAGGAAGGCTTTCTTGATTTACCAATTGACCCTTCGCTCAATATTATAGAAGAGATACAACGACTTAAAGAAGAAAAACAGGCCATCATTTTAGGCCACTACTATATACGCCCCGAATTGCAGGACATTTCAGATTTCATTGGCGATAGTCTGGGACTGGCCCAAAAAGCTGAAAAGACAGATGCTAAAATCATTGTCTTCCTGGGAGTCCACTTCATGGCGGAAACTGCCAAGATCCTTAATCCCGACAAAAAAGTGTTGATCCCCGACCTGAAAGCCGGATGCTCATTAGCAGAATCAGCGCCTAAGGAAAAGTTTGCCGCATTTAAGGCACAATATCCTGATCATAAAGTCATCTCCTACATAAATTGTACGGCTGACATTAAGGCTCTTTCAGATGTCATCTGCACCAGCTCTAATGCCAGGGCGATCGTAGAAAGTTTTGGAAAAGATGAAAAGCTGATCTTCGCCCCGGACAAGAACCTCGGTAATTATATGAACAGTGTCACTGGTAGGGATATGGTGCTCTATGATGGTGCCTGTATGGTGCACGAGCAGTACTCATTAGAGAAAATATTAGATCTTAAAAATGAACATCCTGATGCGGAATTCATTGCTCATCCCGAATGTGAGCAACCCGTTTTATTGATCGCTGATTTTATCGGTTCCACTACCGCCCTGCTAAAACACACCAAAGAAAGTGCAGCAAGAAAATTCATTGTCGCAACAGAAAGCGGCATCTTGCATCAGATGACCAAGGACAATCCTGATAAAATTTACATCCCCGCCCCTTCAGTAGATGCGACGTGCGGATGCAATGACTGTGCCTTTATGAAGCTCAATACAATGGAAAAACTCTACCTGTGCCTGGAGCACGAGCAGCCAGAGATCATTTTGCCGAACCACCTGATCGAAGAGGCAAAAAAGCCCATTCTCAAAATGCTCGAAATATCTAAAAAACTTAAACTTTAATCCTTGAGCACCTTAAAGAAATCTGACTTCCTGGTCATCGGTGGGGGAATAGCAGGACTGAATTTTGCATTAAAAGTAGCGGAAAAAGGCACCGTCAACCTGATCACTAAAAATTTACTGACAGAATCAAACACCTACTACGCACAGGGAGGGATAGCAGCCGTCACTTCCAAAGACGACTCCCTGAAAGAGCATATCGAAGACACACTTGTAGCCGGAGCAGGCCTATGCCATGAGGATGCCGTAGAAATCCTCGTGAAGGATGGTCCAAAAAGGGTGCAGGAAATCATTAAGTGGGGAGTCGAATTCACCAGAAAGAACGGGAAGAAAAAAGAGTACGACCTGGCCAGAGAAGGAGGCCATTCCCATCACAGGATTTTGCACGCCACGGATATGACAGGCGCTGAAATCCAGCGGGTATTAAGCAGAAGGGCCATTGAACACCCAAACATTACTGTATTTGAAGACCACACAGCTATCGAACTTATCACGGAGCACCATGTGCTACAAAACCTTCAGGCCGCATTTAATATTTGTTTTGGCGCTTATGTATTAAATGAAAAGGAGGAGCATGTCTATGCTTTTCAGGCAAGATACACAATGCTCGCTACCGGTGGTGCCTCAAAAGTTTTCCTTCACAGCACCAACCCTGACATCGCCACTGGGGATGGCATCGCCATGGCGCACCGTGCCGGCGTAAGGATTGCCAATATGGAATTCGTGCAATTTCACCCTACCTCTTTGTACAATCCGGGAGGCAAGTCTTTCCTGATCAGCGAAGCTTTACGAGGACATGGAGGTAAACTTATCAATGGCGGTGGAAAGCGCTTTATGCCCTCCTACGATGATCGCGCCGAGCTTGCACCAAGGGACATCGTCGCCCGGGCTATCGATTCGGAGATGAAAAAAAGACGGGAGGAATGTGTCTTTCTGGATATGACCCAGCTTGAACCGGAGGATGTGAAAACCAGATTCCCAAATATCTATGAACATTGCCTGAAGGAATTGAAACTGGACATTACCAAAAAGCCTATTCCGGTAGTACCCGCTGCTCACTACTTTTGCGGTGGGGTGATGACCTCACTTTCCGGACAGACTAGCATGCAAAACCTTTTTGCCAGTGGGGAAGTAGCCCACACTGGCGTCCACGGCGCCAACCGGCTGGCCAGCAACAGCCTCCTCGAAGGTCTCGTATTCAGCCATCGCGCAGCTATGAAAGTGCTGGGAAAAAGAGTGAGAAGAATTCACAATGTAGAGATTCCCGATTGGGACGAAACAGGTATAGTGGACAAATACGAGTGGTTTTTACTAAAACACAACCTCCAGGAAATCCAAAATATCATGTGGGACTATGTGGGGATCGTCCGATCAAAAAAACAGCTACTGCGCGCTTCCCGAAGAGCTTATGTGATTTTTGAGGAAGTGGAGGATTATTACCAGCGCTCAAAACTAACCACCGAACTTATTCAATTGAGGAACCTTTCGGCGATTGCCTATTTAATTGTTAAATCCGCCCTGAGGAGAAATGAAAGCCGCGGCCTGCACTACATGTCTGATTTTCCAGACTCCAATGACAAGTTTTTGAAGGATACGATTGTTTAGTTACCTGATTGAAATATTCAAATTCTTACGCACCCCAATTTCAGTCTAACGTCTCATGTCTAATATCTCAATTCTCCCTTTCTCACTACTCCTCATACACCATCTTGACGGTCATACCTCCATCCACCACGATATTTGTTCCGGTAACGAAATCATTTTCCGGATCGGTTAAGTAGAAACAGGCTTTCACTATGTCCTCAGGTTTTCCTACGCGACCGGATGGGTGCTGGGAATGGTCTGTATCGGAGAGTTTTTCGTAGTCACCCGTTTCAATCCATCCCGGGCTAATGGAGTTGACCCTGATCTTGTATTTACCCAAACTTACAGCCAGGGAATGTGTCAAGGAAAGAATCCCGCCCTTGGAAGCGGAATAGGGAAAAGTGTCTGGCTCTGACATCAATGCCCTGGTAGAAGCTATATTTACAATGGAACCGCCCTTGTTCTCCCGCATTATTTTGGCTGCCTCACGTGAGCACACAAACGTCCCTCGCAAATTCGTATTGACCACATAGTCCCATTCTTCGTCCAGCAATTCAAAAATGGATTTATTGATTCCAAGTCCGGCATTGTTAATCAGAATATCAACCTTTGAAAAAGTGTCTTTAATGCGTTTAAATACTTTTTCGATTTTACCTACATCTGTCAAGTCTAACTCGTAGTAAATTGATTTTCCTCCTGCACGTTTTATTTCCTCCTGCACGGCTTCGAGGTTTTCGAGGTCTTTGTCAATCAGGACGACGGAAGCTCCTTCTTTGGCATAGCTTAGTGATAAAGTTTTTCCTATGCCTTTTCCTGCGCCAGTAATAACGGCTATTGCATTTTCAAATTTCATATTGTTAATTTCTGAATTTTAAGATAAAGAGGAGATTATCTATTTGACAGAATTAAAGTAAAAATCCACAAGACACAGAGCATCTTGTGGATTTTCCACCATGTTAAATTTGATTTTTCTAATATTTCAAATAAAGTGCTTTTATTTCCAGGTCGGTTAACGGGCGATCATAAACTCTAAACTCATCTAAAACACCATTTAAATGATTGTTGTTTCCATCAGCACCATTGAACATATTGCCTATATATATTGGTTCTGAGGCGCTGTTGTTGTATTCAGAATACTCCCTTTCCTTACTCACCACCAGAACTCCATTCAGATAAATTTCAATACTATTTTCACCTGTGTTGATGACACAATGCGTCCACTCATTTAAAGCCAATTCAGTAGGATTAACCAAGTTGTAAAAGTCCGGATTCGCTCCCTTTGCTAATAAATATTCTTCTGTTAAATCAGACTCAATCCAATCTTGATTTGTTCCAGAAGGACCCGTATAAAAATGGGCTGAGATTCTACTTCTATCTTTATTTTCAGCATACCCAAAAGTGCTGATTGTGAAATTTCTTTCGCTAAAGCTATACTTAGATATTATGACTCCAAGGTTTTCACTGGGAGTTGGCCCTCCTGATTTTACCCAAAACGAGTATGTTAACCCGTCACTGGCAGGAAGGGCGTCTGACAATTTCAAAAAGTCTGTCGACCCGTCAAAAGAGAGCGCATACCCTTTAGGACCATGAACGTACACCCCTTCTGTAGAATCAATTGCATGGTTTCCATATTGGCTAAAATCATACGTATTTCCATTGAATGGGTAGTATAAGACTAATCCTGAATCAAGTGTCGTCAAGTCAATTATGTTCAGAGTGAAATTGGCATAGCCAAACTCGTCTGCCGTATGGCCTGAAACCGGGATAACATCCATTTCAACGCTGGTTGTTGAATCTAGAGAGACTTTAAATGGGACAGGTAGAGGATTATCTACCAGGATGCTGAACTCGGATTCAATTTTTGGGGTGATATAAATGGCACTGTCCTCTTTATTCAACACGATGAAATCCTCAACGGTGTAGTTTCCCTGATTAAATTCCACATTTTCTGAAATATAACCACCCCCCACACTAACAACTTTCAATTTTTCAAGATTCAGTTTATAATTACCCTGTTCGTCCTTGACGGAAATAAAAATTGAACTTGGCACCATATCGACGGCTGTTCTGCCGTCAGAAACATCCTCCGTAAAACTGAAATTAATTAGGCCTTTTTCGTTTTGATTAGGATCATCCGGGGTGTCACTACAGGAATAAAAAGTAAAAATGAAAGCATTAAGGATGATTGTTAAGAATAAATGATTTTTCATGTTAATAAAGAGTTTGGTTTACAGAATTGAAAAAATTTAAATAGTTTTCAAAAATAACAAAATCTATCTAATACTAATTAGAAAAAAGACTTGACGAGACAAATATCCAGTCAGGCCTTTCCGTTAATGCTTATGTACTTCCTAAACTACCTTTTCCACATTAGCTGTCAATACTTCATCGAGATCATATCCTTCCACTGGTACGATTTCCTGCTTCCCTCGGTCCCAGTCGATTCTTCTTCCCAGTTTATAGGACAAACCTCCCATGTGAGCTGAAATTGCTTCTTCAAATCCTTCCTGGATGCCACAGCTTGGCTTGCCACCATTTCTGATACAGCTTAACCATTCCCGCAGATGCAGGAAGGTGGAATCAACGCGCTTACCATCACGGTAGGTCCATAACAGTCCTTTATCAGCAAAGTATTTCGCCGTAGCGGAGGTCACCGCATCCACACCTTCAGCGGCAGGATCATATTGGTACATTGGTGTATTTGGGTCAATTTTTCCTGCTTTTAAAAGATCCTCGTAGCGCGTGGACCTGGCATCCGGGTAAATTGTTAGCCTGTTGCCTAATTCCATGGAAGCATCATGGCCCATAAACACCATCGGTCGATCGAACTGATTCCCTAAAGTAGCGCTATAAATAAATGTGAATCCCTTTTCCTTGCCCGGCTCCTGGCTTATACCCGTCATGAAATCTTTATACTCCATATTCAATTGCATCACGTCTGGCACATTTCTGCCATCAATATGTGTGTAAATGCCACCGGATGCTGTTACCGAATCAGGAATTCCCATTCGCAGGATGCAGTTCACGCGGTCAAACTCATGGGTCATTAGATCTCCCGATAAACCGGAACCATAGGCCCACCACTTTCTCCATCGGAAGAAATGCTCTTTGTTAAATGGAATCATCGGCGCATTGCCAATAAACCGCTCCCAATCAATGGTCTGCGGGCTGGCTGCTTCATGAATATCGTATTGCCAGGCGCCGTTATCATCATTTCTGTTCGTATTGGCGACGATCAATGAGACGTGCCCCAAGGTGTTCTTTTTAATTACATCTTGCGCTGTGAGAAAACTTTGGGTTTGACGGTGCTGGTGTCCCACTGCAAACACCCCCTTGGAATTCTCTGCGATTTCTTTCAGCTTATAGGTTTCTGCAATATTGTGCGTCATTGGCTTTTCTACATACACGTGTTTTCCGGCAAGCAGCGCGTCCATTGCGATGGGTGCATGCCAGTGATCCGGGGTGGCAATAATGACGGCATCCACATCACTTTTTTCCAGCAATTCCTCATGGGTTTTATACCGCTTGATCGAATTGGCTTCTGTATTAAATGAATCCAAAGCCAACTCCGCATGATGATCAAAAATATCACATACTGCCGTTAATTTCACATTCAAATCTTCTTGTTCCAAAAACTCCTCCAGTCGCTTGTCATTAGGGTTTTTCTCCGCCGATGCCTTCATTTCTTTCAACCAATCTTTTGTAGCAAAACCAATCGCCCTGCACAACTGCGGCCCCCTGATTCCAAAACCGATAATTCCGATTTTTATCGGATCACCTGCCATCGATCCACTGGGTGGTGGCGGGGCAGCCTCAATTCCCAACTCATCTAAAATCAGGCTTTTTTGCTTTTTAGCCCTGTCGGTTACACCAGCACCAGCCCACCATATGGCACCAACTACTGGAACGCCCGCCATTCCTTTTAATAAATCTCTTCTTGAGAAACTAAATTTCTTTCTTTCTGACATGATCGTGTGCCGTTTTATTAGGTTGTTTGTGGTGTTTCCTTCTTACCAAAAAAAATGGCCAGTCCAAAGTAATTTCCCGTAGGGAAAAGGTAAAGCACAAAAAGCGCTGCCATTTCAATGAGGTTTTTATTGACAATCCAATAGCTCCCCTCTGAAGGTCCCTGGTTCATCCCTGGAAATGCCGGATGCGAGACGTAAAACAATAACAATAAGAATGCGCCAAGCACTGCTGCTTGTTTGGTCATCATTCCGAGTATCAGGCATAAACCCACCACCATCAAAATGACAATGTTCAGCCCATCAACAAAACCAACAATGCCATCCCCGGCAAGACTGACAAACAAGGATTTAAAAATGCCTTCCGAACTCAAAAGATAAGCTTTGGATGTCCAGGAGGGATTGTAAAGTTTAATCACTCCCTCGTACAAAAAATGCCAACCGATGAGCACCCTCAAAAACACCAGGGCGTTCAGTTGGGACTTGTTAAGCGTATGTATTTCCATTTTTATTACAGTTTGATATGCTTATAAATTAGTGAAACACAAGCTATTAAAAAAGGATATTGTGAGGAATGGATATTGAAACCCCAATTTAAAACGAGAGTAAATTATTGCCTTTGCAGATGGGCCTCTTCCTATTCCTTTTCATACTTCTCCAGGCCTTTTTAAAATTGGAAGTGATGATAAGGATATCAAAAATTCCATTCTTGATACCTAGCCAGAAATTGGTAAACAAATTTTTATTTTTAACGACCTCAGCAATAAAAAATCCCATCTTTGGCTGTCACTTTTTAATTTTTCGTTCCAAAAAAGGGGCTCCCACAAATTTTGACAGTAGTACTAAAACAGCAATGCAAATAGCAACTTTTTTTACCACCCTTTTTAGAGAGGGTTTCATGAATGGATCGATGGATATCTAAAATACTCCCATCACCCCTTTTGCTCCTAAATGAGATAGTTCAATAGCATATAAATGAAGTGAGTGGCTCTTTCCTTTGAATTCTTCAGTCTCGCTGAGAGGTACACCGGTCTTAATGACTGACTTTTCCCATCCCTGCCTTTGAGTGGCATTTTCCTCACCCAACAATTCAAAATCATTGCTGCCAACGATTTTATCTACGGGCCAGTTTAACACATCGGAATAACTTCTATTGACGAATTGATACCTTCCGGATGAATCCTTCACATATACGCAACTTTCCATGGTGTCTAACACGTTGAAGAGAGTTTGTCTTTTGGATTCAAGCTCAGATTTTCTCTCTTGATCCTCTTTTCGCAGGCGCTCCATCTGCTCTTGGGTGGCCGAGAGTTCCTCCATGTTTTGCTTGAGCTCTTCCTCCTGGGTCCTCATTTCTTCTTCCCTGGTTTGCATCTCGGCCAGCAGGTGCTTCGTGATAGTATTTGTCTTACCAGATTTTATGGCCGAAGCGATACTCTCGCCCAGCTTTTCAATAAATTTGATTTGATATTCTTCAAAAACATTTAACGAGGCTATTTCAATGACTCCCTCCACATCATTGTTCTCGTCTTTCAAAGGAACTATTAACACGGAGGCGGGTTTAGAATGCCCCATGCCCGTGACGATATCAAAGTGGTCGCTTTTTATTTCTTTAAGGAATACTTTTTTCTTCTCCACAAATACCTGACCGGCTAATCCCTCGCCAACTTCGATCCTACGCTCCAGATGTTTCTTCCTGTTAAAAGCAAAGGCAGACAATAACTCAAGTTGTACCACATCACGATCTTCATTTTTCATGTACATAGCTCCCATGGAGGCCCCTACATAGTCCACCAGGTTTGATATGATCTTATCGCCCATCTCTTCAAGATCACTCCCGGAGTCTCTAAGTATTTCTCCAAATTTAGCCTGTCCCTCATTCGTCCAGTTCCTGATACGGTCTTGCACTGCTACTTCCTGAAGCTTATCACGCATTTGGATAAGCGCATTGCCAAGCCTATCATCCTCGCTTTTCGGGGAAAATTCGTATTTGAAGTTTCCATCCCCGATGCTAAGGGCAAACTCACTGGCATCATGCATGTAATCTGAAATAAGGTTTCCATTGTGAATGATTTCCCTGAAATCATCTTTTTCCTCCTTAATTTTTTCTGGCAGTACACCAGAGGAAATCAATTGCAAATAGTGTGACGATTTAGCAATTCTTTTATTTGCGTCTGCCCTCAACAAATAATAAAGGAGCAAAAACACCAGCAAGATTAAAACAACATAGAGTCCGAATAATTTTGTACTGAATATTCCTTGCTCTGATAATTCCTTTGCTTCCCTTTCACTGACACTTGCCAATAAAACGTTCAATTCAAAAACAGAAGATTCGATGGTTTTAACCAATATTTCCTCCTCAGCCATAGTAATCGATTGCGTCATCTCGACGGGTTCAAATGCGGAAAGGTCCTGATACAGGGTATCCTCGTCTGCATAAATCGCGGAAAATTCCATCTCCGGAAGCTCAGATTTCATTGCCAACTTTTGCAACAAACTGTTCTCATAGGCAACCAAACTTTCACGAAGCTGGACGACACTTGAAATGCTCTCATTGGAATTCTCTTTTGCGAAAGCGAATAGCATATTAAAAGAAATATTAGCATCATTCAGTTCTTCCAGGGCCTGGAAGCGAAACAATTCTTTACGGTCGGAAATATACAGAAGTGAGTAGGCAAGTGATTTTTGAATTTGTTTTTCAAAAGTCATCAAAACCTCTTCAATTTTGTCGTGCTTTTCCTTCAACACATACATTTCCTTCATTTCTTTTTTACTGTTATGGTTGAGTACAACAGAATAAAGTGAAAGCAACATTACGATGAGAAAAAATGCAACAATGTAAAGGGATCGGTTGATATTTATTCTGGCCAATAAGCCTTTATAATCAATTTTAATTTCCGCCATGTATCAATATCGTTTCAATATGTAAACTAAAAAAAAAAAGAATATTCTGTTCAATGTATTGTTAAAATGTTAGAAAACCACACTTTCGACCATTCGTCATTGTAATCATGGTCAGCTATTCATTCCGGCTACATCAAAACTCCCTTTACCGGCTTCACCTGCTCGGGAAGCATCCTTTCGCCCAATTGCTGCTTCAGATTGATCTCAATCGTTCTCGAAAGTGAGTACATTGGGATGTCTGTGGTACAACCGTCGAATGGATCCTGTAACAAAAAAGCTATGCGGTCAACTGCCAAAAATGCGAAAGAAAGCGTAAGCGAGGCCGGAAGCAAAATCAGCACCGAGGCATCCACCAGACTAAAGGGAAGCGAAAGGATATAAATGTAGATCAGTAAATCCAGAAAGCGGGAGTACATGACGGGGAATATCGTGTTTTTTATCCGTTCACATTTTCCCATCGAATCTGTCAAACTTCGAATAGTGGAATCAATTTGCATATATTGATAATTATCCAGCTTCGCGCCTTTTACAAATCGGGAAATTTCCACCGCATTGGTTTGTAGAAGACTATTAGGGATGTTCTGCGATTCCTTTAGCTTTTCCACTTCGTCTTTTCCCAAAAAATCGGAGAGCTCCTTCCAGGGGGCTTCCCTCCTCAAACCCCGGCACAATGCATAGCACCAGGCTATTTGCCGGTAAGTGATTCGCTTGGCAATTTTCCCAGTCTCATTTTCGGCTCCATCCTCAAAATCAGTATAAGTTGTCAATTGCCTGGCGAGTGTACGGCTGTCATTCACAATCTGCCCCCAGATCTTCCTTGCCTCCCACCATCGGTCATACGACGAATTGGTCCGGAATGCCAACAGTAAACCGATAACTGTACCGGGCACTGTCAAGAGGGTAATAGGAATGGTAATAAAGTGCATTTCCGTATAGATATCGATCACAAGAATGATGACATTATAAACAAGGATCAGGGCCATCGGCTTTTTCAAATCACTGATCAGGCTTTTCCACTGTATTACTGGTACGACTTCCATGTTGGGTGTTTAGTGCTTGTATTCTTCAATTGCTTTTCTTACAGATCCAAATTTAAACAATAGCCTCTCAGCTTCCTCCTCTTCTATATTCAATTCTTCCATGATCATCCTGACCCCTCTTTTGACCAATTTTTCATTGGTGAGCTGCATATCGACCATTTTATTTCCTTTGACGTGACCAAGCTTAATCATGACACTGGTGGAGATCATGTTAAGTACAAGTTTTTGTGCGGTACCAGATTTCATTCGGGTACTTCCGGTCACAAATTCCGGTCCCACCGGTACTTCCACAGGGTACTCCACTGCAGCAGCCAATTCTGTACCGTTGTTGCATGTAATACACCCCGTAACAAGGCCTTTTTTCCTAGCTTCTCTAACTGCCCCGATCACGTAGGGCGTCCTGCCCGACGCAGCAATGCCGATCACAACATCCTTATCGTTTACATTAAAAAGCTCCAAATCCGTCCAACCCTGTTCCATATCATCTTCCGCAAATTCCACCGCCTTTCTAATCGCATCATCACCACCCGACATAATCCCTATGACCAGGTCATGGCTCACGCCAAAGGTAGGCGGGCATTCGGAAGCATCGACTATTCCCAGCCTGCCACTTGTGCCAGCTCCCACATAAAACAACCTCCCACCCTTTTTCATGTTTGGCACAATGGCACCGACCAAACTTTCAATTTGCGGAATGGCTTTCTGAACAGAAAAAGCAACTTTCTGATCTTCCTTGTTAATATTGACGAGGATTTCATTCACTGTCATATTTTCAAGGTGATCGTAGTGAGAGTCTGTTTCCGTGATTCTTTCTGCCATTGGTTAAATCATTTCCAAGTGGTATGTCGTCAATCCTTCTAATGGTGATTTTACTATTTGTCCAATTGAAATACCATATTCTTTACAAACGCTGGTGAGCACCGAAGAAAAATGAAAGGCTGTTCCTCCGCAAAAGTGAAGTGTGAGCTCACTATTTCCCGGAAGGGGCAGGACATTTTTATTTATGAACTGATCAAAACTGCTATATACCAATTGGTAAACAAATGGATCATCCAAATGTTCCTTTAAAAATCGCGCCAGGCTACCCAGATACCTGCTTGGAGTCCTGCCGACGTTTACTTCACGCAATGCAGATTCTTTGGTCAGCTTATGGGTAGCGTAAAATTGTTCACTAATCCTGGGAGCCAATTCGTTTCTGAGGTAAGCCGCCACCAGCAATTTGCCAAGATGAGCGCCGCTACCTTCATCCCCGAGGATAAAGCCCAGGGAAGGAACCTGATAGGTGATCGCTTTCCCATCGTATTGACAGGCCGCCGAACCCGTACCTAGTATACCAATCATGCCTGGCTCCCTTCCACACAAGGCCCGGGCCACACCCAACACATCTGTTTCCACCTTCACCCGGGAGCCAACAAAGGAATATTCGATGGCGCTTTTCACCTGGTCGACTTTGTCCACCGACGAGATCCCAGCTCCATAAAAGTAAATCCCTTCCAACTTCCTTTTGAATCTGCCTTTGTCAATTGCCTCTTCCAGGATTTGAACAATAGCTTCCGAAGACTGGTAATGGGGGTTAATACCGGCTGTCACCACATCCTGCATCGAATCCTTTCCATTTATGATTCGCCATTCGGTCTTGGTTGCGCCACTGTCTGCAATTAGGATCATATCAGCCAAATAATTTTAGCAAAAATACAAGCTCTTCCTTTTTCTACCAGTTTAGATCAAATTTTTAACTTGCATCATGCAAACTACAAAAAATAAAAGTGCTGTCATTACCGGGATTTCGTCAGGAATTGGAAAGGGAATTGCCTTAAAGCTACTGAATAAAGGGTATTTGGTGTTCGGGAGCGTGAGGAAGAAAGAAGATGCCGAAGAACTGGTTAAAACTTTCCCTGATATGTTTACCCCATTAATTTTTGATGTCACCGACGAACAATCGATCCGGCAAAGTGTCAAAATTGTAGAAAAACGATTAAATGGTACTGGTTTGGGCGCTTTGATCAATAATTCAGGAATAGCCTTCGGCGGGCCTTTGCTTTTTTTAGAAAATGAATTGATTCAAAAGCATTTTGAAGTCAATGTATTTGGAGTGATTAAGGTAACAAAAGCATTTGCTCATTTGCTGGGTGTGAAGGAAGGATTTAACTCATCACCTGGAAAGATCATCAACGTCAGTTCTGTATCTGGCAAGATTGGTTCCCCGTTTGTTGCTCCCTATGTTGGATCAAAGCATGCCCTGGAAGGAATCACGCACAGCCTGAGAAGGGAATTGATTCCTTTTGGGGTCGATGTGATCTCTGTGAGGCCGGGTGTTGTTAAAACCCCCATCTGGAATAAAGCCAGGGGCGTTGGAAACTATGATAACACCCCTTATCAACATATATTGAAAGATTTTGGCAGGCATGTAGGAAGCAATGTAAAGAAGGGCCTGGAAGTAGAAGACATCGCAAAACTGGTATTGAAAATAATTGAAAAGAAAAAACCAAAAACGGGTTACACCATTTCGCCCAGCCCATTTACCACCTGGATCGCACAACACTTGCTGCCTGACCGCTGGCTCGACAACATTTTTTCCAAACGATTCAAAATGAAACCTGCCAGGAAGTCCCCGGCAGGTTAAAAATTTCAGATCACCTATAGTTAAAAAAGTACAATTAATTCAATGTAAAGCGAACCGGAACGATCATTCTTACTTTTACTGGTATACCGCGTTGTTTTCCCGGCTCCCATTTGGGCGCGTCTTTCATCACCCTCAATACTTCCTCGTCACAACCAGCGCCAATCCCTTTGATCACCTGGATATCGGTCATGCTACCATCCTTGTCCACCACAAACTGGACAAAGACTTTGCCTTCTTTTCCAATTCGCCTGGCCAAATCGGGATATTTGATCCTATCACCTATGTACTTCAAGAACATCGCTTGATCCCCCCCCATAAATGTTGGTTGATGCTCAACAATATCATGTATGACGTCAGGTTCTTCGGTTATTTCCACCTCAACGAATATTAGCTCACTTACCTCGCTCGTTTCATCCACAAACAGATCATCAATATCAATGACCTCTTCAATCTTTTCCTCGTTCGGCTTCTCAATAAGCGTATAGACCTCCACTTTTGGCTTTGGCGGAGGTGGAAATGCTGTTATCGGTGGCTCCAGTATCGTAACCCAATCATCATTTTTGATTCCACCAGGGACAGTTGACCCCAACTGAGGCGATTTCCATTCAAACGCCATCAGTACCAATGCCAGGCTTAACACCAGCCCGACATTAAAAAACATTCCGCGATACCGGTTGATATCGAACTTTGCATTTTTCTTTTCTTCCATGATTTTTTAGTTAAAATGAAACAATAGTTTTCCTGTTAACCGGTCAAATCCGACCGGTTTCAATAAAAAATCAAATGTTGGTTAGTTAATAGAAGCCTGCATTCCTGGCGCCAGAATGCCGAACTTCCTGGTTTTGTAGTTCTTTTTCGATACCTGTTGCTTTTGAACTGTTAAAAAACGATAATACCAACGCCAGAGCCAATAAAAATATAAAGGCAATGAGCGCGATACCACGGATTCTCCTTCGGTGGCTGCGTTTGTGACGCTCCAGCAGTGAGTCATAATTTTTGTGCTGCTGGATGCGTCCCCGCGTAAACTGCTGCCGTCTGAAACGAATGTCTATCTTACTCATTTTACTTTGCGGACTAGTTGTTTCTTCAATTTCTCCAATGCCCGGTAAGTACGCATTTTGGCATTGGCTTCCGAGATATCCAAAATATAAGCAATCTCGGCAAATGGTCGCTCCTCATAAAACCTGAGTTCTAACACCTCCACTTCACTCTCCGACAATTTTTCCATTGCAAATTTAAGCTCCCCCAGGTCAAGCTCTTCATCCAGGTTTTCTTCCACAAATTCCTGGACCACCTCTTCTTCAAAGCTGAAAATGCGATTGCGCTTACTGGCCCGGTAAAACGCTGCGATCTCATTAGTGGCGATCCTGAACAGCCAGGCAGAAAACGGTACTCCTTTGAACCGGTATTTTTTTAAATTTTTTAATGCCTTGTAAAATACCTGGCTCGTCAGGTCTGCCGTTACATCTTCATCATCTACTCTCCGATAGATGAACCGAAACATCATCTCAAAATACCGATCATATAATATTTGAAAACTGGCCGGGCTTTTTACAGAAGCTTTTACTATTTCGTATTCCCTGGCAATATCTCCCTGACTAATATGGTATTTCGAGCTTTCTATGGCAAAACTTTTGTTCTAATAATGGACATCTATACTGAAAGTAACAGAATTTTTATTTTTTTTATAAACACAAAACCTTGTTGATGATTTTATTGTATATACAACTATATTTGTAAACAAATTAGAAAGGAACAAAACAATGACCAATCAAGTAATCCACAAAGCCGACACAAGAGGTCTCGCAAATCACGGATGGCTTCGCAGTCGCCACACTTTCAGTTTTGCGCAATATTTTGACCAAAACAGAATTCATTTTGGAGCGCTTAGGGTCCTTAATGACGATATAGTACAGGGTGGAACGGGTTTCGGTAAACACCCACATGACAACATGGAAATTATTTCCATCCCATTAAAGGGAGCGCTGGAACACCAGGACAGCACCGGTAGCAAAAAAGTTATCCAAACAGGAGAAGTCCAAATCATGTCAGCAGGTTCCGGCTTATATCATTCGGAATATAATCATTCTAAAAGCGAAGAGGTCAACTTCCTGCAAATTTGGGTGTTCCCTAAGGAAAAAAATATTCAGCCTCGGTATGAGCAAAAGAAATATGATTTCGAGAGCAAAAGGAACGAATTGATCACTGTAGTTGCCCCTGATAATAAGGACGCGCTCTGGATCAACCAGGATGCCTGGTTTTCCTTGGGAAATATCTCAAAAGAAAAAACGTTGGATTATTCCATTAAGAAAAAAGGAAACGGAGTCTACATTTTCCTGATCGAAGGATCAGCAACCGCCAATGATATTTCCCTTGAAAAAAGGGACGGACTCGGTTTAACCAATGTTGAAAAAGTAACATTTGAATTTAAAGATAACAGTACGGTACTGATTATGGATGTACCAATGGAATTTGAAAATTAATCTAAACACTATTTATTAAAAATCATGAGAACAACAATTTTATCCACGCTGGCAATCGCCGTTTTATTTGTAGCCAGCTCATTTACAGGCAAAGATGTGAACGGTGCATTCAATGCCAACACTTCTAAAAGTACAGTGGCCTGGTTAGGTAAAAAGGTAACAGGCGAGCACAACGGTCACATATCTTTAAAATCTGCAACCCTGGACGTGAAAAAAGGGAAGCTGACCGGAGGTGAGTTTGTAATCGATATGACTTCCATTACGAACGAGGACATAGAAGATGCCGGATACAAAGAAAAACTGGTAGGCCACCTAAAATCCGATGATTTCTTTGGTGTTGAAAAATACCCCACCTCGAAGTTCGTTATAACCAAGGTAGAGCACAAAGGTGGGAATGATTACCAGATCGCTGGCAACCTCACCATTAAGGAGAAAACAGAAAAAATCGAATTTCCTGCAACGGTTGAAATAGGAGACGATGAAGTAACTGCCTCCGCTAAATTGGTGATCGACCGCTCGAAGTTTGATGTGAGATATGGCTCAGGTTCGTTTTTCGATGGTCTAGGCGACAAAATGATTTATGATGACTTTGAATTAGATATTAACATAGTTGCTAATAATTAATTCTTGATTGGTTAGGTTGTTTGAATCCCGGTATTCGAAAGAATGCCGGGATTTTTTTTTGATATATTTGCCCCTGAAACCGGCTAACTAATAACCATGCCCCAGATCAAGGTATTTCCTGATAATCAGACTTTTAACGCCCCACATAAAACCACCCTTCTAAAAGCTTCTTTAAAGAAAGGGATTTTGCATCAGCATGCCTGTGGCGGAAGGGGAAAATGCTCTACGTGCCGGGTAAGGGTGCTGGAGGGTTTAGAAAATTGTCAGGAAAGAACAAGAAGGGAAAACCAGGTAGCATCCATCCTGCAATTTGAGGATGATATCCGCCTGGCATGTCAAACAGTAATCCGAGGTAATGTTTCCTTTCAGCGGCTGGTGGTAGATGAAATCGATGTGGAAATCGCCCAAAAGTCGCTTAAAAGAAAAGACCGGCCGACCGTCGGGCTGGAAGTAGACGCCACCCTGGTTTTTATGGACATCTATGATTTTACTTCTTTTACTTCCAAAAATCTGCCCTATGATGTGATGCATGTGCTTAACCGGTATTATTATATTGCCGGCAAAAACATCAGGCAGCACCATGGAAAAATACTAGATTATTACGGCGATGGTATTCTGGCTATTTTCCCTTCAGACGTAAAAAGAAACCACGCAGAAAGTGCGGTAACTGCCTGCCGGGAATTCGTTTCGGATTTTACCAGGCTTTCGGAATACTCCTATCTCATTTCCCCACATCCGTTTAAATGCAGGATCGGGATCCACTCAGGAAAAGTTATTTTGGGAATGATGGGAATGCCCGGCTTTGAAAAGCTGGCGGTGGTAGGTGATGAAGTCAATGTGGCTTCCAGAATTGAAAATGCGAATAAAAAATACGGCACAACCCTCCTTATTTCAGAAACCACCAAACAATTGCTCAATGGATCGGTTGAAATAGTCAATTCCTATGAAGAAAGTGCAAAAGGAATTGATTCGCTAATGAAATTGTATGAAGTCAGAATCTAGCCCAACCACCTACGATATTATCATCATCGGAGCGGGGGCAGCAGGCCTTTCCTTAGCCTATTTTTTATCACAATCTTCACTTTCTTCCAGGAAGATAGCGATCATCGACAAGGACGACAAAAACAGCAATGACAGGACATGGTGCTTCTGGACAAAAGAAAAGACCGGGTTTGAAGAAATCGTTTATAAAAGCTGGTCGAATGTGATTTTCAGAAACAAAGAGCTACAAAAGACGCTAAACATTTCTCCCTACCAATACCAAATGATCAGGGGAATTGATTTCTACCAATTTATAAAAAAAAGGCTGCGAGCGTTCAAAAATATTGAATGGAAGCGGGATGATGTAAGAACGATTTCGTCGTCAGAAGATGGAGTATCTGTCCAAACGGAAAGCAGATCATACAAAGGAAAAATTGCTTTTAATAGCATTCCTCCCGAAAGGCCTGATCACATACCAAAAAACAAAAACTATCTGCTCCAACATTTCAAGGGCAAAGTTATAGAGACTTATAAGAATGTGTTTGATTCTGACACTCCCTATTTGATGGATTTTAGTGTGGATCAATGTGGCCAAACGCGTTTTGGGTATGTGCTTCCTTTTACTCCAAAAAAAGCATTGGTCGAGTTTACCATATTCTCAGAAGAACTGCTTGACGAGAAAGAGTATGATCATCTGCTAAATCATTATTTAAAAAATCATTTACAAATCGATTCCTATAAAACCATGGACGAGGAGTTTGGCATTATTCCAATGACAGACATTAAATTTGAATTTCATCCCTCTCCCAACATCTTTAACATTGGAACCTTAGGGGGAATGACAAAAGCTTCAACCGGCTACACATTTGGAAGGATAATAAGGGAGACAAAGTCGATTGTTGCCAGGCTGGAAAAGGAAAAGCTTCCCTCTCAAAAGCGAAATGCAAAATTTCTTTTTTTTGATAGTGTGTTACTTCACGTGCTTGCTAAAAACCTCTTCCCTTCCGATAAAGCCTTTTCTTATTTGTTCCTGAAAAATAATGTGAAAAAGATATTAAAATTTCTCGACGAAGAAACCAGTTTTACGGAGGACATTAGAATTTTAAACTCTCTACCAATGTGGCCATTTTTAAAAGGAGCCTTTTATTCGTTATTTTACACCGGCATAAAAAAGTTAAAGGCATAACCAACCTTGGTTGTCTATAAATACAATTTTGACTACATCCATGAATGAAACGATACCAGCCCTGATCGGGGAAATAAACCTTCAAATTGAACAATACAATTTTGGTCATCGTCCAAAAGAATTATACGAACCTATCCGGTATATTCTGGATTTGGGCGGGAAAAGGCTTCGCCCGGTATTGACCCTTTTATCCTATCAGCTTTTTAAGGAGGATTATCAAACTATACTAAAACCTGCGATTGCTGTAGAAGTATTTCACAACTTCACGCTACTGCACGATGACATTATGGACAATGCCCCACTTAGAAGGGGTAATGCTACCGTTCATGAAAAATGGAATAAAAACGTAGCCATCCTTTCAGGCGATGTAATGCTGGTGAAAGCCTATGACCTGATGGTCGAAAATGACTCCTTACGTCTGGCTGAGATAATTAAAAAATTCAACAGGTGCGCTGCTGAGGTCTGCGAAGGACAACAGTTGGACATGAATTTTGAATCAAATAGCGAGGTGTCACAGGATGATTACATAGAAATGATACGGCTTAAAACTGCTGTGCTGTTAGGATTTAGTTGCGAGCTCGGGGCAATCCTTGCCAATGCCGATGAAGATCAATGTCTACTTCTTCGGGAAATAGGGCAAAACATTGGCTTGGGTTTCCAATTAAAAGATGACCTGTTGGATGTGTATGGCGATCATACCAAGTTTGGAAAGCAGGTAGGAGGAGATATTATTTCAAACAAAAAGACCTTTTTATTAATTAAAGCATTGAGCCTGGCAGAAGGTAATGACCGGTCTGAACTACAGCATTGGCTGACATTGAAACAGTTTGATGCTGAAGAAAAAGTGAAAGCTGTTACGGCACTATACAATAAACTTGGTGTGAAATCATTGGCTGAAGACACTATGAATTCATTTTTTGACAAAGGTTTTCTTCAACTGGAAAAATTATCAGGAAAAGCTGTCCCAAAAGATCACTTAAAAACGTTTTTAGAACAGCTAGTGCAGAGAGAAAAATAATTTTTTTATCTATGAGAGCTATTACTATTGCGCTAATAATTATTACTGCTGTATTAACCCATTTGGCTTTTCGAAAGCCAGAATTACATAATCGATGGATTTTTAATCCCTACAATGTATATACTTCCAATCAATACTGGCGGTTTGTATCGTCCGGCTTCATACATGCCAATTATTTTCATCTTGTTATTAATATGATTGCCCTTTTTTATTTCGGGAAGACCATTGAATTTATCTCCTCGGCGGATAACTTCTGGGCTGGTAAATTGTTTTACCTCACGCTGTACCTAGGTGGGATCGCTGTGGCTAATATCCCGGCATATTTCAGGTACAAACACCTACCCATTTATAATTCCCTGGGCGCTTCGGGGGGAGTCGCTTCGGTTTTATTTGGCTCAATTCTTTACAGACCTATTGTTCCTCTATTTGGCATTAATTTTTTACCTGCATTTTTGCTGGGAATTTTATACCTGGTTTATACATTCTGGCAAAAGCGGCGCATGGCTGACAATGTCAACCACGATGCCCATTTCTACGGGGCGCTATTTGGAATAACTTTCACCGTCTCGTTAAACCCGGATGTGGTGCGAGGATTTTTGAACCAGATATCGCAATTCACCTTATTTTAATTAATTTTATTACCTGAAATCAAATAAAATTCTTCATTAACCCCTAATTTTCATGAGTGTTGAAAATGCCAGGATATTGATAATTGACGACAATGAAGACATTTTATTGGCAGCCAAATTCATTTTAAAAAAGCATTTCAAAAAGATCATCACATTAAATTCTCCCGAAGATCTAAACATGATCCTGGAGAGTGAAAAAATCGATGTGGCCCTGTTAGATATGAATTACACTACAGGCGCGACTAGCGGTAAAGAGGGCTTTGACGTATTGCGAAGGATAAAAGAGAAATCTGAAAGAACCAGGGTCATAATGATGACGGCCTACGGTGATATCGACTTGGCCATTAGGGCCATTAAGGAAGGTGCTTTTGATTTCATGGTAAAACCCTGGGACAATGCCAAGCTCGTCTCTACCGTCCTGTCAGCGTTTAAAAAAGGTTTTACTGAAAAGGATAGCACCATATTAAAATCAAATGAACCCCTGTCTGAATCGAAACATGAACATGGGTTTACCGAGGTGACCAGAATATTTATGTTTCTGGACATTAAATCTTCGACGACCATCGCTGAAAACCTGGGGCATGTCAGGTATTTTGAGCTGTTAAATGATTTTTTCAGCGACATTGCTGATCCGATTGCCAAAACCAAGGGGCAAATCTACCAGTACGTAGGTGATGAAGTGGTTATTTCCTGGAGTCTGGAGAGTGGACTGGAGGACAACAATTGCATCAATTGTTTTTTCGAGATCAACGAAACCATCAGTGAATTGAATGAACGCTACCTGAGAAAGTATTCCATCATCCCGGAATTTAAAGCAGGATTGCACTATGGCAAAGTGTCGACCGGCACGGTAGGTACCTTGAAGAAGGAAATCATCTACACGGGGGACGTTCTCAACACGGCCAGCCGGATAGAAGGATTGTGCAACCAGTACGATGTAAACCTTCTCATGTCAGAAGACCTGTTGGTTCAGCTCAACCTGAACGACTCCCTGAAACCCCAGAAAATTGGCGAAATAAACCTTAGAGGCCGAAATGCGAATATTACACTTTTTACGGTGTTTGACAGCGTTAACTTTTTGCAAAAATCCACTTAAAAAGCTGCTTGTAAGTAGGCTTTGATCCATAGGTGAGAATACCTACTTTGTAAATCCTTGCCGCCATCCAAACCATAAAAATGATGCTGGCGACCATAACACCCATAGAAACGTAAAGGTCCCAGGTTGGCCCGTTTAAAAACGGAAGGCGCATCATCATGATAATGGGAGAGGTAAACGGGATGATCGATAACCAAATCGCCAGGGAACTATTAGGATCTCTCAAAACTGCCACTAAGACCACCATGGAAAAAATCAGGGGCAATGTTACCGGCAATTGAAACTGCTGCGCATCTGTCTCAGAATCAACAGCAGAGCCAATGGCTGCAAATATAGATCCGTAAAATAAATATGATCCAAGGAAATAAAAGACGAACGACCCCAGTAAAAACCCAAAAGGAATCGAGTCGATTATCCCGACAATGTCATTGGCCATTTGTACTTTCTGGGCGCTTATGTTTTGCATGCCTGCTACTGCACCGGGATCCATTTGGCTCAATTCATCCAGATTGAAATACATTCCCACACCAACATAAAAAATCAGCGTAAGGGCCGACCACAACAGAAATTGTGTGAGTCCAACTGCCCCAATCCCAATGATTTTACCTGCCATAAGCTGGAAAGGCTTAACCGACGAAAGAATCACCTCCACTATCCTGTTGGTCTTTTCCTCAATCACTCCTCTCATTGTCTGAATTCCATAGACAAAGACAAGTATATAAATCATAAAAGATCCAATGTAACCCACAAAATAGGCTACCTCCGTATGCGACTGCTCTTCTTTCCCTTCAGCATTAATGACATTAGTCTCTACGTTTACCCAAGTTTTGATAGAATCCAGTTTGGCCTTGTCAATACCTGAAATCTCCAGCTTATGGTCTTCGATGATCGTCTTTAGTTGTTTTTCGATGCCCATGGTGATTTCAAGGCTGGGGCTGGATGGTGTTGTGAGTTTTATCCCTTTGGGATTATTCAAATCTATCTGGGGAATTTCCAGCAATCCATATTTGCCTTCATCAAAAATGTAGTTCTTAAGTACAAATGGAGTCTGGCTGGAATACTCAAACTGCACCGAGGAATTATTCTCAAGTTTGTCCTGAATCAAGCCACTTTCATCTGTCACTACAATGACTTTTGCAGGAACATCACGGGTAGCCAGCCACATGGGTACTACCATAACCATCGCCATGAGGAAGGGGGTCAGCAGGCTCATGATAATAAATGATTTCTTCTTGACCCTCGTCAGGTATTCCCTTTTTATGATAAGGAGGATTTTATTCATTTCCATTCCCTCCTACATTATTGATGAAAATCTCATTGATGGAAGGCAGGTGTTCGCTGAAACTCCTGACTTCTGTTTTTTCAATTAGCAACCTTAGAAGATCATTATTGGTCAATTCCCCATCCGATTTAATCGTGGTTTTGAAAATTTCATGCCCCACGTTTTTGGAACTAATTATATTTAAATGACCGTTTAATCCTTCAATACTCCCCAGATGTTCTACTTCAAACAGGTTTTGCTTATGATCTTCCTTCACTTTCCATTTAGGTCCGTCCAGTATTTTCCTGGATTTATTAATCAATGCAATGTGATCACAAAGTTCCTCCACTGATTCCATCCTGTGGGTAGAAAATATTATCGTAGCACCTTCCCTTTTTAGCTGAAGGATCTCTTTTTTAATCAAATTGGCATTCACGGGGTCAAATCCAGTGAAAGGCTCATCCAATATGATCAGGCTTGGATTGTGTAAAACAGATGTGATAAACTGAATTTTCTGTTGCATACCCTTGGAGAGTTCATCCACCTTTTTATTCCACCAGTCATCTATTTCAAACTTCTCGAACCAATGGTAGATTCGTTTCTTTGCTTCTGACGCAGATAATCCTTTAATCTGACCCAGGTAAAGTAACTGCTCCCCTACCTTCATCTTTTTATACAGACCTCTCTCCTCCGGAAGGTATCCAATTTTCAACACGTCTTCCTCCCGCATTTTTTTGCCATTAAAAAAAATGCTCCCGGAGTCGGCAGCATATATTTTTGTGATAATACGGATCAGGGTAGTCTTACCAGCACCGTTCGGCCCAAGAAGACCAAAAATAATGCCCGGCTCAATGCTCAGGTTGACATTATCCAAGGCCCTGAACTCTCCAAAATATTTGACGATATTCTCGGCTTCAACTATGGGGATCATTGGTGCTTGGCTTAATGAATTGCATTTTAATTAAAAGAATTCTTTCATCCGCTCAAAGAAACTTCGCTCGGAAGCGGAAGGATTGGGTTGAAAATTAGGCGATTCCCTAAGTCTTTCCAGCATATCTTTTTCTTCCTTCGTGAGGTTCTTAGGAGTCCAGATGTTGACATGGATCAACTGGTCACCTTTTCCATATCCGTTTATGTCTTTGATACCCTTTCCTCTTAGCCTTAGAATCTTGCCACTCTGCGTTCCGGGATCAATCTTAATTTTCACTTTTCCGTCAATGGTAGGCACCTCTACCGATGATCCAAGGGATGCATCCACAAAATTCAAATAGAGATCATACACCACATTATTACCATCCCGTTTTAGCAGATCGTCTTCTTTTTCCTCCACAAGTATCAGCAGGTCACCCGGAGAACCTCCGTTTGGACCAAAGTTTCCTTTCCCCGACATGCTCAGTTGCATGCCTTCAGCGACACCCCCAGGGATATTTATTGATATCACCTCTTCTTTTTGTGTAAGGCCGGTATTATCAACTCCCGGTGGTTTGTGATCAATGATCTGCCCAGTACCATTACACGTATGGCAGGTAGATGCTGAAACCATCTGGCCCAGCATGGTGTTCACCACCTTTCTCACCTGGCCTGATCCCCCACATGATGCACAGGATTTAAAAGTCACCCCATCTGCCGGAACCAGCCTGTTTACCTTGATTTTCTTCTCTACCCCGTTGGCTATTTCCTCCAGCGAAAGTTTAAGCTTTATACGCAAGTTAGATCCGCGATGCGACCTTCGGCCAGAGCTACTCCCTCCCCCGCCAAAAAAGCTTTCGAATGGATTATGACCTCCAAAGATATCCCCAAAGTGATCAAAAATATCATCCATAGACATACCTCCACCGGAGCTATAGCCTCCACCGCCACGAAGTCCATCATGCCCGAAGCGATCATATTTAGCCTTTTTGTCAGCATTGCTTAGCACTTCATAAGCCTCTGCCGCTTCCTTAAATTTTTCTTCGGCCTCTTTGTCCCCCTGGTTTTTATCTGGGTGGTATTTGATGGCCATCTTTCGGTAAGCTTTTTTTATCTCATCCGCAGAAGCTGACTTGGAAACTCCCAGCACGTCATAAAAATCCCTTTTCGCCATATCAAGAACCAGTTACTACTTTTGCAAAACGTATTACCTTATCATTCATCTGATACCCTTTTTCAAGCACATCAACCACTTTCCCTTTCAATTTTTCATCAGGTGCAGGGATTTGTGTCACCGCATCATGTAGTTCCGGATTGAAATCGTCGCCAGCATCCAGCTTCATCACTTGTAACCCGTTTTGCTCGGTTATATTTTTAAATTTATTGAAGATCAGGTCATAGCCCTCTTTAAATCCTTTGATATCACCTTCTTCGTCAAATGCTTTGTCTGCCCTTTCAAAATCATCAATAACCGGCAGCAGGTCGGTCATCAGCTTTTGCGTGGCCGTACTTATCAAATCCAGTCGCTCCTTCGCGGTTCTTCTTCTGAAATTCTCAAATTCGGAATAAAGCCTCAAGTATTTGTCCTTAGCTTCGGCAAGCTCATTGGAAAGCCTGACCACCTCATCAATTTCCTCAAGAGCTGGTTCTTCCTGCTTGTCCGACGTAGCTTCAGCAGACTCGGATACCTTTTCCTTTATGTCCACCTCCTGCTCCATCTGCTGATCCTTTTTCATATCTTCCATTTTTTCTTTCTTCTTTGTGCTTTTATCCTTACTCTTTTTAGACATAGTTATCCTAATGTTAAAAATCTATACCCAGGCTTACAATTTTTTTACCATTCTATTTAAATATGTCATATTGACATTTTTATTTATTTAACTCCCTCCAAAGCATGTCTTTAAGACGTGAAATACCTTCACCGGTGATGGACGAAATAAATTCTGTCTGAATTTCCTTTGGCAATTCTGCCCCTATCATTTCCTTTAACTCCTCGTCGAGAAGGTCGGCTTTTGTGATCGCCAAAACCCTCCTCTTGTCCAATAGTTCCGGATTGTATTTCTTCAATTCGTTCAGGAGAGTTTCATAATCCTTTCTAATATCCTGGCTGTCAGATGCCAAGAGGAATAGCAGGATAGAATTCCTTTCAATGTGTCTTAGAAACCGGTGTCCCAAGCCTTTTCCCTCAGAAGCCCCCTCGATCAACCCGGGAATATCAGCCATTACAAAGGACTTATAATTGCGATAGCTTACCACACCCAGATTAGGTGTCAATGTGGTAAAAGGGTAATTGGCAATTTCTGGTTTAGCCGCCGACACCACCGACAAAAGTGTCGATTTTCCAGCATTAGGGAATCCCACGAGTCCAACGTCTGCCAGTATTTTCAGTTCGAGAATTATCCATTCTTCGATGCCTGGTTCACCGGGCTGCGCATACATGGGAGTCTGGTTAGTGGCAGTCTTAAAATGATCATTTCCCAGACCTCCCTTTCCTCCCCGGGTAAGGATAAACTCCTGCCCGTCTTCGGTAATTTCGCCTTTTATTTCTCCCGTTTCAGCGTCTTTAGCCACAGTTCCCAGGGGCACCTCTAAGATTTCATCCTGACCATCTGATCCCGTTTTCCTACCCCCAGCTCCATTCACACCGTTTCCCGCGATGACGTGTTTGCGGTATTTTAAATGAAGTAAGGTCCAAAGCTGGCTATTTCCCCTCAGGATAATATGCCCTCCACGTCCTCCGTCACCACCATCAGGCCCTCCTTTTGGCACGTGCTTTTCCCTTCTGAAATGGGCAGACCCTGCGCCACCGCTTCCTGAACGGGAGCAAAATTTTATATAATCGATGAAGTTTGAACCTGACAAAATAATGTGCTTATAAGCTATCGATGATGTTAGAAATTTCCGAGAAGATACTTTCGATGGTCCCTATGCCATGAATATCGTGGTACTTGCCTTGCTTACTATAATATTCAGCTACGGGCATGGTTTCTTCCTGGTAGACTTTTATCCTGTTATTGATCTTATTAATATCCTGATCATCGCTTCTGCCACTCGTTTTAGCACGATGAAGAATTCGTTTTTTTAGCTCTTCTTCTTCGACATCCAATGCCAACATCGCCTTAACCGGCATATTCTTTTGACCAAGCATTTTATCCAATGCCTGGGCTTGGGCTACAGTCCTTGGGAATCCGTCGAAAATAAAGCCCTTGGATTCCAGTTCAGAGTTGATCTTCACTTCTACCATTCTGATTACTACATCGTCAGGAACTAAGTTCCCTTCATCAATGTACTTTTGCGCCAATTGGCCCAGCTCAGTACCCTCTTTCAGGTGCTTTCTAAAAAGATCTCCTGTGCTGATGTGGGTAAGTTTATATTTTTCAATGATCAACTCACTCTGTGTCCCCTTACCGGCACCGGGAGGGCCAAACAAAACAATATTTAACATGTTATCTCAATTTATCTTGGTTTAAAATGTATATATCTTTCAAATTCCTTCCGTAGCCATTGTAATCCATTCCATACCCGACAACAAAAATATCCGGTATGCTAAACCCCACAAAATCAATCTTATGATCAAATTGATACTTATTGGGTTTCCAAAGAAGAGAAACAATAGAAACGGATTTGGGCTTTTTCTCTTTGATTTTTTGAATTAAAAAATCAACCGTCCTCCCCGAATCAACAATATCCTCAATCAGCACTATGTCCCTGTTTGCCATTTTATGGTCTATGTCCAACTGAAAATCGAGTACCGGCCCTGACTGAGTTCCTTCGTACGACTTAACCTTTGTAAACTCCAAATCATGATGGATGGTCAGGCTTCTCAGCAAATCGGATGTAAAAATAAATGCCCCGGAAAGTACCGACACAAAAAGTGGATTTCTATCTGCATACGTTTTATCGATCTCCTCACCCAACTCCTGAACTCTCTCGGACAATTCTATTTCCCGCAGGTATAAGTCAAGTTCCAGGCTTTTCGGGTCCATTCAGATGAAATTTCTCAAATTTGGCTGCAAATATACGGTTAATCAGTCCGAAAATGAAAATTTCAATTTCCGAAGTCAAAGTCGGTCGAAGAGCACCCGGTATAGGCTGATCATACTGGCGAAATCCTCTTTACTGACCTTTTCTTTAGAAGAATGGGCTCCTTCCTCCGGAGCTCCCGCAAAACACCAGTCAATGGGATAGGGAGAAAGCTGAACTTCCCGTCCGTCACTTGATCCGCTATCTTCTACTTCCAGTTGATAGTTGATCCCCCCGGAATCCGCGATTTCAATGATCTTATCTATAAATGACCTTCTCGGAATATTTCTGTCCCGCACTGAAATCACCACACCATCATGAAAATGTACACCATCAGTAATCCAGGTGATATCAGAGATCAACACCTTGTCAATACCCCATTTTTCATAAAAATATTTGATGAGAAATGGCATGGATCCCCCGCCGTGCTCCTCCCAGCAACTGAAAATCAACAATCCGTTTTCAAGGGTTTCAGCTACTTTCAACAGATTGAAAATTCCCGCACGGTTATCCAGATAAGGAGAATAAATAAACTCTTCATCTTCTTCAAATGATGGCTTGTAGCTCAGTGAAGTACCCGTCAATATGCTTCTCGGCATATCGTAATAGACCCGATGTTCGTCATCTATTTTTACTTTACATTCGATCAACCCCCTGGCATCTTTTCCAACCAGAATATCACCCTGATCGACGTCAGGGCTACCGATGGGAATCAGTTGGTCCTGGTAGCGAACCATAAACCCTGTCGTGTCCATATGCGCCACGGCTGCCAACCTGGGATTTCCAAACTTCAAAAGTAAACAATCCTGAAACTGCTCACCATGTAGTACTTCGGGTTTCACCTTCCAGTCCTTACTGTTTACAGCAATATAATTCAGCAAGTATTCTTTCATGTACACCTCTTCACCTGAAGGTGAATGGATACTACATAAATCCATTAATCTTTCGAACATGCAGGTACTTATTATTCTGGCCGCAATTTATTTAGGTTAATAAAATGAATTGCTATCTTCGCCTAATTTTTAACAATTCATGGATTTACCTGTTTTAAATTTTAGTTAAAAGAAAACCAATGAAACGGAGGCATAATTGATAAAAAGGATGCACCAGAAAATTTCACTTTTCACTATTTTGCCATAACAATTCTTTAAATCTCAACTATGTTCCTGACCATTGCCTTGCTTATCGTTGGTTTACTTGTTCTGATCGTCGGAGGGGATTTCCTGGTTAAGGGTTCATCAAGCATCGCGCTTCGATTGCACCTGTCACCCCTGGTAGTAGGACTGACTATCGTGGCTTTTGGCACTTCCGCCCCCGAGTTGCTCATTAGCATTCAGGCGGCATTGAGGGGCAGTCCCGACATCGCCATGGGAAATGTCATTGGATCAAACATTTGCAATCTTGCCCTTGTATTGGGAGTAACAGCCATCATAAACCCGGTGAAGGTAAGCTCCAACAGTCTCAAAGTTGACTGGCCGGTTACGATGGGTGTTTCCTTATTGCTTTACTTTTTTGTTCGGGAAAGATTTGTTGATTCCTACGAGGGAGTACTATTTATTTTTATCCTGATCATCTATTTGATTGTAGTCATTAGAAAGTCCAGGAAAGATACAAAAGCCGCTCGGCTGGCAATGGAAGACGCCGATATCCCAGACGGCCCATCCTCCCAACTATGGAGAGATTTAATGTTTATAGTGATAGGCTGTGCCGGCCTGTATTTCGGTTCGGAATGGTTTGTAGGTAGTGTTCAGGAAATTGCCGTCTCGTTTGGGATATCAGAGCGTGTAATTGGCTTGACAGTGGTAGCAGTCGGGACAAGCTTGCCTGAGTTGGTAACATCCATTGTTGCCTCGTACAAGGGACAGACAGATCTGGCATTAGGTAATTTAATGGGCTCCAATATTTTCAATATTCTCTCCATATTAGGTATCACAAGTATTATTAAGGAAATCGAAGTGTCTGATCAAATACTTAAAAATGACATTTTATGGATGCTTGTGATCACTTTGTTGGTTTTGCCGTTAATGGTATCCAGACGACGGGTAAGCCGAATCGATGGCACCATATTAATCGTTGTATACACAGTCTACGTAATATTTGTTATTGCATAAGTTGATATTAGCCAAGTTGGAAGATTTTCTTTGGGTGTTTTTCTCCAGTATGTTCAAATTTGTGGCAGGTCCGGTTTTTGGGGCGCTCAATGGCATGACCTTTCTTGAAACCCTGATCACGACAGTGCTGGGAATGATGACAACCGTACTGATCATCACCTATTTTGGTAAATACATCCGGCAGCTTTGGATCAATATTTTTGGGGCTGAAAAGCAAAATAAAAAAGTATTTACGAAGAGAAACCGAAGATTTATCCACATCTGGAGAACGTATGGAGAATTCGGCATTTCATTTTTAACACCTGTGATTTTTTCTCCCGTAATTGGTACGCTTGTCATCACTACTTTGGGAGGAAGAAGGAATAAAATTATTTCCTACATGTTAATCAGCGCCACTTTTTGGGGAGCCACACTGTTTTTTATTGGTGAGTCAATTTTAAATGTGATCAAAAACTAGTGTTAAGTCATGCCTACTATTTCGGGTTCGTAAAAAGTCGATTTTGTCAAATAACACTCCCCTACCCCTCTTCCCGATAGCTATCGGGAGGGAATATAGGTGACTTTTTTCGACCCCTAACTGACAGTTTACTATTGACTTAACACTAGCGTGGTGATTGCCGAGATAAACAATAATAATTTAAACCTTTTTTGTATGACTAACGCCAAACCATTTTTTTACCTGATCATGACAGTATGAATCAACAACAACATTTATTTATTCTGACACAACTTTATTAATCATGCTTTTTTGTTTCTAAAAAGTGCTATTTTATTGGCATGAATCAACCACATATTTATAAGAACGTCCTCGTAATTGACATCGAAACGGTAAGTGCAACTGAAGATTATGACCAGCTCCCAGAGCGAATTCGCAACCTTTGGGAGTATAAAGCGGGCTTCATAAAGAAAGATGAGGAATTAAGTGCTGAAGAATTATATTTTAAAAGGGGTGCAATCTATGCCGAATTCGGAAAGATCGTTTGCATCTCAGCAGGTTTTTTTAATTCGATAGAGGAAAATAAATACCAGTTCAGAGTCACATCCTTTGCCGATGATGACGAAAAAAAGCTACTCTCGGGTTTCAAGGCCCTGTTGGAAAAGTTTGACCAAAAGGAGATTAAACTTGTAGCGCATAATGGAAAGGAGTTTGATTATCCGTATCTATGCAGGAGAATGCTGGTCAATGAAGTTGCGCTTCCGGAAAGCCTGCAATTAAGTGACAAGAAACCCTGGGAAATAAAACACCTGGATACCATGAACATGTGGAAGTTTGGTGATATGAAAAGCTATACTTCCCTGGATCTTTTAACCGCCATATTTGGAATAGAATCAAGTAAAACTGAAATGGACGGTAGCATGGTCAATGAGGTGTACTATAAGGAAAAAGACCTCGAAAAAATTGCCGAATATTGTACCGCTGATGTGATCGTCACCGCCCAGCTTTATCTAAAATTAAACCAGGCTCCTTTGATTGAGGAGGAGCATATTGTTATTGTATAAACTGTCGCATTGAAAAGCCAGGAGATCCTTCATATTAACAAGCTGAACATTTCATTCCCTAAAAACGGAAATGAAAACATGGCTGTGGATGGAATTGATTTTTCACTGAAAAAGGGGGAGATCCTGGGCATAGTAGGCGAATCAGGGTCGGGAAAATCGCTCACCGCCCTGAGCATTCTTGGCCTGCTACCTCCGACCAGTCGTTCTTCCTGCGATAAATTTCTTTTCAGAGACAATGAAAGAGAAATTGACCTATACAATTTGCCTGAAAAGGACTTCAGAAAAATTCGGGGAAAAAGGATTTCCATGATTTTCCAGGAACCGGGAAGTTCCCTCAATCCGGTTTTTACATGTGGTAATCAGGTACGCGAAATGTTTTCCACCCACCTTGGCATGGGCAGGAAGGAAGGGAAATCGGAAACCCTCAAGTTATTTGAAAAAGTAGGTCTAAAAGATGCCAGCAAAATTTACAATTCATATCCGCACGAAATTTCCGGCGGACAGGTACAGCGGGTGATGATCGCTATGGCTATGTCCTGCAAACCTGCCATTCTCCTGGCCGATGAACCAACAACGGCGCTCGACGTGACCATTCAGAAAAACATCCTGGAGGTCATGAACCAAATGCGGACAGAAATGAATACATCGATCATTTTTATCTCCCATGATTTAGGAGTAATTGCTGAAATCGCTGACCGCGTGCTGGTAATGCATAACGGAAAGATAGTGGAGCAAGGGGATATGGTTGATATTTTTGTGAAACCCCAGCATCCCTATACAAAAGGACTGCTGGCCTGCCGACCACGACTGGACGTCAAATTAAATGTGCTGCCGACGGTGGAGGATTTTCTCTCAAGTGGCAAGGAGCAGAAATTCACTTCCATAGGCGAAGCCATCATCAAAAACGCAGAAAGAAAGACAGACATTATCAACAAAAGGCTGGAGGTTGTCAAAGGTGGTCCTTTGATCAGGATCAGGAAGCTGAAAAAATACTACCCAATCAAAAAAGGATTATTTGGAAAGATTACAGGCTTTTCCAAAGCGGTGGATGGGGTGAGCTTTGATATTTACCCGGGAGAATCCATCGGGTTGGTTGGCGAATCGGGATGCGGCAAAACTACCCTGGGAAAAACCATCCTGCGTCTCGGCCATTCCACTGATGGAACGGTTTACTATGAGGGAAAGGTCATCAACCACCTCACAGAAAAACAGCTCCGCCCAATGCGGAAAGATATTCAGATCATCTTCCAGGATCCCTATTCTTCCCTAAATCCAAAGCATACGGTGGGATATGCCATCATGGAGCCAATGAAAATCCATGGGATTTTAAAAAATGAAAAGGAAAGAAAGGAAAAGGTATACGAGCTGCTGCAAAAGGTAAATCTAAAACCCGAGCACTTTGACCGCTATCCGCATCAGTTTAGCGGAGGGCAACGGCAAAGGATTAGTATTGCACGTGCGCTTGCACTTAACCCTAAGTTTATTGTCTGTGACGAATCGGTGTCGGCGCTTGATGTATCTATCCAGGCACAGGTGTTAAACCTGCTAAATGAGCTTAAAAAAGAATATAAATTCTCCTACCTGTTTATTTCCCACGATCTCTCGGTGGTCAAATTCATTGCAGATCGTATCTTCGTGATGAAAGATGGAAAACTGGTGGAAATGGGATACCCGGATACATTATTTGAAAGACCGAAAAACCCTTACACAAAAACCCTTCTCGAATCCATTCCAAGATGCGACCCCGAGGATATTTATAAAAAAGTAATGCGGAATAGAATTCCGAAAACCAATTAAATTCAATGTCAAAAAAGAAAAAAAAGAAAGGCGCCTCCTCCAAAGCAGGAAGTATAGAAGCCTCCATCAATAAAACCATTCATTCGCTGAAACCTCCCTACCCTGTAAAACAGATCATCAAAAAACTGGGGATCAAAGATCAGCGATCAAAGAAAATTGCCAGGAATATCTTGAAAAGCCTGAACCTGGATTATACCTCGAAAGGTCAATCCAGACGATCAGGATCAGAAGAAATCATTACCGGAAAGGTGGATTTTGTGAACCCAAGGTACGCCTACATCATTTCCGAGCAAATGGAAAAGGATGTCATTGTCAATTCAAAAAATCTTAATTACGCCTTTGATGACGACATCGTGAAAGTGCGGATTATTCCCTCCAGGAAAAAAAGCCGGATCGAAGGTGAGGTGGTTGAGATTGTCAAAAGACACCGAAGCGAGTTTGTAGGCTTGGTGCAACTCGTTAAAAATTATGCGTTTGTGATACCTGATTTCAGGAAAATGCACCAGGATATTTTTGTGCATGAAGGGAAAACCAAAGGTGCTAAAGCCAATGACAAAGTAGTGGTGAAAATCACCAAATGGCCGGATAAGAAAAATAAGAACCCCGAGGGTGAAATAGTGGAAGTGCTGGGCCAATCAGGCAACCATGAAGCGGAGATGCATTCCATCATCCATGAGTTTGGCCTTCCCTATAAATTCCCCGCCAATGTCGCCACCGCTGCCAAAAAAATACCTACGGAAATTACGGATGAGGATATTGCCGAGAGAAGGGATTTTCGTGGAATTACCACATTCACCATCGACCCGGACGATGCCAAGGACTTTGATGATGCCTTGTCCTTCCTTCAATTGGAAAATGGAAACGTAGAGGTGGGAATCCACATAGCGGATGTCTCCCATTATTTAAAGGAGGACTCAGCGCTCGACAAAGAAGCCATTGTACGGGGAACATCGGTTTATTTAGTCGACCGAACCATCCCGATGTTACCCGAAAAATTAAGCAATGAACTGTGCTCCCTTCGACCTAACGAGGACAAACTTTGTTTTTCGGCTGTTTTTGAAATGGATAAAGAGGCAAGGATTATCAATGAGTGGTTTGGCAGAACAGTCATCCATTCAGACCGACGTTTTGCTTACGAAGAGGCCCAGGAACACATCGATACCATCAGTGGGGATTACTGCAAAGAACTCATCATGCTGAATGAGCTTGCATTAAAACTCAGAGTGGAAAGGTTCATGCGCGGCTCTATTAATTTTGAAACCACTGAATACAAGTTTGTGCTGGACGAAAACGGCAAGCCGCTGGAAACCTTCCCTAAAGTGAGGAAGGATGCCCATAAGCTGATCGAAGAGTTTATGCTGCTGGCGAATAAAAAGGTGGCGGAATTTATTTACAAAAAGAAAAACCCAACATTCGTTTACCGGACACACGATTATCCAGATCCGGAAAAATTAAAAGTCTTTGCCGTATTCGCTCAAAAATTCGGTCATAAACTTCACCTGGATGAAGCAGCGATCTCAAAATCACTGAACAATTTGATTGAAGATATTGAAGGAAAACCAGAGCAAAATGTGCTGCAAACCCTTGCCATTCGATCCATGGCAAAGGCGAAATACAGCACTGAGCCTAACGGGCATTTTGGCCTGGCATTCCCACACTATTCCCATTTTACCTCCCCCATCCGCCGCTACCCCGATGTGATGGTGCACCGCCTGCTCGACCATTACCTTAAAAAGGGCAAATCACCAGAAAGGGGGAAATTTGAAGAGCTGTGCCTGCATACCAGTGAAATGGAAAAACGGGCTTCCGATGCCGAGCGGGCTTCCATCAAATACAAGCAGGTGGAATTTATGTCAGACAGGCTTGGGGAAGAGTTTGACGGCATTATTTCAGGAGTCACCGAATGGGGTATTTTCGTGGAATTGATCGAGACGAGATGTGAAGGCATGGTCAGGCTCGCCGATTTAAGCGATGATTATTACTACTATGATGAAGAAAACTACCGGATAGTGGGCCAGGCGACGGGGAATATATTCACCCTGGGGGATGATATGAAGGTTAGGGTAATAGCTACCGACATCAACCGAAGGACTATCGACCTGGAGTTGGTAGAACATAGGAGAAATGTATAGCGTCTGACCAAACAATTTCAATATTGAGCGGTTTTGATCATAGTTTAAAATCAATGAACAATGATCAAATTCGCTCAACATTCGGGGATATTCACATTGACAGCACACCAATTAGTTCATACAGGTCTGGATGATGCATGGTCTTTTTTCTCAAACCCAATGAACCTCCCCGAAATCACTCCGCAACACATGGGCTTTCATATCACCTCAGAACTTGCAGATCAAATGTACCCAGGGCAAATCATCAGTTATAAGATCAATGTGTTGCCAGGGATTAGCACTAACTGGGTAACAGAAATAACCCATATAAAAGAAAAGAAGTTTTTCGTGGATGAGCAGCGGTATGGCCCCTACTCCATGTGGCACCATGAACACCATTTTGAGGAAACAAAGGAGGGTATTTTAATGACGGATAAAATAAGCTATAAATTACCTTTTGGAATACTTGGGAAATTGTTCCACCCATTTTTTATCAAGCCACAACTGACCAATATTTTCAATTACAGGCAAAAAAAACTTGATTCACACTTCCATCAGGAAAAAATAGGAGTACACTGAAAACCAAACAGCCTCATTAATTTCCCCTTTCTATTTTAACAGGAACTAATTATTTTCAATAAAAGTTAAATCTAAGGCAACCGACAGACATAAGACCAGACAAAAAATGAAACGGATAATGATCGAAATAAAATGGGCTTTGATTTTTGTTGTTGTATCAATGCTCTGGATGCTTGGTGAAAGGCTCGCCGGTCTTCACAGTACACATATCGACAAACATTCCGTTTTAACAAATTTGTTTGCCGTCCCGGCAATTTTGATCTACTACCTGGCAATCAGGGATAAAAAATTAAATTATTACCATGGAAAAATGAGGTTTATGCCAGGCTTATGGTCGGGTATTTACCTTTCTTTGATTGTTACATTGTTTGTTCCAATCACACAGTATATTACAAGCGTCATTATTACCCCCGAGTATTTTCCAAATGCAATCGCTTATACAGTCAATAGTGGCCAAATGAATCAAATTGAGGCTGAAAAATACTTTTCCTTAAGCAATTATATTTTCCGCAGCATGATTTCTGCCCCGATATTGGGAGTGGTGACATCAGCCTTTGTGACTATTTTTATCAGGACGAAGCCGGGTGAGTATTAGTGTTTTTACTGCTGGGAACATGCCTGTTTGCTGAAGCAAACGGAAATTGAAATCCACCTAACACCGTCATTCCTCCGAAAGCTGGAATCTCTCGCTATTGGTAAAAATGTCGATAGGCTAACTGACCAACCTGATACAAATCATCCTATAAACTGTCCAATGCTCTAAAAACCTGTGACAACTATTGAATGAAAAACTCTGTCCATTTCCAAGTAAGCATTACTAGTTTTTACCAGTTGGAATCTTTTTGCCATATTGAAAAACAATAATCGTAAAACAATATTTTCAATTTTGTCATCAAACATTAGTATTCCAATATTTTCATTAAACAGATTGATAAAATATCTGATAGCAGCAACTGCTTTCCATTTATTCTTGTTTGCCTGCAATCCGACCGATGAATCTCCGAAGCGGGACACGCTATTCGAATTACTACCCCCGGAAAAAACGGGTGTCGATTTCGTCAACAAGCTCTACTATCTTGAAGATTTTAACATTTTCACCTATCGCAATTTTTACAATGGAGGTGGTGTGGCCATAGGAGATGTGAATAACGATGGGCTGCCGGATATTTATTTTACATCCAATATGGAGGCAAATAAACTGTACCAAAATCAGGGTAATTTTCAGTTTACAGACATCACCAAAAAAGCAGGTGTGGCAGGTAAAAGAAAATGGTCGACCGCAGTAGCAATGGTAGATGTTAACGGAGACGGATGGCTCGATATCTACGTATGCAATTCGGGCAATATCAAAGGGGATGATCGAAAGAATGAATTGTTTATCAATAACCAGGACGGAACTTTCACCGAATCGGCCGTGCAATACGGACTTGATGACAATGGCTTTTCTAGCCAGGCCTCATTTTTTGACTATGACCGTGATGGCGATTTAGATGTCTACCTCGTGAATAATTCATTCCAATCGATGAACTCGAAAAGTTATCAAAATACTGACCGCAGCTCTCGGGATCCACTGGGTGGAGATAAGCTTCTAAATAATGACAATGGTGTATTTAAAGATGTTAGCAAGGAAGCCAATATATGGGGCAGTTTAATTGGTTTCGGACTGGGCGCCATTACCACCGACCTCAACCGGGATGGATGGCTGGACATCTATGTGTGCAATGATTTTTTCGAGCGCGATTATATTTACATGAACAATGGGGATGGTACATTCAATGAGGAGCTTCCCTCTCAAATGCAGTCCATAAACCAGGCTTCCATGGGGGTAGATGCGGCGGATATCAATGGGGATGGCTATCCTGAAATTTTTGTAACCGAAATGCTTCCTAAAAGTGATGATCGTTTCAAAACCACAATGCTATACGAAGATTGGGATACCTATACCGCAAATCTCGAAAAAGGATACTACCACCAGTTTACCAGAAACACATTGCAGCTCAACAACCAGGAAATAGTACCGGGCAACATTTCCTTTAGTGAAATTGGCCGGTTGTGTGGTGTGGAAGCGACCGACTGGAGCTGGAGTGGACTGATAGTGGACCTCGACCTTAATGGCCACCGGGACATCTTTGTGACAAACGGCATTTACCAGGACATTCTCGACCAGCATTTTCTAAAAAAAATTTCCAATGATCTGCTTTTCAGAGATGCCATTTCAAATCAGTCGGTAAACTATAAAAAGCTCATCGATGCTATCCCTTCTACGCCTATTTCAAATTTTGCTTTTGCTGCGAATCAAAACTTTCAATTTGGCGATAGCACCATTTCCTGGGGATTTGACAAAGCGGGCTTTTCAAATGGCGCAGCATACGGAGACCTTGACAATGACGGCGACCTTGATCTGGTGGTTAACAATGTGGAAATGGCTCCATTTATTTACAAAAACAAAACCACCGAAAAATATCCCGATCACCATTATTTAAAAGTAAAGCTCACGGCCAGGGAAAGAAATCCCTTTGCCATAGGTGCCAAAGTCCAGGTCTTTTCGCAGGGCCGCATTCACGTTGCCGAGCAAATCACTTCGCGTGGCTTCCAATCTTCCATGGATCCAAATATAATTATCGGTCTTGGCAGGTTAGGAAAAGTCGACAGTTTGAAGGTATTCTGGCCGTCGGGCAACCTTTCTATTGTGAATGATGTGAGACCTGATGAGCTACTTGAAATAAATGAGTATTCATCCTCTCTTTCTTTTAATGGGACGGATGAAAAAAAACAAATTCATCGCTTATTTAAAGAAGTTACCACCCCATCTATCCTATTGATTTCCCACAACGAAAGCCAGTTCAATGATTTTGAAAACGCGTCTCTCCTTTTCCATATGAGCTCTACGGAAGGCGCTGGAATTGCTATTGCCGATGTAAACGATGACGGGCTGGAAGACATTTATTTATGCGGGGCAAAGGGATTTCCTGGTAAATTATTTCTTCAAACAAATACGGGCGACTTCCAGCCAAATGAACAGGAGGCACTTGGTTTTGACAAATTCAATGAAGATATCAATGCAGTTTTCCTGGATGCCGATGGCGATGATGACATGGATTTGCTCGTCACCAGTGGTAGCCCGGAATATCTTCCATTTTCAGCACGGTTAATGGACCGGTTGTATGTAAATGACGGAAATGGGACTTTTCAAAAAGCTTCTTTTTTATCGTCCGATATTCCACCCGAAAACACTTCCGCCGTGCAGCCATGTGATTTTGACAAGGATGGTGATCTGGATCTTTTTATTGGAATTCGGTCAGAAAGCGATCAATACGGACTACCCCAAAATGGCTATATTCTGGAAAATGATGGGCATGGATATTTCACCAATATCACCAGCAAAGTTTGTACGGGTTTGGGAAAAATTGGCATGATCACAGATGCCAAATGGATGGATTACGACAATGACGGATGGCAGGACCTGGTAGTTGTGGGGGATTGGATGCCCATTCGGCTCTTTAAAAATGAAGGGGGGGAAAAGCTTAGGGATATTTCAGAGACTACCGGATTGTCTTCCTTCAAAGGCTGGTGGAATTGTGTTGAAATTGCTGATCTGGATAATGACGGTGATCTGGATATTGTAGCGGGAAATCATGGACTAAACAGCCGTTTTAAAGTTTCTAAAGATCAGTCGCTTACGATGTTCGTTAAAGATTTTGACAACAATGGTGTGATCGAGCAAATTATCGGTAGAAAATTAAGTGACGAGAATATCCCCTATGCACAAGTAGAAGATCTATTGAAGCAAATCCCCAGCCTGAAAGGAAAATTCGACGACCTGAAAACCATGGCATTTACACTGGAGGATCTGTATTCGCAAAAAGAATTAGACGAAGCACGCAAATTAGAAGTAAACCATTTATCGTCCTCGGTATTTATCAACAATTCAAAAAGCTTTACGAAATTTGACCTCCCTATTGAAGCTCAAACTTCGCCCATCTATGCCATGATGATTAAAGATATTAATGGGGATGGGCACGCAGATATTCTTGCCGGTGGAAATCTTTATGAAGTAAAACCGGAAGTAGGCCGGTACGACGCTAGTTATGGCCACTACCTGGAAGGCCTTGGAAATGGTCGGTTTAAAGCAGTTCCAAATGCAGAGTCCGGGCTAAACATTATCGGCCAGGTGAGGGATATCAAGCCCTTGAATATAAAAGACGAACCCTATTTCATATTTACAGTTATCGACGGACCTGCAAAAATATATCGCTGGAAAAGAAGCAGTTATTGATATTTTTATTTACATTCACTGTTGGTTTACCAGAAATTTCAGATCAAACTTGCCATTTTTGAAGCGGTTAACAGCCATTTTGTTGATTAGTCTCCTGACATTGCATCTTGCCGGATACCTTATCATATTCCGCCATGAGGCGATGCAATTAGAGGAGCGATGGCAATCCCGGTTTATTGCAAATGATTTTGAGAATCTCTCCCTGGAACAAATGACCCTCGATATTTCCTTTCCTTACCTGGCTGATCAGGAAGATTTCGTGTTGGTAGATGAGGAAATGGAAATCGATAGCAAGGTCTTTAGAATCGTTAAAAAGCGTTATCACAATAATCAGTTGGAAATTGTGTATGTGAATGACCATGACAAAGAAGATTTGAATGATTCCATTAATGATTGGCAAAAAGAAGCCAACAGCGATAAATCCACATCAGGTAGCCAGATCAACTTGAATATCAGCTATCAGTACTACTCTAATGACAATGCGTTCAATCCTATTGTAAATACCATTAAACTGACACATTCGTACTTGTACATCAACCTATTCAACTCGATTGAGCTCGATGTAACCTCCCCTCCCCCAAATTTTTCGTAGCCCAAATTCTTATTTTGTTATCATCAGTATCCCAGCGTTTGATACTTGCGAGGGATTGATGAATACATTTAAATTCACCTAAAACAAAATTGCTATGAAAAATTTATATACATACCGTACATTATTCTTATTTGCAGTACTACTTATTATTAGTGAACTAACTCACGCACAAGGTTGCGTAGCCATCAGATCTTTTTCGGGTTGTGGAGGAGGAGTGAATAGCAGCGCAATCCTTATGCCGGGAGAGTCGCTGTTGGGAACAAATTTCAGGCATTTTCATTCTTTCAGGCATTTCCGTGGAACCCATGAAGAAACCGAAAGAGTAGAGAATGGCACTCAGGTGATCAACGACTCATATTTTCTCGACACCTATTTCAATTATGCATTTGCTAAACGATGGTTCGCATCGGCTACTATTCCACTGGTTTACCATGAAAGATCTTCCATGTATGAGCATGGTGGAAACTCACTGGGAGACCGCCACAAAACCTTTTCAAAAGGATTGGCAGATATCCGAATTGGAGCTGCCTATTGGATACTGTCACCCGAGAAGTCTCCAAAAAACAATTTCTCTTTAGGCCTTGGAATTAAACTTCCGAGTGGAAATTATAAGGCAACCGGAACGTTTTACAATGTTGGTGTCGACGGTGGAACCGAAACCCGGGTAGTAGACCAATCTATCCAGCCAGGAGATGGCGGCTGGGGAATAACCACTGAGCTCCAGGGTTACTCCGTTCTAAGCGATTATTTTGCCTTTAATTATTACCTCTTTTACATGCTTAACCCAATGGAAACCAATGGCGTTGAAAGAAGGCCGGGGAGCGGACAGGAGTTTTCTGTACCTGATCAATATGCCGCTCGTCTGGGCTTTAATTATATGACTCCTGTTCATGGCGTTGATCTGTATCTTGGCGGTAGAATTGAAGGCATTCCCGCCCATGACCTGGTAGGTGGAAGCGATGGATTTAGAAGGCCGGGGTATGCGATAAGCGTAGAGCCAGGTATTAATTACTCCCTGAAAAATTTTCTTATCAATTTTTCAGTGCCGATTGCTGTGGAAAGAAATAGAACGAAAAGCTTTCTTGATATTCAAAGGGAGAAAGAAACCGGTCAACCAAGACATGGGGATGCCGCCTTTGCTGACTACCTGATTAATTTCAGCATAAGCTACAAGTTTATGTCAAAAAAGAACCATGCTGAGTCACCTGAGTTTGAAGGAATCAATTAAAAAAATTATAGAGGCCAGTTTAAAGCTGGCCTTTTTTTTTGAAAGTCTAGTCGTCTAACCACTTGGAGTGGTCGGACGACTTTCTTGCCTGTGGGTGAATTCCCTTAATTCATGACTGTTTTATGTTCCCGAAACTAATAGTACTTTAATTCGGTCCGCCTTCGAAACGGCGCTTAAAAAATCAATAAGACTGTTGTAATCCGAAGGAGAGTATATTCCTTTATAGATTTCAAATTTCCTTACATACTCTATCTTTCCGCCCACTTCTTTTATCGACACATCGTATTTTCCAAATTTAGATTCTATGCTCACATCCTCCGGCACATTGGCCAGGTGGAATTTGACTGGGTATTCATACAACAATTTATCGGATTCCGAATACGACCTTCTGATAAATACATCCAGTTCCCGGTCATCATTCTTTTTAGGGAGGTTCTCAATCTTGTTCATTAGATTGAGGGGGAGGATCAATTTATTGCTGCTTGTTTTGGCCAGGTTGTTTACATGAATGCTCAGGTTCTCTTTAATATCGGTTTGATGGTCAGTAAACGTAAATCCTTCCAGTGTAAAATCCGCAATGTCCAATTCCCTTAACAAGGCATTTTCCACTTCTTTTTGATCCATAAACAGATACCCGAAAACTTCATCATACATGGCGCCTCCATAAGTAGTGGTACCCTTTACCTGTGCATGTCCATTTTCACCCACTATAACCGTAGCCTCTCTGATTTGATAGTTTTCATTAACAGCATAGGATGGTGTTTTTACAAGTTTGCCCCCATCATCTGTGATAGCAAGTGCAAATCTGTCGTCGGTAAAGGTGCCATTGTAGTTATAAGGTACTTGCTGACTGGTACATTCAAGCCACACTGTGTCTTGCTCTACCGGAACCATCAACAAAACATGGTTAAACTGGTTGCTTGGAAAATCCTTGAGCACCGGCCTAGCAGACTTCCCGGCATTTACCAGCACATAGTAAGATGGGATTCCCACCACTTCAAGAATAGTCTTCATGTAGTTTGTGAGCGCTTTACAGTCACCGTAGCCTAAGCGCTCCACGGTTAACGCATCGAAAGGCTGCAGCCCTCCAATTCCAAGCTGGATGCTCACATACCTGGTCCTGTCTTGCATATATTTGTAGAGAACTTTAATTCGCTCTTCAGGATCAGGTATATCCTTTACCAGGTTTACAACTTCTGTTTTTGCCGCTTCTGATAAATTATTTCTATCCTTATTTAATTGCAAAATCCAAGCGCCCAACTCCTCCCAGCTATAACAAAAACCACTATAACCTTCAAATTCAAATTCGACCGGCGCAACGTACACCGTAGGAAAGACCTCGGAAGGTGAAAAATATTCGTGTTCCATCGCAGGAAGCCCGCTTACTTCCCAATGATGAATTTTTTTATTTTTGTCTTCTTTGATTTCCACCTTTGGCGCACCGTTTTGCTCCAGGTATTTGAATTCGAAATATTTATCTGCAACGACACTAAAGGATGCCTGCTCTACCGACTCGTCATAGTGGTCATAGGCAGTCCAGTCGGGATAATTGATCAAACCATTAAATTCGATTTCATAAGAATATTCCATGGTAAATGGGTAATATTTATAGTCTGGCTCGAAATATTTAATGCGCCCGTCGCTAAATGATTCCGCCCCATCAATCATACTTCTATCGCCGATATCATCAATTTTTATTTTTTTGACCACCTCGCCTTTCGAATCGTAAATGGTGCCTTTGATTGCCTTGATTTTCCTTAATTTATCATAAAACTGCACAAAAGTAGCCCTGTCGTAGGCATTTTCATCCAGCACTGTAACAGCGTATTCCACGGAAAGATTTGCACTCCCTTTATTCGCGATTGTAAATACTGTTTTATTTTTTCTCACAACAGACTTCGCGTCTTTTAACATTGCCTCAGGAATATTGTTCACATCATATTCTGATGCATTGCCCACGAGGGCAAAAGATAAAAAGACCAATAATACCACAGCTATCCTTTTCATTTCTGATTATCTTAAAATTGTTAGAATTTAGGTCTTGCTTTTTATCAGTATATGCTGGTTTAGATTGTCCACGATGATGCTGTGGAGCTTTTGCAGGTAGGGGTAGTCATCCGGCAAGAATATTGTTTTCGAAATATTAATTCGATATACGATACTGATTTCATTGTCATTTACTTTATTGACGGAATATACAAACCTACCCGCGTTATCCGGTAAGCTTACATTTACGGGCTTCGGGAGTTCCATAAATGAATACCCGGCCGGAAGCTTCACCGTTACCAAATACTTTTTGGTGATCGGCTCCTTGAAATGAATCGGGTAGGTACGTGAAATAGATTTAAAGGGGTTTTCAGTATCCACCTTGAAAAATAAGGGGGAAAATGCCATGGTACCGCCCAGGTCGTCCACCATTTCGGTGATATCCACCTCAAATTCTTCTACGATAGGCTTATGCAGACTCTCATCTTTATTGCTAACCGAGTAATTGATGATTTTCAGACCATTGTACTTTTCTTCAATCTTTTCAAGATAGTCTTCCTCGTTATTTATTTCCAATATTTTATCCCTCACGCGGATACCAGCATACTCCTCACTCCTACAATTAATAGAGCCGGTGACTGATCCAAAATCATCCAGGACAAATTCAGCTTGAATAACTTCGCTATCCACCATTTTTTCGGATGTCAACTCCACCCAATTGTTAATATTTTCGCCAATCAGCCTTCCATGACCATTCAGACATCTCTCAGGAAGCATCCCCGCCGGTACATTTTTTTCAGTTGCATCCAGAAAGTACGGTTTACCATCCACCTTAACATATCCTATCACATAATTTATCTTGGAAAGAGAGGGGGAAGCCAACGACAAAATACCATTGTCGACGGTGCTGATCAAAACCGGCAGAGCACCAATATCCATTTGTCTAACTAATGCGATAAGACTTAGGTTTACGTCTGCTGAATTGCCAATCTTGTCATTCTTAAAAATATTGGGTAGATCCTTTGATGCATATAGCCTTTCTTCTCCGTTCCATTTTATGTTTTCCCGGATAAGTTTATGAGCAGCCACAATTCTTTCTTCCGTAGTAGAATAATTTGCCATGATACCTTCTGCTTCCTTTTTCATATAGTAAGGTCGGGAAAGCTCCTCACCAAATGCCCCGGATCTCATCAAGGTTTTATACACATTTTCCCAGGTGGAGGCATAATCCCGGTAAAGGGTCCCCGGGATATTTATACTCCGCACCTCAATTTCCATTTTTGTTATGTAGTTGTTGATGCTATTGGTAAAGGGCTCCGACATAATCGCAGGCATATTCCTGGCAACCCATCTATCACTACTCACTTCAGACAATGGCTCATAACCAAACATATTTTTGGAAAAGTCAATATATGTATTGGGCTGAAGTTCCAGCTCAGAGTACATCACAGGTATCTCCTCCTGAAATCTCCACACGAAAGGCGGACCAAGGTGCGAATACTCGATTTCGATCACTGAGCCTTCTTTTACATTAGGCATGAAAATTCGAAGTACAAAGAGATCCTCTACCAGTTCTTCCTGGTAAATGGACTCCTTGGACAGTTTGGTCTTTACTATTTCACCATTCTCCAGATTATAAGTATAGCCCTTGACAGAACTACGATTTGGGACCTCCACGATCAGGTTTGCCCAGTCATATCCTGTCTTTTTTAAAATCTTAACCCGATAATGCCGGGTGAAATTAAGGTTGGTACCATTTAATATCCCCTGATCATAGAGAATGACCGCGGATGCCGCAGTGTCCTTTTCATACTGCTTCATCTTCACATCCTCCATCCCAATTTTTCCAAATTTGATTTTTTCCTGCGCAAACAGAGTTTCCGATTGCATCAGAAAAACCAGCAATGTTGCGTTAAATGCAAGCTTGAATAAACGTAGCATAATGTTTTGGTTGAAGTGTTAAAAAAATGTTAAAAAATATTTTGACAATAAAACAATTAGGATAAAATTATTTCAAACTATTAAAATTGCTTCAATAACAGCATATTAATAGACATTTCGATGAATAAATTGAACTTTTTTACTATAAAAGTGCTTTTGATCATAAATAATAGAAAAATAAAACTAACTATTTTAAAATTATCTTCCGGTTTCTAATCTCAAGTTTATTTTCCTTTGCAAGTTGCCTCACCGTTCTGATCACAGTCTCCACACGCAGTCCGGTCATGTCGGCAATTTGCTGCCTCGTATGGGGGACGTAGAAATCATCTTTCTTGTCTTTTTCTGAATTATCCTTTATGTAATTTAAAAAAGTCATGACAATATGATCGGGACAATAAGACGAGATTTCTTTGAGAATGATCGCCTTATACCTAAGTCGTTCTGAAATGATCGTAGTAAACTTCAAATGGATTTCAAAATTCTCCCTTAAGAGTCTTAAAAAAACATCGGCTGGCATTTTTGCAATGGTGCTTTCTTCTAAAGCAATGGCATTATTTGGATAGTTAAAACCTCCAAAAATAGCCGGTTCGCCAAAACTTTCACCCTTATCAAAAATACCCTGAATAAACTCTTGCCCATTCGAGCTAAAGCTGGACATTTTTACTCTTCCATCCATCACCTGGTAAAAATGGTGCGGTCGATCATCTTCATAGAAAATGTATTCTTCTTTTTTAAAAGTTAAAAAATTGGCTGAATAAGATCTCAGCAGCTCTTCGGGGATAATCATTCTGATTCCATTTTGTTCCTTAAAAATAGCGAGTAAAAAACGTCGATGAAAATGGAAATCGGAAGCACCCTTTAAAATTTTGACAAGCGTAGTTTGACATCACGTAAAAAATAAAATTCTATTAAAAAAATTCATCCCCCATGTACTTTTCGCCTCCTATAAAGAAAGGTTTCGAAAAAAAGGAAATGATAAATTTGCCTTTTGTTTTTGGCAAGCTCATTTGAGCACAATTTTTTAACATGGGAAGCATATCAAAAAATTCATTCAAATTCCTGCTGCTTTTTCTTTTCATTTTACCGGTTTGCGTCCAGGCCCAACAATTGTCAGTGGAAGAATTGGAAAGTGGCTTAAACAATGCGGTTGAAGGAAAAAATAATGGTAAAGCGGCTTATTTCTCTTATGAGCTTGGAAAATATTATTTTAACCAGAACAATCCTGACCTATCTCAAAAATTCCTTGATGAAAGCATCTCTTATGCAAAAAAAGTAGAGGACAACATCCTGCTATATTTGGCATACCACCTCAGCGGTACGATTTTCATGCACCAAAATGAAACCGGAAAGGCTGTCAGCCAATTGCAAAAAGGATTGAAGGTCGCTCAAAGTTTAAATCGAAACGAATACCTTCAGGAAGCGCTTATCGATTTAGGAAAAGCCTACCTGGATGATAACCGAGCCAAAAAGGGAATCCCATTATTTGAACAGGCCTTGTCCATCGCTATCACCAGCAAGGATATCCTAAGCCAGCTCGATTGCTACCATATGCTAGCTGCCAGTCACACAGCTTTGGGTGATGTCAAAAAAGCCAGGGAGTATGAGACCCTGTATGACAATATCGTTGAGAACCAGGAAAAGGAATCCCTCTCAGACCGGCAATTGAAGGAACTGGAAGACCAGGTAAAAAGTGCAGACCAAGAGAAAAAGTCAGTCAGGTATAAATTATCAAATGCATCCCGTGCACTTCGAATAACCGAAGATTCTCTGCTTGCTACCAGGTATTCATTGGAAGAAACAGAGCAGTCCCTCAAATTGGCAAAACAAATAAGTGAAAATCAGCAACTACAAATAGAATTACTGAATTCCGCCAAACTCCTGGATGAAATGAAAATCAGGGAGCAAAATGAAAGCCTAAAATATGCAGCACTTACCCGCAACTTTATTATCGTAGGTGTATTGTTGGCTGGTGCCCTGGTCTTTGTTACCATTCTTGGATATAAAAGAAAACTGAAAGCCAATCACGAAATTGCCCGTAAAAATAAAAGTATTCAGAGCAGCATCAACTACGCTAAAAGAATTCAGGAAGCGATGCTTCACCGAAACGATGTCTTTAAAAACCTGGTCCCGGAGTCGTTTGTACTTTATAAACCCCGCGATATGGTGAGCGGTGATTTCTATTGGATATCCGAAATAAAAAACTGGTACGATCCTGATGTGGTTATCGCTGCGGTAGATTGCACCGGGCACGGTATACCCGGAGCATTTATGTCAATGATAGGGATGAATGCACTTAACGGGATCATCAGCCAGGGAATTGCGGAATCAAATCAAATTCTAAATTCACTCGATAAAGAAATAAGAACTGCCCTGCAACAGGAACATACCGGAAACAAAGACGGGATGGACATAGCACTTTGTATTTACCGCAAGGAAAAAGATATTATTGAATTTTCGGGGGCCAAAAACCCACTCATTTACATCCAGGATAATCAACTCCATCAAATCAAAGGTGACCGACATTCTATCGGTGGAAGCCAGAGCATGGTTGATCACAGGTTCAATAAGCACGTTGTTCCTATCGACAAAGCCACTACCTTCTACATTTACTCGGATGGCTATCAGGATCAATTTGGGGGAAAAGCGAATACCAAATTTATGTCAAAGAAATTCAAACAACTGCTGTTTGATATTCATCAAAAACCAATGGACGAGCAGAGAAAAATCCTGAATGACAAAATAGAGGAATGGAAAGGAAGTGGTAAACAAACCGACGATATCCTGGTTATCGGTTTTAAGCTGGATGTCATTTTCGAAGATTAGAATCAAACTCAATAAAAAATGTACTCACCACAATATTTCCTTTGAATTTTACATTATTCAAAAATAAAAAGCCCTTTCTTTAAATTTTTTCTATTAAAAAAGCCTGAACTATTCCCCATATTGTAAAACACGTATTAATACGTATTTTACCTAAACTACTCCAGAATTCCGTTTTCATTCTCAAACACCTGTTTTTCAAATATTTATAAAACACACACCTTATTTAGAATCATTTCAAACTCCGGCCATGATTTTGTATCTAATTTTTTTCACGTATTATTACGTACTTTAAATAAGTATTTTTACGTATAACAAAACAATTATAGCTATGACGGAAAACCAAGTATCTCTCGTACAGGGAACCTTTGCCAAGGTCGCCCCTATTTCGGAAACCGCTGCCGAGATTTTCTACAGTAAACTCTTTGAATTAGATCCTTCGTTAAAACCTCTTTTTAAAACGGACATCAAAGAACAAGGAAAAAAACTGATGTCAATGATCGGCGCCGCCGTAGGTGGTTTAAATAACCTGGAGGCCTTGGTGCCAGTAGTACAAGAGCTGGGAAAAAGGCACGTCGAATATGGCGTCACCCCGGAGCATTACGACACAGTAGCAACCGCTTTACTTTACACACTTGAAAAAGGTCTCGGTGATTCATGGACGCCTGAAGTTCAGGACGCCTGGGTGGAAGTTTATACCGTGTTGGCTAGCACCATGAAAGAGGCCGCTTATTCTTAACAATTGCAATACCTGAACCTTAAACGTCAAAAATCATGTTTACGAAAACAAAAACAATTTTATTGATCGGCACAGCCGTCTTTTTTACAAAATGCGGACCACCACTCCCTGAGGAAGGAGAAACCATTTCAGATAAAAGCTTTTCTGTCGAAGAAGCTTTTGAGATTGTTGCCAAAGAAAATGATGTGACAAGGACCCTCTACACAAAGGCAATCGTAGGCGCAGGCAAATCACAAGGATTAAAATTTGATGAGGATTGGGAAAAGGACGAAGTAGAAGCCGGTCCCCTTCCAGCCCTCTTTTTACGGGGAATATCTGCAGATATCCAGAAAAAAGGTGAGGTGCCCCTGGGATTGTTTCTCGGCTCCGACTTCCCGGTCAGAAAGTCCAACAAGTTTTCCGGAAAACAGGACGAGCTTTTCCAGGAAATAAGAGCAGATCATCAACCGAAATTTTTCTTTGATGAAGCCAGCAGCCTTCAAACCGCCATGTTCCCGGATTTTGCCGTTGCCAAACCGTGTGTGGAATGCCATAACAAACACCCGGAAACCACAAAGACCGACTGGCAACTGGGAGATGTGATGGGTGCTACCACCTGGACCTACCCTGAAGACTCGGTTTCATTTGACCAACTGCAAGCCATCCTACTGGCTTACAGAAAAGGAACAGTGGCTACTTACAATGCCTTCCTCGCAGAAGTTGAAAGCTTTAAGGAAATGGAAAAACCGGAAGTTGGAGAAAAATGGCCGGCAGAAGGGTATTATCTACCGACGGCTGATGCATTTTTGGATAGCGTGAAAGTGCTTGCTTCAAAGTCTACCTTGGAGGCAATCTTAAAAAACTGACCACGTAGCATTTAAAAAATGAAGAAAGGTTATTTGTATATAGGAATTTTCTTACTCATGCTTTATATCATGCAAGCGGTGTTCGGATGGCTTTGGGCACCGCTGCATGATTTGCAGCAGGAGGAAACTTTTAAAAGATGGTCGGGGCTTGGGCTTTTTATCTTTATTGCCGTTCAGTGGTCACTTACATTGTTCAGGGTAAAAAAGAAATGGGAGCATAATTCACCCGTCATCATGGAAATCCACAAATGGATGGGGGCATTTTCGCCTGTAGTTTTTTATGTCCATTCCATGGAACTCGGGTATGCCTATCTGCTGATTCTAAGCATGGCCTTTTTCGCCAATGTGCTAATTGGCTTCATTAACCTTGACGTCGTCAAGACCAAAGCTTACTGGTATTTCCAAACCTGGATGATTACCCATGTAGCATTTTCCCTGGCCATTTCATTACTGGCTATATACCATATCTGGATTGTTTTTTATTACAATTAAAACCAATCAACAATGAAGGACTACTATCGGCTCAGAGTAAAAGAAATAATAAAAGAAACGGAAGACGCCATAACCATTGCGTTTAAACAACCCTTTTTGGGAAGGATACGGTACAAATGCGGTCAGTTTATCACGCTGATCTTCGAAATTACCGGAAAAGAATACAGGCGGGCCTATTCGATCAATAGCACTCCCGGAATCGACGATGATATTTCTATAACGGTCAAAAAAGTACCAAACGGAATAATTTCGAACTACATATTCAACGATGTAAAACGAGGTGATTCAATTCTCATCATGAAACCAATGGGGAATTTTACATTGGAGAGTGACAAAAAGAAAAGCCGAAGTATCGTACTTTTTGGTGCGGGAAGCGGTATCACCCCTCTCCTGTCAATTCTGAAATCCACCTTGTATTTCGAACCGGAGAGCACAGTCACATTGCTGTACTCTAACCGGAATGAAGCCTCCATCATTTTTAAAGAGCAATTGGACATTTTAAAAGAAAGATTTGCTGACAAATTATTCGTAGAACACCTATTAACCGATAAGAACAATCGGTTTGATCCTGAAAAACTAGATCAATACCTCACTATAAATCCTTTCTTTTTGCACGATAAGGCAAGCTTTTACATGTGCGGGCCGGACGCCTATATGGAATCCATCAAAGACTCGCTCTTGCGATCGGGATTTTCCGAGGACATCATAAATTATGAAAGCTTCACACCAAAAAAAGAAAGTGTGGAGTCAGACTTCCAGGTAGTTTACAAGTCCAAAAAATCCGAAAACCTGGTGAATGTGAAAGCTGGAAAAAGCTTGCTGGATGCTGGATTAGAGGGTGGTGTACGGATGCGGTTTGCCTGCTTTAACGGCCAGTGTGGTACATGCAAAAGCAAATGCCAAACTGGTTCCGTAAAAATGGCGGTAGATAGTATCCTTACACCGGAGGAAAAAAATGAAGGGTATATTTTGACCTGTGTTAGTTATCCGGACTCTGAAAACGTAATAATCGAATTAGACTAGCTGGAGATGATTTTACACCGTATCCATACTTCCTTTGAAAGCTCGAAGTTTGAAATCAGGGAGAAAGACGTGTTCAACATCGAAGAATTAAAATCATTTTTAAACCTATTAAAACAGGGATTTCAGTGGTATTCAAAGAAAACTAAACCAACAGATTCGGAAGGAAGATGGCTGATGTGATCTCTAAAAATTTTTTCAACAAGGTCAAAAAGAGACCAGCAAATCAATTGAGTACAAATGGCAGGGAAGCGAACACACTCTCGGAGGCGCTTATCAAAGTTTTCAAGCTGACGCCGCAAAAGTCGCTACCCTAAAACATTAATTGTTAAACAATGAATTGGAAAGTTAAAATAAACCCTAAGAGAGAGCGCCAGTTTTTTGGCTTTGCTATTGGCATTTTTCTGACGGCGATTATGTATACCATTTTAATGTGGCCAGGTAACGATGATCTGGTAAGCCTCGGCCCTATGAATACCGGCCACGATGATTTAGTATGCCAGGATTGTCATTCGAAAGCGCAAGGAAATGTTTTTCAACAATTACAGGCGAACGTGATGCACCTGCTCGGCCAGCGCAAAAAGTCAGTTACATTTGGTCATGATGATGTGGACAATAAAAAATGTCAGGCATGTCACGACAGGCCAAACGACAGGCACCCCATACATCGGTTTGAGGAAGCGAGGTTTGCAGAGGTCCGCGAAAAGATCCATCCCGAAAATTGCGAGTCATGCCACCTGGAGCACAATGATGTGCGGCTGGTGATTTCCAATACCGGCTACTGCCAAAACTGCCACCAGGAAACCGAACTGACCGAAGACCCTCTGGATGTTCCCCATACGGACCTCATAAAAAATGGCCTGTGGACTACCTGCCTGCAATGCCACGATTTTCACGGAAATCACGTAATGAAAACAGCGATATTAATGAAGGACACAATCCCGATGACAAAAATTATTGAATATGTGGAAGGTGGCCCCTCCCCCTACTCGGATATAAAGAAATACCTGGCAACTAAAACCACCAAAAAAGGTTCCTGATCACACAAACTCTTGTCGAACGACGAGCGCGTAGTATTCCTCGTCAATTTTAAGAAAACCCTGATCAAAGCAGAAATAATAGACATTTCCCGTCTTGGTCCTGTAAATATTCGTGAAATATTTGAAGTCAAAACCCCGGTTTAAAAGCTCGGACCTTCGGACTTTGGCCTTGCCTCTGGGATTTAAAGTAGCCAGAATCTTCCTGTTTTTTTTCAGGGTGTTCACTACGCTTCTGATCAAGGTATTGTCTTCCGTTTGGTGCGAATTGTTGTACTGTGAACGGCACTGGTCTGAACAAAATTTCTTGTCGGCTCTTCCTATTACTTTGTCGCCACAATGAAGGCACGCTTTTTCCATGGTAAAAAAATGGGCTGGTGATACATTTTTACATATTACGATTGTGGTATCTATTAACTATATTTAGTTTCTTATTAAATTTATCTTTTACAATCATTCTGAAAAATAATAATTTTTATAACAACGGGGAGAAATAATGAGCGAAACTATCACAACCGACCTCCTAAAAAAAGTATCGACGTACTGCACTTCCATCCTGGAATCTCTCCCGAAAAAATTCACTTTTCACAATATCCATCACACCAGGGAAGTAGTAAACGCAGTGGAAGAAATTGGAAAAAATATTGCTATAAATGAAGATCAACTGGAAGTGTCTACTATTGCCGCCTGGTTTCACGACACTGGATTTTCGGTATCTTATGAAGACCATGAGGCGCACAGTTGCCGCATTGCCGAAGATTTTTTAACACAGGAAGAATTTGAAACCTCCAAAATAGAGCGTGTCAAAAGCTGTATCAGATCAACACACCTGAGGGAGAAACCGGAAACGGTTTGTGAAGAAGTACTGTGTGATGCAGACATGACACATCTCTGCCATTCGGATTATTTTGATCAGTTGGAGTTATTGCGAAAAGAATGGGAGAAAGTGCTTGAAAAGAAATATACAGACTACGAATGGCATCAGGAAAACCTCCGCTTTCTCACCCAACAGTCATTTTATACCAGCTATGGTCAATCCGACCTTGAAAACCTAAAGCGAAAAAACTTAAAAAAGCAGGAAAAGCTTATCAAGAAGATTGAGAAGGAACGGGAATTCACCCTGATGAATGAAATGGGCATCAACAAGGAGGAACTCAAAGAGCTTAAGAAAAAGCTTAAAAAAGCGGAAGCAAAACCGGAACGGGGCATTGAAACCATGTTCAGGCTCACAAGCCGAAATCACATTGACCTTAGCTCGATGGCGGACAATAAAGCCAACATCCTCATTTCGGTGAACGCGATTATTATTTCTATTTTAATCGGCTCTCTCTTTAGCAAGCTTGATACTAATACGCACCTGATCCTGCCAACGTCTTTTACAGTCGCCATCAACATGATCACTATTGTCTTTAGCATCCTTGCTACCAGACCTAATGTGACAAAGGGCCGTTTTACCAGCGAAGACATTAAAAAGCGCAAAGTCAATCTTCTTTTCTTCGGCAATTTCCACAAAATGACCCGGGAAGAGTACCAGTATGGCATGCAGGAAACCATGAAAGACTCGAAATATCTTTATGCTTCCCTGATTGACGACATCTATTTTAATGGGAAGGTGCTGGGAAAAAAATATCGCTTCCTTCGAACAGCCTTTAATATTTTTATGTTTGGACTTATCGCCTCCGTCCTCCTTTTCCTTGCCGCAAATTATTTGTACCTAAAATCCGCCGTTTATTAACGCTCGATAATCGCTTTGAGGTTGGCCGGTGAATAATTAATTGATTTCAGGGTCTTATTATCCGCCTTGCGAAAAACCAGAAAATGACCATCTGATTCCTTATAGTAGCATTCGGTGTCTTTTTCTTTTTGATAAAACGCCACAGTCTGCTTTGCTTCTTCTTCCGTTTTGCAGGATTTACTCATGTTGGATCGCTGCACTTCGTCGAATAACTCCCGGAATTTTTTCCCCAGGCCAAACTCCAACACCGCACCACTGAGCACATACTGAATATCACACAAGGCATCGGCAATTTCCACAATATCTTTGTCAGCAATGGCTTGTTCCAGCTCTTTTAATTCCTCACTGATCAGTTCCACCCGAAGCTGGCATCGCTTTTCAGAAGGAATGGCGGGATTGCCAACAATAGGGTGATGGAAGGTCCGGTGAAATTCTGCTACCTGGTTTAAAGAATCTAGTTTATCCATTGATCTGTTTTCGTTAAGTGGCAATAATAAAAAATAGTTGATTGTCTCTGAAATATTACATTAAGTAATTTGCCACAGGTAAAAAAATTATGTTTTTGGGCTATTTTTAATCTGGTAAATCACATATTTTGCCTATTCATTATTATATTGTTTAACAATCTAAACAGAAAAACATAAAGTAAAATGAACATACATCGTATCACAGGAGGGTTGTTAATTGCATTCACCCTTGTTTTTAATGCATCGATCGTTAACGCGCAGGCTACCAAAGAAGGGGCCGAACAAACCGTGACAAAGTTTGCATCTGCGTATGAAAACCTTCCAAAATCTAAAGACACAAAAGTACTGCTTGGTTTTCTGTCCAAAGATCTTTTTTCGACCATCATCAACTCCAGCGTTGCTGACAATTTTGGCTTGGTAAGAAGCACATACAGTGATTTCGAAGCGTATGCGGTCGACGTGGCACAACAAAAAGATTTAAGCATTACCTACAAAATAAATAAAATACTCAAAACCAACTTCCGGGGAAAGTCGGCAGTGGTAGTTTGCGATATATCCTATGAATACAAAAAAGGAAATGTAGTACAACGAAAAGGTGTTGAAGCCACTACCTTTGTTTTGAGGTATTTCGAAAAAGGTTGGAAGATTATCAATTTCAATGTGGTAAACCTGGAAGAAGAGCTTAATGTTGGCCAATGTGCCTGTGAAGTTTTTGCCGCATCAACAGGCAACTATATGACAAAAACTACGGTTCCGGCAGGCAATGCCTATTCAAGGGAAATTGATGAATTTGAAATCAACAAAGGACAGGGTGGCCTTTACTATATTTCGTCGGGAAACAAAGAATATACCTGGATCAGGGATGGCGAAATCAAAAGAATGGACTCAGAGAATAACAGGGAGGTAATTGTTGGAAAAGCCGTAGACGAACTGGAAGCGGTCCTCACAATTGTCAAAAATGATATTTATGCCGATAAGTGTTCCGAATTTAGGAGACGGCGATAAAAAATCAATAAAGATAAAATCAAAGGCGCTCAAGTGGGCGCCTTTTTTATTATATCAACGTCAGTCTCTTATTAATCTCAAGCGCCATAGACTCTTGCTTCAGCTTTCCCTTCATCGACTTTACATAGTCCACCACTTGATTCAGGTTTTCCCGTAGCATTTTAGCAGTAGTGTAGGAATGCACAATAAAAACCTTTTCGTCCACGATACCGATGTCCTTGCTGTTCCACACACCGATGGCTTCCTCCGATGTGGCACCCCCAAATGTTTTGCCCAAAAAGGCCAGCGTATCATTCACAAATTCAGAGGTATCAAGTTTCTGATTAACGTCTATGGTTGTTGGGATAAAGATGCCTACCCTATTGTTTCTTTCCAGCCGGTCGGCAATTAACCTGACAGTTTTATCAAAACCTAAAAGGCCATCTGAAGACACCGACCTTTCAGGAAACCGGTATATATTCTCTTCCTTTACCTTATCGATCTTTTCTTCTGTTAGCATGAAAAACTCCACGTTACGATGACTGATCTGCCTCATAAGATGCTCCCGCCAGGTAACTGCCTCCTCCCAACTGTTTTTATCAGAAATAATAATCGCCTGATTGACGTTTTCCAGAATAATGGAAAGATTTTCCTGGGGTAAGGTTTCAAAATAAATGATCAGGTTATCATAGGTGTTTAAAAGCCTGTCGGCTGTCATGCTTATCCGTGAATCAACCGGAAAGTTCAATTCCGACCAGTTGGTTAAAATATCGTAATTGTTTGTTTCGGAATCGAATTTGAACTGGCTAGTCAGTTTCCCCGAGGTTTGCTGCCCCTCGTAATGTATGTACACCGACTTATGGCCGGTTTGCTCCGCTATCTGCTCGGCAATGGAATGACTAAATGCCAGCCCGGACTTACACTTACCAATTTTAAAAACCGCAATTAAGTGATTGTCTTTATTTCCTCGAGTGATTCGGTTATTGGTTTGCGTGAGGTAATATCCCAGCATTTTAGCCAGCTCAATCCCAAGCTTTGGAAACTTCATCAATAAATCTTCAAAGAGCTCGCTCGGTATTTCAATCAATTCAGCATCGGTCAATGCGCTCACCGTAGCAGACCTTGGCTTATGTTCTAAAATGCCCACTTCACCAAATGTGTTACCGGGCATCAAATAAGCGAGGATTTTTTCGGGTTCATTGGCTAATCCTTTTTTCACCACACCTATTCCATTGACGATCAAGAATAAGCGATCACTTGCCTCGCCTTCTTTCACAATTGCTTGACCCGCTTTCACTGTGACGCGATGAACTACCTTGGCAACATTCAATTGGGCTTCCGCATCCAGTACCCTAAAAAGATCACTTTTATTTAACGCTTCTATCAATTCTTCCTGCATAGGTGTAATATACTCCGATTTATGAAATTCATTTAATGTGATCTCCTCGTAGATCATCCAATTTACCAGGGGCACTTTGCTAAAAAATTCTTCCTTGACTCGAAGCAGCTTGCTGGATTTGTCAATCTGATATTCCAGGTTAGATTCTTTATTGAAAAACTTAAACAAACGGTTTCCACCAAAAAAATCCCCCTTATTTAACTGTCCAATTTCGATTCCTGATTTTAATACCCTCACCCTTCCTTCGTTCAAAAAGAAAAGGTCTTTGATCGTATGGGCATCAAAGCTGTTCATCTGATCAACGTCTTCTTCTTGCGCATGTTGAATCAAATCAAATACCGCCTCCGAGGAAAGTGCATGTGCAAATAGTTCTGAATTCGCTAGTGTCCTGACTTCGTCTTTATGCTCTTCAATATACCTCCACGAATCCAGGTGTTGAATCGCAGCCGAAAAAGTCTTTTTATCAAAAAGCAGAACTGATGCAAAGGAGGTATTGACCAAAAATTCCCCAAAACCATCATCAAACAAATAAATAAACCCAAGGATGTACGAACGTTCATAAAGTTTTTTCTCTGGAAATCTTACATTAGGCCTGCAAAAATTCCCATGAAGGATCACTGCTATTCTCCCCTCATGTACCTCAAGGATCTTATTTCGAGCCAACTTTACCAGCTCACCTTTTGCAAACAATTCCCCCGCATCCTCCTTTGATAAATCCGGAAAATGATGCTGTATGATGCCCACAAAATTTTGCTGTAATAGCTGGCCCTCATCCCCCTGTAGCAAAACATCACACAGACCGAAGGAAGGCTGCTGCACTTCTTTTTTATTCGAGTACACGGAAGGGAATTTGTTATGGGAAAAAACAATTTTATCTGATGTATCTTCGAGATAATCCGTCTTGTCACCATGAATGGCTCCACCACCTACGTCTACTTTTTTGAGGGTACAACCTTCCTGGTAATTGGAAATAATAGAATTTAATTCGGTCCTGTCAAGAATCCCTCGCTGATGTAAAATATAAAGGTCGCCGATGCTAAATGTGTCTGCGAGGTGCGCGTACTTGTAATCTTTACCACCTTCCGTCACCTTAAAAATAAACGCATTCGTTTCGACCGGGTGAGGTGAGAAGAATGGCTTCACAAGTAAACCATCCACGTCATTCCACTGATCTAATTCCAGATCGCGACAATCAAAATAAAGATGAAAGGCTTCGCTTTTTAAATTCAATAATTCGGAAAATTTCTTCTGCGCTGTAATCCTGACCAGCCTGGAAGTATACAAGGGTATTTTTCTGGTTGACTTCAGCAGATCAGTGATCCCGGCAAAATGGTCATCATGGATGTGGGTAAGGAACAGTCCTTCAATATCCTGCACATCCAGGCCAAGGTGATTGACATTATCCATAAAACCCGGACCAACGTCCACGGCATATACCTTCCCTTTAAACATGATGAGACCGCCCATACAGGGATTTTCGGGTTCCCAACCATTCCCCTCACCGTTGTGGATGACGGCAAAGTCAGAAAAAGTTAGCTGGTAATCATTCAATTTATATGGAAGCTCCCTTTCGCCGTTTTTCCCAGGGTTAAAATCAACGATACAGGATTCGTCATTAAACTCGATTAAAAACTGGCCGGGGTTGGCCCTGCTGATAAACACCTTATTTTTGATCTCCACCTTTTCACGGCCAACTTTTAACTTCAAACATAAGTCATCGGGGCCAAATATCTTATTGTCAGAAAAAAAGAGCTTTATGTTCCAGCATTTTTGGATGGAAGCATCATCGAGCCCTGCCTCTTTCATTTCCTCCGTGGTGTAGTACCCATAGTTGCCGCGGCACAGATAGTTTGCCTGGGCATCAACAATTTCTTCCGTTCCTATCAAAAGTGGCAAATCTTTCCCTTTCCCTGCATTCCGTATCATCCCCTGGTTATACAATAACTCCATGATAGGGAACTCCGCAAAGTTGCTAAGCCTCCCCCTTTGAACAAAGGTGTCCGCCAGAAGCATTGCATTGGGAAAAGAATGTGGAATATCTTTCTGAAGATACCCGGATTTCCTCAGGTATTTAATCGTATCAGGTGGGCATCCACAACAGATCAACAGATCAGCATCCTTAATTTCTACTGTATATAAACCGGCAGTAAGTTTGGTTTTGTGGATCTGCGACATGGAATTTAATCTTCGGCCAAGTTAACTTTTGAATAATTAATTGAAAAACCCATTTTCAAATTTTTAATTGTGAGCAAATGAACAATTTATCTTCAAAAGACATCGATGATTTAGTCTTTTTATGTGGAAAAGACTTTGGCCTGGAAAAACGATCGGAAAAGGAATTTGCCAATTTCAAAGCAGTAACTGAGTGGCTGGAAAAAGAAATACAGATGCTGCTAAACCAGGACCTTCAGAGGCTTTTGCATGTTTTGTATCGAATAGATATTTCGGAAGAATCGACGAGAAATGTACTTTCCTTAACCGAACCCTCCCAGATGGCCAAAAAATTTACAGAATTGATTATCAACCGGGAACTTCAAAAAGTAGAAACCAGAAAGAAATACAGGTCAAATTAAAATTGAAACCACATTTCTTCCAATTCTGCCTGTTTCGATTATTTTTGAGATAAATTAATCAAACATGAAAAATCTAATTGCCCTGTTTCTAGTAGTTTTTTTTGTTCCCCTGGAATCTGAAGATAAGAACATTCAGCTCTTACCCGGGCTGGGTTTTAACGAGATCAAAATAGGTGATAACCTGGAATCCGTTCAGCAAAAAATCGGCTTTGGCAAAAAGAAGTCGTACAATGTATATCTGGCAGACGAGCTTTTCGACAGGGATCCTAAAGAAGCGTTGGAATGCCTGATTGGCTTCGACCACTACATCAAATATGAATATTTGCTCACCCTGCCAATCCAATATATCTTTTTTAAAGATGACAAAGTGGTGCAGATCAAAACCACCAGTTTCCCTGAATATTATCATTCCATTTGTGAAGATGTGACCATCGGCAACAACATCAGGTATTGGCAAAACACAAGTGAAATGAAGTCGGTAATGGGCAATGAAGACCTGTATGTGGAGGAAGATTATTTAATCCTTGACACCTATCACTACTTTACCAAAGGCGTTACCTTCAGCGCGAGGGAGAAACAGATCAGGAACGTCCACATTTACAAACCCGTCGAAAAAATCAAGATCAGCGACATGGTTATGGCCTTGTCTGAATAAACATTATTGTGAAAGCTCGACGATAAATTCTGAGCCCTCTCCGTAGGTGCTTTTGAGTAATAAGCTGCCGGAGAGTTTTTCTGTCATTTCTTTGGCAATGTACAGACCCAATCCGGAGCCTTTGGACTTGTCAGAACCACGGTAGAACATTTCAAAGATATGCTCCTGTTTTTCTTCACTGATCCCATCCCCATTGTCTGTGATGGCAATGGTGACTTTAGCATCGCTTTTCCTGACAGAAACAATGATGTATGGATCGTCCTTCAAATAATTGTGGTATTTGAACGCGTTAGAAATCAGGTTTCGAAGGATGGTCTGGATCCGCTTTTTATCGGTTTTGATCAAAAAACCTTTGTTCATCTCCATCAGCACCGCAATTTTTTCTGAATGTTCAATGAACTGAAGGTCTTTGATGATTTCGTTCACCAGATCAAAAAGGTCAATCTCTTCCATTACCACTTCCAGCCGCGAATTCCTGGAAAAATCGATGATCTCGCCTATAAACTCATCAAGACGGTTTACCCGGTTTGACATCAGGTCTAAAAAGGAAATCAACTCCTCGCGGTTTTCGGTTACTTTAGCCAAATCAATCAGCCCAAGGATAGACATCAGCGGCGCTCTCAAATCGTGGCTCGTGCTGTACACAAATTGATCCAGCTCGGCGTTGGTCTTTTCAAGCATTTTATTTTGCTGGGTAATGCGCTCCTCTGCTTCCTTCATTTCTGTGATGTCAATAATCGACCCTACCATCCGAACAGGTTCGCCAGCATCGTCCCACACAGCCAGCCCTGAATCCATGTACCATCGGTAGCCTCCTTCTTTTGTTTGAAGCCGTACCTCCTCTACATACCGGGATTTTTTAGACAACAGGTCCTCGATCTTTCTCTTGATGCGCTCTTTGTCTTCGGGATGGGTAAAATCGATGAATTTCTCAATCGTAAAATCTTCCAATTCATGTTCATCGTAGCCCAGCATATTCTTCCATATGGGTGAGTGGTAAATATTATTATTCTTTACATCCCAGTCATACAGCCCGGCATTTGACCCCTTAAAGGCCAATTCCAGGCGCTGCTTGCTTGCTTCCAGCTCTTCCATCACCTTGTTCAGGTAGATTTCGTTGTTGTGCAGGTAGTTTTCTATAGTGAAGTTTAAGCGTATAAAAAACACAATAATAAGGATGGTAGCACCCAGCGACACCAAAAAGTGGATCAACAGGTTTTTGCTAATGGCATCTTCCCCC
>JBNLGG010000002.1:0-175495 GCA_050305935.1 Cyclobacteriaceae bacterium | reverse complement strand
GCAGTGTGCCAATACCTGTATGTGCCGACATCGCTACCGCAAATGAGTGGCTTCTGCCAAACTCCTCAGCAATCAACATGGTGGTATTAAAATCCATTCCATATCCTCCGTATTCTTCCGGTACTGCAGTCCCCAGCAATCCGAGCTGACCAGCTTTGTCCAACAATGAGGGCATTAGTTCCGGATGTTTCATGGAATCTATCTCATCCAACTTCGGCATCACCTCCATATCAACAAAATCCCTGCATGATTGGGCAATCATTTTTTGCTCTTCGCTAAACTCCTCGGGAATAAAGATGTCTTCCGCATCCGTTTCCCGAATGAGAAACTCACCCCCGGTAATGGCTTTTTTCTTTTCTATCGTTTCCATGCTTTTAGATTTTTCTCTTCATTCATTTATGTATTAATTCAGCAGCTCATAGATTCCGGCCACTCCCTGCCCGCCCCCAACACAGGCCGTGACCATTCCATATTTCTGACCTCTTCTTTTCATTTCATTGAAAAGCTGGACAGACAGCTTTGCTCCTGTACACCCAAGTGGATGACCCAACGCTATCGCACCCCCGTTTACATTTACCTTTTCACGATCCAGTTCCAACTCTTTGATAACACCCAAGGATTGAGCAGCAAAGGCTTCATTTAGTTCGATCTGTTCGATGTCGTTGAGTTTTAACCCTGCCAGTTTTAAGGCCTTTGGAATCGCAGCAACAGGGCCTATGCCCATGATTTTAGGTTCCACTCCAGCGGCCGCATAGCTTACCAATCGTGCGATCGGCTTCAGATTGTACTGATTCACCATTTTTTCAGACATGACCATCACAAATGCCGCCCCGTCAGAAGTCTGTGAGGAATTGCCAGCCGTTACTGACCCTCCAATGGCAAATGCCGGTTTGAGTTTGGCGAGAGCATCCATATTTGTATCCGCACGTGGGCCTTCATCGGTATCTACCGTAAAGGAGCGTTTTTTCTTTTTACCAATTTCATCCAGGTAGACTTCTTCAACTTCGACAGGAACAATTTCACCTTTAAATTTTCCTTGTTCGATTGCCTTTAAAGCCCTCATATGTGATGTATAAGCAAATTCGTCCTGCTCCTCTCGGCTAATACTGTATTTTTTTGAAACCTGCTCGGCCGTCAATCCCATGCTGGTGTAATAATCCGGATGTTGGGAAGCCAGGTTATAATTAAGCGCTACCTTATAGCCCATCATGGGAACCAGCGACATCGATTCGGCCCCCCCTGCAATGATACAATCCGCCAGACCCGCATGAATTCTCGCCGACGCAATATTGATTGCTTCGATCCCCGATCCACAATATCGGTTTACAATCATACCAGGAACTTCTATAGGGAGTGACAATAATGAAATAATTCTTCCCATCTGCATCCCCTGCTCTGCCTCGGGTATTGCACATCCAACGATCAGGTCATCTACCTGCTTTCGATCAAAATCAGGAATCGATTCCACCAGATGTTTTATCACATCGGCAGCTAAGTCATCGGATCTCATAAATCTGAATCCACCCTTCTTTGCCTTCCCTACCGCTGTTCTATAACCGGCTACTATGTATGCGTTCATGTTTTTATTTATTTGATGTCATTACTACTTCATTTTGGTATCGGGCACTGGGCATTGGGCACTGAGTGTTAGGAATTATTTGAATTACTAACAACACCAATGCTTTTTATATATTTATTTATCATCCTCCCCAATGTATCAAGTGATGAATTAAGTTCTTCAAATTGATCGTGACCTATTAGATCCCGATTCTTTGCTTTCGTTAACCAGGTCTTGGTTTCGAAGAGTGATCCTCTTGAGTAATAAGAGAAATTTTTGGCTTCACGAAAGTGATACCGACCTAAACCTTCCGACAAATTGGCGGCTATGGAATCCACTGCCCTTACAAATTGTTTTCCTACAGTGTCTTTCTGGAAATAATCCCACTTATTAACGATCTCCCAAACCTTTTCTCCTACTTCCATTGCTAAATTATATGCATTAAATTCCTCTAGCTTTTTAATCATTTAATTCAATGTCAATTGTCAAACATTCTTGTTTATGTCAATACCTGTTGCCTAATGCCCATTCCCCGATTCCTAATTCCTCAACGGCTTACCCCCCTGGAGTATCGCCTGGATTCTCTCCAGTGTTTTCCGCTCACCACAAAGAGACAAAAACGCTTCTCTTTCAAGGTCAAGGAGGTATTGTTCTGAAACTTCTGCCGGTGCTGACAGATCACCTCCGTTCATCACATAGGCTATTTTATGGGCTATTTTGACGTCGTAATCCGTAATATAATTCCCCATTCTCATACCATTAACACCAGCAAGGAACATGGCCATTCCTGCCCTCCCCTGCACCTTAATATTTTGCTTTTGTACGGGTTTTGTATACCCTGCTTCGGCCAGTTTGATGGCCGTTGCCTTAGCTTCCGCTATTTGTCTATCTCTATTGACCGTAATTTTATCCTGGGGTCGAAGGATGTGCATAGCCCTTGCTTCTTCAGCAGAAGTGGCCACCTTAGCTGTCGCAATATTCATAAAGGCATTTTGCAGCGCATTGAATTCCACATCTCCTTCTTCAATGCTTTCGGATACCCTAAGTGTCAATTCCTTGGTGCCGCCCCCGCCTGGCAGTAAACCTACTCCTACCTCCACCAAACCAATATAAGTTTCAGCAGCGGCCTGCACAGCATCAGCATGCAGGGTAAGCTCACAGCCTCCACCCAGAGACAATCCATGTGGCGCAACTACAACGGGAATACTGGAAAATCTCGCCTTCATAATGGTATTTTGAAACTGACGAATCATTAAGTCCAGCTCGTCATATTCCTGCTCGACAGCGCACATGAAAACCATTCCAAGGTTAGCCCCGGCAGAAAAGTTAACTCCCTGATTACCGATGACAACTCCACGGTAATCCTTTTCTGCCAGGCTGATGACCTTGTTAATTCCTTCGATAACCTCTCCACCCATCGTGTTCATTTTAGTTTGGAATTCGAGGTTTAGAATGCCATCACCCAGATCAAAAATAGATGCTCCGGCATTTTTCCAGACTACACTGTTTGCGCGAATGTTATCGAGGATAATAAATCCTTCCTGACCGGGAATATTCAGGTATTCTTTATGTCCTACATCCCAATATTTTTTGATACCATCCTCTACTTTGTAAAAACTATTGGCTCCCCTTTCCAGCATATCATATACCCATTCTGCTGGGCGATATCCTCTCTCCTCCATACCTTTTAGTGCACGCTCAACTCCCACGGCATCCCATGTGGCAAAAGGGCCGACTTCCCACCCAAAACCTGTGCAAATCGCATCGTCAATTTTGAACAATTCATCAGTGATCTCTGGGATTCTATTAGATACGTATTGGAAAACGCCGTAAAAAGACTCACGGTAAAACTCACCTGCCTTATCCTTTCCACCCAACAGTATCTTAAAGCGGTCTGCTACCTTGTCAATGGCTTTCGTCAGTTCGAGTGTGGGGAATTTGACCTTCGCTTTTGGCTTATACTCCAGTGATTTTAGATCCAGGGTTAAAATTTCAGTAGCCCCTTTTTCATTTTTGTCTTTTTTGTAAAATCCCTGACCCGATTTTTGGCCTAACCACCCTTTGTTTACAAGCTGTAAAACCACTTCTGGTAATTTAAAAATTTCCCTGTTTTCATCTTCTGTGAGGCCTTCATACAGGTTGTTAGCTACTTTGACCAAGGTATCCAATCCCACCACATCCGACGTTCTGAAAGTGGCCGATTTAGGTCGGCCAATTACTGGCCCGGTCAGCTTGTCAATTTCATCAATATTGAGGTCAAGTTTTTGCATGGTTTCCACCACCTTCATGATGGAATAAATTCCCACCCTGTTCGCGATGAATGCGGGAGTATCCTTACAAAGAACAGTGGTTTTACCCAAATAGAGATCTCCATATTTCACTAGAAAATCGATGACCGGCTGATCCGTTTTTGGCCCGGGAATTATTTCCAGGAGCTTCAGGTATCTTGGTGGATTGAAAAAGTGTGTGCCACAAAAATGTTTCTGAAAATCTTCTGATCTTCCTTCAGACATTAAATGAATCGGTATGCCCGACGTATTACTTGTGATCAACGTCCCCGGTTTTCTCAACGAATCCACTTTTTCAAGTAATTGCTTTTTGATCTCCAGGTTCTCCACGATTACTTCTATCACCCAGTCATAATCTTTGATTTTCACCAGATCATCATCAAAATTGCCAATGCTGATTCTTGATCTAAATGATTTCTCGTAAAGTGGTGCCGGCTTCATTTTTACTGCGGCATCCAACGCATTGCTCACAATTCTATTTTTAAATGCAACAGACGTATCGGTTAAACCGGCAGCTTTTTCGTTTTCATTTAACTCCTTTGGAATAATATCAAGAAGAAGTACTTCTGCGCCGATATTGGCAAAATGACAGGCAATTTGTGAGCCCATTACTCCGGATCCTAACACGGCAACCTTTGAAATATTTCGGTTCATTCTAATTATTTATTATGGCTTTGAGTTCTTTACTGCTATCTATTAATCCGTTGATTTGATTGATCACGTCAAAAAACATTTTCAATTTTTCAACCGGAATGTTTTCATACACATATTTATTGAAAGCTTTAACAGTTTCTATAGCAATCCCTTTCTTTTGATAGCCCAGCTCGGTGAGGTAGACCCGTACCGACCTCCCATCATTTGGATCTTTCTCCCGGTAGATTAGCCCTTTATTTTCCAGACTTTTCAGCATCCTTGTCAGGCTGCGGGATTCCAATCCGATCTGCGGAGCAATCTTGGTGGCTGGCGTACCCTCTGACGAACTTATGTTCAACAAAACATAGGCAATGGAAGTAGTAATGCCATACTTGGCCGCTTTCTGATTGTACATCCGTGAAATCGCATGCCAGGAGGCTTTAATGTTGTAATCTACCGTCTCTTCTCGCTTCATATCCAAATAGTGTAAACCCAATATAAAAATTTTTGTTATGCATGCATACTATTTTAGAAGATAATTTAATCAATTTGGGAATGAGATTATTTCCTGATTTTCATCAATAAACTCATTTTTTTGAAAGTTTTTAAAAGGAAATAGCCTTTTATTTCAATGGATCAAAACAAAACTAAATTATTATGCATGCATAACTAAAATAAACGGCACAGGATTTTTATAGACAATTAAGCCAACAAGGTTTTTTTGTGTAATGCAGCAAATAAATTCTCAGTTCAGTTGGATCGATGGTAGTGCGGTTATCACACCGTTATCATTAGTCTTCAGAAATTCCAAATCAGAAAAATGGTTTCCTAAACCATTGACTTTTCTGTCAGACATTTAGCGGTGCGGGTATTGATCGGCTTCCTGACCCAAGTTTTTTCTCGCAATCAAGTTATTAGGACACTCTCCTGATTCCACGCGATGCAGGTGGTAGTCGATAGATCATCGCACAGGACCAGCCTGTAACCATCTTTTTTGGAAAAAGAGTCAAATTGGATTCTAAAAAAAGAAGAAAAGAACGAAGGCCTTCTTTTCAAGGCGATCAAATATTTTCTTCAGAGCCATCGGTTTCACCTTTTTTTATCTTTCCCATCCCGGAAATATGTTGATTGACTACATCCGGGTTTCCAAAGTACTCGATATTTCCCATCCCCGAGATCGACGCTTCCAATTCTTTTCTCACAAATACCTCTGCATTCCCAATGCCTGAGATGGCTATCTCCGCATATCTTGACTCCAGTTCCCTCGCCTCCAATGATCCGGCGCCGCTCAAATTTATCACCTGGCTGTAGACATACCCTTCCAGGTTAATGGCTCCAGCGCCAGATAAGTTAATATTTAATTCATCCACATCGAGGTTTAATATGATGGCACCTGCCCCCGACATTTCTATTGACAATTCGTCGCTCTTCAGTATCTCTTTATGCTCAATGGCTGACGCGCCAAAAGATGTAATCTCTTCCAGTTCGACATAAAATATCTCAATCTCGATGGATTCGGTAGGTTTCAGGTTGTGTTCACTGTTGATGTACAATTGATCGCCCTGGTTTTCTACTTCGAGGTAGTCAAAAAGGTTCTCGTCCATGCTTACCATGACCAATGGTTCGTCAGCGTGGACCAAATTGATCTTATAATTTCCTCCAGCATTTATCCGGATAAAGTCGTCTACGTCAAATTCCCGGGTTATGATGTGCCCGTTTCCTCTCTTGACATTAAGAGAACAGGAAAAACCCAGGCAAAGTGCTATTAGAAAAATGAGGGTAATTTGTTTCATATTGTTGAAAGCTTTTGAATGACTGGATGGTTCAAATTTCTTTCAGCTAATTTAATTGTTAAATTCTACACAGTCGATTAATTTTGGCACTCATTTTTAAAAATTATCATGCAAAGAGACAATCAAATTTTCAATCTTATCTCCAAGGAACAACAACGCCAGGAAGAAGGTATAGAACTCATCGCTTCTGAAAACTTTGCTTCAAAACAAGTTATTGAGGCCATGGGTACGGTATTGACCAATAAGTATGCAGAAGGTCTTCCCGGAAAAAGATACTATGGTGGTTGTGAAATAGTGGATGAGATCGAGAATTTGGCCATTGAAAGGGCGAAAAGACTATTTGGTGCGGAATGGGTGAATGTACAGCCGCACTCAGGTGCCCAGGCAAACGCCGCTGTGATGTTGGCCGTTCTGAATGCTGGAGATAAGATCCTTGGATTTGACCTTTCACATGGTGGCCACCTTACCCACGGTTCATCGGTCAATTTTTCGGGTAAATTATACCAACCCTCGTTTTATGGAGTAGAAGAAGATACCGGGGTCATCAACTACGACAAGGTCGCCCAAACAGCAAATACTGAGAAACCAAAATTGATCATCTGTGGCGCATCCGCTTACAGCCGAGAATGGGATTACGCCAGACTACGAGACATAGCTGATGAAGTGGGGGCAATATTATTGGCTGACATTTCCCATCCGGCAGGTTTAATTGCCCGGGGATTATTAAATGATCCGCTTGAGTATTGTGATATTGTTACTACTACTACCCACAAGACTTTAAGGGGTCCAAGAGGTGGAATGATCATGATCAGGGAAGATCGTGAAAATACATTGGGAATAAAAGGACCGAAAGGCAACTTGAGGATGATGTCATCCCTTCTTGATTCAGGTGTATTTCCCGGAACGCAGGGTGGCCCGCTAGAACATGTTATTGCTGCTAAAGCTGTTGCGTTTGAAGAAGCTCTATCCGATGAATATCTTGACTATGTGGTGCGGGTTAAAAAGAATGCAGAAGTTATGGCAAAGGCTTTTATAGCAAGAGGTTATCATGTGATATCTGGCGGGACAGACAATCACCTGATGCTGATTGACCTTCGGCCTAAAAGTGATGCATTAACCGGAAAAATCGCGGAAGATACGTTAATCAAAGCAGATATCACTATCAATAAAAATATGGTTCCATTCGACACGAGGTCGCCGTTTGTTACTTCCGGATTCAGGGTTGGTACTGCTGCGGTAACGACAAGGGGGATGAATGAAGAGGATATGGAAAAAATTGTTGACCTTATAGATACGATTTTGATGAACTATGAAAACGAAGGCAAGATTCTAGCCATTAAAAAAGAGATAAATAATTGGATGGCTAATTATCCCCTTTACAAATAGCCTCAACAAACTTTTAGAAATTGGTGTTCAGAAAGAAAAAGAGAATTGGTGAAATATCCAGTGAAAAAGAAATGTCCTTTCTCGATCACCTGGAAGAATTAAGGTGGCACATTATCAGATCGCTGATAGCTATTTGTGTACTGGCTATTGCCGCCTTCTTCATGAAAAGCTTCATTTTTGGGAAGTTGATCCTGGGGCCTTCCAAGCCAGATTTTATCACTTATGAGATGTTCTGTAAATTGGGACAGCTTACAAACTCAGACGCCTTTTGTATCGATGAATTACCCTTTATTATACAAAACAGAAAAATTACCGCGCAATTTACGATACATATTACTTACTCATTAGTTGCCGGGCTAATTTTGGCTTTTCCTTATGTCTTCTGGGAACTTTGGAGTTTTATAAGCCCTGGGCTCTACGACAACGAACGAAAGGTAAGCCGGGGGGCTGTGTTTTCGGTTAGCCTACTTTTCGCATTGGGGGTATTATTCGGATATTATGTCGTGACACCCATTTCCATCAACTTTTTGACAAATTACCAGCTTGACCCCTCTATCCAGAATGAAATTGACTTAACATCTTATGTATCGACAATTTTGATGATGGTTTTAGCCTGTGCAATTATGTTCCAACTGCCCGTTGTGATATTCTTTTTGACGAGTGCAGGTCTTGTAACGCCGGATATATTAAAGACATATAGAAAACATTCGATAATAGTAATCCTGATTATTTCTGCTGTCATCACACCACCCGATGTTATCAGTCAGATTTTAGTGGCCATCCCAATCATGATACTTTATGAATTTGGGATTTGGATATCAAAAATGATTTATAAAAAGAGACAACAAGAATTACAGGAAGAACTTTATTCTTAAACAAATGGAAAGCAATCTTAAAGTAGCGATAGCAGCAGATCATGGTGGGTTTGAAATGAAAAACGAGTTGTTAAAAACACTACACCGAATGCAGATTGAGGTAAAAGATTTTGGCACCAAATCCATTGAATCCGTCGATTATCCAGACTATGCGCATCCCATCGCCACCGCAGTAAAAAATGGTGAATTTGACTATGGCATACTGGTGTGTGGCACAGGCAACGGGATGGCCATCACCGCCAATAAACATGAAGGCATACGAGCAGGCCTTGCCTGGAACGAAGAGGTAGGTAAGCTGGTAAAAGAACACAACAATGCCAACATTATTTGCATCCCCGGGAGATTTGTCTCCCTGGAAACGGCACGCGGAATCATTAAATCATTCTTTAAAGCAAAATTTGCAGGGGACAGGCACGAGCGAAGGATCCAAAAAATCAATTGCTGATTCTCTTGTAACGGTTTTTGGCTGATGGCTGGTAATTTTCCCTTATCTGGGGAATTCTTTTCATTATTTCCGGAAACACATTATTATCATCAATTATAATGTCTGGCGACTGTTGCTCAAAGGATTCATATATCCTGAGGATGTTTTGGTAGTCATTGACATTCTGAAGCACATCCTTGCTTATTGCCCAGTTTAAATAGGGCGTTGAGGCAGAATTGCCATAGTAATAGCTCAAATCCTCCCCAATTACCAAAACTCCTTGATCGCCTGGTTGCACAGCCTTTTCTGTATCGACAAGTAGACGGTCAAGCTGTATTTGATTCTCCACAAATTTTATGGGTGCAAAGGGTAATAAAAACACAATCACCAGAGAGGTAGCGATTAGATAAAAATGAATGGTCCTCCACAGTCTTTTTCGTAAGATCAAAAAAAAATGTGTATAAAAGAAAGAGAAAACCGGTGCATACACGATAAGGGAAGAACCGGATTTTTGGCTCCATAAAAACCAGGCAAATAGTTGGAATAAAAGAAAGAGGAAAAATAAACTTTGAACCCTCACCTGGTAATTGGTAAAACCGTGGCTTTGAAAGGTGACAAAAATTGAAATGACCAAGTAAAATAGCGGTATGGCCACTATAAAAAGAATACTTTTAGTGGTGAAATACACCTTATAGTTGAAAACGAATAATGGCTGGATGAGGCTTCTGAAAAAGTCACCTTGCGCACCACTTAAAAAATAGTACACCCAGATTACTAACAGAACAAACACACTCCCAAAAAGCATTAGCAAATACCTGCGCTTAATGGTATTAGTAAACAAAAGTAGACCTAGCGAAGTGGCAACAATGTACACTATGTATGGCAAATAAAACATTGACGCTATGCCGATGTACAAACCCAGGTTAATAAGATTGATATCATTTTTCCGGCGTAACTCCAGGTGGCTGAATAAACTATCTAGAGCAAATAGAATAAACGTCAACCCCAGTAATTCGGGCGAAAGGGTGGTTACATCAAAAATCAACAAGCCCAGTATAGAGTAAAAAAAAGCCGGTATATACGTGTTTTCATTGTACACTTTTCGCCTGACCAGGATCACGTTAAATAGGGCGGCCTGAAATACAAACAGAAGAAGTGAAATGATGTGGCATGCAATAACAGATTTCCCAAAAAGATAATTCAGCCCCATGTAAAACCACGCAGAAAAGGGAGCTATATTTTCCCATAAATCCTTGTAGAGTACGCTTCCGTTTGCCAATTTTTCACCGACCAAAAGGAATTTCATTTCCGGTTGGGTGATGAGCCCTGAGTGGAGAATGATTGGTAATTTGTACGCCAGAACGAGTAAAAAAACCAATATTAACCGATATGGGTCATTTATTCTAAATATTCTTACCACCTGACGTTAGATTTTAATTAAAAGGATGAAAGTGTAAATTTAGTTTTTGTAATATTAAATCTTAAAATTAAACTTTCAATTCTGAAGTAGAAAAAATGGGTACGAAGAGGCAGCTTAAATTTAGCAGAATGATTCAAAAAGAGATGGCCGGTATTTTCCAGGTGAAGGGGAGAAACTGGGTCACAAACGACATCGTATCTATAACAAAAGTGGAAATCAGCCCTGACCTTAGTGTGACCAAAATTTATTTAAGCTTTTTGCAGTCTAACAATAAGCAGGAAATAATAGACCGTCTCGATCAGCATAAAGGTGAAATCAGAAGAGAGCTAGGAAACAGGATAGCTAAAACGGTAAGAAAAATACCTGAAATCATTTTCCTGCTTGACGAAGGTGCTGAACATGCCGAAAAAATGGACAAAATCTTTAAAAACCTGCACATACCCCCTGACAACACTGAAAGCCACGACTAAATGAACCTCCCACTTTTTATTGCCAGAAGGTATTTCCTGTCGAAAAAGAAAAAGCATTTTATCAATGTGATTTCTGTGATCGCGATGGTGGCACTGGCGTTTGGTAGCGCTTCACTTATCATTATTTTGTCGGTTTTCAATGGTTTGGAAGGCTTAATCCGGTCGCTTCATAATTATTTCGATCCGCAGCTCAAAATCGAAGCAGTCGAAGGAAAATCATTTGAAATTACACCGGGGCTATTGGATTCTGTGAAAAACGTAGAAGGAGTGGCAGTCGTCACAGAGGTGATCGAGGACAACGTATACATAGCCTATCGCAACTCTACGATGGTGGTGAAACTGAAGGGCGTAAGCGATAATTTTATTGAGCAGCACCGATTGGATGAACGAATAGTACAGGGAGAGCTAAAGCTAAAAGACCAGGGCAACAACTTTGCGGTGATTGGAGTGGGTGTACAATATCGCTTGGGCGTGGTTAATTTAAAAGAGTTATTTGCGCTGCGGATTACCTACCCAAACAGAAAAGCTACCAGTACGTACAATACCCAACGCCTTATCAATACTAAAAACCTTCTAACCGCCGGGGTTTTTGCCATAGAAAAGCAATATGATGACAATTACATTTTTGTTCCGATAGATTTTGCCCGAGATCTTATGGACTATGATAAACGCATTTCTTACCTGGAAATAAAAACACATGATAAATATGAAATAGCGGACGTTCAAGCCAAAATCAAAGCTACTCTGGGTGAAAATTTTCGTGTCCTCAACTCCGACCAGCAACATCAAAGCCTGATCCGGGCTGTAAAAATGGAAAAATTAATTGTCTTTCTGATCATTACATTGATTGTGGGAATACTCTCATTCAATTCATTCTTTTCGTTAACAATGCTTGCCATCGACAAAACAAAAGACATTTCAGTACTATTTTCACTGGGCGCTGACAAGGGCTTGATACGAAAGATATTTTTGTGGGAGTCTGTTTTAATATCCTTGATTGGTACCTTAATAGGACTGTTCATTGGAACAATATTCTGTATCATCCAGCAACAATTTGGGCTTTTAAAACTGGGAATGTCGACATCTGTGATGGAAAATTATCCGGTACAGATACAAGCTGTTGACTATGGGTATATCCTAATAGTAATTACAGCGATTACATTTCTGACAGCTATAAAACCCTCAAGTATGGCTGGAAACCTAAAAAGCCTTCGGTTTAACTAATCAAGGCAATTGATTGACTAAATTAGTAAATAAATTATATTTTTTCTGTGAATTTTTATAGTTTTGCCAACTCAATTTAAAAATCGAAATAACCAATGAAAATAGCTGTAGTCGGAACCGGATATGTAGGCCTCGTTACTGGAACATGCTTCTCAGAGCTGGGCAACCACGTTACCTGCGTTGATATTGACGTAAAAAAGGTGGAAAAACTTAAGGCGGGTAAAATTCCAATCTATGAACCAGGCCTGGATGTTCTTTTTGACAGAAACGTTAAAACAGGTCGCCTTGAATTTACCACTGATCTTGCTAGTGGGATCAAAAATGCAAAAGTGATATTCCTGGCCCTTCCCACACCTCCCGGTGAGGACGGGTCGGCAGACTTAAAATATGTTTTAAAGGTTTCGGATGACCTTGGGCCTTTGCTGGAGGACTATGCTGTTATCGTTGACAAAAGCACAGTTCCGGTAGGAACTGCGGAAAAAGTTAGGGAGCGCATCGCAAAAAATGCTAAAGTGGATTTTGATGTGGTTTCCAATCCGGAGTTTCTCCGTGAGGGTGTTGCAGTTGAAGACTTCATGAAACCTGACAGGGTAGTTGTTGGAACTTCGTCGTTAAAAGCCACTTCCGTAATGGATGCTTTGTATGCACCGCTTGTAAGGCAAGGTAATCCAATCATTTTTATGGATGAAAAATCGGCCGAGCTTACCAAATATGCCGCCAATTCCTTTTTGGCTACCAAAATCACTTTCATGAACGAAATCGCCAACCTTTGCGAACTGCTGGGTGCAAACGTCGATGATGTGAGGAGGGGTGTTGGCACCGATTCGAGAATTGGAAAAAGGTTTTTGTTTGCCGGAATTGGATATGGAGGAAGCTGCTTCCCGAAAGATGTACAAGCATTAGCTAAATCCGCGAAGGATTCAAATTATGATTTCAAGATCCTTAATTCGGTCATGGATATCAACCAAAAACAAAAGACTAAGCTAATCGCTAAAATAAAAGAGCATTTTAACAACGATCTTTCAGGAAAAACGATAGCGATTTGGGGATTGGCATTTAAACCATACACCGATGACATCCGCGAGGCTCCGGCTCTTTATAACATAGAAGAACTGCTAGCACTCGGTGCTAAAGTAAAAGCACATGATCCTGAAGCCATGGAAAATGTAAGGGAAATATTGGGTGATAAAATTGAGCTTTACGAAGACCAATATGAAGCTCTTGACGGCGCAGATGCTCTATTGATAATTACTGAATGGCCGGTATTCAGACAACCTGAATTCGATACTGTCGAACAAAAACTAAAAAACAAGGTGATATTCGATGGAAGAAACCTTTACAAGGTGGAAGAAATGGAAGAAATTGGTTTTACCTATTACAGTATAGGAAGAAAAGAAATCCATGTCTAGGAAAAGAGTTTTAATTACTGGTGTTGCGGGATTTCTTGGCTCGCATTTGGCAGATCGTTTTCTAATTGAAGGTTACGATGTAGTCGGTATGGACAATCTGATAACCGGAAACCTTGAGAATATAGAGCATTTATTTCCTGATGAACATTTTACCTTTTATCACCATGATGTTTCAAAATACGTTCATGTATCAGGCCATTTGGACTACATCCTCCATTTTGCTTCTCCGGCAAGCCCTATAGACTACCTGAAAATACCAATTCAGACACTGAAAGTTGGCTCGTTAGGCATCCACAATTTGCTAGGTCTGGCAAAAGATAAAAAAGCCAGAATCTTAATAGCCTCAACTTCTGAAATCTATGGTGATCCACACGTCCATCCTCAAAAAGAAGACTATTGGGGAAACGTAAACCCTGTCGGCCCACGAGGTGTGTATGACGAAGCAAAGCGTTTTCAAGAAGCAATCACGATGGCTTACCATACCTACCATGGGCTTGAGACCCGTATCATCAGGATATTCAATACCTATGGCCCAAGGATGAGGTTAAATGACGGACGAGTGCTACCTGCATTTATAGGCCAGGCACTAAGAGGTGAAGATTTGACGGTCTTTGGTGACGGATCTCAAACACGTTCTTTCTGCTACGTCGACGACCTGGTGGAAGGAATATACCGATTGCTGCTTTCAGATTATGCAGGCCCAGTCAATATTGGTAATCCAGACGAGATAACCATTAAAGATTTCGCCGAGGAAATTATCAAACTAACAGGCACCACTCAGAAAATAATTTACAAAGAATTGCCAAAAGACGATCCCACACAACGGCGCCCGGACATTTCTCTGGCGAAGGAAAAGTTGGGATGGGAGCCAAAGATTTCCAGAAGCGAAGGGTTAAAAATGACTTACGAGTATTTCAAATCTCTCCCTAACGAAGTATTGTATAGGAAAGAACATAAGGATTTTGAGAAGTACAAAAAATCTTAGTTTAAAAAGCCATCACGCTCGAACGTGATGGCTTAAAAATTAATCAACAAGCTTAAAAACTATTGGAAGGATCATTCTAACCCTAACTGGTCTTCCTCTTTGCTTTCCAGGCACCCATTTCGGTGCATTTTCTATGACACGCACAGCCTCCTCATCGCATCCGGCGCCGATTCCTTTTACCGCGGTGACATCTGTCAAACTACCATCTTTTTCAACAACAAACTGCACAAAAACCCTCCCTTGCACATTCATTCTTGATGCCATGGTCGGATATTTTAAATTTTGTCCTACATATTCATAGAAAGCCTGCATTCCACCAATCGGAGCCGGTTGTTGCTCAACGATAGTAAAAATCTCGTCTACCTTTTCGTCTTCCATTTCGCCAGTGACTTCTACCAAAACCTGTTCTTCAATCTTCGTCTCTTCAGTAATTTCCACATCAAGGTCAATTTCCATTTCCTGCTCGATAATAGCTTCATCAGGGACCTCGATAATCTGTGGTTGTTCAATTTTTGGTGGTGGTGGCTCTGGCTGTTGACTTTGTGGTACCTCTATCAAATCTTCAAAATTTTGTACTGTACTATTGAAATCAACTGTACTAGCACTGGTATAAGACTTGAACTCAAATGCGCCAATCATCAACGCCAAACTCATACACAGGCCTATACTTAAAAAAAACAGCTTTTCAGAATTATACCTCTCGACTTTCTCCTTCTTGATATCTAAAAGCCTAATGAATGAATCAAAATTTCCAGACTTCGTCAGGATTTCATGTGCATCAGGATGTTCAAGCAAATAATGATCCTTGTTCGATTCGCTTTTTGCCGTTCGCTTTTTCTCTGTTACCTTTTTTTCTAAAGCTTTCATTGTATTAATTTTTTAACCTCCCAATAGTGTACCCATTCTAAATGAATAACCTGTATTTCAAGTGCATTAGTTCCGCAATACACTCCTACTATCTTAAACGAGGCTAATACTTATTGGGAAAGGCTCTATGAGCGATTGACAGGAAAATGTAATATTAAACATGACTTAAGTCAACTAACGGTTTATGCGCAGCCACATACCTCTTCCTTATGGAGAATAGCAAAAAAAAAGCCCTGTCATAGGGCCTTTATTAATATTTACATTTTGAAAGCTTTTCTATCCCAGCTTGAAGGTTATTGGTAAAATCATCCTAACTTTTACAGGCCTTCCCCTTTGCTTGCCAGGGTTCCACTTCGGCGCACTTTGAATTACCCGCACGGCTTCTTCATCACATCCTGCCCCGATACCTTTTACTGCCTTAACTTCTGAAATGGAGCCATCCTTTCCGATCACGAACTGCACGAAAACCTTTCCTTCGATATTCATTCTTCGTGCCTGGTTGGGATATTTAATGTTTTTATTTACAAACTCATAAAAAGCCGACATTCCTCCTTGCGGAGTAGGTTGATCTTCCACAATTGAAAAGATCTCATCTACTTCCTCTTCTTCAGGCGCCTCTTCGAATACTACCTCTTCGATGACAGTTTCTTCTGTTATTTCCACATCAAGGTCAACCTCAATTTCTTCTTCAATTTCTTCTTCATCAGGCACTTCTATGATCTCAGGCTGCTGAACTGGAGGTGGTGGCGGTGGAAGTTGCTCGGTAGGCGGTATTTCCATCAAATCTTCAAAATCATCAACGTTTTTCTGGAAATCAACTTGGCTATTGTCAATATGTGTCTTGTGTTCAAAAGCAAAAATTACCGCTGCTAATGACATGACCAAACCTACGTTGATAAACAACTTCGTGTAGTAACTTAAATTTGATGATTTGTATTTCTTAACAAAAACATTCCCTTTCTCCGGATTGCTACCTGAACTCAGGTTCTTAACCGCAGCCTTGTCCATCGCAGATTTAGTAACCTGAATTATCAGAATTGTCACCCCAATCAGAACTGCCCCTAAAATTATAAATACCATAGCTTTACAATTAGTTAACCATCAAATTTAATACTTTTAAAATATTATCTAAATGAAAATTTGCTTTTTAATCCCATATATAGTCAACCCAAAAACAACTCCTATGGAATTTGCCAAAAGATCTTTTGCATCAAATTGCCTTCCCGGAATAAAGTTTTGGAAGTATTCCAACAGCAAGCTGTAAGAAATAGAAACAAGAAAGCTTATTAACAAAAAAAGCCATTCGATCTTGCTATTCGCCTTGTCTCGCATCGAAACGAACAAAAACGAAAATATTCCGAAAATCAGCACATGAACTACTTTGTCAAATCCTTCAAACAGTTCCTCTTTTGGGAGATCGTCCCCGGGTATAAGTAGTAAAACCGCCACTATAACAGCCCACACAAGGGTTAAAATGGCATATTTTCGAACCATTGTCTTCTATAAGGACCCCTGATAAGCGTCAGCATCCAATAGGGAATCCAATTCCGAGCTATCACTTATTTTGATTTTAATCATCCATCCGTCACCATAGGGATCAGAATTTATGACTTCGGGATTGCTTTCGATTTTGCTATTAAATTCAACTACTTCGCCAGAAACCGGCATGAAAAGGTCGGATACTGTTTTTACTGCCTCCACCGTACCAAAAACATCTCCTTTGGCCAGTGATTCACCGACAGTTTCTATTTCAACATAAACAATATCTCCCAGCTCACCCTGGGCAAAGTCGGTAATGCCCACTATGGCGATATCACCTTCTACTTTGATCCACTCATGATCTTCTGTGTACTTTAATCCACTTGGTATATTCATCCTAATTTTAATTAATTACCAAAAATAGCATGCAGATCTTAAGAACCAAAAAAATTATTGTGCCAGGCTGAATCTTAATTGAACTCCGGCAGCGGTGGTAGTTCTTTTAAACGAACTTGATACCAGTGGATCATTAATACTGCGCTCAAAATAAACGTTTAAATTAAGCCTCTGGCTCAAAACATAACCAATTTGCGGCCTGAACTGCAAATTCACCATACCGTTGGTGGGGGTATTTACATCATCGATTTTCCTTTGAATTGTTTTTGTATCTCTGATGGTAAAGGTCATCTTAAATGAAACATCATTTTCCAACGTAATTATCCTGCCCTGGCTGCGGAATGGGAGCTTCATGCCAGATTTCGTATACCCTATATCAATCGTGAGATCGTTGGTCTTAACCTCCGTCACCTGGGCATTGGAAAAATTTAAACCCACTTCTCTTCTTTTCTTATACTCAACCCTTGCAGTCATTTTGCTTCTTGTACGTACATTCACACCTATCAATGGTGAGAATTCCTCCTGCATAATTACCTGACTCATCAAAAATACCGGAATCAGTTCTCCGCTTTCGTTGATCTTGCTGGCCTGGGGATAGTTCGCCAGACTGCGGTCTAACTCAATATAAGAATAGTAATCAGGATCTTCGGCGTATTCGAGAGAGGTAGAATAATTATTAACGGTATAAGTTGCTCTGTATCCATGAGTTATCGAGATGGACGAAAAAACATCCTTCAGGCCTTTTATTTTTGAAAGCCCGGAATAATCAACCCTCCACCCTGGTAAAGGAATCTTGGGAAAAGGACTTGTGTCTATCGTTTTCGGATCCTTATTTGCATATGCGGCAAGGAATGCGGGAACCAGCACGTCCTGTGAATTAAGGGCATAATCCGAACCCAGCCGATCTCGAATCACATCCCTGTATTCCACAAAATTATCGAACACTGCATTGTTGAATTTATCGTCATCGGTAATGAAGGAGGTTCCAATCATATTATAAGAGATGCTATAGCTACCTGTCCTCGTTGGTAATAATCGGTTATATTCCCCCACACCATTTGTATTCCTGTTTACTTCAAAAAGTTCCTCATAATTACCCATGGCCCTTTTTTTAACATCCAATTGGATCTTAAGATCATTAGCAGGCTCCAAATTCGCCCTTATGTCAAGGTCAATCGTCCGTACTTGTGAAAACGGTTGGGTAAGTATGGTATCGTATACCAACCAATCATTACGAGCCGCGTCATTGCGGATGGCCCGATCCTGGCTTCCAAGGATAAATTTCCATCCGGGTGCATTCCAGGAGCTGTCCATCCCGAATAGGAAGGGAGTGCTATTGACACCCGGAAGGATGGTGGCTGACCTTACGTTGTATGTTATATTAACCGACCTTACCGCCATAAGGAGTTTTAAAAATCCTTTTACTCCTTTCAACTCCGGCTTCGCTTTAACCGTATCCTGAACCGCTGGCCTCGCCCTTGAGTTAGAGGAAGTTCTTCGTCTCGAGGGTGAATTGATTGATTTCAAATATTCATTTTTATTATAAAGCTTTACCAAATCCACCTTTCCGGATAAATTGACATCCTGGTTGTTTTCTATGATGTTCCCAAATATCGCCTGCTGGTTTAACTCCGGATCTTCACTATATGCACCCGCCCTCCAGGTATATCCGACAGCATATCGAATGTCAGAGCTTATCCACGACATAAGGGGAATTTTATCAAGAGGAATTCTATAATTAGCCCCCATATTTTGGTTGAAGGTCTTAGTTCTTCCAAGCTTCAGGAAATTTTCCTTTATCTCATTTCTTTCTGCCTGAGTATCAATATCTCCAAAAGGCTCATCTATGATGGCGCTCACCCGGGCATTGTAGTCAAATGAAACACTCTTTGTTAGATTCCAGCTTAAGCCATAGGTCCTGTTAAAAAAGAAATACTTTTCCCAGGTTGGTTGAATGCCTTCGATTCCCAGATTTGAATTTCTCAATTGTGTCCTTGTAAATTTTCTATCAAGATCCACGCGAAAATTGAGATTGCTGGGTGAAAAATTGACATTAAAATCCTTAATGAGTTGGAGGTAGGGAGAATCAAACGCTTTTGATTTTTTTAATGGGGCAAGTTCCAGTGGCTTGGGACTAAAGTTGTAGCCTACTGAACCTCGATGCGATCTATATTGATAGGAATAGATATTGAAGTTACTCCGATCCCGTTCGCTATAAGCATACGTAAATGAAAGATTTTCTATGTCATAAATGTGATTCCTGGCATCTTCTTTCACTTTTTCCTTTCTTACATTGGTAAAATTTATACTCCTGCGCGTATCATCTTCCACCACAATGTCTTTGTATTCTCGTCTTTCAATCGGATCATCGATCGCGTCCAGGGCTGCGTCCAGCGGTATATCCGGATCCTTAGGATCAAAATGAGGGGTCACGGTCCTTTTTTCATAGCTGGCATACATGGGAATTTTAAGGCCCGCCTTTTCAGGTAAAAATTTATCCAGGTTTACATTTGTTGAGACATCATATTCAAAGGTTTCTTCCCGAGTCCTTTCCTGGATTTTAGATTGTACCCCTCCAAAGCCGTAAGACGTGTACCTGGTCGAAGCGCTGACTGTACCTAGGTCTGCCAATTTCATTCCCAAATAAGCATTAGCAGCCCAGCCTGCCGTTCTGTCAAAATCTGTTACCCGTAATTCGTTCACCCAAATACACACCGACTTAGGCGATTCGTCAGGGTAACTTTTCGGATTCCTGACACCAATCATCATTGACATTGCCGCACTTAAATCCGGGCGCCCACGTACCGTTATTTGATACCTTCCTATCGTTTCCGTAAAAGGCACTTCAATATCCCAGTTCGCATTGTTCCTTCTTTTCTTTACCTCATACAAATCATCAAACAAAATGTCCATTTCATTTTCCGCAGGCCAGATTTCTTCAGGCGATCTGGCATCACTTGAAGTCACCTTTAATGGTAATTCTACTTCATAGTAATTAGCCTCCTGATCTGTACCTATTCTAAGAAATGCATTAACATCACCATCGTTGAGTGGCTCACCATTTTCCTGCGCGTGGATAAACATTTTCATCCTCCCATAGTTGATGAGATCGATGTTCATGTTTTTAAAGGCCGCTCTGGCATCTCGATCCTGTAAATCCTCAACACAAAGCATCATAGACTGCTCGTTATTTCTTCTCACAACGGGCGATGTGTTATCATAGTCACGCTTGATACCAGGTGGCTCCACATAGGGAACTTTGCCCGCGGAAGCAGTCCCGTTTTCTTCGATGTTTACTACGGATATCAAAAAATCAGGATTGTAAGGTTCTGGAGTCTCATATAATCCTCTTTCATACAAATTTCCTTCGTACTTCCTCCACTGAGCTCCAATAAGCTGAAAGTTTGCCATCCTTAATACGACCGGTTGCTCAAACTCGGTAAGGTAGGTCCGAATAAACCGGATGGATTTAAATCCATCAATATTTCCCTGGACTCCCGTAGGTTCACGAACAGGGATCCTAAACAAATACCATGTGGCCTCGGGATGGTTGATCGCCTCCACTTTGTCAATAATATATTTGTTATCAATGGTCAAATCCTGGGGGCGCAGGCTTAGTTCATATTCATAATAATCCTCTACATCGGTTAGGGTATTGTCCCTGTTTAGATCTTCATTGTCCGGAAGGTTGGTGCCAGAGGGAGTATATGACTGGTTGTTGTTTTGAATAATCGGGGAGTTTCCTTCCGTGTTGTTAAAATTCTTATAGCGCTCTAAAATCTTTGCGTCTCTAGCGTCCAGGTCGGCCCCCAAATAGTAGTGAAAGTTATCCCCCGACGGATCTTCTTCGATAATATTTCTTGCATTCGCAGGCAAACTTGAAAGGTATTGACTGAAGTGCTCCGTTTCCTCAGTTGTTGTTAAACCGTCCAACCCGACATCCTGGTTAACCCTTGAAGCGCTGGTATTGTCAAATGAGTTGGTCAAATATTGCTGGCTTGTCACAAAGCCCCATTCATTTTTCGTCACATTGATCCCTTCCGTTTTTACCCCATCGGCAGGAAGTCCGTTTTCAAAAGCATGCTTACTGTCTTTCATAACATCTTCTGAAATGCTTCCCAGGTTAAAGATCAATTTACCCCCAGTCGTATTATTGGTAACATTGCCTCGGCCATCATCAATCTGGCCATTAACACCTTGGATAAAGGGGTCAAGCAGCCAAAACTCGATATACTCAATATTGTTTTTGTCGAAGTCAACGTCAGAAGTTATACTTCTGGTGATACCTCCCCAATTGTCCTTTGGATTAGATAATTCAGCATTGTTGTTGAGGTTAGGATTGTAATTAAATGGCCCTCTTTCAGAAGGATAATAGGCCAAATCGAATATCCTCAAGTTGGTATTAAGAACTTGTTTATCCCTATTAGGAAAAATCTCCTGCGGACTGATACCACGCACATAGTTGTTTTCCAGGTCTTGGTCTGTAATGTTGGAAGGTTTGGCAGTGCCTGATGACCTGTAAAAAACATTGTCAATGATGTACCAGGCCAATTTTGCCCTTTTATCATTGATTCTCACATTATTATTTGCCTGTGAGGGAGGTACTCCGGTAAAGCGGTTGTTGGCTGTCACCGGGGTTGCAGCAAGCTTCCACGTATCTATGCTATTGCTCAAGCTAAAGGGAGTAGCTGTCGACTCAAAATCGTCAATGTAAGAGGTACCCTCCCCGTTTACTTTATTTGATGTTCCTGGAATTAGCTGGGCAAATTCAGCATTAAAGGTAATATTTGAAGGTTCCTTGGTTTGTATCAAAGGAATCGCATCGACCATTTTGGTCAACAACCGTGATTCATCCTGAAAATTGATATCAAATCCATACTTCATGTTTCTGGTAGGTTCATCTCCAATACTTATCCGGCTTATAAAAGGACGCTCGTTGTGGTAAAGAAACGTTCCGCCAATATTGAAATTTTCATCTACCTGATAGTCCAGCCTGGTGCCAATCAGGCTTCGAGTTTGAAAATTAAACAAGTCTGATTTTTCATACCTGATATTGATCGGCTTACCTGAATTGAGAACTGCTTCATTAATAATCACCACCCTTCCAATATTGTAATCAACCCTGTAATCAACCTCCTCGGTAAGCGGCTGGCTACCGGCCATAACCACTACCGACCCCTCGGCAATATTGATGCCGGGAAGCATAATTTCACTCGCCGAACCCGCCTGCATCCTTCCTGTCAGAAAGTATTTGTTATGATATGGATCGAGCTCAGCATCTGCCCTGGTGGTATTGTATAGCTTTGAAAAGACATATTTTTCTATCAATCCCGATTCGGAAGCAGGGTCAAATTGTTTTTTAAGGTTTGATCCGAATGGTTCCAAGACGGGAAAAAAGACTAAGCCTGTTTCGGGAATGACCGTAATATTCTCCACAAAGTCAAAATTGCCGTCCTTTTGTGGGTCATTGTTTGAGTTCAATCGATCAAGTCCTGAAAGTTCCACCAGGGGGACATCTGTTGTATTAACACCTTCGTGCAAGCTTGGATTGTCAACTCCTGTTTTATCGTCTCTATAAATTATGCGCAATTGAAAATTTTCGCGTGTGATCTGACTCGCATTCAGGTTGTAGACGTTTTTCATCATCAAATCCCAGGTAGGGACCGACGAGTTTATCTTTGTGGGTCGTAGTAGCTTGAGAAATATGACCCTGTCGTCATCAAGATTTTGATAATCCTCCGTTAACTCTCCCACCTTATATTTTTGACCCTGGTAGGTATACTCAAAAGCCACGGCCAACATTTCATCGTTTTGTAGCTTTCTGTTAACTGAAATCAACCCCAGCTCACCATTGAAATTGTATTCAGTAAGGTCTAGTTTTCGGGCTGTAGTTACCAACTCATAATCTGTACCTTTCGTTAACCCTAACTCGCTGTTTAAAACATCAACAGATCTTAGGTTTGGATTATTAATTAGTTGCTGATAAAGAGTATTAGCTCCGTTGCTATTAGGTGCTTGCTGGTTCCCTGTATTGGAAGAAATTCGTTCCGTGTTGTAAATCACCTTACCCTCTCCCAGGTCCATAAAAGCGGCTACGTTCCTAAGTGTTTGCGTATTGTTTTGCCGGTTGATAATGTAAACCTCAATTCGGTTAATATTTATCCGGGAGGTAATCTGAGGCATAAATTTTAACCAGGTTTCATAATTGTCGCGGAAAAAATGTCCCAGGAAGAAATGTCTGTTTTCATCATATTCCGACGCTCTAATTTCGAATTCCCTTCCCTGGCCACCATCCGAACCACCGTTGATTTGGATGGATTCGCTTTTACCTCTTTGCGTAGAGGCTACGGCCGTAACGTACATCTTTCCAAACCTAAGCTGGGTCTTTACCCCAAACAGGTTTTGTGCGCCCGTAATTAGCGTATTTTGAAGGGGAAGACTGACATTGCCGATTTCTATCTTTTGGATAATGTCCTCTTCAAATCCTGTATATTCTACTTTTAGATCATTCTCAAAATCAAAGGTGTTATTGTTATCGAAATTTGCTGTGACCGACATCTTCTCACCGATTTTTCCTACAACGTTCATCGAAATCTGCTGATCAAATTCGAAGCCCCCGTTTTTTTGTTGCCGGATGGGAATGGATGGATTTTGCACCCTTTGCCATTTTCCACCAAAATCCAATGTCACAAAACCATTGGGGCGAATATCCACGTAACTTCCTCCAAAAATCCTGTCAAAGACCGGGCTGATGTAAATGGGTGGAATTAGCCTTCTGCCGCTCACCGCGCTTTCACCATCAATTCCCGTCGACATGTCCTTCCAGTAATTTTTGTACATTTTTTGGCTATGCAGTCGATCATACTGCTCAAATGTGAAGGTGGAGGACGGGCGGTAATTTAATTCACCCATTTTTTCAGTGATGGTATAATTCATTCCCGTATCCACCTCAATTTCCATTTGATAATTTGATGGATTTTTAAGCAGGAAAGGGGATGGGCTCTGATAATAATTCAGCGGATCACCGTATCTGTCCTTGAAATTAAAAGATGGAGAACCATCTTCCGGAGATTTACTGGCTGGTTCACCCTGTTTCACTTCCGTAGTATCCGGCGGTGTTATTTGTTGGAACAACAAACTGGCCCCATAGCTTTTCGAAATGGAAATATCATAAGTTAATGCGGAGACAAAAACCAGTTTAAAAAATACACTCCTATTTACTACCAAGAATTTCAAAATTAGCTCTTTTACGCGCGTTTTAAAGCTTGCTTGATTAATTCTTCCAAAGTAATAGCATTGGTATTATTTTTTAAAATACTGTCAACGCTTTTTTCAGCAACGCTTTTAGATATACCTAGTGTTATTAATGCTGTTAACGCCTCACTTCTAACGGTATTGTTGCCTCCGGCAAATATATTCACCGCATCTGAACCTGCCCCTATTTTGCCGAGCTTATCTTTTAATTCAATGATAATACGCTGAGCAGTTTTTAATCCAATGCCTTTTATTTTTTGAATGGTATTAACATCTCCATTGATAATTGCACTTGATATCTCATCAACAGTTAGCGAAGAAGTTATCATAATACCCGTGCTGGGCCCAACACCACTAATAGAAATTAAGTGGATGAACAGACTCTTTTCTTTTTCATCAAAAAATCCATACAAAGTATGGGAATCTTCTTTTATATGTAAATGAGTATGAAGTTTTGCTCTTTCCAAATCCTTTATTCTGGAAAATGTATTCAGCGATATTTTGATAAGATAGCCTACTCCACTAATATCAATAATAACAAAGGTAGGATCTACCTGGCTAAGCTTCCCTTCAACGAATGCGATCATGATATTTCTTTGGAAGTTTTGAAAGTTTGAAGGATCACGTCTAGTTCGCGAAGGTATTCCCGCTGATTTCGCCCCGGTGAATAGAGAAAACCCTCTATGTAATACAATCTCTTCAATTCCTCATCTACTAATGTGTAGCTAACAAATGCTCCCCCCATTCTCAGGTTATTCGTTTTCCACATGCCTCTGAGCTGTACTGCGTATTTTCCGTTAAAATTCACTTCCTTGTAAAACACTGGGAAGTGTTCGGTTTCTGTCACCACGAATGAATTGGATTTTTCAGGATCACCAAAGATATTATTCCTCATAATCGAATCCCTCAGTTGGATGACATTTTCTTTTTTGAACTGATCTTGGGAAGTATAGTCTGTGTAACCGATGACGATATTCTTGTCAGCAAATGGGTCTAATATGCGAGTCCATAAAGCTGTCTTATTATCAATTGCCAGCTCATACCCGTTTGGAAGCATTATCTCACATTTATAATTGTTCTTTATGTAATTTGCCAGCCCTTTTTCCGGACTTGCTGAGAATAGCATCTTGTGAGTCCTTTTATTTTCAATATTGTTAAAAAAGTCCCTTAAACTTTCCCTATTTGAGGCAATGTGCCGGGCAAGGGTTTTATCATCCATGGCAAAAAGGTGAAGGATTTCCTGTCCTTTGGCAAATTCATCCTTTTTGGTAAACCTGAAGATCGAAGGGTCGTCTTTCACGCTTTTAAAAGCCTCTTTCGTAAAATTTTGCTTCAGCAATCTGTTGCTGCGGCTGTCATCGCCCAGAATCGTCACATAGATCATGTTCTTTGTTATCCTGAGTACACTATTTACATCCTCCGGCCTTACGACTCTTAAGGTAAACCACGACTCTGCACGCGAAAGATAATCCACCTGGGATTGAAAAGTAGCCTTTATCTCATCTCCCACCACACCTGCGTAGGTCACCGAGTCAATTACCAAAACAATTTCCCCATCAGCGCCACGCGCTTTGGGCTTTAGTCCTTCCGGTACTTCTCCGCTATTTGAGTTACAGGATGAAATAACCAGACCGATGATAATTAAAAGCATTGTGATATGACCATATCTCATCTTCAATGATTTTTAAAGGTTACGTGAAAATAGAGATTAATTCTTTTAATCTCTGAAAGTTAAGTGAAGTTTATCCGATAACGAGCTTCTGGCCTGGTTTTATTTTGTTGGTCTTCAGATTGTTGAGCTGTTTGATTTTTTCGATGCTCAGACCATCATAGTACCTGGAGATGTCCCAGAGCGTATCGCCTGGCTGGACTATGTGGTATTTACTTCCTGAAATTTCTGTCGCCTCTTCTTCCACTGTTGTGGGGGGAGTGGATTTTGCGGCATAAATTGTGGCCGATGAAGATGTATAATTTTCGGGTTTAACCCAAATACTTAAATTTTGACCTGCCCTTATCATATTTCCGGAAATGTTATTCCATTCACGAATGTCAGACACCCTAACATGGTAACGCTCAGCGATCGTGCCTAATACATCTCCGTTCCTTACTCTGTGAACTACTTTTGTCCTGCCATAGGTGCTCCCCATCGTGTTGCTGGCAAGGTAGTCCATTTTTTCCTTACCTTTTTTTACGGCTGAATCAAGGATAAAAGTCCTATTGGCTAAAAGTGCCGGGTAAGCTTCTGAAGGAATATTGATAGGAAAACTTTTTACGCCCTCGGGTATTGCACCCCTTCGTACCGATGGGTTCAAATATTCCAAATCGTCAAAACAAACATTTAATTGATCGCTAATAGCCTGAAGATTGGTGAAACCATCCACATGTATAGTATCATATTGTACAGGGTTTTTTAATTCCCATCGATCAAAAACAAAATCATGCTCCTCTGCAAACTTAAATGTATAAACAATGGCAGTGAATTGTGGCACATAAGACCGTGTTTCCCGGGGCAGATAATTGTATATCTCCCAAAATGTGTTTTTATATCCCGACCTCCGCATTGCCTTTCTTACATTTCCTGCTCCACAATTATAAGCAGCCAGGGCCAACTCCCAATCGCCAAACATATTGTACAATGACTTAAGGTGTCTGCAAGCTGCGTCAGTAGCCTTGTAGGGATCCATTCTTTCATCAATGTACCAGTCCTGATGCAAGCCGTAAAACCTTCCTGTGCTGGAAATAAACTGCCATAAACCCACCGCAGCAGCCCGTGAAGTAGCTCTCGGCCGCAGTCCGGACTCTACAATGGATAGGTATTTTAACTCATCCGGCAGGTCATATTTTGCGAGTTGAGCTTCAAAAGTTGGGAAATACCAATAGCTCAGTTTCATAACATCCCTGGTGTACTCCCGGTTTCTTGCCGTAAAATAATTGACAAAGGATTTAACGGTCTCATTAAAGTGAAGAGGAATATCTGAATCAATACAGGAAATTCTATCTTCAATCACCTCATAAGAATCGTCTGGAATATATTCATCCAGGTATACCGAGTGGATTTCATTTACTTCAATCTCCACTTTATCCTGGCTAAACGCAGGTAAGTAAGCCAGGCAACAAACCCAGCCAAATAGAAATAATGTTCTCTTAATTGTTTGTCCACTCATTACTCAAATAGCTATTTGAAAAAGCCAAAAGCTTTTCTTCCTCGAAAAAGTTAGCCATTATCTGCAATCCGAAAGCCATTCCATTGGAGTCCTTTCCATTTGGTACTGATATCGCAGGCACACCTGCTACCGATGCTTGTACCGTAAAAAGATCTGCCAGGTACATCTCTAACGGATTCTTATTATGCTCACCCAACTTAAAAGCCGTAGTTGGAGAAGTTGGCATTATCAGAAAATCATAGGATGAAAGCAAATTTTCTACCTGCTGTTTTATCAAATTTCTTACCTTCTGCGCTTTTGTATAAAATGCGTCGTAATAGCTGGCGCTCAATACAAAGGTTCCCAACATTATTCTTCTCCTCACTTCTTCACCAAAACCCTCCGATCTGCTTTTTTTATACATGCTCGCCATATCCTTTGTGTTCGGGCTTCGATACCCATATCGCACGCCATCGTATCTGGACAGATTAGAGCTAGCCTCTGCTGTAATGAGTATATAGTAGGTTGGCAACGCATACTTCATCAGCGGCAGCGATACTTCCTCTACCTGGTGACCTTGCTTCTTTAGCTTTTCAATGGTTTCGACAAAATTCTGCTTTACTTCTTCATTCAACCCCTCACCATTAAGTGTTTCCTTAATGTATCCTATTCGTGCTGATTTGTTATAGCGGAGGTTTGCAGAATATTTTGGTACGTCACGCCTGGAAACAGTGGAATCGAAATTGTCAGCGCCAGACATCGTTTCCATCATTAGTGCGCTGTCTTCAATGCTACGGGTGAACGTACCAATGACATCAAATGAACTGGCATACGCCAACAGGCCAAATCTTGAAATCCGTGAGTAAGTAGGTTTTAATCCGATGACATTACAAAAAGAAGCCGGTTGCCTCACCGATCCTCCAGTGTCAGAGCCAATTGCCGTCGTACATAGATTAGCCTGGACTGCCACCGCACAGCCTCCTGATGACCCTCCGGGAACCCTATTATTGTCATCTGCATTAAGTACAGGTCCATAAGCTGAGTTCTCGTTGGATGAACCCATCGCAAATTCGTCGCAGTTTAACCTGCCAATGATAATCGCGTCCTCGTCGATGAGTCGCTGTACTGCCGTGCCTGTAAATTGGGAATGAAAGCCCTCAAGTATTTTACTTGACGCCTGGACCCGATGATCTTTGTAGCACAAGACATCTTTAATGCCCACTACCATTCCAGCCAGCATTCCTGCTGTTCCCTTTTTTAACTTGATATCAATTTCTTCTGCCTGTTTTAGAGCGTCAGATTCAAAAACTTCAAGGAAGGCATTTAGGTGTGCCTTATTTTTTATGTTTTGGAGGTAGTAATTAACTATGTTTACACAAGATGTACTTCCACTTTTTAGCTCTGCGCTAATCTGTTTGAAGGACTGATACTTTTCCAAGGATTTATTTTTTGCTTTCTACTGATTTTTTCCCAGGAGAGTCTTTTACACTTTCCTCAATTTCGTCCTTTATTTCCTTGGTAGCATCTTTAAACTCTCTTATACCTTTTCCAAGTCCTCGCGCTAATTCAGGAATTTTCTTTGCTCCGAAGAAAACAAGCAATACCACAATTATTAATGTAATTTCCCAAGGGCCTAACCCACCGATTGCTAATAATGCTTTCATAACGTTTTGTCATTAATATGATTCACAAATTTAGTGATAGGCTTTTAAATTCTACCATTAAACGGTTTCTTTCTTTTTATAATCTCCAATATGTGAGATTTTTATCTCTTGGCAAGCCAGAATTCAGGATCCAGCTTGAGTGTGTTCTTCCACACCTCGAAGTGGATCTCTGTACTGCCATCTGACGTTGTATTGACTTCGCCAATTACATCATTAGTTTTGACTTCCTGGCCGGTTTTTACATATACTTCCTTCATTCGTGCATACACGGTAAAGTATTCGCCGTGCTGGATAATCACTACATATTTGAAATCACCTGGAATGATAGCCACACTTTTCACTTTCCCATTAAAAACAGCCCGTACCTTCTCATTCTGGTTAGTCTGAATGTTTACTCCATTGTTTGGGACTTTCACCCTTTTTAAAACAGGATGCTGATTTGTGCCAAATTTCTCTGAAATAAACCCAGAAGTAACTGGCCAGGGAAGCTTGCTTTTATTGCCTTCAAACGATGAGGAGAGTTTCTGGAGATCAACCGAAATATTTTTTAGTGAACCTTTTTCAGATTCCAGCTCTTTTTTAACCAGGTCTGCAATAAGCTTATCCAGTTTTTCAATATCCAGCTTGTATTTATTTATGTCAGATTGAAGTCTATTTTCCTGCTTTTGCAGGTCAGATACCAGGTCAGACTGTTGCACCTTTAATTTTTGGAGTTTGTCTTTTTCCTCTTCCTCGTCGTTTAATAAGGTCTGCTTTTCAGTAATAGTACTCTCGAGGTTCGACTTGCTATGAATAAGCTGATCCCGGACTTCGTTAATCAATTTTACCTGGCTTCTTCTGGCATTTGTATATTGCTCCAAGTATTTGATCCGCATCAGGAACTGATTAAAACTGGCCGCCGAAAAAACAAAGGATAGCTTATCATAACTATTCATTGATTTATAGGAAGCATACACCATGGATCCATACTCCGCCTTCAGGTTTTTCAAGTCAGCTTCCAGCGAGGTAATTACAATTTGGCTTTCCTCAATCTCCTCATTCGAAAGCTGAATTTCCTTTTTTATGGAATTGATCAACATCTGCCGACTTTCAATTTGCTTATTCAGGGCCCTCAATTGTCCAAGACTGCTGGCTTTTTTCTTGGATGTCTGTGAAAGTATCTGCTCAGCTTCCTTTATATTTTTTAAGGCTTCATTCTTTTGTTGCTCCAGTGTCAGCTTATTTTGAGCATACAAAGACACGCACAAACCGAAAAACAAAAGTCCGAAAACGTATATGATCCTATTTATGAACATATTTTTCAGGAACGGAAAAAGGGAACTTTAAAGGTTTATCTGAAACCTCCACTTTGTTATATTCTATGTCCACACTGGTAACCATGGGCCCTTCAGGTGTGTCATAGGTGAGGCTAATTGCGCAAAGCGCGGGGAAAAGCGTATCATTGAGCTGGGAAAAATCACTGTATTTTAATGAAAGCTGGTTTTGCGAATACATTTCTTTCATTACCACCGTTTCGAGCTTTTTGTTCTCTGTATTCACGTAACTATCTACGATGAGCAATCCACTCCTTTGGTTTACTTTCGTATAGCCGGGAATCTCAGAAATCTTATCTTCAGGTCCCAGGCGTACAGGTAGATTGGCCAATAACACCGACTGCAACAAATCATAATCAACCTGAAAATTGAAATAGTCACTTAATTGCTTAAAATTAAAAGTATAATATTCTTTATCCATTCTATTCATCACGACAACCGTATCAGGTGTGATAATACTTCTTGTTACTTCGATACCCAGGGACGAAGTAAGCGACATCCAAATCAAACTGTCCTTTCTAATTCTTATCTGGGCATTTCCATTTAATTTCTGTCTGTCTTCTTTGTACCTGATTTTTGTCTTTGTCTCCAGGTAATTAAAATCAAGCTGCTCGATATCAAGCTTTTTGGAGGTGACAGAAGAGTTGGAAACCAACACCTTTTTGGCACATGAGCTCAATAAAATGCTTCCAAAAAGTAAAAGGACAAAAATGGACTTATTCATAAAGTTTTCTATCTGCAATTTTCTTATCGATTAATTCAGAAGATTCATCCATTCCTTTTGCCTTTTGCCACTGCATCACCGCAGAATCAACTTCGCCTAATTTAAAAAGAATATCTCCGTAATGTTCTATAATAGTACCACTTACATCTTCATCATTCTCAATGGCTTTTTCGATATAATACCTGGCGTCTTTGTATTTGCCCTGCACGTACAGGACCCAGGCATGAGTATCAAGAAAAGTTGAGTTTTCTGGATTTCGCTTTACCAACTTCGATGACATCTTCATGGCATAATCCAGCTTTTCTTTCCGCAGTGAAAGAAAATAAGCGTAATTGTTTAGAACATGGTCATTATTGGGGTTGTAGGCCAGCGATTCATCATACGCCGCATCAGATTTACCATATTCTTTTAAAAAATTATAGGCATCACCCAACTGGGCATTGATCGTCGATTTTAGCTCATCATTATTCCCGGTCAGGGTCTTTCCTATTTCCAGGTTTTCTACTGCATCTTCGTAGTTCTCCTGCGATATTTGTGCTATTCCCATAAAGAAGTAGAGAAACACCTGATTTGGATACAACTCAATGGCCTCTCCTGCATACTTAATGACATCATTATACTTTTCACCTGCAAATGAAACCTGGATGATATTGTGCCAGATATTGTAACTATTGGCTCCCTTACCGATGGCTTTCTTATACATTTCCACAGACTTTTCATTATTCTGTAATTTCATGTTTAAGTCGCCTGCAAGCGTATATACATCTGCTTCGTCGGGATGGGTTTGAATCAAAATATCAGTAAGCTCCACACATGTTTTCTCAATATCCTTATTAGGAAGCTGTTGCATATAAAAATTAACCAGTTTTAATTTGGAGAGTAGCTCAAGTTCCGGGTTTTGGAAAGCATCCTTCTGAAATTTGTAAGCTTTTTCCCAATCACCACTTTTGTTGTATACCTCGGAAAGGAGCATTTTCACGTATGGATCGTTGTCGTCATATTCCACTAAAAAGCCTTCAAGATATGCCACGGCTTTTTCTTCGTACCCATTGGATATCAAAATCTCCGAAAGAGACACTACGTAGCTCGATTCACCCGGAAATGCCTCAATCAATTTCTCACCTTCCCGGATAACGCCTTCTATATTACTCGTCTGAATGTAAAGTTTCTGCTTTTGAAAAGTGACCTGTTCATTCAATCCGTATGTTTCCTCCACTTGATCGTACACTTTGATGGCTTCTGCATATTTTTCTTTGAAGATATACAATGCGGCCAGTTCGAATAAATGCTCATTTGCATCCTTGCAATTGTCGATCATCGATAGGTAGGTCTCAATGGCAGCGTCATAGTTATTTTGCGACGTGTAAACATCCGCAAGCAAGAGGTAAAAATATTTATTATCCGGAACTATCTCCAATGCCTGGTGTGCATTGGTTAAGGATTTATCATACTCTTCACTTTTTTGATAAATCAATGCTATTTGATAATAGGCCGCCGCATTATTTTTATCATACTCCAAAGCCTTTTGGTACAGTACAAATGCTTTGGCATAGTCTTCCAGAATAAAATATTTCTGTGCTTCAGCTAAATAATATTCCGATTTCCTTGGGTCTGAAGCAGAGGATGAGCCAATTTCCTTACTTTCAGCATCTTTTGATTTTTTCTTGTTTCTTGTTTGTGCTTGTGCGTCTGGCAATCCCAACAAGAACAACACAACCAAAGCCCATAAACTCGCAGATCTTGCTTTCATTTCCCTCTATCAATTGTAAATTGTATTGTAATCCCCCACGCTTAAATCCGTTGCTTTGCCCACATAGGTTACGTTATTGCCCAACATTGAATTGGCGAGGTTTGCATTTTTGATATCATTCTCCGTTTGAATAATGCTATTCTGAATACGTGATTCAGATATCCTGCTATTCTTCCCTACTGAAACGTAGGGACCAATAACCGTATTGTTAAGTTCAACATTTTCACCAAGGTAGACTGGCGGTATGACGACAGAGTTTTCAATTTTTGCCGTCTTACTAATTAAATTATTTTCTCTTATAAAACCTAAATACGACTTATGTGTTTCAACGGTGGCAACTTTGTTACCACAATCCAGCCACTGCTCTACCTGTCCCGGATAGAAGGTCTTTCCTTTTTGCTGAAGGGTTTTCAACACCCGGGTTAATTGGAACTCACCACTGTCTTTGATATCGTTTTTTATCAAGTCTTCTATTTCTTTCCTCAACGCCAGGCCATCTTTAAAATAATAGATACCGATGATGGCGAGAGGAGAGATGAGCTCTTTTGGCTTCTCTATAAAGTCAATGATTTGGTTTTGCTCATTTAGCTTCACAACACCAAACTGGGACGGGTCTTCCACTTCTTGCACCCAAATGATCGCGTCTTTTTCTACGTCCAGAATAAAATCAGCTTTAAATAATGTGTCGGCAAAGGCTACAATTGTCTTCCCGGTTAATAGCTCTTCGGCACAAAAAATAGCATGTGCTGTGCCCAGCGCCTCTTCCTGGTAAAAAATTCTTGCCTTCGCCCCTAAATGGTCGGCGATCTCGACCAAATTATCTTCGACTTCCTTCCCAAAATTTTTCCCAATCACAAAGCCGATTTCATCGATTTTCTCTGTAGTCACTTTAGCAATATCGGCGACAAGCCATTCGACAATGGGTCGTCCTGCAATGGGAATCAAGGGTTTGGGAATGGTAAGGGTATGAGGCCGGAGGCGTTTGCCCATTCCAGCCATGGGAATGATAATGTTCATTTAATAAGCGATTTTAAAAATAGACCGAAGGTTTATTCGGAATTTTAATAAGATGACAAAAGTAAAGATTATTTATTAATCGATGGGAATCTTTTTCGCTCAATCACATACACCAATGCTACATAGACAAATATTAATATTTCCTTAAATATCTGATTAATCAAGGGGTTCCCCAATTCGATATACCAACCCGCCACTATGAGCGAAACGGAAAATATAAAATATACCAGCGCTGCTTTAATGTTATATGGAATGGGATAAAACCGCTGCCCCAGAAAATAGACCGCTGTCATCATATAAAAATAAACAATCAGGGTAACCACTGCGCTTCCTTCAAAACCGGAAATCGGAATAAGAACATAGTTTAACACAATGGTCAATACAGCCCCGATAACTGTCAGGTAGGTGCCAATGTATGTTTTGTCAATAAGCTTAAACCAAATGGAGAAATTCACATAGCAGCCGAAAAACAGTTGTGCTACCAGTAGAATCGGAACGATATGAAGCCCTGTCCAATATACCTCACTTCTTAAAAAATATTTGAGTACTTCGAGATTCAAACTTATCGCTAAAACGGCAAATGCCCCAACGATGATAAAATAGTAAAAGACCCTGGCAAAGGTTTGCTTTGAGTCCTTTTGAGTTGACTCCGAAAAGAAAAATGGTTCAGCGGCGTATTTAAATGCCTGAATAGCCAAATTGATAAAAATGGCCAATTTATATACCCCGGTAAAAACCCCTAGTGCCTCCACATTGTTTAATTCACCATAAAATCCTTCAGGCAACCACCTAACCAACATAAGTCGGGAGAGCATTTCGTTAGTAACTCCCGCCAGTCCGGTGAAAACCAATGGATATGCATAAATGAGAACATTATTTAACAGCAGTCTGTTAAAGACAGGTCGATATGTTTTAAATGTATCCCACAGCAACACAAAAAATAAGAGATTCGCCAGAAGATTGGCAATCAGAACATATTCAGTATTTAATAATGGAGAATAGATATAGCCGACTATCGGCTTAAGTGAGGTTAAAAAGTTCTCGTTGTATATACCCTTGCAAAAAAAGAGAAAGAAAATTGTGAAAAAGACATTTGCCAGAATATTTAATATTTTTAAAACTGCGAATTTTCTTGGCCTCCGTTCATACCTGAGTTTGGCAAATGGAATGGCTACAATAGCGTCAATTAAGATAATTACCGCCGCCAGGTGAATAAAAATTTCCTTGCCCGGTAAGCCAATCCAATTAATTATCTGAGAATCGAAGAAAATAAGTAGGGAGGATAAGAGAGTCGAAAGGATCAGTATGAAACTGAGCGAATTGTTGAACAGGTCTTTTTCATTGACATCACTTTTAGAAGCAAATCGAAAATATGCAGTCTCCAAACCAAAGGTGTATACAATGATCAGAAAGGCAATCTTGGCGTACACCAAGCCTACCTCTCCATATTCTTCTACTGTCAGGACACCGGGACTTGTGAGAAATGGAACCAATAAAAAATTGACGGCCCTGCCGATTATACTGCTTAGCCCATAATAGGCAGTATCGCTGGCGAGTCTCCTGATCTTTCCCAATCTATTTCCCTTTAAAGTTTGGTTTTCTTTTTTCTAAAAATGCCGCAGTCCCTTCTTTGAAATCTTCGGAGGTGCAGCAATGTGCAAAACTATTGGCTTCAAATAAAAATCCATCTTCTTCTTTAGAATTTGCAGCGTTTATACAGTCAATGGCCATACTGATCGCCACGGGGGCATTGTTATATATTTTGGCCAATACTTCTTCTACCTTGGATTTTGCTTCTACAATGCTCTCGGTAAGAAAATTAATCAAGCCCATTGAATATGCCTCTTCGGCTGAAACTTTTCTTCCGGTTAAAATCATTTCCATGGCATTCCCCTTTCCTACTAACTGCGGGAGCCGCTGCGTACCACCGTACCCGGGGATGATACCGAGCGTCACCTCAGGAAGGCCGAAAACAGCTGATTTTACAGCAATCCGCATATGGCAGGCCAGCGCTAATTCACAACCTCCACCTAGTGCATATCCATTTACGAGCGCGATTACCGGCTTCGGGCAGTTTTCTATCAACCCAAAAATTTCCTGCCCGCTTTCAGAAAATTTTCGTGCATTCACTTCATTTAAACCTGTAAATTGGCTGATGTCTGCGCCTGCAACAAATGCCTTCTCACCACTTCCGGTTATGACCACTCCCCTTATTCTTTCCTCGTCATAGGCAATTTGAATGGCTCCCTTCAGCTCTTCCAATGTCAGGCCATTCAACGCATTTAATTTTTCCGGCCTGTTAATCGTAATTATGAGTGTTTGGCCTGACTGGTCAACAATCAAATTTCTCATATGGTCCATATTCACAGTGTTTATTCCTTAGCGGTTCAAAATTTAGTAAAATCATTCTTAGTTTGAAGGCAAAAGGCATATTATTCGGAATAAACCCTTTTAACCTTCGTCAACATTGATTTTGAAGCGTGCTGCTGGTTCAAAACTAAGATGTAACCTGAAATGAACAAATCTCCAAACCGTTCGATACCACATTGACGTCAAAGATTTTTTGAATCGGTTGACCCTGTTAAATTGTTAGAAACCTCCATCATTTAAAAATATTAACTACTTTTGCCGCAATTAAAAACAATAACTATGTCATATCTATTCACCTCAGAATCCGTTTCGGAAGGACATCCGGATAAGGTAGCAGATCAAATATCTGATGCCCTCGTAGATCACTTTTTAGCATTCGATCCTAATTCAAAAATAGCTTGTGAAACATTAGTCACTACTGGTCAGGTTGTTTTGGCCGGTGAAGTTAAATCAAGCACTTACCTCGATGTACAACAAATCGCCAGGGATGTAATCAATAAAATTGGTTACACAAAAAGCGAATACATGTTTGAAGGTAATTCATGTGGAATATTTTCTGCCATCCATGAACAATCATCAGATATCAATCAGGGTGTTGAAAGAGGCGCTGTAGAAGAGCAGGGAGCCGGTGACCAGGGTATGATGTTTGGCTTTGCTTCAAAAGAAACCGAAAACTATATGCCTTTGGCACTTGACCTGAGTCATAAAATTTTGATTGAATTGGCCAAGATCAGAAGAGAAGGTAAGGAAATGACCTACCTCAGGCCTGACTCAAAGTCTCAGGTAACCATAGAATATTCTGACGACCATGTTCCTCAAAGGATCGATGCCATCGTTGTCTCTACCCAGCATGACGATTTTGACGAGGAGAAAAAGATGCTTGCCAAGATCAAGGAAGACATCATCAATATCCTTATCCCCAGAGTCAAAGTTCAATTAAAACCTGAGTTGCAAACGCTGTTTACTGATCAGATAAATTACCATATCAACCCTACAGGAAAGTTTGTAATCGGTGGGCCTCACGGAGATACCGGCTTAACAGGAAGAAAAATCATCGTAGACACTTACGGCGGAAAAGGTGCGCATGGTGGCGGTACATTCTCTGGAAAAGATCCAAGTAAAGTAGACAGGTCTGCTGCTTATGCTACCCGGCACATAGCTAAAAACCTGGTGGCTGCCGGAGTCGCTGATCAAATTCTCGTCCAGGTTTCTTATGCCATTGGGGTGGTAGAACCGATGGGGATATTTGTTGACACCTATGGAACAAGCAATTTGGGCATTTCCGATGGTGAAATAGCAAAAAAGGTGACGGAAATATTTGACCTGAGACCAGGCATGATTGAGAAGACGCTTAAACTAAGAAGCCCGATGTATTCTGAGGCTGCCGCTTATGGCCACATGGGTAGAAAAAACGAAGTGGTTAAAAAAGTTTTCTCACGGCCAAACGGCGCATCCATTGAAAGAAAAGAGATGGAAGTGGAATTGTTTACCTGGGAAAAACTTGACTACGTTGACAAAGTAAAAAGTGCTTTCGGTCTGTAATTAAGACTGATTTTGAAATATTTTGATGTCCGGAAAGTCTTACTCAAGGTGGAGGCAGGCTTTCCGGATTTTTTTAGGGGCATTTTATTGTTCATAAAAAAAGCTGCCGAAGCAGCTTTTTTTAGTATACAAAATTTTTCTCTTTATACTTTTTCAATTGTTTTTTTAGCGCCTCCACGGAAAGATCTGCTGCAGCCTCAAAACTCTTGGCTTTTTCTTTTGCAAAGAGCTGCTGGCCGGGTATGTTTAATTTGATTTCAACTATCTTGTTTTCATTCTGTACATCATTGTCTAATCGCAAAAACACTTCTCCGTCGATTATTCTATCAAAAAAAGTGTCTAATTTGTTTGCCTTCCTCTGAATAAAGTCTAACAACTTCACATCAGCATTAAATCGAATAGAATGCATTTGTAATTTCATAATAATAAAAGTTTAAAGATTACACCATTAAGCTTTAGGATGCGCTTGTTCAAATATTTTTTTGATTTTATCAAGAGTATTGTGAGTATATACCTGTGTAGAAGCTAAACTCTGATGTCCGAGCAGGTCTTTAACGGCGTTGAGATTTGCTCCTTTGTTGAGAAGATGCGTCGCAAAAGTATGACGCAATACGTGTGGGCTTGATTTTTCAACATGTGTAAATGATTTAAGGTATTTGTTCACGATCCGATAAATAAACATCGGGTAAGCTTTTTTTCCTTTATTAGTAACGATTAAAAATTGAGAAGCGTTACTTCCAAAAGTGTCTTTTTTCTTGTCAATAAATTTTTTAATCATTGATGACAATCCTGAGGAGATCGGAATGATCCTTTCCTTATTCCTTTTGCCCAAAACTTTTATCTGCCGTTCAGACAAATCCACCATATTTTCTGTGAGGTTGATCAATTCGGCTTCCCTGATTCCCGTTCCATAGAGGATTTCTAAAATGACCTGATCTCGTTGTCCATTGAAATCTTCGTCAAAATCAAATCGATCCAACAGGCCGATCATTTCTTCCTGACGGATAAAATGGGGTATGTTTTTGCTGGTCTTAAGCAGGCGAAGCTTAGAAGCGGGATTAGCGCTTAATGTTCCCTTCCTGATAACAAATTTATAGAACGACCGGATGGATATAATTTTCCGGTTGATGGTTCTGGCACTCAGCCCATCTTCGGATAGACTTATCACCCAACTTCTTAAAATTGAATGGCTTGCATCAACAATCTTGTATCCAGAAAATTCGGAATTTAAGAAGCTCTCTAACTGAAGGAGATCAGTTTTATAAGATTGAATAGTATGGAGGCTGTACCTTTTTTCGTATTGTAAAAATCGGAGGAAACTTTCAATCATATGCTCAACCCCGGAATTATTAACCAGGGTTAATAAACATAATTAAAAGTACAGAAAAAAGGTAGTCAGAATTAAATTAATTCTGATTGTCAACAAATTTTTGTCGGTAGGCCGCTTTGATTTTTTCGTTTCTTTTTGAAACAGATGGTTTTTCAAAAAAGCCTCTTCTTCTGATCTCTTTCAAAACACCTGTTCTCTCGAATTTCTTTTTAAATCTTTTAAGCGCTTTATCGATTGATTCGTTCTCTTTTACATTAACTACAATCATACTTGTCTATTTATTGGGCTGCAAAAGTAACTAAAATGATTTTTACCACCAAACATTGATTTTACATTTTATCCAGAAAAGCGAATAAAATGCGCCTACCATCAGTGTAATTAGCAGGCAATGTTTAGTTTTGCGGAGTAAAGTGAGGTAACATAATGAGTAAACAAGCTACGTCTATCCCTAAAGGAACCCGTGATTTTGGCCCGGAGCAGATGGCTAAAAGAAACTATATTTTTGATGTAATAAAGAAAGTATTTCAAAAATTCGGATTCCTGCCACTGGAAACTCCCTCCATGGAAAACCTGAGCGTGCTGACGGGGAAATATGGGGACGAGGGAGATAAGCTTTTATTTAAAATTTTAAATTCAGGAGACTTCTTAAATAAGACATCCCTGTCTGTGGAAACTTCCAGTAAAGAGCTGCTCCCACAAATAGCCGAAAAAGGCCTTCGCTACGATCTTACCGTTCCTTTTGCCCGCTACGTTGTAATGAACCAGGGAAACATCGCTTTTCCGTTTAAGAGATATCAAATCCAACCCGTATGGCGAGCTGACCGGCCACAAAAAGGCCGATATCGTGAGTTTTATCAATGCGACGCAGATGTGGTGGGCACAGATTCGTTGTTATGCGAAGCAGAAAACATTCTTATGATCAATGAAGTCCTGGCTAATCTTGGTATTAATGATTTCACCATCAAACTAAATCACCGGAAAATCCTGGAAGGAATCACTGAAGTCATTGATGCCAAAGGGAAAGAAGCGGCTTTTTGTGTCGCTATTGATAAGCTCGACAAAATAGGGAAGGAAAATGTGATCAAAGAATTGATCGAAAACGATTTCAGCGAATCCAGTATCAAAAAAATGGGCCCCTTCTTTAGCATTGGCGGATCAAACGAGGAAATAATTGGCACCTTGAAAGACTTGCTAAAAGATTCCCCTTCAGGAAACAAGGGTATAGAGGAAATCGAAGAAATCCTGATGTACTTAAAAGATTTCGAAGAGGAAAACCATCATGTAAAACTGGAAATTACCCTTGCCAGAGGGCTATCGTACTACACCGGGGCGATTATTGAAGTAGCTGCCCAAAACACGTCGATCACCAGTAGCATCATTGGTGGTGGTCGATACGACAACCTCACTGGTGTGTTTGGCTTGGAGGGTGTTTCCGGGGTAGGCTTTAGTTTTGGGATCGAACGGATTTATGATATACTGGAAGAAAAAGGGCTGTTCGGAGCCGATACATTGACCAGCACAAAACTCCTGGTCGTCAATTTTGACAAAGCTTCTGAAAAGCACTATCTGAAAATTCTCAAAAGTTTGAGAAACCACGAAATTCCAAGTGAACTCTATCCTGATGCCAGCAAACTAAAAAAGCAGTTTACTTATGCCGATAGAAAAAATATTCCCTTTGTGTTGATTGCCGGGCCGGAGGAATTGGAAAAGGAAGCCTATTCGCTAAAGAATATGAAAACGGGTGAACAGGAGCTATTGGGAATAGAAGAAATTATCAAACGATTGTCATAAAATGAATTAATATCCCCAAATTCGGGAAATTTAATGGATCGACATTCGTTAGATTAATATTTGATTTTTTACTTTGAAATTCAGCTACCCATATATCATTGCATTATGCTGCATTTTTACCTCACTAACGGCGCAAGCGCAATTTGGCGCTGAGTTTTATGTAGTTTCTGATATCGGTTGCGGCCCATTCACGGTCTCGGTTATTGATAGTTCGGGGGCTCCCCCGCAGAATGTGAATGTATATAATTATGGAGAGGGATCTTCTGTAACCCAGGACACTTTCTATACATATACCTCCCCGGGCACCTATGAAATTACCCAAACCGTGCCATTGGGAGATCCACGAGACACATCGCTTACCATCCGCGTGGTTGAGCCCACTACCCCCACCTACAACCTTTCAAATTGTAAAGGAACAGACGCGTTTTTTCACGGCGATGACACCTTGTACGAGGCTTTTTATGTTTCGTGGGGTGATGGAAATTCCGAGGTAATCCTGAATGGACAAATCCAGCAACATAGCTACGGCTCATTGGGAACATACAATGTAACGGTGCAGGGCATGATGGATCCTAACCAGAGTCCTTCCGAATTGGCAAATATCAGTTGCAGCAGCTCTTTTACCTCACTAAACCTCGTTGCGGATATAGTTCCCGGCACTATTGACGTCATCGACGTTCTTAATCAGGATTCAATTTTATTGAACTTTACTATCGACCCAAACACTTCCTACTATTTGGAAATGAGCCAAAATGGTTCATCGAATTTTAGTATTCAGGACACTTTTTCCGTCAACAGTCTCCCAGTCCAATACATTATCAGCAATATAAATACAGATGCGAATTTTTATTGTTTTCGTCTAACCGCTTTTGACCCATGCGATGGGGCTACAACTCCTTCGCCTGTCGCATGTAGTGTCAATTTACAGGGCACAGCTGTAAACAATCAAAATCTTTTGGATTGGTCGACAGAGACGACTGATCTCGACCAATTTGAAATCTATCGCGACGGAAATTTTCTGGCAACTACAGTCAACGTTAATTATGCAGATGGAAGTGTTACCTGTGGGACTGAATATTGCTATCGGGTAATTCTTAATGAAAATGGAGGTTTGCAAAGCTTCAGCAACCAATTCTGTATTACTGCGATCTCCATTGACAAACCACCTTCGATCTCTGACATTGTCGCCACCATCGTTGGCGACCAGCCTATTCTCTCCTGGGAACTCCCCTCTACTCCCTATTCTTCCTTCTACATCACCAGGCATGAAGAAGGAGGTGCAAATGAGGTGAATTTCGTTTCAAGCAACAATAACTTTACTGACAGCTCAGCCCAGGCATCTTCCAGGCGATATTATTATGATGTTTTTTATGAAGACCTATGTGGTAATTTTTCACTACCTACCACCACGAGTCCTGTATTCCTGAATCTGCTGCTAGAACCAACAATTGTTTGGACCAACTACCTTGGCTGGACAAATAACGTCAACCATTATGTTATTGAGTTTTATGATGAGGACCTTCAATCCTTAGGAGAAATGAATGTTGGTCTTGATACAGTTTATACCGAAGTCGACCTGAACAATCTGCCGCAAGTAGTCATTTACCGGGTGCAAGCAATTCCAAATGATTTGACTTTACCCACAGTGCAGAGTAACTTTTTAAAGGTAACTTTTCCTTCGAATGTCGTATTTCCCAATTCCTTTACACCGAACGGTGATGGTCTCAATGACATTTTTACTTATAAAGGGCTGTATGTCAGTTCATTTAGCATGTCTATTTTCAACAAATGGGGAGAGCTCATTTTTAGAACTGAAAATCCCGACACTGGATGGGACGGAACAAAAAATTCAATTCCTGAACCGTCAGGGATGTATATATTTAATGCTGAATTTACCGACGAAGCGGGGATTTCATTCGTAAAAAAAGGTGAAGTATATTTGTTGAGATAAAAAAAGATGAATTTATGATGGACATGTCAAACTTGATGGGCAAAGTGAAGGAGATGCAGGAAAAAATAAAAGAAGCCCAGGAAAACCTCGAAAAAATCACCGCCACCGGAGAATCGGGAGGAAATATGGTGATCGCTACCGTCAATGGAAAAAAGAAAGTTATCAAGCTGGAAATTGACGACGATATTGTCAAAAAGGAAGATAAAGAACTAATGGCCGATCTCATCGTGGCTGCAGTGAACAAAGCCATCGAAAACGTGGAAGAAAAAGCCAATGATGCAATGAGAAAAAGTGCCTCAGGCGTACTTCCTAACATCCCTGGCTTGGATTTCTCTAAAATGTTTTAATGGAGAAAGCTGCTGTTGTCATTTTAAATTATAATGGTCAGGCTTTCCTGGAGAAGTTTCTGCCAGGTATAATAAAACATTCAAAAGGCCATCACATCTACATCGCTGATAATGCGTCAACAGACAATTCAACAGCATTTGTTACCAATAATTTCCCGGATTTGTCGCTCCTTTCTCTTGATCGGAATTATGGTTTTTGCGGTGGATACAACAGGGCCTTATCCCAGGTAGAGGAAGAATATTGTGTCCTTCTCAATTCTGATATCGAGGTAACGGAAAACTGGATAGAACCCTTACTAGATCTCATTTCCACAGATGAAAAAGCCGCCGCTGTCCAGCCAAAAATACTTTCATATTACGAAAAGGATCACTTTGAATATGCTGGAGCCGCAGGAGGTTTTTTAGATATGTTAGGCTATCCTTTTTGCCGGGGAAGAGTATTTGATCATTTGGAAAAGGATGAGGGCCAATACGATGATGAAAGAGAAATATTTTGGGCAACAGGTGCATGTATGATAGTAAAAAAATCCCTGTTTCTTCAACATGGAGGTTTCGATGAAAGATTTTTCGCACATATGGAGGAAATTGACCTTTGCTGGAGGTTTAAAAATAGTGGATTTAAAGTGATGTACTGTCCGTCATCAAAAATATACCATGTTGGAGGAGGCACATTGCCTAAAAACAACCCAAAGAAGGTCTTTTTAAACTTCAGGAACAGCCTCTTTTTACTTGTTAAAAACCTGCCGTTGAATCAGCTATTTTATAAAGTGTTTTTTCGCCTGACACTTGATTTTCCAGCTGCTCTTACCTTTTTTTTTAAAGGAGAGATCAAGAGTTTTTTTATGGTAGTATTGGCTCATTTTCATCTCTATGCCCATTTACCTCAATTAATCAAAAGCAGGCAGCGACAATTGCCTGACCCAAAAAGTCATCAGGGCTATTATCCTGGAAGTATTGTTACAGCCCATTTTATTAAGGGTAAGAAGAAATTCACAGAGTTATAAATCACGAATACCATAGACGATTATAACGTCGCCTGATGTGCTTCCTGATGTTCATAATCCATGCCAGCCCCAGGTATATAATAATGGGTGATCCGAAAGTAAGAAAAGAAGCATATATAAAAAAAATCCTAATGCTTGAGGAAGAAATATTGAGTTTTTCACCCAAACGAGTACAAACGCCGAAGGCCTGGTTCTCGAAAAAATTTTGTATTCTATTCATTTTTTAAGGTAATTTAGGATTATTAGATCAACCCAAAATGAAAGGTTAAATATACATATCATTTTTTAATAGTAATATTGGAATAATTAAAATATAACAATATTTTTGCCCAAACTCAACGAAATTAAAACACAGATTCAGATGAGAAAAATAAGTTTATCACTAGTCCTATTAAGTTTTGCCCTTCTGTCAGGCTGTAAAATGCAGAAGATGATGAAGATGGCAAAAGACCAACAATTGGAAGTAAATCCCAACCCATTGGAGGTACATGCAGATACTGTAAAATTTGATGTAGCAGTTACGCTCCCCGTTAAGATGATGAAGCCAGGCTTAGTTTATGGCGTTGATATTGCCTATAACTATGGCGATAAATCAGAAAAAATGGAAAGGATTGAAATAAAAGGAGACGACTATCCAAACGCTGATACCCAGGCTCCAAGAGTTGCTGAAGACTTTTCTTTCCCATTCAATGAAGAAATGGGAACAGGAACATTAGTTCTTCAAGGGGTAGGTATCGATCCAAAGAAAAATAAGGAATCTGACCCACAACCTGAACCAGCACTTGAGATTGCAAAAGGAATTATTACTACTTCAAGGTTAGTAGCCAGCCCATCCTACAGCGCAATGGTAAGCTATGACTATAAAGATTCTGATGTGGACGGTTGGTCTCCTGAAGAAGAATTAGAACCAACGAACGTTAACATTTTCTTCGCCCAGGGAAGTTCAGTACTAAGAGGATCAGAAAGAAATGGTGAGCAAGGAAAATTCTTCCAGGCTTTCGTTGCTGAGAAAAACGTTACCAGAACAGTCACTATCACCGGTACTCACTCACCAGAAGGTGCTGAGAGGATCAACTCAAGATTATCAGAAGACAGGGCTGAAGTAATCGAAGACTGGTATAGAAGTATGATGAAAAAATATGATTACAAAGGTGCTGCTGATTCAATCAACTTCATACTAAAACCAGTGGTTGAAGACTGGTCAGAATTCAAAATGGCTTTGAATGAATATGAAGGCATCACTCAGGATCAGAAAAACGAAATTTTAAATATCGTAAATGGTGCTGGTACTTTTGAAGAAAAAGAAGATGCTCTTCACAAACTTTCTTCATACAAAGCGGTATTTAAAGATGTGTACCCAGGTTTGCGTTCTGCACAAACTGAAATCTTAACAGTAATCCCAAAAAGATCTGATGCAGAAATCTCAATGCTTGCCAAGCAAATTACCGATGGAAGCATTTCCGCTGACACCTTATCATATGGTGAACTTGCCTACGCAGCATATTTAACTCCATCATTGAAAGAAAAAGCTGCCATCTATGAAGCAACTGTAAAAGTTTATTCTAACTGGGCTGCCCACAACAACCTGGGTGCTGTTTACCTGGCTATGGCGGCTGCCGGAGAAGGCGAAGGAAACCTTGAAAAAGCGGTTACTCAATTTGAAATTTCAAACAATAAGAAAAAGAATGCTTACGCAACCGGTAACATGGGTGTGGCTGAATTCCATCAAGGAAACAATAGTAAAGCACATGAAGACCTGGCCGGCGCAGTCAGTATGAGCTTACCATCTAAAGATGTTTATGGTTTCAATGGCGTAAAAGGAGCTATCGAAATCAAAACTGCTGACTACCCTGCCGCAGTTAAGTCATTATCAAATTCATCTGATGATGCTGACAATCTTTTCAACAAAGGTTTGGCGCAAGTTCTTTCAGGTGACAACGCAAATGCCTTAACTACACTTGATGAACTGGCTGATAAAGATGCTGACTATGCATTAGGTCACTATGTGGCTGCGATCGCATCTGCAAGACAAAATAAAGAGGATGACGCTGTTTCTCATTTGTCTCAAGCAGTCGCGAGTGATGCTTCGTTAAAAGAAAAAGCACTAGCTGACCTGGAATTCAGAAATATTTCAGGAAGCGATGCATTTCAAAACGCATTGAAGTAAAATATTATTAACTCCGTAAAAAAAGCCCTGCCGAAAGCAGGGCTTTTTTTTGCTCAATTATTCTGTTAATGTTTCGGAAAATGGGGCAAATCCCTATTTTTGCAATTCAAAAATTTTGAACCATGGTTGAAAAACAATTCAGAGAAGTCATTCGTGATGCAATGAGCGAAGAAATGAGGAGAGATCCCAAGGTGTTTTTAATGGGTGAGGAAGTTGCAGAATACAATGGCGCATATAAAGCTAGCCAGGGCATGCTAGACGAGTTTGGCCCTGACAGGGTACTTGATACTCCTATTTCGGAATTAGGCTTTGCCGGGCTGGGAACTGGTGCCGCCATGAATGGCTTACGTCCTATCATCGAATTCATGACTTTCAACTTTTCATTGGTTGCTATTGACCAAGTGATCAATAGTGCTGCCAAAATGTATTCAATGTCAGGTGGGCAGTTTAATGTGCCAATTGTGTTCCGAGGACCTACCGGAAACGCTGGTCAGCTTGCTGCTCAACACTCCCAAAATTTTGAAAACTGGTATGCCAATACCCCGGGATTGAAAGTTATTGTCCCTTCAAATCCATACGATGCCAAAGGTCTGCTAAAATCTGCGATTAGAGATGATGATCCGGTTATTTTTATGGAATCGGAGTTAATGTATGGTGACAAAGGAATGGTTCCTGAAAACGAATATTTATTACCCATCGGTGTTGCTGATGTAGTGAAGGAAGGAAATGATGTAACCATTGTTTCTTTTGGAAAACTGATGAAAGTTGCCAATCAGGCTGCAGAAGAACTGAACAAGCAAGGCATCTCTGCTGAAGTAATCGACTTAAGAACTGTGAGACCGATCGATTTTGAAACGATCATCAACTCCGTTAAAAAAACAAACAGACTGGTTTGTGTGGAAGAGGCGTGGCCGCTGGCTTGTATCTCTGCGGAATTAACCTATCACATACAAAGGCATGCATTTGATTACCTGGATGCACCGGTTAGAAGGGTGGTAAACATGGATGTACCACTTCCATACGCACCAACCTTAATTGACGCTGCTTTGCCCGATGTAAAAAGAACGATTGATGCGGTAAAGTCAGTAATGTATATTCAGTAGAAATTTGCAATTAGCATATAAAATAAAAAGGGGCCTAAGCCCCTTTTTTTTATTTATTAGGCTGAGGAGTAAGCCTCAAATATGGTTTAATCTCTTTAAACCCTTTTGGAAACTTGGCTGGAATATCAGCCGTAGCAATTGAGGGCACTACCACGCAATCATCTCCATCTTCCCAGTTGGCGGGAGTGGCTACCTGATGGTAGGCCGTCAACTGAAGGGAATCAATAACCCTTAACAGCTCATTGAAATTCCTGCCAGTGGATGCGGGGTAAGTCAGTGTCAATTTAATTTTCTTATCCGGACCAATGACGAATACAGACCTGACAGTTGCTTTATCATCAGCATTGGGGTGGATCATATCGTAGAGCTCCGCCACCTTTTTGTGCTCATCGGCAATGATCGGAAAATTGACTTGGGTGTTCTGAGTTTCATTGATGTCCTTGATCCATCCTTTATGAGATTCAAGCCCATCAACCGAAACCGCAATTACTTTGACGTTGCGTTTTTCAAACTCATCCTTCAATTTTGCTGTCATCCCCAACTCAGTTGTACATACAGGAGTGTAATCTGCAGGGTGGGAATAAAGAACTCCCCAACTATCGCCCAGCCATTCGTGAAAATTAATGGCTCCTTCAGTTGTGGGGGCTGAGAAATCCGGAGCAATATCTCCTAATCTTAGTGACATAGTAGTTTATTTTAAGTTTAAAATTCAATGTGATTAGTATATCGAAAATTACCTAACCTTGTTTAACAAAAAGGCTATAAGTTAGGTTGAATTTCGTCAACAATACAGAGATTTAAAAATAATTATTGTTCCTAAAACGGTTGGTTCAAATTGTACCTTGTAACAATTCGGAAAAAAAGAAAGGCCGCCTGTTCAGCGACCTCCATTAATCTGAGAATCTCTTTTTTTGTCCTTAGTTAAGTCTATCTAACACCTCCATCACCTCGCGAACGTGTTTTTCGGACGTCTTTAACAATTCCATTTCATCGGCATTCAGATCAAGCTCAATGATCTTTTCTACACCATTTTTCCCTAAGATTACCGGTACACCAAGGTAGCAATTGTCGATACCATATTCACCCTCCAGTTTTACGCAAACCGGGAATACCCTCTTTTGATCTTTGACAATGGCCTCTGCCATCTGGGCAGCCGCCGATCCCGGAGCATACCATGCAGACGTTCCCATTAGTTTAACCAATTCGCCACCACCTACTTTTGTTCGATCTACTATTTTATTCAGGCTTTCTTCGTCAATCAATTCCGTTACAGGAATTCCACCTACTGTTGTATACCTTGGAAGCGGAACCATGGTGTCGCCATGACCACCCATCAAGACAGCCTGTATATCTTTCGGTGACACATTCAATGCCTCGGCCAAAAATGCTCGATACCGGGCGGTGTCAAGTATTCCTGCCATACCCATCACTTTATTTCTTGATTTTTTTGAAATCAAATGAGCCTGGTATGTCATTACGTCCAATGGATTAGAGACGATAATGATAATCGCTTCGGGGGAATACTTAACGACATTTTCAGTTACAGATTTTACGATGCCGGCATTCGTTTCGATCAGGTCGTCTCGGGTCATTCCAGGTTTCCTTGGTAATCCGGAAGTAATGACTACCACATCCGAGCCTGCTGTTTTTGAATAGTCGTTTGTTACGCCTACAGTTCGGGTATCATATAAATTGATGGGGGACTTTTGCCAGATATCAAGCGCTTTACCTTCAGCAAAGCCTTCTTTAATATCCACAAGAACCACTTCATTGGCTACTTCCTTGTAAGCCAGCACATCAGCACAAGTAGCGCCAACGTTTCCGGCGCCAACAACTGTAATTTTCATATCTTAATTTTTTTGATGTTTATAGATTACTAATCTTGATGCTGTAAAGTTATGTAAACCCCGCTTTTTACCTAAAGATTATGAGCGTTAAATCCCTCAAATATTGACTTTTATCATTCATCAATTTCCAAAGGTCTGACTCAGGTCAAAGAGCCCGTGGGAGGATTTGTAGCTCTTGAATAAATTCAATTGAAAATCGTTGTACATCTCGGCCAGGGATTCAAGCATTTTTGACTTCATTTTACTGTGGCTTTCCAGGATATCGTTAAGGTTGACTTTTGGGATAACGTACAATTCAGACTTTTCCGATGTTACAATGGCATTGTATTGACGGGAGGCGAGCTTTAGTAATGTGTTTTCACCAAAAGCCGTTCCAGACTTAATTATCTGAAGATTTTCAAAACCCTCCTTCATATCCAGGCACAACGACACTTTTCCACTTTTTACCAAATACAACGCATTGCTTGGATCATTTCTAAAAAAAACCACCTCATCCATTTTGTATTCCCTAAGGTAAAAAAATGGATGAACCAAGGACATTTCTTTATAGGTAAGCTTCTCAAAAAGCTTCATGCGGGAAAGAAACCTAAAAAAATTGATCTCTTTTTCTGTATAGGATTTATCGAATAATCTAATCATCCGTGTTTGGCTGTTTTTTCAATTTTGAGGACCCTTCGGGTTTTTTTCGTAACCTTGAACCGGTTATCTATACGGTGCCCAATTACCCAAAATATGCTATTATTTGTTGTTAAAACAAATATTCTACTTTTTAAATTGATGGGTACTTTGTTATCAATTAAAAAATCACTCAATTTTTTCTTCTTCGTCATACCCAGCGGATAAAACCTGTCTCCCCGGCTCCAGGCACGTAATTTTATAGGAAATTCAATTTCGTCCAGATCGATAAAAGCAATGTCTTTGGAAGGATCAATGAACAGGTTGTTATTATCAATAATTTCAAATCGCAACTCAAAGTTCGGGCCTTTCACTGATTCCGAAATGTCAAAAATCTGCTGCTCGGCTACCTCCTCGGCGTGAGAGGTAATCACGAGGTAGCTCCGGTCAATGCTAAGAAGATATGACGGCGCGTAAAAAACCTTTCCACTTTGCGAATTAAAGGACTGAAATACCTGACGCACCTGCGTATAGTTAAACCCAAATTCAGAAAGTATTTGAAACAGGATGATTTCAAAACCCTTGTATTTTTTTAATGACGGGATGGAAATCCAATAGTCACCACCTCGCTCCTCCACCAGGATATTTTTGATAGAATCGACCTGCGAAAGGAAAAAGTCTTCTGTATACTTTAACTTCTCAACCGATACTTCGAAGGTCTCCTCCAGGTTGGGGTTTATTTTTTTTAAAATGGGTATTACCTCATTGCGGATCAGGTTTCTGAAATATTTGTTCGATGTATTGGACGAATCTTCCCTCCAGTCCAGGGACTGCGACTCGGCGTATTCCAGCACATTTTCCTTTGTTGCGAATAACATGGGACGCACTACGCTGTTTAATTTCGGCTGTATGCCATGAAGGCCAGCCAGGCCAGTCCCCTTTGTTAAATTGTACAGCACTGTCTCTATACTATCATTTTTGTGGTGGGCAGTGGCAATAACATCATACTCAAATTGACTGCACAACCTCAAAAACCAATCATACCGCGCATTCCTTGCCGCCATTTGGATTGAGACCCCTGATTCCTTCGCCTCTGATTTGACATCAAAATCCTCACAGAAAAAAGGCACGTTCAGATCAAGCGCCAATTGCTCTACAAAAGACTCATCACCATCCGATTCATTACCCCGCAGGTGAAAATTGCAATGTGCGACTGCAAAATGATAGTTTCCTTTTTTCAGCAAATCCACCAGCACCACTGAATCTACGCCGCCACTTACCGCCACTAAAATTTTTTGGTTTTTAGTGAACAATTTATTTTCCCTGATAAAGTTTAAAAATCTGTTGAGCATCGTTTCCGTTCAATTTTTGGTAAATTTGCAGGCGATTTTAAATAAGCATGAAATTTAAGTTAACAATATTACTTATTTCTCAATTAGTTCTTTTCAATATTGTGTGCGCAATTGCCCAGCAGCGCGGAACAATAAGCAATAGACAGGGAGACAAAATTGAACACAGCGAAGACATTTTGATGGGCAAAAAGCTAAACGGCGAAAATGTCAACATCCTGGTGGGAAATGTGAAATTTACCCAGCCCACGAAGGTGATCACTTGCGACTCAGCTGTTTTCTACCCCTCTAAAAACTCACTGGAAGCTTTCGGGAAAGTAAAAATCTTTGACAAAACAGACTCCACCGTCATCACATCAAAAAAACTTATCTATGAGGGTAATGAACAGAAAGCCCGGATACGGGAAAACGTAGTGTACCGCCGTGATTCGGTCCAGCTCTTCACCGAATTCCTGGACTACGACATGATCAATCGATCAGCCAATTATTTCAATGGAGGGAGGGTGCTTGACAATGTAAACGAACTGACAAGTGAGAACGGTTTTTACGATACGGAAGCCAATGTGGTGACCTTTACGAAGGATGTCGTGGTAAATCATCCGGACTTTGTGCTGGAAGCGGAAGACCTGGTCTATAATCTCATTACAAAAATTGCTGTGATCAACAGCCCAAATACCATCACACGAAGAGATGGAACCGTGCTAAACGCAGAACAAGGAAGCGAGTTTAACATAGGAAAAAACACGAGTGTGTTTATTGTGACAGAGATTGAATCAGAATCCTACATTCTTTACGGAGATCAGATCAGTTTTGACGATGAAAAAAAGTACTACGTAGCCAGGGGAAACGTGAGGATGCTTGGTAAAGAAAATGAGATCATCATAGAAGGTGAACAGGCCCATCACTGGAAAAAAGATGGCGTGACAATTATATTCGGGCACCCAGTCATGAAAAAACATGCACAAAACGACACCCTTTACCTCGCTGCTGACACGCTGCATTCTATCGACAGTGAGATCAAAGAAGAGCAAAAAATGCTGGCTTATCACCATGTGAAAATTTATCGAAAAGGTTTGCAGGGAAAAGCCGATTCCATGTCTTACCACATTTCTGACTCCATTATTTTCTTTTACAATGACCCCATTCTCTGGAATGACGAAACCCAAATCACAGGAGATTCTATAAATGTCACCATTGAGAACAGTCAGATAAAAGAGTTGATTACGAAAGGCAATGCTTTTATAATCTCCGAAGACTCTACTGAAAACTATAATCAATTAAAAGGCCGGGAAATGGTTTCCCATTTTAAAGACAACAAAATCTCCAGTGTTAATGTCTTCGGTAATGGTGAGTCGAATTACTACGCGATTGAAGAGGAAACCAACGAACTCATGGGTATGAACAATATCATTTGTAGTTCCATGAAGATCAGATTTGTCAATAATAGCGTGAATAATATTTCATATTACACTAAGCCGGTAGGGAAGTTCATTCCGATGCATGAATTAAAGGAGAGTGAGAAAAAGCTCAAAGGGTTTTCCTGGCGAATCGAGGAACGCCCTGAATTGTGGCAACTGTTAAACATGAGCGAAGAGGAATTCATCAAACTATACAATGTTAAATTAGCTCCGAAGGATTTTATAGAAGTGTCGCCTGAAAACGAAGACGCTGACAAAATAAAAAAGACTCGGGAATCAAAAATCGAATCCCTTAAAAAAGTCGATCGGGACAGTTTTAACGTTAATTAACATCAGTTACTTCCTAATTAACCTTTAATTTTGTCATTTGCAGACAGTTATCAAATTGATTATTAGCAATCATAATTCTATATTTGCAGGCTTATGCTAAAAATGAGGTATTTATTCTTCTTTTTGTCGACCATTATTTTGTCGACTTCGTGTAGTGAATTCCGAAAAATCCAGAAAAGCACAGACGTGCAGGCTAAGTACGATGCCGCGATGAAATACTACGAAAATCAGGATTACTACCGGGCAAATATCCTTTTTGAAGAGATAATGCCCTTTTATCGAGGTAAAAAAGAAAACGAGCAAATTCAGTACTACTACGCGTATGTTCAGTTTTACCAAAAGCAGTACATCCTGGCCGCTCATTATTTTAAAAATTTTTACGACACCTATCGAAGGAGTGAGTACGCGGAAGATGCTCTTTACATGCACGGCTACAGCTTATTCATGCAGTCCCCTCCCTATAATCTCGATCAGACCAGCAGCATAGAGGCTATCACAGCGCTCCAGACATTTATTAACAAATATCCCGAAAGTGAACACATGGTAGAGGCAGTAGATATCATCAACGAGCTACAGTACAAACTTGAAAGGAAAGCCTTTGAAAGTGCCGAATCGTATTTTAACAGGAGTATTTATCGATCAGCAATCATTGCATTTGATAATTTCGGAAAAGATTATCCCGATTCAGATTTGAACGAACAGGCAAGGTACCTAATGGTCTTATCAGCTTTTAACTACGCCAAAAAAAGCATCGTCATTCGTCAGCGGGAAAGATATCAGGAATGTTTAGATCTGTATCAGGAGTTTCTGGATACCTATCCAGACAGTGCATGGTTAAGGAAAGCCCAGGATATTTACACTGACTGCCTAGATCAAATTCAAAAATTGAGTTAAAAAATTAAATTAAAAAATATGTCAGACAAAGCATCAATTATCACAAGAGACCTCAACAGGTTAGCGAAACCTACAGGAAATGTTTATGAATCGATTGCCGTCATCGGAAAAAGAGCACGGCAGCTTGCTACTAAACAAAAGGAAGAGCTGAGCAGTAAATTGGCTGAATTTGCCACTACTGTTGACAATCTGGAAGAAATCTTTGAAAACAGGGAGCAAATAGAAATCTCAAAGTTTTACGAAAGAATGCCAAAGCCGACCTCAGTAGCAATCGATGAATTTTCGGAAGGAAAGGTGCGATTCCATTTACCAGAGGAAAATGAGTAAACACCATGCTCCGTGGTAAAAATATTTTAATAGGCGTATGCGGTAGCATTGCTGCCTACAAGATCGCCATATTGACAAGACTTTTAGTGAAGGAGGGTGCTCATGTTAAAATAATCATGACGCCCTCCTCTACTCATTTTATAACCCCTCTTACTCTTTCTACTTTATCCAAAAATCCAGTTCTTATTGATTATTTTAAGGAAAAGACTGGCGAGTGGAATAGCCACGTGGAGCTTGGCCTGTGGGCTGATTACTTCGTAATTGCGCCTGCCACCGCTAATACACTGGCGAAGCTATCGATAGGAATTTGTGACAACCTTCTCACCGCAACTTACCTCTCCGCCAGATGCCCTGTATTTATCGTCCCGGCGATGGACCTGGATATGTACCAGCACCCTACAACTTCCGAAAACATTGCCAGATTGAAATCATTCGGTTGCAAGGTAATTTACCCGGAACACGGCGAGCTGGCAAGCGGACTTTTTGGAGAAGGAAGAATGGCAGAACCGGAACACATACTTGAATTCCTTGTAAAAGAAATCCTCGAAAAGTCCCCGCTCAGAAGTAAGAGGGCTCTGATCACCGCTGGGCCAACTTATGAATCAATCGACCCGGTTCGGTTTATTGGCAATCATTCATCGGGCAAAATGGGCTATGCCATTGCTGAAACTATGGCTGATATGGGAGCCGAGGTGAATCTGGTAAGTGGGCCAACCCAAATCCAGTTAAATCACCCCAACATCAAACTTACAAGGGTTTCTGCTTCAGAGGAAATGTTCGAAGCCTGCGATTCTATCTATGGCAATTCTGACATTACCGTGCTGTCTGCCGCTGTGGCGGACTACAAGCCTACAAAAATTGCCCCACAAAAAATAAAAAAAGAAACGGCGGGGCTTTCTATTGAACTCGAAAAAACCATTGACATAGCGGCGAGCCTTGCCAGCAAAAAAAGAAAAGGTCAATTCACAGTTGGGTTTGCACTGGAAACAGAAAATGAGCTAGAAAACGCAAAAAAGAAATTAGCATCAAAAGGATTTGATATGATCGTGCTAAACTCTTTGAACGACGAAGGCGCCGGTTTTGGGTTTGATACAAATAAAATTAAAATACTGGATACTAAGGGCAGAGTTGAGGAGTTTGAATTAAAAACCAAGAAAGAAGTTGCCAGGGATATCGTGAATTCCATAATCAATCATTTAAATGATTAAATTTTTATCAGCTTGTTTATTCTTTCTCTTGTCAATAACATGCTTCTCGCAAGAGTTACTGTTTAGGGTAGTAGTTGATGCGCAAAGGGTGCAAACTACTGACCGGCAGGTATTTGACGACCTGGAAAATTCGGTTGAAAATTTTATGAACAGCCGGAAATGGACCGATCAAGGCTACCTTCCCGAGGAAAGGATAAACTGTAATTTAATCATCACCATTACGGGTAGCCCGGCCATTGGGAGCTACGAGGCAACAGCGCAAATCCAATCCTCCCGACCGGTGTACAATACCAATTATGAAACGCTCATGCTCAATTTCGCGGACCGGGATTTTTCCTTTGAATACATACAGTCACAACCGCTTGAATTTAGCGAAAACTATTATAACAATAATCTGACTTCCATGCTCGGCTTTTATGCTTATGTGATTCTGGGAATTGATCACGACAGTTTTTCAAGCCTCGGGGGAAATCCCTATTTCGTCCGTGCTTTGGAAATCGTCAACCTGGCGCAATCGACGAATACAAAAGGATGGCAGCCTTTTGACAGCAACAGGAACAGGTATTGGCTTATTGAAAACCTGATGAACAAACAATCGGAGGAGTTCAGAAAGGCTTATTACAACTATCACCGAAACGGGCTTGATGTACTGATGGAACGACCGGAAGAAGCCCGCGAAAATGCCCTCAACACCCTCAAGCAACTCCAGGAGATAGAAAGACTGCGCCCGAATTCCATTATTAAAATTTCATTTTTTGATGCCAAAACAGATGAAATAATTAATATTTTTAAGCAGGCAAATCCTACGCAAAAGCGACAGGCTTTCGATATTTGTGCTAAAATAGAACCAAGCAGCACGGATAAATTCCAGGCTATCTTGGAAAATTAATTACCCTATGCTTAAGCACCTGAAAATTAGAAATTATGCTCTCATCAAGGAGTTGGAGTTTAGCCCGTCAACCAGGCTGAACACCATCACTGGCGAAACAGGTGCTGGAAAATCGATCATGCTTGGTGCTATAGGCCTCCTGCTAGGAAACAGGGCAGACACGAAAGCCCTGTTAAACCCCGACGAAAAATGTATTGTCGAAGGGGTTTTTAATATTGAGGAATACAACCTGAAGGATTTTTTTATTGCTTCTGACCTCGACTATTATCCGGAATGCATCATTCGAAGGGAAATATCCCCCTCGGGAAAATCGCGTGCCTTTATCAACGATACACCGGTAACGCTCGATACCGCTAAAGAAATTGGAATGTACCTGGTCGATATCCATTCCCAAACGGACACCAGACTATTGGGCAATGCCAGCTATCAAATGCAACTGATCGACTCTTTTACCGATAGTATTGATTTGCTCTCGAAATACAGAGAAAGTTATAGGTCGTATAAAAAGGCATTGAAAACATACGAAGAGCTGGAGAACCAGTCCATTGAAATAAAAAGTGAGGCTGATTATCATCACTTTCTATTTGAGGAGTTAGACAAGGCGGCGCTTCAGGAAAACGAACAAACTACGCTCGAAGAGGAGCAGAAAATCCTCGAACACTCAGAAGAGATCAAAAGAAAACTCCTGGAAAGCATTCATCTTGTTAATGAAAATGAGTTTTCTGTATTGCAATCTCTTCAGGTCGTCACCAAAAACATTGGCCAGATCAGTCAGTACTCACAGAATTATCACAAGTTGTCGGAGCGATTGAACAGTGTGATGATTGAGTTAAAAGATATCAATAACGAGCTGGAAGGGGAAGAGCAGCGGATAGAATTTGATCCGTTAAGGCAGGATGAGGTTTCTGAACGGCTGAGTTTGTTGTATAAACTTGAACAAAAACACCAAGTAGAAGCGGTGGCCGATTTACTGAAAATCAAGGATTCCCTCGAAGAAAAGCTTCATATTGTCTCTAATATTGATGAATCTGTTGCCCGGGCAAAAAAAGATTGTGAGAATTTATTGGAACAAACGATCGATCTTGGCAAACAACTATCCGATAAAAGAAAAAAAGGATTTGAACCATTAAAATCCAAACTTAAGTCCATCCTATCCGACCTGGGGATGGAACACGCTTCTATTGATCTTTTATCGGAGGAAGTCAAACCAACTGACAATGGCATCGACGAAATAAAAATACTTTTTAGTGCAAACCTTGGTATCAAGCCGGAAGAACTTCGCAAAGTAGCGAGCGGGGGTGAATTCTCCCGCTTGATGTTTGCCATTAAAAATATCATTGCTGAAAAAACCTCCCTCCCCACGATTATTTTTGATGAGATAGACAGCGGGATTTCCGGTGAAATTGCGATTAAAATGGCCTCATTGATGAAGAAAATGGCCACCCATCACCAGGTAGTTACCATTACACACCTGCCACAAATTGCCTCCAAAGGAGACTTTCATTTTTTTGTTTTCAAAGACAATTCTGAATTCCATACCGTAAGCCGGATTAGAAAACTCAATGAAGAAGAAAGAGTCCTGGAAATCGCCAAAATGATCGGAGGTGATAAACCTACTGAGACGAACCTGAACAGTGCAAGGGAACTTCTCACCATTTAGTTCCATTTTACCTGTACTTAACTAAATAAATCAGTTCACTTTCTGACAACCGTCATATTTCCCCCGGTATCTACCTTTTAACTTTCGCCCTTTAATTGAACGGCCCAACTAATACTTTATAACTCATAAAAAAATATTAAAGATGGACAAAATTGGCTTATTCTATGGTTCTACTGAGGGTAATACTGAGAATGTGGCAGAAAAGATCCAAAAGGCTTTTGGTGCTGACAAAGTAGATCTATTTAATGTTGATTCCGCCACTGCGGAAGATGTGCAAGGTTATACCAACATAATTCTCGGCTGCCCTACATGGGAAATTGGCGAGCTGCAAGAAGATTGGGAGACCTTTATTGATGTGTTGGATGATGTGGATTTCAATGGTAAAACCGTGGCTTATTTTGGCCTGGGGGACGCCGATGGCTATCCTGATACGTTTATTGATGCTCTGGGTATCATCCATGACCGAATCAAAGATTCAGGGGCTTCCTTTGTAGGGAAATGGCCAACTGACGATTACGAATACGACGAGTCAAAAGCAGAAGTCGACGGCATGTTCCTGGGGCTTGCAATTGATGAAGATAACGAATCCAATAAGACCGACGGCCGGGTTAAAAAATGGGTCGAACAATTACAAGGCGAATTTTAAACAACTAGTGAGGTCCCGCATCCAGCGGGACTTTTTAGTTTTTTATACTCGGTGCGTTGATTATTTCACTAAAAGCTGATGAATATCAACCTTTTTTAAATACGCTGGAAGTACCTTAGAATGGATTACAAATGAGGTTTTAATATTCGCGATGAGTGAGAACATCATAAAACACGAAGGGGTTATCTGCAGAATAAGCAATGGAATAGCGACAGTTAAATTAGTGAATATCTCCGCCTGTTCATCCTGCCATGCCAAGTCCGCCTGCAATGTTTCTGAAGTAGACAATAAAGAAATTGAAGTCCCACTTGATGATCAGCAGCTTTCAGTCGGCGAACGAATAAGCATACTTTTTAATAATTCTATGGGAGTGAAAGCACTCTTTTTTGGCTATGGATTGCCTTTCATCATTATGCTTATTACACTTCTTATCAGTTGGGCAATTACTTCCAGCGAAACAATTGCGGGACTCACATCGGTGCTGAGCTTATTACCCTACTACCTCCTACTTGCGCTGTTCCGGAAAAAGTTTCAAAAGACATTTTCCTTCAAAATTGAAAAATGGAATGTTTCCTTATGAGTGACATAGTAATCTATACGGTCCTTTCACTGACAACCTTAGGGTTTATTGCAGCCACAATCCTGTATATCGTTGCTTCCAAATTCAAGGTATGGGAGGATCCTAAGATCGAAGAAGTAGAAAACGCCCTACCTAACACTAACTGTGGCGGTTGCGGTTTTCCGGGATGTCATGCTTTTGCTGTTGCATGTACAAAGGCAGACGACCTTTCTGATCTTCATTGTCCTGTAGGAGGTAACGAAACCATGAACGCAGTCGGTGCGATCCTGGGAATGGAAGTGGAAGAAAGAGCCAAATATGTGGCCGTGGTGAGATGTTCCGGTTCTTTTGAGTATCGCCCCAGAACTTCCGTCTACGAAGGGGCAAAGAATTGTACCATCGCTGCCAGTCTATATGGTGGTGACACCGGGTGTACTTATGGCTGTCTGGGCTTGGGCGAATGCGTGGATGCCTGTCAGTTTGATGCTATGTACATGGATGAAAAAACCGGACTCCCGGTTGTAATCGAAGATAAATGTACTGCCTGCAATGCTTGTGTTACAGCTTGTCCTAAAGATATAATGGCCTTATGGCCACAAGGGAAAAAAGATAGAAAGGTTTTTGTCGCCTGTATAAACATGGACAAAGGGGGTACAGCAAGAAAAGTTTGCGAGGTAGCCTGTACCGGCTGTACCAAGTGTGAAAAGGAATGTCGATATGATGCAATCACAATCGATAATTACCTCGCATACATAGATGGAGAAAAGTGCAAATTGTGCAGAAAATGTGTGGATGTTTGTGGATCGCATTCGATCCATGAAATAAATTTCCCTCCAAAGAAGATAAAAGCGGAGCCTGTTGCTGCAGGTGTTGAAGCCACACCCACTCCAGAGGTTGATAGTTCAAACGATAAAGAAAACGGATAATACGATGATGTTTTGGGCAAACGGATTAAAGACATTTTCGATTGGAGGCATTCATCCTCCGGAAAATAAATTGTCTGCCGGACGAAAAATTGAAAGTGTCCCGGTTCCAAAAATGGTTTCCATACCAATTTCCCAGCATATTGGAGCGCCTGCAAAACCGATTGTTGAACCAAGACAAAAAGTAAAAGTTGGTGAAGTTATTGCTGTTCAGGAAGGATTTGTTTCGGCTAATATCCATGCCAGCGCATCCGGTACAGTGACTAAAATAGAAAAGGTACTAGATACAAGCGGGTATAAAAGAGATGCCATTATCATCCGGGTGGATGGTGATGATTGGCTTGAGACCATCGATACCACACCGGATATTATCAGGGACATTTCACTGGGTTCTGAGGAAATCATTAAAAAAATAGGAGAATCGGGTATCGTCGGCTTAGGAGGAGCTACCTTCCCATCACATGTAAAATTATCAGTACCAAAAGGAAAGACCGCTGAGTATTTAATCATAAACGGGGTGGAATGTGAGCCTTATCTGACATCAGATCATCAGCTCATGATGGAACATAGTCAGGAAATCCTCATAGGTACTCGCATTCTGATGAAAGCGCTAAATGTTGATAAGGCATTCATTGGAATTGAAAATAATAAAAAAGATGCCATCCAGATTTTTAGCGAGCTATTGAAAACCGAAGAAAAAATATCAGTGGTTCCGCTGAAAGTTCAATATCCTCAGGGTGGCGAAAAGCAGTTAATAAAAGCGGTCATAAATAGGGAAGTGCCTTCGGGGGGTCTGCCGATTGATGTAGGCACTGTGGTTCACAATGTGGGAACTGCATTCGCTGTCTATGAAGCCATCCAAAAAAACAAACCGCTGGTAGAACGTATTGTCACCATCACAGGTAAAGGCATCGCAAAACCTTGTAATCTGAAAGTAAGAATTGGAACCCCAGTTGCTGACCTGGTAGAAGCGGCCGGTGGATTGCCCGAAAATACGGGTAAGATTATTTCAGGGGGCCCCATGATGGGTAAGGCGATCAATAGCGTAGAAGTACCGATGGCCAAGGGAACTTCCGGGATATTAATTTTAAATGAGGAAGAGGCGCACAGAAGAGAACAAAAAGCCTGCATCCGCTGTACCAAATGTGTCCAGGTTTGTCCAATGGGATTGGAGCCTTATTTATTAATGGCTGAAACTGAAAGAGACTTATTTGAAAGAGCTGAAAGTGACCGGATACTTGATTGCATTGAGTGTGGATCATGCTCCTACATATGCCCATCAGACAGAGCCTTGCTAGACTATATCAGACTGGGTAAGAAATCAGTGATTGCGATGAAAAAGAAAATTGCGTAGGTATGAGCACACAACTTTTAACTATATCTCCCTCTCCACACATTCATAAAGAGGAATCAATACCTACCCTGATGTACGGAGTTATTTTTGCACTTTTGCCGGTGATTGGCATGTCAGTGTATGTCTTCGGACTTCAGGCCATTTTGGTAATGCTGTATGCGGTCATCAGTTGTTTAATTTTTGAATTCCTGATAACCAGATTATTGCTCAAAAGAGAAACTTCAATATCAGATGGCTCGGGAATAATTACTGGATTATTATTAGCATTTAACCTCCCCAGCAGCATTCCATGGTGGGGTGTAGTTATTGGCAGCCTGGTAGCCATTGGCATCGGTAAGATGGCGTTCGGAGGCCTTGGCAGCAATCCTTTCAACCCAGCCCTGGTAGGCCGGGTTTTTCTTTTGATTTCTTTCCCTGTTCCAATGACCAATTGGCCGGTGCCATTGGAAAACAGGTGGTCATTAGCCGATGCCGTTTCAGGAGCCACTCCATTGGCTATTATCAAAGAAGGCCTGGATGCCGGTCAACCGTTGACAGAGTTGGTCTCAAAATTGCCGCCGTACTTTGATTTTTTTCTTGGAAATCAGGGAGGATGTATCGGTGAAGTATCGGGATTGGCCCTGACTATTGGTTTCATTTACATGCTGTACAGAAAAATTATTACATGGCACATACCGATTTCGATGCTTGCTTCCATTGCTGTATTTAGCGGAATTTTTTGGATAATAAATCCAAACCAATACATGAACCCGATGTTCCACATTCTGACCGGGGGCGTATTGCTCGGTGCATTTTATATGGCGACTGATTATGTTACATCTCCAATGAGCTATAAAGGAATGTTGCTTTATGGTTTTGGAATCGGACTCTTGACGGTCGTCATACGGTTTTGGGGTGCCTATCCTGAAGGAGTTTCATTTGCAATATTGATCATGAACGCCTTTGTGCCATTGATCAACAAATATTTAAAACCTAAACGATTTGGAGTCAAATAATTATGGCAAAAGTCGAATCTACATATTTTAATATGACCCTGACGCTTGTAGTAGTTACACTGATAGCCTCTACAGCCCTGGGTTTTGTGTATGAATTAACCAAAGAGCCCATAGCCGCCGCAAAGCTTGCCAAACAAAAGCGGGCAATTGATGCAGTAGTGGGTGAGTATGACAATGATCCGTTGATGGATCAATATAAAATCAGAGTAGTCTCGCTAAAAGACAGTCTCGAAGTCTATCCCGCTAAACTTGGCGGTGAAAATCAGGGTGTAGCTATAAAGACATTCTCACCAAAAGGGTATGGTGGTAATGTCTGGCTGATGGTAGGGTTTTTACCTGACGGAGCAATAAAGAACATTTCTGTCCTGGAGCACAAGGAAACACCAGGGCTTGGCACAAAAATGAGCGAACCGAAATTCATTGAACAGTTTACTGGGAAGAATCCTGATCAGTTCATTTTAAAGGTGAAAAAAGACGGTGGTGATGTAGATGCATTGACTGGAGCTACGATTTCAAGTCGAGCCTTTAGTTCAGCCGTTCAAACTGCCTATGACGCAATCAAAGAAGGAGGTGACCATGAATAATATCGAGAACCTTAATAAAGGGTTTTTTAGGGAAAACCCCGTTTTTGTTCAATTGTTGGGCATGTGCCCTACACTGGGAGTAACCTCCACGGCTATTAATGGACTGGGAATGGGCCTTGCAACAGCCTTTGTTTTGGTCATGTCAAATGTCGTGATTTCATTGGTTAGTGGCTTGATTCCTGGTAAAGTCCGCATACCTGCTTTCATCATTATAATTGCCTCATTTGTTACTGTGGTTGACCTGGTGATGGCCGGTTTCTTTAATGCCTTACATGAACAGTTGGGGCTGTTCATTCCTCTCATTGTGGTGAACTGTATTGTACTCGGAAGAGCAGAAGCATTTGCTTCAAAAAATAAAATAGTTTCCTCCCTGATCGATGGTCTGGGAATGGGTTTAGGATTTACCATGGCCCTGGTAATGTTAGGTTCTGTCAGAGAATTATTGGGTAGTCTCTCCATCTTTGGAATCAAGTTGTTTGAAGCAGATGGAGCACTGGTATTTGTTTTAGCACCCGGCGCATTCATTGCTCTTGGTTTGCTGATAGCCCTTGTGAATTCCCTCACAAAAAAATTAACTGCTTAAGAAAAGATTATGGAATATTTGATCATTGTTTTTTCAGCCATTTTCGTCAATAACATTGTATTGGCCCAATTCCTCGGGATTTGTCCTTTCTTAGGTGTTTCTACAAAAATATCTACCTCGGCAGGAATGGGAGGGGCGGTACTATTTGTTATGACATTAGCGACCATCGTTACTTACATGATCCAACACTATATACTGGAACCATTTGGCATTGTCTACTTACAAACCATTGCCTACATATTAGTAATAGCAGCATTGGTACAAATGGTAGAGATCGTTCTCAAAAAAGTGAGCCCGGCATTATACCAGGCTCTTGGGGTTTATCTTCCCCTCATCACTACCAATTGTGCCATTCTTGGAGTCGCTATTTTGGTCATTCAAAATGAATATAATTTAATTCAGAGTGTCGTGTTCGCCATTGCCAATGCGATTGGTTTTACCCTGGCAATTGTCATATTTGCCGGTTTGCGCGAGCACTTGGAACTTTTAGATCTTCCTAAAGGGATGAAAGGAGTCCCTGCTGCTTTGATCGTGGCGGGATTGCTTTCTTTAGCATTTATGGGATTTGCAGGATTAGCTTAAATGAAAAACACTATGATGAACCTGGCAACGACCTACATGGGGCTGAACTTAAAAAACCCGATCGTTGTATCGAGTTGTAGCCTTACGCACAGTGTCGAAGGTGTGAAACGGTGTGAAGATGCCGGTGCTGGCGCGGTGGTATTAAAATCATTGTTTGAAGAACAAATCGAAGCAGATGTAAGTTCGATTGTGGCAAAGTCGATGCCTCAATTTCATGTGGAGGAATCGGATTACATCCGGCAGATGGGAATCACCGCTAATTCTGATGACTACCTGAAGATGATTGAGGAGACAAAAGAAAAGGTAAATATTCCCGTTATTGCCAGTATTAACTGTGTTTCCAATACCCGGTGGGTGGAGTTTGCAAAATATGTGGAGGCAGTTGGCGCTGATGCTTTGGAATTAAATATCGCAGTAATGCCTCGCGAGTTTCATGAAGATCCAACCAAAATTGAAAAACACATTTGTGACATTATAGCTTCTGTAAAACACCAGGTGAATATTCCGATCGCGGTAAAAATCGGCCCTTACTTTACTTCCATACCGAGAATCACTAAAAATATTCGCAAGGCGGGAGCTTCGGCCTTGGTACTATTTAACCGGTTTTATCAAACCGATATTGACATCAACGACCTGGAGCTGGAATCCAAAAATAAATACAGCACCCCGGCCGAGATGTCCAACACACTGCGATGGATATCTATTTTATATCAAAAAATCGGCTGTAGCCTGGCGGCCAATACCGGTATCCACGATGGAGAAGCCGCGATCAAGCAAATCTTAGTCGGTGCGAAAGTGGTAGAGATAGCCTCCACACTTTACATCCACGGATTGGGACAAATAAAAGTGATGCTTGAGGATATCCAGAAATGGATGGTGGATAAAGGCTACGAATCATTGGACGATTTCCGGGGAAAAATGAGCCAGAAATACTCTGACCAACCGGAATATTTCGAACGACAACAATACATCAGGGCTTTAGTGGGGATTGATTAATAAATCGTGTTATCGTCAGTATTAATTCCTGCCTCATCCGTCTTGCTGGATTCCTGCCTCGTCGGACAGACGGGTATTTCAGCATCTCAAACGAATTACTTGAGGGAGTTAATTTGTCTTCTTTAAGGAATTTAGCTCGGGCGAAACTAGGTCAACTCCTTTGATGAACCTTGGCTTGGGATTCTGAAATGAATTCAGAATGACTTAATTGGGGCTTTTTGTTGTTGGTTTCATATCTCAATGAACCATTTGAATTAAGGCCAGATTGCTATATTTCTGCTATTGAAAGTCTATATCTAAGACTATTGAATCTTCGAATTCAGAGTTCTCGTGGCTTTCTATCTGTGGTATATCTATATCAGAAAAGTAAAATTCTAAGATTTCATCATTGTTGAATTCTAAATCGCTGGTGTGTTGGACTTCTCCCTTTGTGATATATCTAACTTGTTTTTTGTAAAATCTCTTACGAGTATGTGAATGTGTATACATCAAGATTCCGACATCTGGATTGTATATCACAAATTCTTCTGTTATTGGATTCTGCTTTTTAAAAAATACAATTTTAAGTATCTCTATTTTTTGACTGTTTAACTCTCCATAACCTTTTTCTATAAGGTTTAATTCAATTTTGTCCATTTCGATTTTACTACTTTTATTCAATTTCAAAAAGGTTGAATCGAGTAAACTTTCAATTAAATATATTCCTTGTAGATTGTGTTTTGAAGATAAATTGTTGACGGTATCTACAAGCCTCCTAGATTTCAGGTCACCGTAGTCCACCTCCCAAGAAATCACCTTGTAGTCAAATCCCTCTTTCTTACTACAACTAAAAGAGGCAATAACGAAAAACATTCGAATTAGAATATTTCTAAAGAATTTCATTTCCTATAGCAATCACAATATCACCGTCCTATTTCCAACCACAAATACCCGGTCATCGAAGACCATTTTTAAAGCATTGGCCAGGACGATCTTTTCCACATCGCGGCCCGCCCGGGCCATGCTGATCGCGTCCATTTTATGAGTGGTCTGCACCACATCCTGGTTAATGATAGGTCCTTCATCCAGGTTTTCATTCACAAAATGGGCTGTCGCCCCCACCATTTTTACCCCCCTTGCATATGCCTGCGCATAAGGTTTTGCCCCAATAAAGGCCGGTAAAAATGAATGATGGATATTGATGATCTTATCGGGAAAATGCCTGGTGAAATCGGAAGTAAAAATGCGCATGTACTTAGCCAGCACTAAAAATTCGGGATCGTATTCCTGCACCTTATGAAGCACGATCTTTTCGTGTTCTTCCCGCTCCAGATCTTTAGCTGATATGTAATGAAATGGTATGTCAAATTTTTCAACAAATTCCCCTAAATACTCATGGTTACTTATCACCGCCTTGATATTGGCATTGAGCTCGCCAAATTGATGCCGTACGAGCAGGTCCCCCAAACAGTGATACTCTTTCGTCGCAAAGATGATAATGTCCTTCTTATGTTTTTGAAACAGCTCCACATTGGCTTGTGGAGGAAGGATCTCCCTCACTTCGTGTAGCACCTTATCTCTGTCCAGCTTACCGATAAACTCCGAACGCATAAAAAAATGGCTCCTTTCCTGATCCACAAATTCCTCGTTTTCGGTCATATTTAATCCGTGAGAAAACAATATGCCCGAAATTTTATGCACCAGGCCCTTCTCATCGGGGCAATCTATTTTTAAGATATATTGCATTTCATTAAAATATTGGAAGTCAAATATAGATTAAAATTGCTATCTCGCCATTTTTATAAAGAATTAGGCATTGGTCAAAAACCTTACTGAAAATGATGGGAAGTTATGGATATTAGCAAGTTGAAAAAAAGCGTAATGTATATGAGGATAACAGAATTGAAAATATTCCTGACTTTTTTAGTAATAACATTGGCGATTTTTAGGGGATTCTCACAAAAACCTAGCGCACATTCAGCTTCCGATATTCAGTTAATGTTACAAAAATTAAACGTCCTGGGAACGGCGCTATATGTAGCAGCACATCCCGACGATGAAAATACCAGGCTTATCACTTACCTGGCAAACGATAAGAAATTCTATACCGGATATTTTGCATTCACCCGTGGCGATGGCGGACAAAACCTGATCGGCCCGGAAATCACCGATCAGCTTGGGGTGATCAGAACCCAGGAGTTGCTGGCGGCCAGGAGAATAGACGGAGGTGAGCAGTTTTTTAGCCGGGCGGTGGATTTTGGCTATTCCAAGCACCCTGACGAAACCTTTACCATTTGGGAACGGGAAGGTGTATTGAGCGATATGGTTTGGGTGATCAGGAAATTCCGACCCGATGTCATTATCTGCAGATTTAATACAGATGCGGGAACGACACATGGCCATCACACAGGTTCTGCGATCATTGCAGAAGAAGCTTTTTCCATTGCCAATGATCCGAATATTTTTCCGGATCAACTTAAATATGTAAAACCATGGCAGCCCAGCGCCATTTACTGGAACACCTATTGGTGGCAACCGGTGGAAGATCTTGATGTGAATAAATTGCCAAAATACAATATCGGAGAATACAATCCCCTGTTGGGGGAATCCTACTCGGAGGTTGCTGCACGTAGCCGCTCCCAGCATAAAAGCCAGGGCTTTGGATCCTCGGGACAGCGGGGAGAGATTTTTGAATATTTTAAATACGTGGCAGGCGAAGAGGCTACAAATGATTTGTTTGAACGTGTGGATGTTACCTGGAATCGAGTGAAAAGGTCGGAAAAAATACAGTCAAAAATCAATTCGATCCTCAGCAAATATAACCCGGCGGAACCCTATGCTATCGTAGAAGATCTGGTGGTACTGAGAAAAATGATTGCCAGTTTGAAGGACGAATTTTGGAAATCCAGGAAACTGGAGGAAGTGGACGAATTGATCTATGCCTGCCTGGGCCTTTATCTGGAAGCTACAGCCAATGATTACTCCGCCACACGTGGAGACTCCCTGTATGTCACCTTCGAGGTGATTAACCGTTCGCCTGTCGATATCAAACTTCTTTCCTATGCCTTGGATCAGGTAAAAATTGATGGGAAAATGGATTCCCTGCTCGTTAAAAACTATGATAGAAATGACAAGTATGGGATTGTCATTCCCGAAAATATTCCTTACAGCCAGCCTTATTGGCTGGAAAAGCAAAAGTCCTTGGGGATGTTTAATGTTACCGATCAGCAATTAATCGGTAAAGCGCAAAATGGTAATGCCCTGGATGCTGATTTTGTACTGGAAGTATTTGGCGAAAAAATATTTTATAAAAGACCGGTTGTGTTTAAAAGAACCGATCCGGTGAAAGGGGAACAATACCAACCTTTTGTGGTCACCCCTCCGGTTTTTACTTCTATTTCAGGCGGGGTGCATGTCTTTGCGTCAAATGAGAAAAAAACGATCACTGCCAAAGTAAAATCAGGAAAGGACGATGTTGCAGGTTCAGTGGCTCTAAAAGTACCCGAAAACTGGAAAATCACTCCTGAAAGCTACCAGTATTCCATTGCGGCAAAGGGACAGGAGCAAACATTTGAATTTACCATCACACCTCCGGTGAATGCTTCTCAGGTGGAAGCACTTGCTGTAGCCACCTGCAAAGGTATGGAGTTCAGCCAGTCTTTAGTCACACTGGAATATGACCACATTCCTACCCAAACATTGTTTGAAAAAGCCTCGGCAGAATTTGTGCGGGTTGAACTGGAGAGAAAGGGGGAAAACATTGGATATATCATGGGCGCCGGGGATGCCATCCCAGAGGCATTGATACAAGTCGGCTACAAGGTGGAGTTGATTAATGATAAAGAACTGAATGAAGACTACCTGAAACAATTTGATGCGGTTATTCTCGGTGTACGGGCTTTGAATACGGTCGACAAACTCAAATTTGACATGCCTAAATTGTTGGATTATGTGAAAAGGGGCGGGACTTTATTGGTTCAGTATAATACCAATTTCAGAACGGTAACCAATGATTTTTCACCCTATCCCCTAAAGATTTCCAGGGACAGAGTAACGGTAGAAGAAGCACCGGTTGTATTTACAAATCCAAACCACCCGGTGCTTAATACCCCCAATAAAATCACCCAAAAGGATTTTGAGGGCTGGGTACAAGAGCGGGGATTATACTTTCCTGAAGAATGGGGTAAAGAGTTTGAGACCGTTATTTCCACCCACGACCCTGGCGAAAAGGCATTGGAAAGTGGAATTTTAGTAGCCAAATATGGCGAAGGGCATTTCATTTATTCATCTCTTTCCTACTTCCGGGAATTGCCGGTGGGCGTACCCGGAGCCTATCGATTGTTTACTAATTTGATTTCGATTGGGAGGTAAAAAAAAGAACTAACCCGGAAATTGCATCACAAAAGTGGTCATCCCATTATCCTGGTGGTGGAAGAAAACTTCACCACCCATTTTTTCGACGAAATATTGAGTAATGTATAAGCCAAGCCCTGAAGAACCTTCTCCTTTGGTGGGTCGGGCGGACAGCTTGGAGTACTTTTTAAAAAGCATTTCAGTTTCTTCCGCTTTGATGCCTTGCCCAAAATTGGTAACCTTCAAAGAAATGATATTGTCTTCTTCCTCCAAATCTATTTTTACGGGCTTGCCTTCGTAGGAATATTTCACCGCATTTGAGATCAGGTTTTCAATGGCCCGCTGCAAATAATGCTCATCCGCCAGTACAAATGGCCTTTTGACGGATGATTGCACGTCGATGGTAACATCCTTCAGGCTTGCCAACTCGTCGAAAGTATTACCTGCTTTTTTTGCCAGGATCACCAGGTCTACCTGCTTTTTCTCCATGGTTATTTCCCCGTCTTCAATGAGCTTCGCGTCATGCATATTCCTCACCAGTTCCAGTCCACTCATCACAGTCAGGTGCATGCTGTTAAGATACTCTACCTGATCAGTACTTAGGGACTCTACCTCCATCTTCATCAATTGGATCAACGCATGGATCTTATTAAAAGGAGAACGGATATCGTGGGAAATAATCTTTTGAAGACCAGCATTCTCTCTTTTTAGTTCTTCGAGCTCAGCTTCAAGCCGTCTTGTTTTGTCGGGGGGAGATATAGCCATGTATTGCTTTAACCTTAATTTTGCATTTCAGGAGTTAAAAGTTATTGACTAATAAGTTATTGAGTTTAAAACCAAATACATATAAATAAACTCACTTTTTAAAAAAATAACCACCTGAGTTATGACATGGTTCATCAGAATTTACTCAAATGTTTATCTATTAACTCAATAACCCATTTTCTAATAGTCCCTGCTTTTTGCAATTGGCCACACGAGCGCTGCCAGAAGTCCACAAATGATCATATAGACAAAGGCAAGCCTTACCGTTTTTCCAACGAATAAACCAAAACCAACAAACATATCCAATACACTGGTAGCCATGACGAAAGGGAATAAATCGAGATGGCTGTCCATAAGGGTTTATTGGATTTTTGGATATTTAAAAAAAAGAATAACAGGGCAATTAAATTAGGTCGTATTGATGATTTGTGGTATTGTGAAGGGAATCAAAACCGGCTTTTTCCCAAATATCATGCGGTTTTAACTAAAATCAATCTCCTGGGAAGATTAGTTTATTCCCCCAGGCCGACTAAGTATCTCATTTGTAAATACTTAAAAAATGGATACTTTTGCCACAAAAACCTGAATTGTAATTTAACATTTTACCAGTGGATTTAGATAAGCTTCGAAAGGAAATTGATAATTGTGATAACGAACTGCTTGATATTCTTAATAAGAGAATGGAGATCGTTAAAAAAGTTGGGGAGTTAAAACGATCCACAAAAACGGTCATTTATCGCCCGGAAAGGGAAAAAGATATCATTGACCGCCTGACTGCTCACAGCAAAGGCTTGCTTCAGCGACCCGCCATCGAAGCCATTTTCATGGAAATTTTTGCCATTTCGAGAAACCTGGAATTACCAGAAAGAATTGCCTATTTGGGTCCGGAAGGATCATTTACCCACCAGGCGGCGGAGAGCAGGTTTGGCGCCATGAGTGAATACATGCCACTGGCATCCATTGAATCAGTGTTTGAGTCAGTAGACACTGGTCGGGCAGTTTTCGGTGTGATCCCAATTGAGAATAACCAGGAGGGGGTAGTGGCTGAAACCATTGACTTGCTTGGAAAAACAGACCTGAAAATCGTCGCTGAAATCGCTTTTTCCATCCACTTTGCATTTGGAACAAAGGAGGACAACTTGGCGAATATCACCAAGGTGTACTCCAGAGACATTGCGTTCAAACAATGTAAAAAATTCCTTAGAGAGTCATTTAATGGAAATCGAGTGGAGCTTATCCCGGTCAATTCTACTTCAAAAGCTGCGAAGCTGGCCATGGAGGAAGATGGCGCAGCAGCTCTTTGCCCGCATATTGCTGCCAGGTTAAATAACCTTCCTATCTTATTTGACAATGTGGAAGACTCGGAAGATAATTTCACCCGCTTCCTGATCATCTCCAAGAATTTCAAAAACATGGGCAGCGGAGCGGATAAAACCTCCATCCTTGCCAAAACCGGTGACACACCCGGTAGCCTGGTAAACCTACTACAGGATTTCTACGATGCCGGTATCAACCTATCGAAAATAGAGAGCCGTCCGGCTAAAAAAGGAAAGAACTTCAAGTACTGGTTTTTCATTGATTTTGACGGGCACTTCGAAGATGAAAACGTGGCCAAATTAATGGAAAAGCACAAGAAGGATCTGAAGTGGCTCGGAAGCTATGTGAAGATGTGCTGAGCAGTTATTTGGTGAATTTGTGAATTTTTGATTCATGTACTGCTTTCAATTCAGTCGACTGGCTCCTGCCGGGTGACGACGATGCTTTATGCCCCTGGCTTTTGGATAAAAATCCCATTTAGACGATACTTGCTTCAAGCCAAAAGCTTTTAGGATATTGATCCATCGCCTGGAGCCGAGGGGTTGAGGGATTTATTTGGAATTTGGAATTGAGAGCATTTGTTTTTAAATTTTAATGGTGGGAATTGTATTAAAATTTAAATTAAAATGAATTATCAGCCAAAATGTCGATTCTGTGGATCATTATTAGACTTCACTTTTATTGACCTTGGGATGCAGCCATTATGCCAGGATCATGTGAAACCAGAAGAATTAAGATTAATGGAACCGCATTATCCTTTGCATCCCTATTTATGCAAAAAGTGTTTTCTCGTCCAAATCGAAGAGGTAGTGCCTCCCCATAAAATTTTTGATGAGTATGCCTACTTTTCTTCTTATTCTGAAAGTTGGTTGAAACACGCTGAAAATTATGCTGATTATATTTCAAAAAGATTCAGCTTAGATCGAGACAGTTTTATAGTTGAAATAGCAAGCAATGATGGTTACCTTTTACAGTATTTCTTAAAGAAAGGATTCAAAATATTAGGGGTAGAGCCTTCAAAAACTGTTGCAAAAACAGCGATAGAAAAAAGAAACATACCAACAGAAATACAATTTTTTAACTCAAAAAGTGCGGTACAATTAAAAGACAAATACGAAAAGGCAGATGTATTGATCGGAAATAATGTCTTGGCTCACGTACCAGATTTAAATGATTTTATCCAGGGATTAAAATTGTTTCTCAAGGATACTGGCATAATTACAATGGAATTTCCACACCTGCTTCAGTTGATTAAATTGAATCAGTTTGATACGATCTATCATGAACATTATTCATATTTTTCATTTACCACCGTTCATAAGATTTTTAATGCTTTTGGTTTAGAATTATTTGATGTCGAAGAACTTCCCTCACATGGCGGTTCCATTAGAATATTTGTAAAACACACGGAGAATAAGGCAATTCCCATTTCTGCCTCGATCAAAAAAATGCTTGACCTGGAAATAGAGATGGGTATAATGAGCTTAGATTATTATGAGAAGTTTAAAGAAGAAGTAAAAGAAACTAAAAGAAAACTTCTTGAATTGATGATTTCCCTAAAAAGAAAAAAGAAATCCATAATAGGCTATGGGGCTCCGGGAAAAGGAAATACACTTTTAAATTATTGTGGAATTAGAACTGATATGATTGACTATACAGTTGATAAAAACCCATTTAAACAAAATAATTTCTTGCCAGGAACACTAATACCCATATTTAATCCCGATAAAATTCTCGAGACCAAACCTGATTATATCTTAATTTTACCTTGGAATTTAAAAAAAGAAATCATCTCTCAACTTTCTTATGTAAAGGACTGGGGCTGTAAATTCATTATACCAATTCCAGAAATTGAAATAGTGTGATTTCTGTCTTTTTTTCCTCCGTTAAAAGATTAGACTTCCTGTACGCTATTAATAAATAAACGGTAAAATATTTACCTCAATATCGGATGCCTTGTAAACTCCTTCGTCGGATCAAAGAGCAACCGATAGGTGTGATGTGTTTTGGAAATATAGCCTCCCACCTGCTCTACTACATTGATCATCTTGGGGTTAAAATCCCCGATCCAGTTCATTTCTAAATATTTATATCTGTGATAGTCATCCTGCACCATTACCCGGGCGGCTTCGATGATCGCTCCATCCACTCCTTTTCCCTGGTGCTCGGGCACCACACCAAATACCAGACCGATCATTTTATTGCAGGATTTCCTCCACTTGTGATAGAGAAACTTGAGTTTACCTACCCAATCCAGTTTTCCATCAACGTACTTAAAAATCTGGTTTACCTCAGGAAGCATAATGAAAATGGCAATAGGCTCATCATCGTAAAACCCAAACCACATAATCTTTTCATCGATCAATGGCCGAAGCTGTTTCATGATGGCTTTTGCCTGCAAGGAAGATAATTCAGCAACTCCCTTATGGTTTCCCCAGGCTTTGTTGTAGGCGATACGGAAATATTCGGTGTATTTATCCAACTCTTTCAACTTCATGTGCCTGAAAGAGTAACGGGGATCATTGGCTACTTTATCTGCCTTCTCTTTTAGCTTTGGTGAGAGCGGATCACGAGTGATCCTGGCAAAGGTGAACTGTTTAAAATATATCTGGAAACCATATTCCTCAAAGAATTGCTGGTAATAAGGAAAATTATAATTGCAGGTATAATTTGGCTCAATATCAAATCCATCAACTAATAATCCCCACCATTTGTCGCGATCACCAAAATTGATTGGCCCATCCATCGCCTCCATGCCCCTTTCTTCCAGCCACTTTTTGCAAGCATCAAAAAGCTTAAAAGCCACACTTTTATCATTAATACAATCAAAAAAGCCCATCCCACCGGTGGGTTGGTCATTGTTTTTATTGACCGTTTTTTTATTAATAAATGCAGCGACTCTTCCTATCGTCTTTCCCTGATCATCCTGCAGGATCCAACGAATACATTCTCCATTTCTGAAGGTTTTATTCGTTTCGGCGTGAAAAACATTTTCCACATCTTTATTCAAGGGGCGGATCCAATTCTTCTCATTCTTGTACAATTCCACCGGCAGTTTGACAAACTCACTGGCCAGTTTTGGACTGGTAACTTCAACTAACTTCATTTCCTAATTTTTAGCGATCATCAGGTGATGATATGAATAGATGCGACAAATATATGCCAAAGCTCAAAATTTTAGTAGATTACCTCTAGTTATTAGCTTAATTCACTCACTTCAACTTTACAAATTGTGAATAAAAACAGACGCGATTTTATAAAACTTTCAGGTCAGGCCGCAGTGACTTTAGGGCTTTCAGGAATGGTTACAATTCCTTTGGTCGGATGTGGTAGCAAGCCAAAAGATAAAGTGCAAGAAGAAGGTGATGCGAGTACAGCAGAGAATACATCTGACCTGTGGTTTTCCATTTCATTGGCCCAATGGTCCCTAAACCGCCAGCTTTTTAGTGGTGAAATCGACAATCTGGATTTTGCATCTGTGGCGAAGAATAGATTTGACTTAAATGCAGTTGAGTATGTCAACCAATTTTTTCCTGACAAGGCAAAGGACATGGCTTACCTCAGTGAAATGAAAAAAAGAGCGGATGATCTCGCCATGACCAACGTGTTGATCATGATCGATCGCGAAGGGGATCTGGGAGAACCAGATGATGCTAAACGAATGGAAGCCGTGGAAAACCATTACAAGTGGGTAGAAGCAGCGAAATTCCTGGGATGTCACTCCATTCGGGTAAATGCCAGATCGACCACCGGAGATGAGGAATCCGCTAAACAGGCTGCTGTAGATGGGCTCGGTAGACTGACCGAATTTGGTGCTGAGCATGGCATCGGGATCATAGTGGAAAATCACGGAGGTTTTTCATCCAATGGAAAATGGCTTTCCAGTGTGATTGCCCAGGTTAATAATGATTACTGTGGCACGCTCCCTGATTTTGGTAATTTCTGCATCGAACGCGGTGAAGACGAAAACGGTGAACCTACCTGCCTGAATGAATATGACCGGTATACTGGAACCAAAGAGCTAATGCCATTTGCCAAAGGCGTGAGTGCCAAAACAAACTTCTTTGACGAAGATGGGAATGAACAATTTATGGATTATACGCGCTTGCTGAAAATCGTAAAGGATGCCGGATTTACAGGTCATATCGGGATAGAATTTGAGGGTCCTGGAGATGCATACGATGGCATCCGGAAAACGAAGGATCTTTTGATAAAAGTTGGAAAAGAGTTGGCTTAAACCGGATTTAATGGGTTTACGAGGTTTGGAATATTAATTTTATTTAGTTCCAAACCTTGTAAAAGACCCCGCGTAAACGTATCATTGTAGCGTCAAGTCAATTAGATTCTAATTGATTTATACAGAAGAGTGGAGAGACAGGCTCTGAGAAACTCTAGCAACCTTCCGCATCTCGGCGGAGTGGTGCTAATTCCTGATTCCGAAAATATTCGGGAAAATATAAATTGATTAATTATGAATACTAAAAACACAAATTCTTCTTTCTACATCCTTCAAAGCATCTATTGCTTTATCTGTTTTTCCCTTTCTGATTACATGTGTTGTAGGCACATGCACGTTTGTTGTTAATGTTTTTCGTTAACTCCTTTCATTGAATTTATAACACTCTTTTACATCTATACTTAACATACTAAAATCACCATGAGCACAAATCTAAAATTTGAAACCTTGCAGTTGCACGCCGGACAACAACCGGATCCTACCACCGGCTCCCGGGCTGTGCCAATTTATCAAACTACATCCTTTGTTTTTAAAAATTCTGAGCATGGGGCCAACCTTTTCGCCTTGAAAGAATTTGGCAACATCTATACCCGGATCATGAACCCTACTACTGATGTTTTCGAGCAACGCATCGCGGCATTAGAAGGCGGAGTGGCAGCATTGGCTACGGGATCAGGTCAGGCCGCACAATTTCTGGCCTTGAATAATATCCTTCAGACGGGAGACAATTTTGTGTCAACTTCCAATTTATATGGAGGTACTTATAACCAGTTTAAAGTGGCATTTAAGCGACTTGGAATCACTGTGAAGTTCGCTGAAAATGATGAAGCGTCGACCTACGAAAAGTTAGTCGATAATAACACAAAAGCTATTTACCTGGAAACAATAGGAAACCCCGCATTTAATATTCCAGACTTTGAAAAGATTGCTGAAGTAGCCAAAAAGAATAATATTCCATTGGTTGTGGATAATACTTTTGGAGCGGCAGGCTATTTATTCCGACCTTTGGAGCACGGAGCAAACATCGTCGTCCAATCAGCAACTAAGTGGATTGGTGGTCACGGTACATCCATTGGTGGAGTCATCGTAGATGGTGGTAATTTCAATTGGGCAAATGGAAAATTCCCTCAGTTTACTGAGCCGTCAGAAGGATACCACGGATTAAAATTCTGGGATTTCTTTGGTGAAGGAAATCCGCTTGGCCTACCAAATATTGTATTTGCGATCAGAGCTCGTGTAGAGGGGCTAAGAGATTTCGGGCCTGCTCTGAGTCCGTTTAACTCCTTCCTTTACCTGCAAGGATTGGAAACACTGTCCCTACGCGTTGACAGAACAGTAGAAAACGCACTGAAATTAGCTGAATGGCTGGAATCGCATCAGCATGTCTCAAAAGTGAATTACCCGGGTCTAAAGTCAAGCCCGTACCATGGGTTGGCTAAAAAATACCTGAAACGTGGATTCGGCGGGGTATTGACCTTTGAAATCAAAGGCGGCTATGAGAATGCTAAAAACTTTGTGGATTCTCTGGAGCTCATAAGTCACCTCGCAAATGTGGGAGATGCCAAGACATTGATTATTCATCCGGCTTCGACTACCCACCAGCAGTTATCGGACGAAGAACAGAAAAGTGCCGGAGTCACCCCTACATTGTTAAGAATTTCAGTGGGAATAGAGCACATTGATGACATAATCGCTGATCTTCAGCAGGCTTTTGAAAAAGTGTTTGCATTTGCGACAGCATAAAAAAATGGTTAAAGAAGGGACGTTTAATTACAATCGTGAATTTAAGTTGGAATCCGGTCAGTCATTGCCGGAATTCCAGCTTAGATACACGACATTGGGAGAGCTAAATGAAAAAAAGGACAATGTGATTTGGGTATGCCACGCATTCTCCGGTTCTTCTGACTTTACACAATGGTGGTCGGGATTGTTTGGCGAAGGGAAACTATATGATCCAGCCAGGCACTTTGTGATCTGTGCCAATATTCTGGGGGGTTGTTATGGCTCCACCGGCCCACTATCTATCAACCCTAAAACCGGGGAAAAATATTATCATGATTTCCCCTTTGTGACGAACCGAGATTCCATTAGGGCCTTCGACCTTTTAAGACAAGAACTGGGAATTGAAAGGATCCATACGGTAGTTGGTTGCTCGCAGGGCGGCCAACAGGCCATAGAATGGGCCGTCGAAATGCCGGAGGCTTTCGAAAGTCTAATTGCTATTGGAGCCAATGCCAAACATTCCCCTTGGGCCATTGCCTTTAATGAATCACAAAGAATGGCCATCGAACAGGATCCCACCTGGCGGGAAAGAAAGGATGATGCCGGGATTGAAGGGATGAAAGCGGCCAGGGCCACTGCCCTATTATCTTATAGGAATTACATTCAATACAATAAAACCCAGGCTGAGGATTCGGATGAAGTGTTTGACAATTTCAAAGCTTCTTCCTACCAGAAATACCAGGGAGAAAAAATGGCAAAAAGATTTAATGCCTTTTCCTATTGGTATATCAGCAAGGCCATGGATTCACAAAATGTAGGCCGTAGTCGGGGAGGATTGGCAAAGGCACTGCGTCAAATAACTGCAAACAGTTTGTTCATTGGCATAGGGACAGACATACTATTCCCAACGGTGGAGCAAAAATTTTTGCATGAGCACGTGACGAATAGCAAATACATCGAAATGGACTCTGACTATGGGCACGATGGATTTCTTCTTGAGTTTAAAAAGCTGACCCGTGTAATAGGTGAATTCTATGAGGATTCGAGAATAGGAGTCAGAGCTCATTAGTATATTATATTAATTTTTTGTACCTTTGCAGCCATTTTCAATTGTGATCATGAACTTATTCAGTAAAATATTTTTTAAAATCCTGCTTTATCAAAAGCAGTTCTGGAGGCGTAAGTAGTATTAATTACCCGATCAATTTAAATTTCACCTAATACATCAGAACATGACACACAATACTGACGCCCAGAAACTTTTTGAGGAGTATTACTTCCAGATGCATAATCGCTACCCTGTTACTTTTATCAATGGTAAAGGGTGTAAACTATATGATGACCAGGGAAACGAATACCTGGACGCACTCGCGGGAATCGCTGTAAACAGCCTCGGTCATTGTCACCCGGCGCAGATAAAGGCCATTCAGGACCAGGCCGCTACGCTGATTCATATTTCAAATTTTTATTATAATCTGCCTCAGAGTGAGTTAGCGCAAAAACTTTCAGAAGTCTCCGGGTTTGAGAGGTCCTTCTTTTGCAACTCGGGCTTGGAAGCCAATGAGGGGGCATTAAAATTGGTTCGAAAATACGGACATGAAAGAGGTAAGTCGGGTAAAATCTACTCATTCACCGGATGTTTTCATGGTCGGTCCATCGCTACTATAACTTTAGGAAAGGAAATTTACCAGGAAGGGTTTGGCCCGTTGCCAGAGGGGTTTGAAAAGCTCACTTATAATTCGCTTGAAGATCTGGAAAAGATCAGCGAAAACGACATTGCTGTATTTATCGAATTTGTACAGGGTGAGGGAGGTGTAAAACCGGCGAACCAGGATTTTGTTGACAAGTTGTTCCGGGTTTGTAGAGAAAAAAATGTGCTCATCGTGGGAGATGAAATTCAGACGGGTATTGGGAGAACCGGTAAATGGTTTGGATTCCAGCACTATAGCCACAAGCCAGATGTAATTACGCTTGCTAAAGGCCTAGCGGGAGGATTCCCGATAGGAGCAGTCCTTGCGGACACCGAAGTATCTCAGACATTTAAACCAGGTAACCACACTTCCACCTTTGGAGGAAACCCCCTGGCTTGTGCTACTGCCCTGGCCACTATTAATACCATTGAAAAAGAAAAGCTAGTCGAAAACTCTGAGATTGTAGGCGATTACACATTAAACCTGCTGGAAGAGAAGCTAAAAGCAAACCCAGCTGTCAAAGGTATCAGAGGCAAAGGGTTATTGATTGGAATAGAATTTACTTTTCCCTGTGGGGAATTAACTAAAATTCTTTTAAAAAACAGGCTATTAGTTAGTTGTACCGCCGGAAATGTGATTAGGCTCGCTCCTGCTTTGATTATTTCAAAAGGAGAAATAGATCTCGCCGTTGAGATAATTGAAAAATCGGTCGAAGAGTTGAGCATTAATGTGAATTATTAAAAAAAGTTAACAAAACGTCAATTTTTACATTAATTAGCTGCTAAAAGCTAGTTCATAGCAATGTTTTGCTAATATTTTTGCGACGAATAAAAGAAATTTGAGTTTTTTTTAATAATTTTAAAGGCTCAAATTGAATGGAGTCAAAGAGTTGCAACCCATTTGGGTTGATCGTCAAAAGTGGTAGATAAACGGGATTATTCCCATCGCGAAAGTTTCGCTTAAAGATTAAAATTTTTACTGAATGCAAGAAATGCAAAATACAAACAAAGGAATGTATGTTCCTTCGATGGAGCACGACTCTTGTGGAATTGGGTTTGTGGCCCATTTAAAAGGTGAAAAGTCTCACGAGATTGTGGAGGATGCCATCCAGATGCTTACTAATATGGAGCACAGGGGTGGCTGTGGCTGTGAACCTGAAACAGGAGATGGCGCCGGAATTATATTTCAAATGCCTCATGAGTTTTTTGTAGAAAAATGTAAGGAGATAGGTATCAACCTGCCTGAATATGGCAAATATGCCGTGGGACAGATCTTCTTTCCTGCAGATAAGAATGTTCGTGAGGAATGTCGCTCCATATTAAATAAACATATTGACGAATTAGGCTTTGAACTACTTGGATACCGAAAGGTTCCGACATACAACGGTCACATAGGTGCAACAGCGAAATCTACTGAGCCGGTTACCGAACAGATATTTGTCCGCCACAAAACTGTAACCGACCCAAAAGAATTTGAGAGAAAGCTTTACGTATTAAAGAAATATACGGTCCATTTCATTGGACATAATGTGGAAGGAAACTTTGGCGATTTTTACTTTGTTTCTTTTTCCCACAAAACCATTGTCTACAAGGGACAGCTTAGAACGGATCAATTAAAACCCTATTACGAGGATTTAAGTGACAAGCGGCTGAAAACCGCCTTTGCATTGGTGCATTCAAGATTCTCCACCAACACGTTCCCTAAATGGAAGCTTGCACAGCCTTTCAAATACATTGCGCACAACGGTGAGATTAACACTATTAAAGGCAATGTTAACTGGATGAGTTCCAAGGAAGCGTTGCTTGAATCTTCGCTTTTTACAAAAAGTGAAATCGAGAAACTACTTCCGGTATGCGACCCGAATCACTCCGATTCGGCTAACCTGGATAGTATGATCGAAATCCTGGTTCTGGGAGGCAGGTCAATAGCACAAGTCCTGATGATGGTGATTCCGGAAGCATGGCAGGAAAACGACCTGATGGAAGACTACAAGAAAGATTTCTACCGGTATTATTCATCGATCATGGAGCCTTGGGATGGCCCTGCATCTATCTGTTTTACTGATGGAACTGTGGTAGGTGCTACATTGGATAGAAACGGTTTGAGACCATCAAGGTATTGCTTAACCGAAGACCATAAACTGGTGATGGCATCTGAAGCTGGCGCTCTACCGGTTGATCAATCAAAAGTCATCCTGAAAGGACGATTACAGCCTGGAAAGATGTTTATTGTTGACCTTGCCCAGGGAAGGATTATCAGTGATGACGAACTTAAAAAAGAAATTTGTACGGCCAAGCCATACGGCGAGTGGCTTAAGAATAATAAAGTAGATTTAAAAGAGCTACCCGAAGTAAAAGAACCCACCTACAAGCCTAATAGAGCCACGTTGCTGGAAAGGCAAATTGCCCATGGGTTTACCTCGGAGGATCTACGAATGATCCTGGTGCCTATGGTAAATACAAGCGCCGAGCCCCTTGGAAGTATGGGAGCTGATACGCCTTTGGCCATACTGTCCGAGCAAAGCCAACATTTGTCGCACTACTTTAAGCAGCTTTTTGCTCAGGTAAGTAATCCACCAATCGATCCAATCAGGGAGCGATTGGTGATGTCTCTGAATTCAGCCTTTGGAAGGAATAAAAATGTGCTGGACGAGACTCCGGAACATTGCCAGCAAATTTTTATTGAGCATCCGGTACTTAAAAATAGCCAGCTTGATAAGATCAGAAATGTAAACCACCCAAATTTCAAGTCGAAAGAACTCGATATTACTTTCGACGTGGAGAACGGAGAAAATACATTGGAGCAACGCCTGGATGAAATTTGTGAAAAAGCTGAAAATGCAGTCCGATACGGCGTAAATATCCTTATTCTTTCCGACAGGAAAATGAGTAAGACAAGGGCTGCCATACCTTCGCTTTTGGCGGTTGGAGCTGTTCACCATCATTTGATCCGTCATAAATTGCGTGTGAGAACAGGTATCGTTGTTGAGGCAGGTGATATACGTGAAACACATCATTATGCAACGCTTCTCGGATTTGGTGCCAGTGCAATAAATCCGTACCTGACCTTTGAAACCCTACAGGAGCTGAAAGAGAAGGATGCCTTCTTAAATTCATCTTCTGACGAAGAAATATTCGACCGGTACATCAAAGCTATCAATTATGGATTGTTGAAGATTTTCTCAAAAATGGGAATTTCCACCCTCCAGAGTTATCAGGGCGCGCAGATTTTTGAAATCATCGGTTTGCATCATAGGGTCGTGAATAAATGCTTCAACAATACCGTTTCTCGAATTGAAGGGATAGGCTTCAAGGGAATTGCCAGGGAAGCTTTAGTACGTCATAAGAATGCCTATCCCGTAAAGCCGGTATTAAACCAGCGTTTGGAAGTGGGAGGCTTGTACCAATGGAAGCGAAGAGGAGAGCAGCATTTGTTTAATCCCGACACGATCCACCTTCTTCAGAAGTCAACCAGAAGAAACGACTATTCTATTTATAAGCAATACGCAGAAAAAATAAATAATCAATCAAGGAAAGCCGTAACATTAAGAAGCCTCCTTGATTTTAACCTGGATGGAAGAAAATCCATCCCCATCGAAGAGGTGGAACCTAAGGAAAGTATCTTTAAGAGATTTGCCACCGGGGCGATGTCTTTTGGCTCTATTTCTTACGAGGCTCATTCTACATTGGCAATTGCGATGAATAGAATTGGCGGGAAAAGTAATAGTGGCGAAGGGGGTGAAGATGAAGTCCGCTTTTTCCCAAAACAAAACGGTGATTGGGAGAGATCTGCTATTAAACAAGTAGCGTCGGGTAGGTTTGGGGTGACATCTTATTATCTAACCAACGCCATCGAACTTCAGATTAAAATGGCCCAGGGAGCGAAGCCTGGAGAAGGTGGACAATTGCCTGGCCACAAAGTAGATGACTGGATCGGGAGAGTGCGTCACTCGACACCTGGTGTAGGGCTAATTTCACCACCTCCGCACCATGACATTTATTCGATAGAGGATCTGGCACAACTTATCCACGATCTTAAAAATTCCAATAGAGATGCGAGGATCAATGTAAAACTTGTTGCCGAAGCTGGCGTTGGAACGATTGCGGCCGGCGTGGCAAAAGCCAAAGCAGATGTGGTGTTGATCGCAGGACATGATGGAGGTACAGGTGCCTCACCAATCAGTTCTATCAGACACGCTGGTTTGCCATGGGAATTGGGGCTATCAGAGACTCATCAGACTCTGGTGAAGAATAACCTTCGTGACAGGATCGTGGTACAAGCCGACGGGCAGATGAAAACCGGTAGGGACTTAGCTATTGCAGCCTTGCTGGGCGCAGAAGAATGGGGAGTGGCTACTGCAGCATTAGTGGTTGAAGGATGTATCATGATGCGTAAATGCCACCTGAACACCTGTCCGGTAGGTGTTGCTACCCAAAACAAAGAATTGAGAAAACTCTTTACAGGCAAGCCGGAACATGTTGAAAACCTGTTCCATTTCCTTGCCGAAGAACTAAGGGAAATTATGGCAAGCCTTGGTTTTAGAACTGTCGATGAGATGGTCGGCCAGGTAGATGCTTTAAAAGTCAAAGAAGACCTCGAACATTGGAAGTTAAAAGAATTGGATCTAAGCCAATTGCTTTACAAAGAACCAGTCAATGAGGGCTATGGTTCCTATTGTCAACGGGAGCAAGATCACGCACTCGAGTTCGCCCTTGACTGGAAGATATTGGAAGAAGCCAAGCCAGCCCTTGAAAACGGAACTCCGGTCAAATGTGAGTTTGAAATTATAAATACAAACAGGTCCGTTGGTACGATCACCTCGAATGAAATTTCCAAAAAATACAATGGTGATGGATTGCCAGATGGTACCATCCATGTGAAGCTAAGAGGTAGCGCCGGACAAAGTTTTAGCGCCTTTGGTGCCAGGGGACTGAAATTTGAATTGGAAGGTGAAGCCAATGACTACTTTGGAAAAGGCCTTTCAGGAGCAGAGTTGACGGTCTACCCCGACAGGGAAGCAAAGTTTAACCCTGCAGAACACATAATCATTGGCAATGTGGCATTTTACGGTGCCACTTCCGGGGAGGCATTTATACGAGGCCAGGCCGGGGAAAGGTTCTGTGTGAGAAACTCGGGAGTAAAAGCAGTGGTTGAAGGCGTGGGAGATCACGGATGCGAATATATGACAGGTGGAATTGCCGTGATATTAGGAAAGACCGGAAGAAATTTTGCTGCCGGTATGAGTGGTGGTATCGCCTACGTATACGACCCTGACAAGGAGTTTCACAATTACTGTAACATGGGATTGGTCGAATTTGACAAATTTGAAGACGAAGACGATGTGACACTCAGGGAGTTGATCCAAAAACACCTGGATAAAACGGGTAGCGATGTGGCAGAATCACTGTTGGCCAATTGGGAGAAAACAAAGGCAGATTTTGTAAAAGTGATGCCAAGGGATTACAAACGAGTGCTACTCCAGAAAAAGGGAGAGAAAACAAGAGAGTTAAAAGAAAGTCTAAAAGAAGCTATTTAAGGAAGGTATAATAATGGGAAAACCAACAGGATTTTTAGAGTTCGATAGAGATTTACCGAAAAAGAGGGATCCAAAGAAGAGAATTGAAGACTATCAGGAAATGTACCTGGAATTCGGAGATGAGGCCACCAAGAAGCAGGCCGCCAGGTGTATGGATTGTGGAGTTCCTTTTTGTCATACCGGTTGTCCATTAGGGAATATTATTCCTGAATTTAATGACGCTGTCTACAACGAGGACTGGTCATTGGCAGCTGAAATATTGCTAAGCACAAACAATTTTCCTGAGTTTACCGGGAGGATTTGTCCGGCTCCGTGTGAGGCCTCCTGTGTACTTGGTATTAACAAACCTCCTGTCGCCATTGAACATATCGAAAAAAGCATTATCGAAAAGGCCTTTAAAGATGGACTGGTCAAGCCTAATATTCCGGAAAAAAGAACCGGAAAAAAGGTGGCCGTGGTTGGCTCTGGTCCGGCAGGACTCGCTGCTGCTTCCCAGTTAAACAAGGCAGGACACCTTGTTACAGTGTTTGAAAGAGCTGAAAGGATTGGTGGGCTACTGCGATATGGTATCCCAGATTTTAAGCTTGAAAAGACTATCGTCCAGAGACGGGTAAAGTTAATGGAGGAAGAGGGAATTGTTTTTAAAACAAATACCAACATAGGTGGTAATATGCCTATCCAGGAATTGATGGATGGGTTTGATGCGATCGTCTTGTGTGGCGGAGCAACTACTTCCAGGGATTTACCTATACCAGGTCGAAACTTAAACGGCATCCATTATGCGATGGATTTTTTGAGCCAACAAAATAACCGAGTGGCAAAATCTGAAGATGTCCTTTTAAATCATAAAGGAGAGAAACTCCCACATGAAATATTAGCTACGGGAAAACATGTAGTGGTCATCGGTGGTGGAGATACAGGTTCTGACTGCGTGGGTACGTCAAACAGGCATAAAGCCGCATCTGTCACTCAATTTGAATTATTGCCAAAACCTTCAAAAGAAAGAGGGGAAAACGATCCCTGGCCAATGTGGCCAATGATATTGCGAACTTCAACTTCCCATGAAGAAGGTTGCGACAGAAACTGGTCTATCCAAACGAAAGAATTCATTGGGGACGAAGATGGGAACGTCAAATCTCTGAAAATAGTTGAAATTAAATGGGACAAGGATAAAAACGGCAAAATGGGTTTTGTTGAGGTTCCCAATACGGAACGCGACGTCCCTTGCGACCTGGCGTTGTTGGCTATTGGATTCTTACATGGCGAAACAAAAGGAATACGGCAAGAATTAGACCTTGACCTTGACGAAAGAGGAAATATCAAAACAACAAATTACCAGACTAACATTCCAAAAGTTTTTGCCGCTGGTGATATGAGAAGAGGCCAGTCTTTGGTGGTTTGGGCAATTTCAGAAGGACGCGAAGCCGCCAGGGCAGTTGATATCTTTTTGACTGGTGATTCATTTCTTGAAGCAAAAGACAAATCTATTTTCGAAGTAGAAAGTGTTTAGGATTTTTCTAAACACTTTTCTCAATATTATTATAACCAAATCAAAAAAACATCGTATTATTACGATTATACGATATGGGTATCAGCAAAACACATAATTTCAACGACTATCAAAATTTGATAGCAAACATTGCCAAGGCATTTGCTCACCCGGCACGTGTTGCTATTTTGGAGCAAATCATTACCCATAAATCCTGTATCGTTGGCTCTTTAACGGATGTTATCCCCTTGTCGCAATCGACGATTTCGCAACATCTTAAAGAACTAAAAAACCTTGGGATTATAAAAGGTGAAATAGAGGGGCCCTCTATCTGCTATTGTATTAATGAGGAAAACTGGGAAAAATACTCTGGCGCATTTAAAACATTTGTGAACAGGATTACTGAAAACTGTTGCTAAAAAAATTTTAGCTATTAAATCGTAATATTACATTTTAACGATATAGATAATGGAAAATTCAGATGAAATTAAAGTAAAAGTGAGGGATTACTACAAGTCGATTGTAGAAGCCCCAAAAGCCAATTCTTCATGTTGCTCAGGTAGCAAAGAAGCAGTTGAAAATCTGTCGTTTGCTGAAAAGTACAGTCACCTTGACGGCTATTTCCCAGAGGCTGATTATCAACTTGGCTGTGGTGTGCCTACTGAGTTCGCCAAGTTAAAGCCAGGAGACACAGTAGTTGATCTTGGTTCCGGGGCGGGAAATGACTGCTTCGTGTGCAGGAGCATAGTAGGTGAAACTGGCTTTGTCATTGGGGTCGACATGACACCTGAAATGATCTTTAAAGCAAGAAAAAATAAGGAGAAACTAAACTACCAGAATGTAGAATTCAGGCTGGGGGAAATCGAAAATCTTCCGGTCGAAAGCGAAACCGTAGATGTCGTAATCAGCAATTGTGTAATGAACATTGTGCCTGACAAGGAAAAAGCTTATTCAGAAACCTATAGGATTCTCAAGCCTGGAGGACACTTGAGTATTTCCGATATCGTTATTGCAGGCCATTTACCGGAAGAGTTGAGAAATAATATGGCGGCATACGCTGCCTGCATTTCTGGTGCTATTGACATACATGATTACATCAATACTATCAAAGCAGCCGGATTTAAGAACATCAACATCCAAAAAGAGGTGGAAATGCCTATTCCCAAAGACTACAAGGAAAAATACTTTCCCGAAACTTTACTCAGGGGACTGGATCTTCCCAAAGTACTAAGCATCACGGTGTATGCTGAAAAATATTGATGATGATCATTCTATTGGGCTTATCCGGAAAGGGTAAGCCTAATTGACTTTTTGCATATTTTTAAATTCCCTGAGCTTGTCTGCGGCATTGGGATCATTTGTGATATCCTTTTGAATTCCCAATAACCCAATCTGCTTTATCGGCCTGATGTAGAAGCGTTTTTTTATCGTCTCAAGAATGCGCTTTCCATTCCCCAGATCTTCCTCAAACACAAAGGTGCCTTCTCCCTTCTTTATAATCTCCAATTCCTCTTTCCTCCAGAGATCAGCAGTCTCTTTATCCACAAAATCGTAATCTGACTTTCCGATCAGCTCTTCAATTCCCATGTTGTGTGATTCCGCCACCTTTTTATTAACAAGGAAAATTTTTCCCTCCTCATCCTTCAAAAAAACTTTATAAGGCAATTCATTTAAAACATCCAGCATCATCGATCGATATGCTTCGAGATTCTCGACCAGCTCTTCCTCACCTCTTTTGAGAGTTTCGAATTCTTCGAGCTGTAACTTCATCACCTCCTCGTTCTCCTTCGTTTCTTCCAGCAATTGACTGACTTCATCGTTTTTCCGGCTCATCTGTTCCTGCGTAGCCTGGAGCTCTTCCATGTTTTGGCGTATTTCCTCTTCTGTAGCCTTAAGCTCTTCAGTCTGTTCCTGGGTCTTCCTCAATAATATGAGTGTGTTTTCATTACTCCTTGTTACCGAAATGGCAGTTGCCAGATTGGATGCCAGGTTTTCGACAAATTCAATCACATGTTTTTCGAACTTTTTTAATGATGCCAATTCCAATACTCCCACCACCTTTTTTACGGTTCTAATTGGCACAATCAGTAATGTGTCTGGTTTAGCCTCACCAAGCCCAGAAGTCACATTGACATAATCAGAGGGCACATTTGTTAGATAAATTGTTTCCCCTTCCTGATAACACTGTCCAGCTAAACCTGAATTGAGCTCTATTTTCTTTGTAATATACCTCTTGCGGTCAAACGCATACATCCCTTTTATTTCCAAATATTCCCTTTCCGTATTTTGATCATTTTCAACCAGCAGCAATGTGCCTTGCTCCGAATTGGTATACTTAGTCACTCCAGCTATGAAATGATCACAAAGCTCTTTAAGGGTATTTTGATTTTCACGGATCACATCAGAGAATTTCGACATACCATCGTTAAACCAATTCCTCCGCTCGTCATCTTTTTTCAACTTCTTAAGATGATCCCGCATAGCCAGCAATTCACCGGAAAGGTTTCCTTTATTGAGATGCCTATTTTTTTCATTCAAGCCCTCCCACTCTGCACTAAAATCCCCATTTGACAATTGCACAATAAACCCGGAAGCTTTTTTGAGATTAGTGATCATGCTATCGATGACACTTCTCTCGTTTAACTGGACTTTTCCATTCCCAGAATCAAATATAAATTTCCCATTACTACGATTTAGTTCTCTTATAAGCTCATCACGATTTTTCCGATTGATTAAAATATGATTCAGGGCAATTATTATCACGGGAAAAGCAATGACAAAAAATAGAAACTGGATAATTACACTCTTAGTCACGAAGGTTTTGTACTTGTCTTCTGACCTCGCCTGGAGTTTGCGTGTGAATTCTTGCACATCACTTACGAATGGTCCATATTTAGTCCAGGCTTCCATTCCATAATCCTTCTCAAATTCAGATAACGCTTCACTAATCAATCCTTCCTGCGCCAATTTTACCATTCGTTCCACTCGCTCTACATATTGCTGCACAGCAGTTATCGCAAGTTTGATCTCTTCGTTGGGATAGTCATATTTAATTAAAAGTGATTCGAGATCAAATAAATCCTGCTCATACCTTGGCAAAGCTACCTTATACGGGTCTAGAAATACCTCATTCTGTTTTAAAAGATATCCCCTTACTCCAACATCCACCAGGAAAATATTTGCTTCAAGTCTATTAATTCCTTTGTTTATCGATATAACATCATTGTCAATGTTTTTGCTTTCCATAAAAAGGGACCGATGCCTAAGTACAGAAAAGGAATTAAAGAGAATAACGATCAGAATAAACCCAAGGGAAATTGGCAAAAGGTTGTTCATCAGCTTTTTTTGTATGCTGCTGTCCATGTTTTTTATGTTTTGGTTTGCTTGTTGCTCTAAATGTTAGTTTAATTTAAAATATTTTTACTACTATTTCATCAAAACACGATACAAAAAAAGCGCCCTGAAGTAACAGGGCGCTAGAAGGAATGAATGGATAGGGGGGAATCGTAAATGCTTTATTTGCTTTTTGTCTTGCTCAGATCTTCTTTCAATTTAACATTTTTCAATTTTACACTTTCAAGATTCTCTATGCAAGTTTTTTCTTTGGTTTGATCTTTTGAGTAGGTAACTGTCCCCAGTTTCACCAATGTTGCTCTTAAAAAAGAACGGAGAGGTTTTGACCCACATCGTATCCTATTTGGTATGTCGATTTTCCCTCCCTGGTAAGTGACTCCTGATCATTGTCTATTAATTCTCTTTCTAACTTAAAGCTCAATTTTAATGCTCCTCACCAAAAATATCCTTATCTGACTTTCTAAGAATGTCGTTAATCCCGGCTTGCACCAGACTATCTCCCTTTGTTTTATTGACCTTTAGGTAGACGCCATAATTACATTTTATGGTAACGGATCTGGAATAAAATCCATGATCGTAATAGACACTGAGTTATCAAATTCCAGATTGGTATTGATGTGCTTCAAGCTCATCGATTCTAGCTTTCAATTCATTCTCCCTCTTTTTACTTTCTTCAAGTAGCTTAGTGAATTCACGTTCTTTTCTCGCCATTTCCTCCTGCGTAGCATCGAGCTCTTCCATGTTTTGTCTCATTTCTTCTTCCTGCGCCCGCATTTCTTCGCTTTGTTGCTGAGATTTTCGCAACAGTTCCTTAGTATTTTGGTTGGCCTTCGTAGCCAAGATGGCCGAGGCAATTGTTTCACCTAGTTGATTCAAAAAATCAATCTCATGATCCCCAAACTCATTTAATGATGCCAGTTCAATAACGCCAATGACTGACTCCTCAAATTTTAGCGGGATTAGAATTAAACTACTTGGATTGGTCTCACCTAATCCGGAAGTAATCTGCAAATAATCCGCTGGCACGTTCGTAAGATAAATATGCTGCTTTTCTAAATAACACTGTCCTACCAGCCCATCAGTGGCCTTTACTTTTATATTTAAAAATTTCCTGCGGTCGTAGGCATAACATCCTTTCAGTTCAAGGTATTTGTTCGTTTCATCCCTGTCATTTAAAATGAACACTCCCCCTTGTTTAGCATGTAAATAGTTTACAAGCCCTGAAATAATCTTGTTACTTAGCTCCGACAGATTTTCCTGACTATTTCTGACGATATCTGAAAACTTTGAAATACCTTCCGTTTGCCATAGCCTGATTTCGTCTGCCTTTCTCATTTTGTTCATCTGGTCGCGCATTTTTATCAATTCGCCTACCAGATTTTCTTCATTGAGTTCCCAATTCCGGCCATTTAATCCTTCCCACTCTACACTATAATTCCCTTCGGCAATTTTCCCGATAAAATTCTTTGCCTTTTGAAGGTTCATCACAATATCATTGATCGTCTTTTCTTCACTTAATATTATACTCTTTTCAATTGTAACATTGTCTTCCTCCTGATTAAACAGGTACTTCTGTCTGCTTTCCGCGAGGTTTTTAAAGAGCTCATTTCGGTTGATCTGATTCTTTCTCATCCTTCTGGCCACCAATAATAAAAATGGAACCGCTACCACCAGAAGAATGAATTGTGACAATCGTATATTTCTGACTATAGTTGCGTGTTCTATTGCCGCTTTTGTTTCTAATTCTCCAATCACCCGTTGTAGCTCCTGCTGTAAGGGAAAATAACCCTGCCATGCGATGTAACCAGGATCTGACTTAAGAATTTCCAACGCTTCTTCCGTATGTCCCGATTTAACCAAATCAGCCATTCTCTTAATAAGTTCCATGTATTGCTTGTACACCTGTAACGGCTTTTGCAATTGGGAAATGTCATGGCCAAATTCTTCCATTATTCTTACAATTTCTTCATTGTTTTCCTCATACGTTTCCATAGATTGAATTGCCGGGTCAAGCATTGTTTGCACCGGAACGAGCATATAGCCCCTAATTCCCATATCAGCTCTATTTACTATGGCATTAAACTCACTATTCCTGTAGTTTAAGTCAATGATATTTAACTTTAAGGCCTCGTTCTTTCTCAGAACGTCCATATAATGCAAAATCAGCAAGCTATTGGCAATTAAGATCGCAAGCACAATATAAATAGCTGCCTCAAACCCTCTCTCCCTAATTAAATTCTTAATCTGATCCCTCATAACTATCATGTTTTAACTTTAATAAAATAACAACCGGTTCGCTCTTCCTCTTATTCTATTTTAAGAAATTCACATTCATTTGCAATAAAGAGCATTATGTTTTCCAAAAAGTCTGCGTTGAAATCGATGAGAATTGTGAATTTTAAAATCAAAAAAGTTCCCAAAACCCTCTGGAAGAAAATATAACAAAAAATAATCCCAGATAATAACCTAATTGTGATTACTATCGAGGGCTGATTAAATAGACAGAGCGTTCCTAAAATTTAGTAAGCTCAGTATAACCTTCTAGTTTTCCTTTTCGGTAATTTTCTGAGCGAACGACCCCCACATTTTCTGCAATCCATTCTTTGCCCTGGAAATTCATATTAATAAACCCGGATTTTGCCTGGATATCGGAGGAAATCACAATACAATCAAAGGTCCCGGCAGGTGTCGTCACGCTTTCCCATGCTTCTACTTTTCTATTGGTGATGTAGGTGTTAAAGCTCATTAACGCCATTCCCCCCTCGGCCGCCTTCATTTTCATTTCCAGTTTGCCATCTTTTAACCGATCACCCACACTCAAACTGGAAGGGATTTCCAGGTCAACGGTAGTTACAGAAATGTCCATTCCCTCCATAGCCTGCATTTGCTCCATTTGGGCACCATTTAGTATTCCACGAATATCAACTGAAAAAACTCCGTCCTCACACTTTACCCCAAAATCCGTCTCCATAACCATCTTGTCCTTCTTGTCATAAGTCTTCATGTGAACTGTTGACATCAGGCCATTCAAGGTCTCCTGCTTGTCAGAAATTTCATATTCGGTCCTACCTTCAGGTTTACCTTTGTCAGTGAAATAAGAGAGCTCAAACTGTTTCCCTTTTTCCATAGGGAAATAGGTCTTGCAATCATCAGACGGAACGAAGCCAAATGAAATGATAATTACTGCTGACAAAAGGGATTTTGTAAGGGTGGATACATTAATTTTCATAAGAATGTGATTTAATTGGTCAACTAAAAATATCAATTTATTTGTTCAATTTTGAGGCGGCTAGCTTATTTTACTCCAATTGACCACATTTTTTCTGAGCTTTCTAATTTTTTTAAGAATCACCTGGTTTTCATCCTTTTTAAGGTTTGGGTCATCATTTAAGAGCTCAATTGCCATAGAACGAGCCGTTTTCAAGATTTCCCCATCCTTGCCCAAATCAGCTATCATTAAGTCCATCATGCCACTCTGCTGGGTACCCATTAAATCCCCGGGACCTCTTAATTTCAGGTCAGCTTCGGCTATTTCAAACCCGTCCGTTGTTTTGACCATCGTGTCAATCCGCTGCCTGGCATCCTTAGTAAGCTTATAGCTTGTCATTAAAATGCAATAGGATTGGTCTGCTCCCCTCCCTACCCTTCCGCGAAGCTGGTGCAACTGCGAAAGGCCAAACCTCTCAGCATTTTCAATCACCATTACCGATGCATTTGGCACATTGACCCCAACTTCTATCACCGTCGTGGCGACCAAAATTTTTGAACTCCCGGCAATAAATCGTTTCATCTCAAAGTCTTTGCTCTCGGAAGTCATCTTTCCATGAACTATACCTACTTCAATACCAGGGAACGCACGCTTGACGGCCTCATATCCATCAGTTACATGCTTGAGATCAAGCTTTTCTGACTCCTCTATCAGAGGATAGACAAAATATACCTGCCTGCCTAACTCTATTTGTTTCTTTATAAAACCAAACACCCACAGTCGGTGTGAATCAAATTTGTGCATCGTCTGAATCGGTTTTCTTCCCTTCGGCAATTCATCCACCGTAGAAACATCCAGATCGCCGTACAGTGTCATGGCTAGTGTCCTTGGGATGGGTGTCGCAGACATAATAAGAATGTGTGGAAGATATTCGTCTGTTTTCTGCCAAAGTTTTGAACGTTGCGCCACTCCAAACCTGTGCTGTTCATCGGTAATGGCCAATCCAAGACTTTTAAATTTCACCTTTTCCTCGAGCAATGCGTGGGTTCCGATAATGATGTTCAACGTTCCACCTTCCAGTTGCTCGTGAATGGTTTTTCTCTCTTTGCTCTTTGAAGAACCTGTAAGAAGGGCAATGGATAAATGCATTTTGTTTGAGTATTCTTTCAACCCTTGATAATGCTGTTCTGCTAAAATCTCAGTTGGGGCCATCATGGCTACCTGTGCGCCTTCCGCAATTACTACCAGCATGCAAATAAAGGCAACAATCGTTTTACCACTACCCACGTCCCCTTGAACCAAGCGGTTCATCTGATGGCCTGACCGAAGGTCTCTTACGATTTCTTTAATAACTTTTTTTTGAGAATTTGTCAGTTCAAACGGAAGAAAGTCTTCATAAAACTTAGACAGTAGAGAGGTGTCTTTAAAAATGTATCCTTTAAATTTATCAATTCGCGTGAGTTTCAATTTTATTAGCCTCAACTGTATGTAAAACAGTTCTTCAAATTTAAGCCTAAAGAGTGCTTTTGAGAGAATTTTTACATTTTGAGGTACATGCACCTGCGCAATGGCTTCCCTCTTTGAAATCAATGCTAATCGCTGAATGATCGATGCCGGAAGAGTCTCTTCAACATATGGAAGCGCCTTTTCCAATAAGTTTACTTGTATCCTAAAAAGTGCCTTGCTATCGAGGTATTTGGATTTTAGCTTTTCAGTGGTTGAATAAATTGGCTGCAGTGTCCCAGTACTATTTTGATCGGGCGTCGTCAATTCTATTTCCGGATGGGCAATATTAATTTTGTTGTTAAAGGCCGTCGGCCTTCCGAAAACCACATACTCTGCATTTTTCTGGAGCTTTTTTGTGATCCAATTTATCCCCCTGAACCACACCAGCTCTATTTCTCCGGTTTCATCCGACAGGTAAGCGACTATCCGTTTTTTTCCCCCGACTCCTACAGCCTCGATGTGCCGGATAATGCCCTTTACCTGAACAAATTTATCATCTGGCTGAATTGCATCGATCCGCACGTACTTAGTACGATCCTCATATCTGAAAGGAAAATGCTGGAGCAAATCACCGAATGTAAAGATCTTCAATTCCTTATTCAGAAGGGCTGCTTTTTGTGGCCCGACACCTTTGAGATATTCAATTTTGGTATCGAAGAAACCCTGCATTGCTAACGCTTTTCATCCTTCCACTCCAGCGTGTTTAACAAATGCATAATGTCCTTCTCCATGTACTCAATGACGGGCGCTAACGAATCGTTTTTCGTAGCAGTATTAAAATAAAGTGCTCCCCTTAAAAAGTGGTTAATAGAATCTGTCACAATAAATTGATACTGGCTGGGTACCTCACCACTTATACCCGCCAGTACAGCGGTTTTCCCATTATCAGTTTTAAAAACATATTCATCTATCGCATAGGCCTTGATCTGATGTTTGGAAGTCAAACGGTAGGCAGTGCTCAAATAGCGTTTTAAAGAATCAACATTTTTATTGACGGGCTTGTAGGATATGGCAATGCTTGACCCAAAATTAGGATAATATACATCAATCCAATATTTCTCTGCTATCCAGGAAGAGTCAGGAATTATTCTGGCATAAGTGGAATATTCAAAAATATAAGGAAAAGTATCGACCAGTAACTGATAGTCCTCTTCGGGTAAAATGATCCGATTGTAACCTTTAGGTTTAGGCATATACTCTTTGGAGCATGAACCTGCTATCAAAAGTATGCAAATGGAAATAAGATGGATAAAATTGGCCTTCAAAAACTACTTCTGTTTAATTAATACCCTTACTCTTTTAATCCTTCGTTGATCGACCGCCACAACGGTAAACACGAAATTTTGAAACGCTATTTGCTCCCCTGCTGTGGGAAGCTTTTGATTTATTTCCAGCAACAGCCCCCCTAAGGACTCGCTCTCTCCCTTAACTTTTTCAAAAATAACAGGATCAACCTCAATTATCTTGCAAAAATCATGGAGGGAGGTTTTTCCCTCAAAAACAAAGGTGTTGTCGTTGAGTTTATTGAAGTTTATTTCATCTTCGTCAAATTCATCATTGATCTCTCCCACGATCTCCTCGATAACATCCTCTAAAGTTATTAACCCGGAGGTGCCTCCATATTCATCAGCAACGATGGCCATGTGCACTCTCTTCTCCTGAAAATCTTTCAATAACGTATCAATATTTTTCGTTTCGGGAACGAAAAATCCAGGTCGCAATAACTTTTGCCATTTAAAATCATCCTCTTGATCTAAGTAGGGCAAAAGGTCCTTATTATAAAGTATTCCCTCGATGCTATCAATCGTTTCTTTATAAACTGGTATCCGGGAAAAACCACACTTGTTTATTTTGTCCATCAATTCGTGAAAATCAATTTCAATATCAAATGCGGTAATATCTACTCTGGACTTCATCACCTGTTTTACAGTAAGTTGCCCGAAGTTGACAATACCTTTTAAAATATCCTTCTCTTCCTTTGGAGTATCTTCGGGAACAGTTATCTCCAATGCTTTTTTTAAATCTTCCGTGCTAATTTGATAGTTCTCATTTTTGATTCTCTTTTCGACCACAGTAGTCATGGTGGTCAATATCCAGGCGAATGGTTTTAAAAGAAAAAAAGAAGAAGAGATCAAAGGTAAAGTGAAATGTGCAAAACTTACGTTTTTTTGATTTGCATAAATTTTAGGAACCACTTCCCCAAAAAACACTATCGAAAAAGTGACCACAACCGTTACCAGCACGACTACTTTCCCCACAGCATCTTTCGAACCAAAAATCTGCCACGACACATAGGTGGAAAGCGTGACGAGCGCCACATTTATTAAATTGTTTAAAATGAGTATCGTTGCTAAAAGGCGCTTGGGGTGTATAGCGAGTGAGTAAATTTTTTGCTCAGAGCTAGTTCCACCCCTCAACTCGACCAATTTTTTATTGGACAGAGAAAAGAAGGCTACCTCAGAACCACTGACAACTCCCGACAAAAATAACAGGACAACCATGATTACAGCATTGATGGCGTAAAACCATACGCCGGCTTCACTTTCCATACTTGCGAATGCCAACGAATAAGGGAGAGGGTCGTCTAAACTAGATTCCAATCAAAAATATTTTGGTTTTCAAATTAAAATGGAAGATCGTCCATGTCGTCTTCACCAGCTTGAACTTCCGGATTTGCTTCATTTCTTACTGGCTCGTGAGCCTGTTGCTGTGGCCTACTGCCAGAACTACTTTGAGTATCATCACCTCTACCTCCCAGGAGTTGCATGGTTTGAGCCCTTACCCTGGTAGTAGTACGGCTATTGCCATCCTGATCCTGCCAATTTTCATATCTCAACTTTCCTTCGATATAAACTGTTCTTCCTTTTTGCAAATACTGCTCGGCAATCCGCGCCAGGCCATCCCAAAGTTCTATTCTGTGCCACTCGGTTTGAGTAACTTTTTCACCGTTTTTGTTCGTATAAGATTCTGATGTTGCAAGGCTGAAATTTGCCACCACGGCACCATTGCTCAAGTGCCTTATTTCCGGGTCAGCCCCCAGATTACCAACTAATATTACCTTATTTATACCAGCCATATTTCGAGTTTATTTCAATACAAAACTAGGAAAGAATGTTAAATGTAGTCAAATAATTTTTTCACGCAAAAACTTGTCAATTAAAATAGGTTTGGGCAATTGTAGTATCTGATCAAGTGAATAAAATTGATATAAATAATTCAATTTTAGGTTGTTAAACTGTTGTTCATCCAGATCAATTAGAACAAAAGTAGGGTGGATATCCTGATGGCTTAGCACATGTTTTTTTAGTTCAATCACATCCCTGATTACCGTCTCACCATTCAATACATTTTTGAAATACCCTCCTAGCATCTCCTCCCAATTCCCCTTCTTTTCCTGCTCAGTCATAATAAACTCATACAATCCCCTCCAGATATCGCCCTCTTCCCTTTTATAAAAGGCATAGTGGTCATTGTATCTCAATACCCAATAGTAGAAATACCGGGCCCTTCTTTTTGTCTTATTCAGTTTTATGGGTAATTTTTCCTGCATCATATGGTGCATTGCATAACAACTATCATTCACCGGGCATCGCTCGCACAAAGGTTTGCCGGGAACGCAAACTGTCGCGCCAAGATCCATAATGGCCTGGTTGAACGTCGCCGGTCTTTTCTTATCAATCATTTCATCTACGGCTTGCTGAATTTTTCTTTGGATTTTGGCATCGGCAATATTTTCTCCGATGCCCAGGTACCTGGCCAGCACCCGCTGCACATTTCCATCCATCACGGCGTGGGGTAGGTGAAAAGCGAAAGAAGCTATCGCAGCGGCCGTGTAGGGCCCAATTCCAGGTAATTTTTTCAGTTCATCATGGGAGGGGGGAAATTTCCCTCCAAAATTTTGCGAAACTATCTTGGCACACTTGTGAAGATTTCTCGCCCGGCTGTAGTAACCCAGACCCTGCCAGATCCTTAACACTTCCTCTTCACTGGCATCGGCAAGCATTTTCAGCGTTGGGAAGGTCTCTATAAACTTATAATAGTATGGCATTCCCTGGCTCACTCGGGTTTGCTGGAGAATTACTTCTGACAACCAAATCTTGTAAGGATCTACTGTCTTTCTCCAGGGCAAGTCCCGCTCAGACTTCTCGTACCATTTGATTAACTTTGGAGTAAATGCGCTGTTATCCAATATTTTATAAATCTATTTTACGGAAAAGTTTTAATATTTCAGTTGAGCATATAAATTTGCACCTCTTTAATTTATTGACAAAAGAGAATAAACATAAAATTTAATTCAAAGTGACTAAAGCAGAGGTAATTACTCAAATAGCTGATCAGACAGGCATCGATAAAGCAGATGTTCAGGAAACAGTTGAGGCATTTTTTAGTGTGATAAAAAATTCGATGGCACAGGGTGAAAACATCTATGTCAGAGGATTCGGAAGTTTTATTAACAAAAAAAGGGCGAAGAAAGTGGCCAGAAATATTTCTAAGAATACTGCTATAGTTATCGATGAACATTATGTTCCCAGCTTTAAGCCATCCAAAGTCTTCATCGAAAAAATCAAAGGAAGTGATTTGGTTAAGAAGAGTAGCCAAACCGCATAATTTTTTGAATGACAAGGGTTCGAATCATACTTTTTTCAATTGCCATACTGGCAACAATTGGTATTTATTTGCTACCGCAGTATGTCGTTGAAGATAAAAAGGAAAAGGTAGCACTTAGCGAACCGTTGGAATCTGAAGAAAACCACGGTCAAGTGGGCCAGGATATTCCTGAAAACCTACAGGCCACGATTAATACCTACAAGGAGTTAATGCTCAATAGTGAAAGTCTGGAAAAAAGCGCTATATTTGCAGACTCTTTGGCGGAAGCCTTCAAAAATGGCTTTTTTTTTGATAGCGCAGCCCATTATTTGGGTTTAGCTGCTAGGGAAATAAAAAGTTTAGAAGCTTACAAAAAAGCCGGAGATGCGTACTTTGAAGCATTTAATTTTGCTGTTTCTGAATCTAAGAGGAACACATTAGGTATCCAGGCCAGGGAATTTTATCAAATGGTGCTGGATAGCAACCCGAAAGATCTCGATGCAAAAGCGAATCTCGCCGTAACTTATGTTACGAGCGCTGCGCCCATGCAGGGGATCATGATCTTGAGGGGAATATTGGAAGAAGATCCATCACATGAACTGGCATTGTTTAACCTTGGACTTCTATCAATCACCTCCGGGCAATTTGAAAATGCGGTAGGACGGTTTACTACTTTATTGGAAAACCATCCGGATAATCAGGAAGCTAGGTTGTACCTGGGATATTGTTATCTCGAAACCAGAGAAACAGAAAAGGCGCGAAAAGAATTGGAATCAATTCTTAATTCAGATGCTGAGGAATCGATAAAAGCCACAGCACAAGGATACTTGGAATCGATTAATTAAGTAAAAGATAAAATATTATAATTATGCCTTGCGGTAAAAAAAGAAAAAGACATAAGATCGCTACTCACAAAAGAAAAAAGCGATTGAGAAAAAACAGACACAAGAAGAAGTAATTGATTGCTTCTTCTTGTTTTAACAAAAATTTTTGGGGTAGTTATTGTATAACCATTTAAAGAAAACATTTTGAGTTTTGAATTAGTAATTAATTCAACTCAGCATGGTTGTCGAATAGCCCTACTAAGAGATAAAAATCTAATAGAATTTCATCGCGATGAAATTGCCAATCAGTTTAAAGTTGGCGACATCTATTTAGGTTCAGTAAAAAAGGTTGTACCCGGACTTAACGCGGCATTTATTGATCTTGGTTATGAAAAGGATGCTTTTTTGCATTACCTTGATCTGGGGCCTCAGGTAAGTTCGTTAAACAAGTTTACCAAATTAATCCAGGCCGGAAAGCCTCTGTCTCCTCTATTAAAAAATTTTAAGGGAGAACCTGATATCAATAAATTTGGTAAAATTAATCAGGTACTTACTAAAAACCAGCAAATACTGGTTCAGGTAGTAAAAGAACCTATCTCCACAAAAGGGCCACGGTTGTCATGTGAGTTGTCAATAGCAGGTAGATACCTGGTATTAGTGCCATTCTCAAATACTGTCAGTATTTCTAAAAAGGTAGTCAAAAGCGAAGAACGCAAGCGACTTACCCGACTTATTTCATCTATCAAGCCAGATAACTTTGGTGTCATAATCCGAACCGTCGCAGAAGGGAAGGATGTTGCTGAACTTGACCGCGATCTGGGATCACTTTTAGAAAAGTGGCAAAGTGGTGTAAAAGCGTTGAGAAAAGCGAAAGTCAGGGATAAAGTAATTGGCGAAGTGGGTCGAGTGTCATCCTTGCTTAGGGATGTGTTGAATGAAAAATTCGACAATGTCACGGTAGATGACCCAACAATTTATGAAGAGGTGAGGAGCTTTGTGCAGAACATGGCGCCGGGCAAGGAAAAGCTCGTTAGAAAATACAATGGCAAAGCGAAAATATTTGAAAGCTACGGCATTGAGAAGCAGCTAAAATCGCTCTTTGGGCAGTCAGTTTCCTTACCAAATGGGGGATACCTTATCATCGAACACACGGAAGCCCTTCATGTAATAGATGTAAACAGTGGAAACAAATCAAACTCAGAGGAGAATCAGGAATCTACTGCATTAAAAACCAATATTGAAGCGGCAAAAGAAATCGCACGCCAGCTTCAACTCCGAGACATGGGTGGCATCATTGTCGTAGACTTCATTGACATGCGCAGGGCAGATAATAAACGAATGCTCTATGATAAGATGAAGGAATTTATGGCAACCGACAGGTCGAAATTTACGATCTTACCTTTGTCAAAGTTTGGGCTGATGCAGATCACCCGTCAGCGGGTGAGACCAGAGCTAAACATAACTACTACAGAGATCTGTCCATCATGTGGTGGTTCAGGAAAGATATCGTCATCGATCCTAGTGGCTGATCTAATTGAAAGGGATCTGGAATACTTGGTACAAAAGCAAAACGAAAAAAAGGTCACACTTTCGATCCACCCCTATTTGTACTCCTACTTTACCAAAGGTATCTATTCCATAAGGATGAAATGGTATTTCAAGCTAGGGATATGGGTAAACCTGATAAAAGATTCTTCCCTTCCGATCACAGTGTATTCATTTGCCAATAAAATCGGAGAAGAAATAGAAATATAAAACGAAGCCCCAAAGAGTATCCATCTTGGGGCTTCGTTTTTTAAATCAGACTTAGCGTCTTTTCTATAGCATCCTTTACGTTTTTTCTAATTTCCATAATATCTGCTTCCATCATATAACAGGGTGCAGTAACAATTTTGTTTTCAGTATCTACCGCTATTTCACGGATAGTCTTTTCAAGCACCGTCGCTCCGGTTTTTTCGATGCCCTCATTAATGGCTGCAATATCATAGGGGGACTTTTCAGCGGTCGTTCCCACTGTAAGCTGCGATTTTATATTGCTCCCTTCAAGCGCTTTAGCCACCACGGTCGGTCCCATACAAAGGGCACAAACAGGCTTACCCGCTATTACCATTTCCATGATTGCCGTTTTAACCTCAGGATTAATTTCTCCATCAGGGCCAGAGAACGCCCATTTCGAGAGATTCTTCGCCACTCCAAACCCTCCAGGAATAACCATCGCATCAATTTCATTGATGTTAAAATCTTTTAGGCTATTTACTTCACCTCGTGCTATTCTGGCCGCTTCGACGAGCACATTCCTCTTTTCGGCCATTTCTTCACCGGTGATATGGTTGATCACGTGATGCTGATCAACATCCGGAGCATAGCACTGATAGTCCGCCCCACCTTCTTTTATTGCCAATAAAGCAAAAACTGATTCATGAATTTCCGCACCATCAAAAACGCCACACCCTGAGAGTATTACACCTATTTTCATTTACTTATCAATTGATATTCCTAATCTAAATTAAGGAAACAAACGAAAAAGTCAGAGGAAAAATTGACTAAAACTGCTGGACGTCTCGGGTGGAATAATTATAGGTTTTAGTTTCAAACCAAAACTCATACTCGCTGTAACTTACACAATCATTGAAGGTCTTTCCTTCACTTTCAACTTCAAATACCCTGGTAGGAGATATCCAGCGGTAAAATTTGTTGAATTGATTTAAAGGCAGTTCCGATATCCTGATGTATTCAATCCCCTGATTTATGGTTGGTTGGATTTTGTTCATGGTAAAGTCTATGTCCTTAAATCACACAAAAATGCAATACAGATGTTAATTATATATTATTTTAGGATTATATAACTTTCAAACATCAATTGTAAACCCTGAACAAACACTATACCAACATGGGTTATTTCATACATGGTGGTGCTTTATTATCCTTATTTTGCGGATTCGTCATCCTAAAGAAGGAGGAGAAAAAACAGGCGGATTTTATTATCTCCGGTATACTATTTATTCTCTGCCTCAACTATTTGCTTATTTCGTTTTATCTGGATAATACAAGCAATATAGTACCTCACCTTTTTGGATTTGCTGCTTCGCTCACCCTGATATACGGACCAATAATCTACTTTTATATCCAAGCCTGTACCGACAACAGCTACATGAATTTCAGGAATTCTGTTTTACATTTTATACCTTTTCTTCTTTACAAAATTTTCAACTTGTATTATTTCTTAAATGATGTGGTCAAGGAGAGTAATCACCTGGAAGAGGCTTATTTGGATGGGCAATTTAGTCTCTTTTATGCAGTTACCGCCAACACAGGATTTCACCCATTGGTTTACTTGTTGGCCAGCATGAATGTAGCAATTCATCATGAAAAAAATGTATGGAATATGTATTCCTATGACTCCAGCACCATCAACATAAAATGGAAGTGGTACCTGGTAATAAGCATGATGGTTTTAATAGCTCTGATAACCACATTAAACGTTTTCAGGGTTAGAGAGATTTATCATATAGCCGGTGAACTGATAGCCACCTTTGCTACTGCCGGGGTGTTTACCATTGGGTATTACGGATTTAAAAAAAAGCCTTACCTGGATCCGAAGTTGAGCATCTCAGAATTTGCCCAGCTTGTAGGTTATCCGGCTTATCAAATTTCCCAGGTGTTAAATGACAAAATGGGCATGACTTTTTTTGATTTTATTAACGGGTACCGTGTGAATGAAATTGTTAACAAGATGGAAGACAAGGGTTTTCGTCAATTGACATTGCTTCGCAAAGCCCTCGAATGTGGGCTTAATTCCAAAGCATCTTTTAACCGAATATTCAAAATAAAAATGGGGGTAACACTCTCGGAATACTATAAACTTCATCATGGATGAAATCGATACCGATGCTGATTCTGTTAAATTGTTCGTTGCTGTTCTGTCAGGTAAATGCACAAAACCGATCTTCGTTCAATATTTTGTTCTATAATGTCGAAAACCTTTTTGACACAATAAATGATCCGCTTAAAAATGACGACGAGTTTCTGCCCAATGGAAGTAAGCAGTGGACCCTGGAAAAGTACCATCAAAAACTTCTAGAGGTTTCAAAAGTAATTATTGCCGCAGGTGGATGGAACCCACCCGTTATTGTTGGGCTGGCTGAGGTAGAAAACGAAAAAGTGCTGGAAGACCTGACCCATCTCACCCCTCTGGAAAAGCTCGGCTACTCATTTGAACACTTTGAATCAGGGGACAGGAGAGGAATTGACGTGGCCTTTCTCTACCGCAAGGAATGGGTTGAAATAATCAATGCAAAGCCTATCCCGATAAAAGCTGTGCCAACTACCCGGGACATTCTTCTGGTTGTTGGGAAAATCCATGACGACACCTGCCATTTTTTTGTCAACCATTGGCCATCCAGAATTTCTGGAAAAGAATTTACTGAAAACTTAAGAATGGCTACTAGTAAGGCATTAATTGAATCCATCGACTCAATTTCCTCCATTGTGAAAAGCCCAAAATTTATTGTCATGGGAGACTTTAACGATGAACCTGACGACTACAGCCTGAAGCAAATTTTTGAATTTGAATTCAGAGACAAGACTGATAGAGAGATCAAATTTATAGGTACTCCCAAAATCGAAGGCAGAGGAACCACGGTCTACACAGATGCTTTTAAAAACTGGTATTTGTTTGATCAAATATTGATTTCAAATAATATAGCGGTCATTTCCAAGCCTCATCCTGTCAGTTTGCCCTGGATCCTGAATTTCAAAGGTGATCCTAATCGGACTTTTCTCGGAGACTATTATAATGGTGGGGTGAGCGATCATCTTCCTGTAAAAGCAGAAATTAGTTTTACAAGCCAGTAAAATTTGCAAAGGAATGCCTTTGTTTTGTGACCCAACACAAAGAATTAAAAATCACTCATTGGTTCTGAAATGCAAAAGTAGATCTTTTAAGAAATGCTTAAGCGAAGATCGTTTAATACCCTTCTTGTAGTTCATTTTAGCAATCTCAAATACAATACGCATGTGCTTGGCAATATCCCTGTACGCTTGAATTAATCGATATTCGGGATCGTAAATGTGAGCAGGCTCCGAGCTCACTCCGTTTAATTCCAAAATTTTTATATTTCTACCAGCAATAAAGTCTTTTTCACTTCTCGCTTTCACGTCAAATCTTCCGTAAAAGAACCCCGGTATTTCTTCGGAAATACTATCAAATACCCGCAATAATTCATCATTCACGTAGTGATTTCCATTTAAGAAGGTTGTTCCCCTATTATGATTACCGATCGGCTCGAGATAAACTTTTTCTCCTTTGGATGGTATTTTTGCCAGGCAGCTTGAAAACTTATCAAAAAGGTAGGATCTGCGATGAAATGCGCGCGTGTTTTGACTGATTAAATCTGACAAGGAACTTTTGCCATCACCGGTAACATGTAGAAATTCTTTCGTAACAATGCTGCTGATCGTCCCCCTCTTTTCGTCTGGATACTTAAAGTAAAAAACACCTGCTTCAAAAGGAAAATCAACAAACTCCTGGATGATGACATCCCTATGTATTTTCCGCAAATACTCTAGGAGATCATCAATGGATTTAACCACCTCAACAAGTTTTCCACGTTCACCTACGTCTGGTTTTAATATCAACGGAAACCTCATATCATTTCTCTCCAGCAAATCCGGGGTATTGTCTACAGGAGCCCCTTCTTCCACCAATATTGATTCGGGAATATATTCTTTGGGAATTAAATTGAGTACTTGATACTTCGACACACCCATCACTCCACCGTGCTTCATGCAAGGATTAACGGTGGAAAAATAGGTGAATGATCTAGCCTTCATCGCCAGGTAAAGACCATAAAAATACATTGGAAAATAAAAAATATAGAAAGGCCAATATTCATAATGTATCAACCTTTTGGTTTTCACAGAGATCCAATCTTTTAATGACATAGTATTTCCCGTCGTAAATAATTTGTTGCAGCCTGAAAATTAATTTAAATACCCTTATATTTATTAATTCGACAAATGATTTTCAACAGACATTCTAGTTTGGCCAACTTTTATTAATTCAGCTATTAACCCTGAAAATAATGCAATTAAAAGAATCCGCAACTATCATCCTCAAGCAACTAAAGTCCGTCGTATCACAATTAAACCCTAATGAATTCAATGCGAATCTTGACTTGTTATCGGGTAATTCATTGGGAAAACATATTCGACATGTTTTGGAATTTTTTGATCTGCTTCTTCATAGTGAAAGTAATGATTATATCAATTATGATGAACGCAAACATGACCCACTTTTGGAATCAGATATAAATGTATGCATTGATAAAATCAATAAATTAATTGATTCATTGTATAGTATAGAAAAAGACAAGCCAATCCAATTACAGGTGGCATATTCAACAGAAAGTGGAAAACCAACAGCGGTTAACACTTCCATTAACAGGGAACTGGCCTATAACATCGAACACGCCATCCATCATATGGCAATTGTAAAAATTGCAGTAATAACTGTTTTTCCAAAAATAACTCTACCACAAGATTTTGGAGTGGCTTATTCAACGATCAGGTTTCAAAAAGCCAATTGAATTTATAGCTTAAATATCCATTTAAGCCATCTGAGTTTACCTTTGTAGGGAGGGTAACGAAAATCCATATCAAAATAATAAGGTTTTTTGACGATACTCTTTTTATGGCTGAAAGTATCAAATGAATATTTCCCGTGATATTGGCCTATCCCACTCCTCCCGATTCCACCGATTGGTAATTCAGGATTGCCAAACTGAAACATTGCATCATTTATCACTCCACCGCCAAAATTCAATTTTTCGATGATCCGGTTTTGTTTTTTTCTATTCTTTGAAAAATAGTAGGCAGCCAAAGGTTTTACCCGATCATTTAAATCGTCAATAAGATCTTCCAGGTTTTCAAATTCCAATACTGGTAAAATTGGGCCGAAAACTTCCTCTTGCATTACCTGGTCATTCCAATCGACATCTGTGAGGATGGTGGGTCCTATCTTTAGCAATTCATCATTTTTCTTTCCCCCGTAAAATATTTCTCGGGCGTTAAGGTAGCCTGTTAGCCTCTTGTAATGATTTTCATTAATTATTGAGGCTACGTCCTCATTTAACTGAGGATCATCACCATAGATCTCTTCAATCCTGCCTTTCAACAATTCTAAAAACTGCTTCTTTACCTGCTTATGAACCACTAAAAAATCAGGGGCTACACAAGTCTGTCCTGCGTTAAGCATCTTGCCAAATATTACTCTCCTGGCTGATATTTCCAGGTTTGAATCTTCGTCGACAATGCAAGGGCTTTTACCACCAAGCTCAAGTGTCACCGGAATCAATCGATCCGCTGCCTTTTGCATGATAATTCTCCCCACCTGCGGGCTTCCAGTAAAAAAGATATAATCCAAATCGCAAGACAATATTTGCTGGGTTTCGTCGGCACCCCCTTCTACAACTTTGATATAATTCCTATCAAAATTCTCATTTATCAGTCTTAACAAGAGGGAGGATGTGTTTTTTGCCAGCTCTGAAGGTTTTATAATGGCGCAATTGCCCGCGGCCATGGCTCCTACCAAAGGAGCCAATGTCAATAAAATGGGGTAGTTCCAGGCACCGATGATAAGTATAACACCGTGTGGAAGGGAGTAAATGTAATGCTTACTTGGAAAACTAACCCAGGTCATTCTGACCCTCTCCGGACTTGACCAGGAGTTTAAGTTGGCTGTAGCAAAATTGATTTCTTCTATTACCTGGGCGATTTCCGTTCCATAGGTTTCAAAAAAAGGTTTCGAAAGGTCCTCTTTTAGCGCATTAAAAATTTTCTCTTCGTTCTCAATAAGAATTCGCTTCAGCTTTTTGAGCTGTTCCCTCCGAAATGAAATTTTTAGCGTTTTTTGTTCTCTAAAAAAAGATTTCTGTTCATTAAAAATTGATTGAATATTAATTGCATTTGCTTCCATTTTTTGGATTTTGGATCGTTTTTTTTAAGAACTTTGAACACTCATTCCTATATTCATCAATAATTTAAGAGATTAAAGGAAATTATGTATTTAAATACCGGTTTTAAATCATTTCTTCATATCAGTATGCTAGCTGCATTACTGTATTTTCCTTCCTCTTCGTTAGCGCAAGTTGAAATCGAGGGAGCATGGCGTGCCGAAAACGAAGAATACATCATCAATATTAGCCAAATAGGCACAGAGTTTCAGGCGAGGATTGTTTGGTTGAAAAATGAGAAAGATGCTAACGGAGATGTAAAAATTGATGTAAATAATCCTGACGAAAAATTTAGAAAATTACCCATCAAAGGGTTGAAAATAATTACTGGCCTGGTTTATAACAGCAACAGTAAAAGTTGGGACAAAGGTAAAATATACATTCGTGAGGAAGGAAATTACTACTCCTGTAAGGCAAATGTAAAGGGCACATTATTAAATATTCACATACTTGATTCATCCGGTAATACCGCCAGAATTCTTGCTTTTAGAAAACAAACCTAAAAATCAAAACTTTTATCATAAACAGCTTCACTTTTTGCTGGGATTGAGAATCCAAATACATCTTTAAGTGTTTATATATTTAGAAGTCAAACTATTTCTACTATGAACACTGTTTTTCAATCCTACATGGAAAAACGCCTGAAACCTGAAGGACACCCTGAAAAAAAAACTACAGTTCCCCTCGGCCCGGTCATTACCATATCCAGGGACTACGGATGCCCTGCAAAACGACTCGCTGGTATGATCTCTTCAGCCATTAACCAGTATGGGTACCAACACCAATTGACGGAAAAGTGGTCTTGGGTGGGAAAAGAGATTATGGAAAAATCAGCAAAAGAATTACGCCTTAAACCTGATCTTATAAAAAATATAGCAAACAAAGATGACCAGGGAATGATAGACGATATCCTTTTATCCTTTACAAATAAATACTATCCAGGAGACATCAAGATAAAAAAGACGATAGGAGATATTATAAAGGAGTATGCTAAAAAAGGAAGGATAATAATAGTAGGCCGTGGTGGAGTGGCCCTCCTTAAAAATGTAAAAAAATCAATCCACATTAAAATAACTGCTCCAATTGAATGGAGAATTAACGATATCAGCAAGCGTTACATGATTACAATGGCAGAAGCCGAGAAGAGGATAAAAGAGGTCGACCAGCACCGGGATCACTTGCGAACATTTTTCGCCAATGGCCAGATTGATGAAACAGCTTTTGATGTCGTCTTTAACTACTACTCTTGTTCAGAGGACGAAATAGTAGAATGTATTCTAAAAATGATGGAGAAAAGGGGGATGTTTGAATAAAAATCTAATCCACAACTGTCCCCAGTGTAAGTAATGCGCTGCTAACTTTTAATCCACTCGACTCACACTTATCCCTGGAAATTTTAAAGTTTAGCCGATCTTGCTTTAAAAAGAAGCTTATTTGAGCACCGAACTCAACCATATCATCCTCGGTAACTATAAGTTTGTTGTGAAGATCGGTAGCTTCTATAAGCGAAATAATTTTACTTCTATTAGACTTAGGAGCATAAATCAAATGGCAATTGGCAGTACTGCTGTTATCTGAAAGTTTCACCAGATTGATCGGTTGACTCCAGACTCTTTTAGATGCCAGGTTTTCCTCCAACACCTGATAAGCTAAGTCACTACCATAAACACCTATTGTGAAATTACCAGTACCCTGTTGCCACTGAATGTGTTTAGTGAAATTGTAAATAAATAATGAATGCAACTTGTAGATGTTTGACTGAGCGTTGCTTTGGGTTCCGATTAAAAGTAAACCAACAAACAATAAAAAATATTTTCGTCTCATTTCGTTCACATTTTTTGTGTGGTTTAATATACCACAAAACAGTAGATTGTTTCTATTTATGATAGGAATAATACAATTGTAACCTCGCTATTTGCAAATTTTAATGTTCAAGACTTTGATTTTTTAAATAGTCGCAAAAGGTATCAAAATAATATGGCAATTGAAACACTTCAGATAACATGAAGTAGATTCACAGGTGGCAAAGAATTATTTTGCTAAGCCGTTCTTTCTTCTCCCTTGAAGTCTTTATCCTTGACCGACACTGCATTATCCGGTATATAATATAGTTCTGGAAGACGGGGATAAAAAAGATTTCCGTAGAATCCCCATAGGAGCTTCGACTCATCTTCACAATCGATTATTAGTTTAAAATCGTCAGTTTGAAGTTTTGGTCTGCCATTTACAAATAAATTCGAATTTTTTGTTCTATAGTTATACAATTTTTCCAAGGCATCTCTATTTGGTTTTTCTCCCAATTTACTCACTTCAAAATGGGGAAGGCTACATTCCTTCCTGTGCCGGTAAACAAAAGGTTGTCACATCACCATCAATACTTCCCTTTTGAAGGCAAGCCCTTCCTTTGTTAGTTCTTCCATCACCGGCTCGTAAATATCTTTATATATAGGTATGATCACGCCCTTGGTTTTAACTTTACCTTCAAGCATTAGCTTGCTGGCAATGCCCAGAGGTAAGCCGACAGTTTTTGCCATGGCCGTGTTATGGGCATCTTGTCCTTCTAACACCATGTATGTATTCAATTGCCTGATTTTACCGGCTGCCTGGAAGACTAACTTGTGATACATCACAATCATGTCACGATCCTCCCCGGTTAATTTCCATCTCTTTGATAATATGTGTTCCAGTATCTGGGCAGGCGTACCCTTTTTTAGCCCAACTAATTCATCGCTAAATAAACCAAGCCACCTGATCATAAACATTTCCTCCGAATCCATTGGTAGGTTCATGTAATGGGCAAGCTTTAACTCGATGGAATCATTTGGATTGTACGCCAAAAAAGAATTAATAAACTGTCGGTGGGTCATAGAGCCTACACCCTCCATCTCATAAAAATCATCTGTGGCTCCAAGTTGCACAAAAATATCCCATGCCCTGCAAAATCCTTTTTTTCTCAGTGTGCCTCTAAACAGCGTCTTCACTCCCTTTAAATCATACACATCGATATACCGCAATGAATCTCTGTTAGCATATCCCTCAAAATATCCATATTCTGGAATATAGATCTGCTCGGTCCTTTTAAACACCTTATGATAAGGAATGTACTTGTACCTGCCCTCCTGCAAAAACTTAACGCCTCCCTGCCCGGCCAGTACAACATTTCTTGGATTCCAGGTAAATTTATATTCCCAGGGATTGTCATCTTTACTCGGGGCCAGCAGTCCTCCGGTAAACGTTTCAAAAGCTAGCAGCTCACCAGTCTTTTTTATCTCATCAATCTCCTTCATCGCTGACATATGGTCTATCCCCGGATCCAGTCCGCATTCTTTTAAAATCGTTATGCCTTTCTTTTTAGCATTATCATCTAGCGACTTTATTTCATCGGAAATGTAGGAAGCCGAGGTCATGTTTTTACCAAACTCCACACAATCCTTCGCTATCAGGAAATGAAGGTGCGAGGGCATCATGGAGATAACCAAATCTGCATTTCGAATTTCCTTCCTCCTCTGGTCATGATTAAATAAATCAAACTGAAACGCTTCACCAATTGGGGTATTGGCTATTTTGTTTTGTGCAAGTTCCAGGGAGATATCACCAACCCTGATTTTCCATCCTTTTTCAATGCACTCTTTTTTAAGATAAGAGATTAGCACATTGGTTGATCGTCCGGCACCTAAAAGCAATATCGTTTTGAAAGTACTAGCCATACATTTTGGTTCAAATTGTCAAACTAAAATCGCCAATTTTGGCCGAATTATGAAGCCCAAAGAGGATTGAAGCTTTCATTTACATTTAATCAAAAAATTACATCCTGCCAGACTATAAAATCAAATTTTAGCAATGAAAAGTTTAAATAATTATTTTATATTTCGTCAGTTGGAGAGTTTTAAGTCCATTTGGGGGAAATAATTATTTGATGAAAATCCCATTTACATCTGAAATGCTTATCCGCGGGGGAAGTAAAAAATCAAGCAATCTGTATTTGTAAAATAATTGGCTATGCAGGAGATTCATATTGTTGACATCAGGAAGTTAACAGAACTCATCAAAGAAAAATATAATTACGATTTCACAAACTATGCGATGTCCTCTTTCAAAAGAAGGGTAAGCAGAATCCTTGAACTATACAAGTTTAATAGCATCGATATCCTTATAAAAAAGATCGGAGAGAGTGAGACCTTTTTTCAGGAATTCTTATCAGAAATCACCGTAAATGTTACAGAAATGTTCCGTGATCCGTCATTTTGGAGGGTCTTAAGAGATAAAATAATACCAAATATCCTACTTAATCATCAAAAAATCAGCATTTGGCATGCCGGATGCTCCTCCGGGGAGGAGGTTTTTTCGATGGCCATTTTATTAAAGGAAATGGGCATTCTTCAAAACAGCAAAATCATTGCAACAGACATTGACAGTGTGATTATTGAGAAAGCCAAGCAAGGAGTGTTTCCAATTAAATCAATGGACTTGAATGAAAAAAACTTTGTACGGGTTCAGGGCGACGAGGGGTTGAACAAGTACTATCAGGAGAAAAACGGTTTTGCTTATATGGACAAATCCTTGATTGAAAATGTATCTTTTCGATTACACGACCTGGTAAACGGAATAGTGTTTAGCAAATTTGACATTGTCCTGTGTAGAAATGTAATGATCTATTTCAATCAAACCTTACAAAATGATGTGCTGAAAAAACTGCATGAAAGCATTTTTAAATATGGATACCTGGCCATAGGGTCAAAGGAATCTCTTATCTGGTGCGAAATTGCCAACAAGTTTATTGTGGTAAACAATGAAGAAAAAATCTACAAGAAAATTAAGGAATAGGGCACTACATTCTGGAGACAATTGATGAATTTTTCAGATTTAAATAATTCGTACAGAGCAGTGGTAATAGGGGGTTCCGCAGGAAGTTTCCAGGGAATTACCAGGATTCTTTCAAGTATTTCAGAAGGCTTTCCTCTGCCGATTATCATGTGTTTACATCGCCTTAAACATGTGCGGAATGGATTTATCGAAGCGCTGTCGATTAAAAGTGTTAAGCCGGTCATTGAGCCCTATGACAAGGAAGGTGTGAAGAAAGGGAAAGTGTATCTGGCTCCAGCCAATTATCATATGTATTTAGAACTCGGACATACATTTGCATTATCAACCGAATCGATGGTAAACAATTCGCGACCTTCCATAGATATTACCCTGGAGTCTTCGGCCTACGCATATAAACAAAGGCTAATAGGAATTCTTTTATCAGGAGCTAATAAGGATGGTGCTAATGGCATGAAGGCAATTAAAGAAAAAGGAGGTCTGACGATTGTTCAGGACCCAAAAGAATGTTTGATAGACACCATGCCCAACGCAGCGCTGAAAATAACGGAAATTGATTATACCCTTACTATTGAAAATATTATTAAATTTCTAAATGAACTCTCCAAAAAGTATTAAATGGATTCGTCGAGCAGTAAAATATTGAAACTTCTTCTGGTTATATATATTATTGGTATAATCGTATCGCTGTATTTCATCTACATATTGCCCAGTTCTTTGGAAAGTAGCTCCTTATTAATTTCACCTGAAGCGATTGAGGAAGCATATCCCACCCTCCTGAAAGTAAACGCCATTGTCATTGTGACTTTGCTTATCGGCTTGACGCACGTGGTGATTTCCTCACAAAATAAAGCCCGGAAGGAAGTGATCGAAAAGGTCGTTTATGTAGAAAAGAAGTCTGATGAAAATATCAAAAATGAAGATGAGGAGACTTTAAACAAAAACGACAAAGAAAAGATCGAAGAAATCATTGCCAATGTAAAAAGTAAAAAGACTCTCCAATCCAAGCAAAATGCCATCATCAACGAAATCTGTAACAAACTGGAAGCAAGCCAGGGCATTTTTTATGTAGCAAAAGAATCTGGCAATAAAAAGGTGTTGCAAATGGCTTCATCATTTGCCTATAGCCTTCGTGATAGTTCAGAACTTATCTACGAATTCGGAGAGGGTCTGGCAGGCCAGGCAGCTAAGCAGGCCAAAACGATGAAGGTAAACGAAATACCCGAAGACTATATGGAAATTGTCTCAGGATTAGGGAATGCCCAACCAAAATATTTATTATTACAACCTGTCATGGTGGACAATGATGTCGAGGCGCTAATTGAATTGGCCTCCTTCAAAGAATTCACGCACCATGACGAAAGGGTAATTAGTGAAGTGGTAAATTTTTTAGGAAGTGATTTAAAAGATACAACTAATAAAACAGAGGAAAAGAAATCAGTAAAAAAAACTAAATCATCCTCTAAAGAAAATTAAGCAGATAAATGTTCAATAGACTTAGCTTACGACAAAAACTTACTGGTATCATCGTCCTGCTGGTGATTGTTACATTATTTGTCTCGGGTTACCTTTCATACGACTTGCGAAAGAAAAACCTGGAAGACAAGTATTTGAAAAATATCAATTCGCTGGCCGACTTAAAAGCTAACACCGTAGAAGACCTCGTAAAAAGAGGCCAGTCAAATATAGAATACCTGAGCAATCTGGACATATTTTCCCAGTCAACTTCAGAGTCCATGGAAGATGTTGGAACCGGACTTGACATGATGGATTCTGGATTTGACGAAGGAGGCGATGACGACTTAACAATGATGATGTTTGGAGGCGGAGAAGAAACCGAGTCCGTGGATTATAGTTCCGATCTGAACCCCTTAGCCGAACTGCTTGACGTATCATCTATTATCGTAACAAAAACTGACGGGGCAGTGGTATTTGCTACCAATGAAGCTACCAAAAAAGATAATATCAGGGAATATGTCAAAGGGTTCAATAGCGAAGTCATTCAGGAATCCAAAGAGGAAACGAGCTTTTCAGATGCCTATCAAAGAGATAATAAGGTGTTTGTTTTAGTGGGTGGTCCAGTGGGTGGCCAGGCGAACGCAGAAAACCTCGTGTTTGTCGAATTGGATGTCACCAATATCATCGGGGATCTCAACAACGATTTAGGACTTGGCTCCACCGCGGGCGTAGTCATCGCTCAAAACCTTGGCCCGTCAGCTATTTATATCAACAACCTTAAATCTGACTCATCCACTGCTTTTTTACGCGTCATCGATGTTGATTCCATTTCCCTTAAAAATTCCAAAAAAGACCAGGCGGTGCGATTTGCAGCCATGGGAAACAATGGATCAGGATCGTCTACAGACTATTATAGTCGTGAGATACTTGCCTCGTGGAGGTATATCCCGGAAATTAATTGGGCTATTGTGGTTAAAATAAACAAGAGTGAATTGGAGGATGAGGCAGTTGGTGCGGTTTTCAAGTTTGGGATTTTTGGTTTACTGATATTGGCACTGGCTGTAGGCCTTTCTTATCTGGTATCGCAATATTTTGTCAATCCACTCCTTAATTTGCGAGATAGCCTTTCCTCACTGTCGAAAGGTATTTTACCCGAAAAAATAGAAAAGAAATACAACGATGAAGTTGGTCAGATGGCCGAGACCACCAATGAATTGGTTCAGGGGCTAAAGCGCACGGCTTCATTCGCAGAACAAATAGGACAAGGAAAACTAGGTGCTGAATTTACACCCCTGAGTGACAGTGATAACTTGGGAAGTGCCCTGTTAAACATGAGGAATAACCTCCTTGAAAATGAAAAAAGGGACAAGGAAAGAAACTGGATTGTTACGGGTATCGCGGAAATTAGTGAAATCCTCCGATCGCATGATACCATAAATGAATTAGGTGATGCTGTAATAGCCTATATAACCGAAAAAATCGTGGCTGTGCAAGGCGCTTTTTATGTGATTTCTGAAGAAGATGCAGGAGAATCCTTTCTTGAAATGAAAGCTGTCTACGCCTACAATAAGAAGAAATACCTGAATGGAAAATTCCGGTATGCGGAAGGTCTTGTAGGCCAGGTAGCAGCAGAAAAGGCTGGCATCATTCGAACTGAAATTCCTGATGACTATGTAACAATCACATCCGGATTGCTGGGAGAACAAAGGCCAAAATGCATATTGGTCACCCCGATGATCACAGAGGAAAAGGTGTATGGTGTATTGGAGTTTGCAGGCATTCACAAGTTCAGTGAAATGCAAGTTAAATTCGTGGAGGAAATAAGCGTCATCATAGCTCGTACCATCTTCAACATTCGTGTAAATGAGCGCACGAGAAGACTTCTTGAAGAATCCCAAAAAATGAGTAACGAGCTTCAGGAAAAACAAGAGGTGTTGCGTCAGAATGCGGAAGAAATGGAGGCAACACAGGAGGAGCTGAAACGGACCAACCAAAAACTTGAAGAGCAAATTGAGGAGGTGAACCGCACGCAAACGAGAATGCAGCTTTTGCTCGAAAATGCCTCAGAGGTTATTGCCATTTACGAAGAAGAAGGAACCATCAGGTATATCAGCCCCTCTGTTCATAAGATTCTCGGCTATGGCCAGGATGATTTAATTGGCACAAATGATATTAAATTTGTCGATAGTGCCCATAAAGACCAATTCATAAAAATGTTTGAGGATATCAAGGCGAATCCTTTTGAAACAGTCACGATTCAGTACGAATATTTGAAAAAAGGTGGAGAGACGGTTTGGCTGGAAGCCACCGCTACTAACCTCCTTTCTGATAAGTCCATTCAAGGAATTATAGTCAATAGCAGGGATATAACAGAAAGACGAAGGGCTGAACAGGAAGAAAGAATGCGATCTAAAATGCAGTCGCTTTCAGAAAACTCACCTGACCTAATCACCAGGCTTGATCACGAAGGAAATGTGTTCTATATCAATCCGGTGATTGAAACATATACCGGGCAAAGTCCCGCAGATATTCTAAACCAGAATTTATCAAGTATCAATATTCCAGATGAGCTGAAAGAAAACTGGCTCAACCTACTCAAGCAGGTGGAAGTGGAAAAAGATACTGTAGCTACGGAAATGGATTTTCCTTCGCAGATGGGTGACAGGGTGATGCAAGTAAATGCCATTCCTGAATTTGATGAAGCAAATGTAATGGAATCTGTGCTTGTGGTATCCCATGATATCACTGAAAGAAAGCTCATCGAACTTGAAATCCAGTCAAAAAACAAAAAAATTACCGAAAGTATTAATTATGCCAAGCGAATACAGGGCGCAATTCTTCCCAACAATAATATTATTCGAAAATTCCTCCCAGATTCATTTATGCTTTACAAGGCAAGGGATGTGGTCAGCGGTGACTTCCCATGGTTTGTTCGGGTGAAAGATATCATTTACTATGCCGCAGTAGATTGCACGGGTCACGGGGTTCCTGGTGCATTGATCTCGTTGATTGGTTATTTCCTTTTAAATGAAATTGTCAAAGGCAGAAAAATTTCCGATCCCGGAGAAATTTTAGACAAGTTGGATCAAAGCGTCACCCAGACATTGCGACAGGATTCTGATGATTCTAAAACAAAAGATGGAATGGATATAGCTCTGTGCAGGATTGACCTAAATACAAATGAATTAACCTACGCCGGTGCCCATCGCCCATTATACTATTATAATGGGGAAGACCTTGAAGAGATCAAAGGTGATAAATTTCCGATCGGAGGAGGTGTGTATAAAAACCAAACCAATTTTACCAGCACAACGCTGAAAATGAAGAAAGGTCAGTCGGTATTTTATTGTTCAGATGGTTTCCCAGATCAGTTTGGTGGACCGGATAACAGAAAATTCGGACCAAGGCGAATACGTGACTTAATCACTGAACACGCAGGAAAGAACATGGATGAAATGTACAAAATATTTGATGATTCATGGGAAGAATGGAAGGGTGACACAAAGCAGACTGATGACGTGCTGTTGATAGGAATAAGATTCTAATTTATAAACATAGTTATATGAAGTTTAGACTCATTAAATTCTTTTTTAAATTAAAGTGTAATTAAAACATAAGTTTTACTATGAAATATATCTTTGATTTGCATCAGCAGATGCGTGAGCATAGTATTATCCTTGTTTATGAAGGGGAGTTCACCCAGGAGATTACCAAATCCGTTTTGGCTATGGCTGAAAGGAACATGGATTCGATGGGTGAAGAATCCAACATAAAAAGGAAAGTATTTAATGTAATGGTGGAATGCCTTCAGAATATTGTTAAACATAGCGACGATCCTGACTCCGCAAAAAAGGAAACTAATACTGCGATCTTTCTATTGGGTAAACATGAGGAGTCTTATGTCATCGCTTCCGGAAACCCAATTAGCAATGAAACAATGCCCGTCGTGAAGGAGCGACTGGAAAAGATCAACTCTCTGGACAAAGAAGGGCTTAAAGAACTTTATAAAGATATTATAAAGAGCGGTAGCGGACTGACCGAAAAAGGAGGAGCGGGATTAGGCTTTGTGGACATGGCGCGAAAGTCAGGCCATAAACTTGATTACACCTTCGAGAAGTTAGACGACAAAAATTCGTTCTTTTGCTTGAGAACCACAGTATCTAGATTTTAATTTTGAAATTTTTAAAACATCTATAAAATGGAAATTATTAGTTTAGAAGGAACAGAAGATACCCCGAAAATACTACTTGATAAGAATAACGGCATCTTTGAAATATCCGGAAGATCATTACCAGAAGACTCGGCAGAGTTTTATCAACCAGTGCTTGACTGGTTAGAGGAGTATAAAAAAGACACTAATCCCGAAACTATTTTTGTTTTTAAATTAGAATACTTTAATACTGCTTCATCAAAATTAATCCTCGATATTTTATCCTCATTGGAAGACATAGAAGGGTGCAAAATCCACTGGTATTACTATGAAGATGATGAAGACATGGAAGAAGCCGGCGAGGAGTTTTCTGAGCTTATCGATTTGGATTTTGAGTTTAAGGTTTATTAATTTTTTAGAGGCCAAAGGTCTGTTATCCTGTCAATAGATGAGTGAAGAAATTCTAAAAGCGCTTGCGCAGTTATTTGCTATTATTACAAAACAAGATGGTGGAGTCACCGAAAATGAGCGTGATTTCGTCATTTCTATTTTTAGAGAAGACCTGGATAAAGATTCTATCACTGAATATTTGGCTCTCTACGATGAATATGTGGGATGGGGCAAGGAAGATCCTGTCGAAACCAAGAAGAAAAGGCTCACCTCTGTAAAAGACTCGGTAAAGACCCTTGCGATATGTCGAAAGATAAATAAAACGCTGACCCAAAAGCAGAAAGTAGTGGTTATGATAAAACTACTTCAACTGGTAGGGGCAGACAGGAAGTTTACAGAGCAAAGAATGGAAATAATAAATACCGTTTCTGAGGTATTTAATGTGGACCAGGACGAGTACAAATTATTAGAGGCATTCATATTATATGAGCCAGGAAATGAACTGGATAACAAAGATATTTTAATTGCACGTTCTAAAAAGGACAAGAATTTAAAAGAGACTAAACAATTAGCTGTTGACCTGAACGGTGAACTGATTTTTTTGCGTGTAGGAGCAGTTGACATGTATTTCGTCAGGTTCCTGGGCACTGATGACATTGTAATGAATGGCTTGATCATCAAACCGGGAGATACCAATCAGTTTTCGCACGGAAGTACCATTAAAACCCCAAAGGGGGATGCATTATATTACAGTGATCTTGTATCACACTTCCTGTCCGCTTTTAAGCAAATCAAGCTTTCGTTTGTCGCCAAGGACTTAAGCCTCGTGTTCCCTAATGGGGCACAGGGATTGGTTGATGTAAATATCGTAGAAGGACCAGGCAAATTAATAGGGATTATGGGTGCCAGCGGGGCTGGTAAAACTACTTTGTTAAATGTGCTTGCCGGGATTCAAAGACCAACGTCAGGCGACATCAGGATAAATGGAAAATCCCTAATTGATGGTTCTGAAGACATCACGGGTGTGATAGGATACATTTCCCAGGATGATCTGCTCATAGAGGAATTAACAGTTTATGAAAACCTCTACTACAACGCTAAGCTGTGTTTTGCACAGCTTTCTGAAGAAGAGATAGATAAAAAGGTTATTGAGGTGTTGACTAACCTTGGGCTAGACCAGAGAAAAGACTTGAAAGTTGGCAGCGCACTGGATAAAACAATCTCCGGAGGTCAAAGGAAGAGGCTAAATATAGCACTAGAGTTGATACGCGAGCCAGCCGTGCTGTTTGTGGACGAACCTACTTCAGGATTGTCATCACGCGATTCGGAAAATGTAATTGACCTTTTAAAAGAACTTTCCTTAAAAGGGAAACTGATATTTGTAGTCATTCACCAACCATCGTCAGACATCTACAAAATGTTTGACAAGATGATGATTATGGATGTAGGTGGCTTCCCGGTCTATTACGGGCCACCGGTGGAGGCCGTTACCTACTTTAAAAGAGCCACTAATCAGGTGGGAAGCGACCGGGGGCAATGTAATACTTGTGGCAATGTAAACCCCGAACAAATATTCAATATTATTGACGCAAAAGTCGTAGATGAATACGGAGAATTCACTAACAAGCGAAAAATAAATCCCCAACAATGGAATGAGTTATATCTCGAAGAATTTAAAGTAGAGAAAATCGAGGAAGCAAAGGATCTTCCCCCCAAGTCACTTCATATTCCTAACAAGCTTGTACAGACATTTATTTTTACAAAAAGAGACCTGCTGGCAAAACTAACCAACAAACAGTATCTCTTGATAAATTTGCTGGAGGCACCGGTACTGGCTTTCATTCTAGCTTTTATTATCAAATATAAAAACGCGGAGAATAATTCAGTGTACCACTATTTTTTCAATGAAAATATTCCCGTTTATCTGATGATGGCAATCATTATTGCCCTTTTCATGGGGCTAACAGTGAGTGCGGAAGAAATAATAAAAGACAGGAAAATCCTTAAACGGGAATCTTTCCTTAACTTAAGCTGGAACAGCTATTTGCTATCAAAAATAATTATTCTTTTTACTCTTTCGGCAATCCAGACTTTTACTTTCACCATCATTGGAAACCTAATTTTGGAAATCAAAGAAATGACTTTTGTCTACTGGTTTGTCTTTTTTTCGGTGTCATGCACAGCCAATATCATTGGTTTAAATGTATCTTCTGCCTTTAATTCGGCAATTACAGCCTATATTTTAATTCCATTTTTGATAATCCCTCAAATGGTCCTTAGCGGTTTGCTATTTAATTTTGATAAGCTCAATGACCTTATTAGTACGAAGGGCAAGGTACCGCTGGTCGCTGATATCATGACTTCCAGATGGGCGTACGAAGCCGCTGCTGTCAAACAATACATGTCCAATTCTTTTGAGAAAGACATCTATCCTTATGAAGTACTGGAAAGGCAATCCGATTTCAAAGCTTCCTATTGGGTAAATGAGTTAAAAAATAGGCTCACCTACATCAATGAAAACTACCAAAGTGACGATGAAAAATCTCTCGAAAAGGTAAAATCACATTTATTATTATTGAAAAATGAGATCGAGAAAGAGCCCGTAAAAACCGGTCTCGAAGACTTTAACCTGGAAGTGGGCCTGCAGCTCGAAAATTATTCGTCACAAACAGGAGAATTCCTGTCGACATACCTGGATAAAGTTAACCAGCATTACCTGGATCAATTTAAGCTGGGCGTGACCAGGAAGGAGCGGGCAATCTATTACCTCGAAAATGAATCAAAAAGTGGCTTTGACCTGAATGACTTTAAGAATAAATATTTCAATGAAAGTTTATCAGACCTTGTAAGAAATGTCAGTGTAAAAGACCGGATACTGGAACACGAGCATGAATTAATCCAGCAAATCGATCCCATTTACAATGTTCCCAGTCATCCAAAAAACATGCTTGACTACAGAGCCCACTTTTTCGCACCGAAAAAACACTTTCTGGGTCAATACTTTGACACATTTTCTTTCAATATGACTGTGATTTGGCTTATGAGTTTGTTGCTGTACGTTGCGTTGTACTTTGAATGGCTCAAAAAAATACTAAACTCATTTTCGAAATTATCTGTGAAAAAGTAATCGCGTGATTTTTTGATGATAATTCCATATTTCGGTTATTTATAATTAAATTATTTTACAGACTCTTTGCGAAGCAATATATTTAACATTAAGAAAAATTCTCATTTCGTATGAAAAAGTTCATATTTCTACTGGCAGCTACAGTCGTGTTTGCATGCAATTCAGGAAAAAAGAATGAAGATCAAGCTTTTCTTGAAAGCCTGGATACATTGGCGTTAGATCAGCCTGTTATTTCAGAAGAAGTAATTTCTGATATCATTCAGCAAATACCCTCGCCCCTCGAAGTTTCATTTTTATTAAAGAGTGCCGGGTCCAAGTATAGTAAGAACATGCTTAACTCTCCGGACAACACAACTAACTACAACAGTAACTTTGAAAAAGCGCTAAACCTTGGAATTTATGGCACGGATCTTGGGTATGCTAATATCTACGAACAAAACCAGGACGCACTTTTTTATTTAAATTCAATTAGGGGTTTGGCAGAGGATTTAAGCATAGGGCAATTTTTTGATTTTGGAACGATAAAAAGGTTGGCAACTAATAGTGATAATTTAGATTCGCTCCTACTTATCACGACTCAGAATTTTAACAACATCAATTCCTATCTACAGGAAAATCAAAGGCAAAATTTGAGTATTCTTATTCTGGCAGGAGGCTGGCTGGAAGCGCTGCACATCGTCTGTGAGGTAGTTCGAGCCAATCCAGAAAACCAGGAATTGGTAGATAAAATAGGTGAGCAAAAAATTATCCTGGACAATATTAAATTGCTTTTGGGCTTTTATAAAAACGATCCATACATAGCTGATTTACATAAAAGTGTACTCCAACTGGAAGAAGCTTTTGCAGAAATAGAGATTGTTTATACCTACGCAGAACCTACTTTTAAAGAAGTAAATGGTATGCTGGTCATTGAAGATAATAGTTCTACAACTATAAAAATAACCCCTGAAAATGTGACGACTATAAGAAATCGGGTGAATGAGATCAGGGAAAAAATTATTTCGTAATTAAAAAGCATTTAATTTCTATGAAAAGTATAATGAAAATATTAGGTCTAATTACTGTAGCAGTTATTTTCTCTTATAATGTAAATGCGCAATGTAATGCAGATGCCCTCGCACAGGCATGTGTTCCTAAGCTTCAGGACGGGTTTACCTTTTTAAAGACTTTTAAAGTTGATGGAATGGGCGGAGCGAAAAGCAAGGTAGAGTATTCATATGTGTTCAGTAAAGACACACAGTACTTTTTAAATATTTGCTCAAGTGGGGATGCCACTGATGGAATCGTTGTTACGATGTATGATTCTAAAAGGCAAATAGTTTCCACTAATTTTAATAACGGAAAATTTTACCCAGGAATAGTTTATCCATGCAATGCTACTGGAATTTACTACATCACATTTACGTTTCAAGGGTCAACCTCCCATTGCGGAGGGAGTGTGCTAGGGTTTAAGAGATAGTCAAAAACAAACTTGACAAAAAAGGGGACCGCCAATCGGCAGCCCCCTTTTTTTATAAATACAGATAATAGTCCTTTAATAGCTTTTTAAACTCCTCCGTGTACTCATTTTCATTTTGTCGGACAATCATTTTTGACTCGCTGCATTCGTTGTCAGTTCCACGGGAAAAACAGCTTATAACCGATAGCATATTTTCGCTATCTGGGTAATTAAATATTCGTATTTCCCTTTCCTTCACAAAGTCCAGACTGAGTAGCTCACGGGTATATATAGTTGTCTCCCTCGCTGGTAGGAGCAGCCAATATTTTCCTGTGCCTGTCAAGAGGTCAGTCGCATTAACGATAAATTTGCGAACATCAAAATGATCGTTGTGCCTCGCCAGGTTTGTTTTTTTATTTCCCGTTTTCAGGTGGTCTTTAAAAAATGGAGGGTTTGATATAACCAGATCAAATTTTCTATCAAATGCATACTCTAAAAAATCACCGTAAACAGCATTGATCCTACTTGGCCATTTACTTTTCAAAAAATTGTCCCTGGCCTGTCGAAAGGCATGTTCCTCTATTTCAATGGCGTCAATTTGGGCATTTTGAAACTTTTGCGCCATCATCAAGGATAACAACCCGGTACCTGTGCCAATATCCAATATATTTTTAGGATTTTCGTGCTGAATAAACGCGCCAAATACACAGGCTATCGTGCTTACCTTCATCGCACATTGATCCTGAAAGACAGTAAACTCTTTGAATTTAAAATAAGGATTTGCCAAATGAAGCCGTTTTAATCGTTACCAAGCTCATATCCTTCGTCCGCCTGGAGGTTTGACCCGCTGGCCGCAGCTACTGCAAGCTGGTCACACCGCTCATTTTCAGGAATCCCTGCATGCCCCTTGACCCACTTGAATGTCACCTTATGGTTTTTATAAACCGCTAAAAAGCGTCGCCATAAGTCCACATTTTTCTTCTTTTTAAAATCTATTTTAATCCAAGAGTTCAGCCAGCCTTTTTCCACAGCATCGACGACATATTTTGAATCAGAGTATATGGTAACGTCTAAATTTTTCTGCTTTAGTGCCTCCAGGCCTTTGATGACAGCCAGAAGTTCCATTCGATTATTGGTGGTCTTCCTAAACCCTTCTGAAAGCTCCTTTCGATGTTGGTTATATTTTAAAACAACGCCATATCCTCCCGGACCAGGATTACCCTGAGCCGCGCCATCAGTGTACATTATGATCATTTAAACAGATTTTCTTTTAATAGTTTAATTGCCAAAGAAAGTAAAATTATCCCGAAAACTTTCCGCAGTATATTAAAACCTCCCTCCCCGATTTTTCTTTCCAACCAGCCGGACGCCCTTAAAACCAGGAAGACAAAGACGAGGTTAACGACTATTCCTATTAATATATTCGCCTCTTTATATGCAGCTTTCAATGACAATATGGTAGTAAGTGATCCTGCGCCGGCGATTAATGGAAAGGCCAAAGGCACTATGGATGTTGTCCTGGGCGTGGTAACATTATTCTTGAAAAAGCTACGGTCAAGAATCATCTCCATACCGATAAGTAAAATAATAATTGCCCCGGCCACGGAGAAAGATTCCACGTCGATCCCAAATATTTTCAATATCCCTTCGCCAATAAAAAGAAAAGCGACCATTAAAGCCCCGGCAACCAGGGTGGCCTTTAATGACTCAATCCTTCCCGATTTCTTTTTCAAATCGATAATAATTGGAATGGAGCCAACGATATCAATTATCGAAAAGAGAATAACGGTGACTGTAAGTATTTCGCCAATATTGATCATTGTATGAGCTTAAATTTTTCAGTCAATTTAAACTTTTTAATGATTTATATCGAGAATGAAAAAATTTATAGTTCAGGAGATGTTTTACTGGTTCAACCATTCTTTGAATAAGGAAACCCTGTCCCTGCTTACTACCAGTTCGCTTTTTAATGGTACACTGGTTTCAACCTTTAATCGTCGGTTAGGATAATTTTTTAATTCCAGGATGTATTCTATTGATATTACATATTGGCGATTTATTCTATAAAACTGTGTTGGATCCAAAAGACCACCATCCAGATCGTTCAAAGAATAATCGACTAAATATTGCCTTCCCTGTTCTTTTGTTACCAGATAGGTTAATTTGTCTTCTGTGTAAAAAGCAACTATCTCTTCTACCCTTTTTATCAAATACCGATCACCTATTTTTGTTAAAAATCTTTTTCTATAGCCCTTTTCCCGATTGATTGAATTATTCTTTGCCATTTTACCCCTTTCTTGTATTTCCTTTATATTTGATCAATGGTTCTATATTATTTGTTGAAAACGGTGGTCAATCAAGATGCATAACAATGTTATCATTCACCATCAATTAATTAAGTTTTCTTTCAGAATAAAAAATCACTTTTGCTGTCTATAAAACAGATTCAGACCTCTTTTGTTTTGATATAAAAAAAGGGGCAAAAAAATCAGCCCCTTTTGGTTTAAACAACCGGCCAACCTTCTTATAAAGTCGGCAATAATACTTTATCTATTACATGAATAAGCCCGTTGCTTCCCTGGATATTTACCTCGGTGATACTGGCATTGTCACCACCAGACTTATCTGTAATGCTTACTGAATTTCCATTGATGTTGATTGTCGTTGTCTCACTGCTTAACATGGTTACATCTAGACCATCCGACAGATCTGTGCTGAAAACCCTCGAACTAACCGCATGATATTGCAGGATCTCTGTTAATTGCTCCGCTGTAAGTGTTGGCACCAAATCAGCGATCGCCTCAAATGCTGCATCAGTTGGTGCAAAAATAGTAACATCCTCGGCAGCGATGAGCGCTTCCGCGACTGCAGATAGTGAATCAGAAGTCAAAAGGCTCACAAGTACCGTAAACTCGGAGGCATCACCTGCGTCCGCAAGGACTGCCGCTATCTCAACCACATTGGGTGCCGGTGGTACCAGTGTACGGTTAATCGTGTGGATTATGCCATTAGATTTTTCGATATCTACGCCGGTGACCTGGGTCAAACCATTAATTAACACCACATCATTCGTTAGATAACCAAGGTAGAAATTTGGATTCGCTGCATTAAGCGTCGCGACAACGCCATCGGCTGGAAGTTGAGATGAAAGCATTTTCGAACCGACTACGTGGTACAACAGAATAGGAGTAAGCTCCTCTGTAGTCAGGCCATTTAACGATGTAATTCCGGCTGCGGCAAAAGCTTCATCGTTCGGAGCAAACACTGTGATATCTTCGGTATTGGCGACGGTGCTGAGCAAGTCTGCTATTCTAAGTGCTGCAGTTAGAATTGTGTAATCTGGATTGAATAACACTACTTCCGCCACGGTTCCAATGGTTTCCGAGGCAAATCCCGGCAACAAAACTCCATCCACTACATGAACAACGCCATTGATAGCCTCCACGTCAGGAAGTACTACATTGCTCGCATTAATCAAAACGCCGGATGAAAGGTTCACTTCCACACTCTCCCCTTCGAGTAAAGTAGCAATATTCCCTTCCGCCAACTCATTTGAAAATGTAGCTCCGGCAATAATATGGTAACTTACAATTTCTTTCAACAATCCTACAGGCAATTCATCAATTGAGGATTTGCCCAAAGCCGCAAGGGTGGCCTCGAAAGCGTCATTAGTTGGTGCAAACACAGTGAAATCTGACGAAGGATCACTTACAGCAGCTAACAAATCGGATAATTCTGGTTTTGTGAGTGCAGATACCAAAATCGAAAAGTCCGGATTGCCAAGGGCTATTTGAGTAATAGTATGGGTAACAAAATCTTCCGGAATAAGCACTTCATCCACGATATGAATCACCCCGTTTGATGCTTCAATATCCGCCGTAGTGACAGTCGCGTTTCCATTTATTACTACACCATTGGACACATCGATGTCAATCGACTGGCCTGACAGAAGTGTTGGAACAGAACCATTTGAGAGATCGGTAGAAAACACACTACCACTCACCACATGATATCGTAATAGCGCTGTTAGCACATCGGGATTTCCCAGGATATTGTTTAGATCATCTTCATCCAACTTGGCAAACGCAGCATTGGTAGGCGCAAACACGGTTAATGTGCCATCAGCTTTCAAGGCATCTGTGAGCCCGGCAGAAACAACTGCATTCACAAGCGAACTTAAATCGGGATTTCCCTGTGCAACTTCAACGATATCCTTTAGCATGTCCGGTGTGCCTGTATCATCATCGTCATTTTTACAAGCTGTTGTAAAAATCATTAAAATCGAAAATATGGTAAGTGACCATATTATTGATTTCTTTAAGTTGGTTTTTGCATTTTTCATAGTAAGCTCTTTTTGTTGTATAAACAACAATTGAAGTGAATTGTACTAAGATTCGGAGCGAACCGGCTTATTTCCGCTCTAATTTGTTTAACTTTTGTGCTGTATTGTTCAACAATATGATAGGCCAAATTAATTGACTTATGTCATTGAATAATTAAAAATATTGAGCTTAATTTGCTTCTTTAAAATTAATCTAAATAAGGATTAGCATGTCAAAAAGCGTAGCGGACCTTAAAAAAGGTGAATTTGGAGTGATAACCGGTTTTTTAGATGACGTCATTTCACTGAAACTAATGGAAATGGGTTGTTTGCCCGGTGTGCGGGTTAAACTAAATTTTATAGCTCCCCTGGGTGATCCTATTGCTATTGATGTGGCTGGCTACAACCTTTCGCTACGCAATTCGGAAGCTTCAAATATTTTAATAGAGTAATTACCGGTTTTTAATGACAAGGAAAAAAACGGTAAAAATAGCGCTCGTTGGGAACCCCAACTCTGGAAAATCTTCACTCTTTAATCAATTAACCGGGTTAAATCAAAAAGTGGGCAATTTTCCCGGTGTGACCGTGGATAAGAAAATTGGCTCATGCAAAATAACAGACGATCTAAAAGCTGAAATTATTGACCTGCCAGGTACCTACAGCTTATATCCCAGGTCAATCGATGAAAGTGTGGTTACGGATATTCTTTTAAATAAGAAATCAAAAGATCACCCAGACGTGATTATTGTTATTGCTGATGCCGCGAATTTAAGGCGAAACCTACTCCTTTTCAGCCAGGTTATGGACTTGGAGATTCCGGTGGTTCTTGCTCTCAATATGCTGGATGTCTCAGTTAATCTAGGCCAAAAGGTCAAGTCGGTCGAACTTGCAAAAACTCTGGGGGTTCCAGTCGTCGCGATAAATGCCAGGATAGGTGAGGGTATGCAGCTTCTGAAACAGGCTGTTACACAGGTAGAAAAGCCGAGAAAACCTTTTATTGATGCTCATGAGCTGGCCCCCGAATCAATAGCCGATGTTTCCCTCGAATGTGATCTTACCAATCCTTATGAAGCATTGCTGATAGCTCAACAAGGTCGATTTTCTTCCTTTCTTCCTTTCGAAAAAAAACAAAAGATTGCAGAAATCAACCTAAAGAATAAGTTCAACCACGAACTTATTCAATCCAGGGAAATTCTGACCAGGTATAAAAAAATAGATAAGATCGTAGGCGCGGCGGTTGAATTCAATGTCAATAAAAACAAAAATCTGACTGAGAAAATAGATCGTGTGCTTACCCATAAGGTTTTTGGCTATTTAATTTTCTTTGCGATTTTATTCCTCATTTTCCAATCAATATTTACTTGGGCTAGCTATCCTATGGATCTGATTGACGGGGCTTTCGCGAATATCAGTTCTTGGATAAAATCTAGTTTCCCTGAGGGCTTTTTGGTGGATCTACTGACGGAAGGAATTATTCCTGGCATAGGAGGAATAATGATTTTTATTCCCCAAATAGCAGTCTTATTTGCTTTCATTGCCATTTTGGAGGAATCGGGGTATATGTCCCGGGTAGTGTTTTTGATGGATAAAATCATGCGCAAATTCGGGTTAAATGGCAAAAGCATTGTTCCACTCATTTCAGGAGTCGCATGTGCTATTCCCGCTATAATGGCTACCCGCACCATCAGCAATTGGAAGGAAAGACTGATCACAATTTTTGTAACACCTTTTATGAGCTGCTCCGCCAGGCTTCCGGTGTACACGATATTGATAGCGCTTGTTGTACCGGAAACAAAGCTCTTTGGTTTTCTTAGTCTCCAGGCTGCTGTCCTGATGGGCCTATACCTTCTTGGGTTTTTTATGGCAATATCATCGGCCTGGATATTGAAACGCCTTATTAATACGAAGGAAAAGAGCTATTTCATCATGGAACTTCCCCTCTACAAGTTTCCCCGGTGGAAGCACGTTGGAATTACCCTCTATGAAAAATCGATGACCTTCGTACTGGAAGCCGGAAAAATTATTCTGGCTATTTCCATCATTTTATGGGTATTGGCATCTTTTCCTAAAAAAGGTATTGAAAATGCTGCAGCCATAACGAAAGCTGAGCTAGAAAACCAGCACATGGACGAGTCATATATTGAAAAAAGACTAGATGCAGTTCGGCTTGAAAACAGCTATGCCGGAATGTTTGGCAAAACAATTGAACCGGTGATCAGGCCTTTGGGCTATGATTGGAAAATAGGTATCGCCCTCATCACATCATTTGCTGCCCGGGAAGTATTTGTGGGCACCATGGCCACCATCTACAGCATAGGAGCAGATGTCGATGAAGATAGCACCATTAAAAAAAGAATGGCCGCCGAAACAAACCCTGAAACCGGTGAGCCGAGATATAATCTAGCAGTATCATCCTCATTGTTGATTTTCTATGCTTTTGCCATGCAATGTATGAGTACCCTGGCTATTGTCTGGCGGGAAACCAAAAGTTGGAGATATCCTTTGATGCAGTTGGTTTATATGTCTGGTATTGCCTACCTTTTTTCGCTTATCGTGTACCAGATACTAAAATAGGATCAGGTTTTGGAAAGATCCGATTGATTGGCACTTACAGACCAATGTTTCATTTTACTAATTACATCTTCTGTTTTATTCAAATGCAAAAGTAGATTGAAGGTACTATCGCGGATAAACCCTTCACTTTTCATTTTTTCCATAAACGAAAACAAATCGTCGTAGTAGCCTTCCAGGTTGAGCATGGCAACTGGGAATTTTAATAATTTTAATTGATTCCAGGTAAAAATTTCAAAAATCTCCTCCATGGTACCAATGCCGCCCGGAAGCGCAACAAAGCCCTCGGCTAATTTTGCCATCATCATTTTTCGTTCGTGCATGGTTTCCACGATATGTAGTTCTGTCAGTCCATCATGACCTACCTCTTTGTCATATAAAAATTGTGGTATTACGCCTGTCACCCGGCCTCCGCTTTCCAGCACCGAATCAGCCAGTATCCCCATCAAACCTATGCTCCCTCCTCCGTAGATTAGCTCGATATTATTTTGGGCCATTAGTCGACCCAGCTTTTTAGCTTCCGAAGAAAAATTACGACTAGTCCCTACACTGGATCCGCAGAAAACACAAAGTTTGTTCATTGTTCTATCTTTAAATTTACTTCTCAAGCACTTTTACCCGCTCCTCTAATTTTGTAACCATGTTTTCCAGGTTGATCACCCGGTCAGATAAAAGAGTCGGTGGATTGATTTTCTTTGAGAAATAACCTAAACACTCCCAAATCTCCCTCACATCTTCCATTGCAATCTCTTTCGATGGGAAGTTTCTATTATCTGCCTTTAAGATAATAGTAGCTCCTTTATTTTCCAGTCTCCGCACGACCAATTCTTTCTTTGTCACCACCACATACAATTTACCTACTTCCAGTTCTTTAAAATTTTCACTCGCTATTTGGGATCCTATAATAATGTCACCACTGAGTATCCCCTGATAGTTATCATGCAATTCCTCTGTGCTCAATTCAAATGCCCTGATTTTGTTCTGGTCGAGTCCGGGCAGCAAAATCCCAGGTTGCTGGGAAAGAAAGTCCTTGTTGTTCAATTGCACCAGGTATTCAATCTGATTGGCGGCGGAAATGAAAACTGATTTGGCTGACACAAATTCAGTCTTCGAAGCAGGGGTTTTTGATTGAATCAGTTCATCGGCATGCAGATCAAATTTAAACAATTCATTAATCGTAAGTTCTTTGGTCAGCAGACTGTCAATCGATATGCCAAAATGGTTAGCAATTTGAATAACCGTTTCAATTTTTGGCTCTGCCCGTTCCTCCTCATACGCGCCAACACTTGGCCTTGCCAAATGAAATAGTTCTGCAAATGCAGCCTGACTCATTTTTTTAACCGTTCTGATTTTTCTAATATTTTTTCCGATTGTTGACATTTTTTTACACTTTTAGCTAACCTTTTGAGCAATGCTATCGTTATTAGAAATAAATGTAACAATTAATGGTAATAATACCAGCATCAACCAAACAATAATAGTACAATTAATGGCGCCGTTTTTTGTATTTTTAACCAAACAACTTTAAACCCCGATCATTACAAAAATGAGTGAAGATTTTGAAAAAGTAAGGAACTATTTACTGGAACTTGATTTTAATATCATCAATCAAAACCCCGAAGATGAAATCTTTTGGGTGGAGAAAGAAGATGCCGGTATTCACAACCTTGTCATTGGGTGCGCCGACCCAATATTGATAATGGAACAATACCTCTTTAAAATCGAGAACGAGTCATTGGAAGTTTTCAAAAAACTGCTGATTAAGAATCGCGATATTATCCACGGCGCATTTGTGCTGGATGAAAGTGGCAAAAAAGTAATATTCAGGGAAACGCTTCAACTGGAAAACCTGGATTTTAATGAATTGGAAGGTTCCATTAATTCATTGAGCCTTTTATTGAGTGAATACTCTGATCAATTAATTGAATTCTCAAAAAAATAAGGATATGACCATCTTCAAAAGATTATTCAAAATAGGACAGGCTGAAGCACATAGCATTGTCGATAAACTCGAAGACCCCATCAAACTTACTGAACAGGGAATCCGGGACCTTAAAAAAGATCTGGATGAAAGCCTCCAGTCTTTCGCTGAAGTCAAAGCGGTTGCCATAAGATCCAAAAAAGAAGCCTCTGATGCTCAGAATAAGGCAAATGCCTATGAACAAAAAGCGATAAGACTGATTCAAAAAGCAGAAAAAGGAGAAATCGCTGTTGAAGAAGCAGACCGGCTAGCAGGCGAAGCGCTGCTCAAGAAGCAAGAAGCTGAGCACCAGGCGAAAGATGCAGTAGCAAACGCCGACAAGGTGGAGGCCAATTTAACCCAGCTTGATGCAAACATAAAAAAGCTAAGGGCTACTATCAAACAATATGAAAATGAGCTCAAAACCTTGAAGGCAAGGGCGAAAGTAAGTCAGGCAACCTCGAAGTTAAACAAACAAATGGCTGATATTGACAGCACCGGCACTATTGCCATGCTGGAAAAGATGAAAATGAAAGTGACTGAAAAAGAGGCCCTTTCAGAGGCCTATGCCGAGATGGCGGAGACCAACAAAAGTGTCGATGAGGAAATCAACGAAGCGCTCTCCTCTGACCAACAAAATGCCGCAAAGGATGCGGTGGAAAAATTGAAAGCCAGAATTAAAAGCGGTGGAAAGACCGGACAAGAGTAAATGGCTTACAACTACTAACAAAGAAAACAGGCTGGAAAATCGTAAAAGGCCGACCCGTAGATTGCAAACGGCGATTGGGTCGCCTTTTATATCTATTCCCTTACATATTCAATCTAAATAATTCTTCATCAAATCCTTTTTTTAGTTCCCATCTCTTAATTTTGCAGGTCTAAATAGTTCCTTATGGCCGAGTTAATGTTGGATCAGCGGAAATTTGCCTCTTTCGCTGAAGAATTGGAAGGTGAATTTTATTTCGATAGCACCATGCGCAAGCTATATGCAACCGATGCATCTGCATATCGCGAAATCCCAACCGCTGTAGCATTGCCAAAGACTGTAAAAGACATCCAGTTATTAATTCAATTTGCCAGAGAAAATAGCCTTTCGTTAATTCCAAGAACTGCCGGCACTTCGCTTGCTGGCCAGGTAGTAGGTAATGGGATTGTGGTTGACGTTTCAAAGTACTTCAACAAGGTCATTGAAATAAACGAACAAGGATCATGGGCAAGGGTGCAACCAGGAGTAGTAAGGGACGATCTCAACTATCACCTTAAAAGCCATCAGCTTTATTTCGGGCCCGAAACTTCAACGGCCAACCGGGCAATGATAGGTGGAATGGTAGGTAATAACTCCTGTGGCGCGAACTCCATCATCTATGGATCTACCCGGGAGCACGTTATCTCGATCAATGCTATTTTAAGCGATGGAAGCGAGGTAGAATTCAAGAGCCTTACCAAAGATGAATTCCGGGAAAAATGTGAGGGGAAAAATGTCTCCGGATCTTTGGAACAATCAATTTACCAGGAAATCAATACCATTCTTAGCGATGAAAAGAACCGACGGCTTATTAGCGATACTTTTCCAAAATCATCTATTCCAAGAAGAAACACAGGATATGCGCTCGATCTGTTAATGGATTCGGAGGTGTTTAATGGTTCTTTGCTGCCATTTAATTTCTGTAAACTAATTGCCGGTTCGGAGGGCACTCTTGCTTTCATCACTGAAATAATGGTAAACTGTACGCCCCTTCCCCCAAAAAGCGAACTGCTGATATGTGCCCATTTCAATGATCTCTACGAATCGTTAAATGCTAACCTTGTTGCACTAAAATACAGTCCTCTGGCCGTGGAGTTGATGGATCACTATGTATTGGAATGCACCAAAACAAATATTGAGCAATCCAAAAACCGTTTCTTTGTCCAGGGTGACCCCGCCGCCATCCTGATGATTGACCTATCCAGGGAAGACATGGATGAGGCAAAGCGGGTAGCCAATGACTTGATCGAAGACCTGAGCACCCAACGCCTGGGCTATCATTTTCCAATTATAGAAGGCCCTGATACAAAAAAAGTCTATGCACTACGAAAAGCGGGATTGGGTTTGCTGGCTAATATCCCTGGCGATGCAAAACCGGCGCCTGTAATTGAGGACACCGCAGTAGATGTCAGGGACTTGCCAGAGTACATCAGGGAGTTTAATGATATCTTGAAAAAGCATGGCTTGTACAGCGTACATTACGCGCACGCAGCTACAGGTGAATTGCACCTGCGCCCGATTCTCAACCTTAAAACAAAAGAAGGAAACCGTTTGTTCAGGACAATAGCTGAAGAAATTGCTGCATTGGTTAAGAAATACCAGGGTTCTTTAAGCGGGGAGCATGGCGACGGAAGGTTGCGTGGGGAATTCATCAAATACATGGTAGGTGAGGAAAGCTACCAATTAATTGAAAAGGTAAAGCGAATTTTTGACCCGGAAAACATCTTTAATCCAGGTAAAATCGTGGACACTCCTCCGATGGACACCTTCCTGCGATATACTCCGGGACAGGATACACCACAGTTTGATACGCTGCTCGATTTTTCAGAAAATGACGGTGTGCTTCGCTCTGCTGAGCTGTGCAATGGATCGGGTGATTGCCGAAAAACGCATTTATCTGGTGGCACCATGTGCCCCAGCTACATGGCCACAAAAAATGAAAAGGAAACCACCAGGGCCAGGGCCAATATCCTTCGCGAAATTTTAACGCACTCTACTGACAAGAATCCCTTTGCCAATGAGGAAATAAAGGAGGTTATGGATCTATGCCTTTCTTGCAAAGGGTGTAAAGCGGAATGCCCATCTAATGTAGATGTCGCCAAACTAAAAGAAGAATTCCTTCACCAATACTATAAAACCAATGGTGTACCCTTGCGAACCTGGCTCATCGGAAATTTTGGGAAAATGACGGCTTTGGCCAGCATATTTCCTGGTATCTATAATTTCATCTTCACAAATAAAACGCTGGCGAATTTTGCTAAATCCCTCGTTGGTTTTGCGAGCGAAAGAACGATGCCACTCCTTCACAAAACCACGATCAAAAATTGGTTTAAAAAGAACAAGGATTCGAATTTTGGAATTAGAAGCAAAAGCTCATCGATAAAAAAAGTTTACTTTTTTAATGATGAATTTACCAATTACAATGATGTAAGTGAGGGTCAACTAGCCATCAAGCTTTTAACAAAGCTGGGGTACGAAGTTATCATTCCTAAACATGTCGACAGCGGCAGGCCCTATCTTTCGAAGGGTCTTTTAAAGGAGGCAAAAATGAGGGCCGAAAAGAACGTTAGACTTTTAGCTCCGCTTATTTCAGATTCAACACCGTTAATTGGCTTGGAGCCATCGGCCATCCTAACTTTTAGAGACGAGTATATCGACCTTTTAAGAGGCGAGTTGAAGGAAACAGCTAAAAAAGTCGCAACCCATACCTTCACCATTGACGAGTTTTTGGCCGATGAATTTGAAAAGGGACATATATCCAGTGAATTGTTTACCGATGAAAAACGCCTTATAAAACTGCACGGGCATTGCCATCAGAAGGCGCTTTCATCCGTTATCCCCACAAAGAAAATCCTTTCAATACCGCAAGGATTTAATGTCGAAATGATTCCTTCCGGGTGCTGTGGAATGGCAGGATCATTCGGTTACGAAAAAGAACATTACGAATTGTCGATGCAGGTGGGAGAACTGGTGCTTTTCCCAACAGTCAGAAAGCAAGGTGACGATGTGCTCATTGCGGCGCCGGGCACGAGCTGCCGCCATCAGATAAAAGATGGAACTGGCAGAACAGCTCAGCATCCCGTAGAAATTTTGTGGAATGCACTAAAGGAAAATGAATAAAGCGATTAACTTTACATCCATACGATGAAAATCACTGAAAAAAATATTCTCCTCTCATGGCTCCTGAACAAACAAATAGCTCCGGGAGGAAATGCTTTGCAATAAAAAGAAACTTAATCTTATAATTAAAAGCCTTCTGGACACCTTTCAGAAGGCTTTTTTTTGACCCAAAATGATGAAAACTAAACTATCGGACCAAACCCTTGGCGCATTTCTAGCGGTCGCCGGAATATTCTTATTCTCCGCCAAGGCTGTCCTTGTCAAAGTAGCGTATATGCATTTTTCAATAGATGCTGTCTCTCTGCTGTTGTTGAGAATGATTTTTTCATTGCCTTTTTATCTCTTCATTATGTTTAAACAACTCCGAAAAAAAGAAGTCCGGGTTTCCCAATTTGATGTCGTCCAGATTATACTATTGGGGATCGTTGGTTACTATCTGGCCTCCTATTTTGATTTTGAGGGATTGAAATATATTTCTGCCAGCCTCGAGCGATTGATATTGTTTATCTATCCCACCCTGGTCTTATTCATTTCTTCCATTTTTCTAAAAAACCGGATTACAAAAAATCAATGGGCAGCCATTGCCATTACCTACCTGGGCATAATGGTGACCTATGGTCCGACACTCGGTGCAGAAGGGCAGGAAAACATTTGGAAGGGCTCAATTCTGATCTTTTTTAGTGCCCTTACCTATGCTATTTATATCGCGGGAAGCGGTAATATAATTCCCAGGCTGGGCAGTGTGCTGTTTACCTCACTGGCCATGACAGTCTCATGTCTATTTGTGATGATGCACCACCTGCTGGTACATGGTTTTGTTTGGGAAGGATATCCATCCTGGATTTATGTTATAGGATTTTCAATGGCCCTTTTTTCGACGGTCATTCCTTCATTTCTTATCTCTGAAGCCATTAAGAAAATCGGGGCATCTAATTTTGCGGTTATTGGTAGCCTCGGACCTATTTCTACCATCATCCTCGCCGTGCTTTTTATACATGAAAAAATCGATGCTTTTCAGTTGGCAGGGACGGTGGTGGTTATCCTTGGCGTATTACAATTAAAGGGGATCAAAAGCCTGAAAAATCGACTGATCGGCCGGTTTCAAAAGGTGGGGAAATAAGGGCATTGGATTTATCCCGTGACTATAAAATCCCCACGTTGGGAAAAGGTATACACGGTAATGCTTTTTTCCAAAAAGATGGAGGCATTCGGGGAATTCATCCGAGAGACCTTACATTAAAAAAAAAGGCCGTTCAATTAACTTTTGAGACGGCCTCTTTTTTCTTTAGTAAACAATCTAATAATATGAAAACTCCAATACTTTTGGCTTAACCAATCGATCAAAATCGCTGTACGACATTCTGATCAATTCCGTATGGGTACCTGCATTAAATGCAATCTGGTCATCAAATGTCAATGACCTCGCCACATATACATCCATTTGGTACAGATTGCCAAAGGGTGGCATTGCTCCTGTTTCACATTCCGGAAACAGGTTTTCAAATTCTTCCTCAGATGCAATTTCCAGTCGATCAGATCCTGTCATTTCCCGTAGGAGTTTCAGGTCAATCCTGGTAGAAGCTGGCAAAACCGCCATCGCCAATTCACCATTAAGTTTTATAATCACCGTTTTGGCAATTTCCCAGCCCGAAATGTGGGTAGTCGCGGCCACTTTCTGTGCGGAGAATGCCTGTGAATGGCTGATGGTGATGTACTCGATTTGATGGGAATCTAAAAATTCCCTTAACTTTTTTATGGGCATAATCACCTCCTTTAGTTGATTTCTGCAAACATAGGCTCTTATATTTATTACCATGAAAATGGAGAAAAAGTTCACGCATTTTCTGAACTAATTTCTTATTGTATTGAGTCGAGGCAATAGGAATTGATTTTACTAAAATGTATTTATTACCATAAAACATTTTCAAAATGACTCAAAGGAGGGAATCGAATCAAATAGCAACCGGGCGGAGGCTTTCATTCGTCACTCTCAAAGCCGGGTATTTGTTTTTTGAAATAGCCGGTCAATCTTTGACTAATTTAAACGTCCTTGATTCCCTTTGATCGACAGACATTTTTAAAAAGTAAATTCCATGGTCTAATTTTTTGTCAATGGTGACTTGATGCTGCCCTTTTTCAAATCCCCTTTCAAAAGTGTAAATGATTTTGCCTACAGTATTTGATAGATCAAAATGAATAGGTTTTGTTTCGTTTAGCTCAATGAAAACGGTAAATGCATCTTCAAAAGGATTTGGGTAAACCAGCACCGGGGTATTTGAATATTCTTCAATGCCGAGAACTTCCACGTACTGAGGCAAGCTACTATCCAGCCAATTCAATCTCTGAGATATCCAATTTTTCAGCCAGTCAATCTCCTCCTGAAAAGTTGATCCCACATAATAATTTGGCCAGACCCATTGCCCTAAGACGGGCCATCTTTCAAAATTCCTTGGAGCGGCTTCATTTCCCAATGCCGCAGCAACAGAATCAATATAGTCTAAAATTACCCCCGTCTGGAAAGGCCCCGCCCTCAATTCGTCCCATCTTAATCTAACCTCATTTCTAAAACGGTAATCCTGGTTCATTCTCTCCCACCAAAAGGGGATTAACCACCAGTCACCAGGGCAGATCTCATTGAAATCTAAAACAAAGCCTTCAGGATTTCCCGATGTGCAATAATCGGCATTACCAAACCCCAGGTTGAAATCCCAGATCGGCCCCATATGCAGCTTTCCTCCATTGGTAATTTTCTGTTTGTGCATAAAGGTGCTAAGGCGATAGCCGTCCACGTTCTTCGTCAACTCATTGATCAGCATAAAATCAATGAATGAAGGCACATCAATATATTTTCTGTAACCGCTCACAGGATCGCGGAAGCCCTGCGACTTCAGTGAGTTTTCAAAATCCGCAATGTATCCCTGAATGTAATTTCTTTGTTCCGGGGTGATTTCAGACTCTTTGGGGTATTCATAAATGAAGTAAACCTGTTGATTACCATCCCTGGGAAAAGGAGGGTATTGTGAAATCCATCCGTCGCCCCCATTTCCTGTGGTTTTATCAATTTTGACGATATATCCGCCGGTTAAATCTTCCCCTGAGTTTTCGTCTGGATTTAGCTTCGCAATATCTACCCGGTTTTTATCGCGTTTTATTTTTTCCATCAAAACATACACTCCGAGGTACTCGTCATTGACGATTAATTCGCAGTACCGGGTTCGCGCAGCATATCTACCCATATCCCTTCCAAGTTTATAGGCAAGGACATCACGCATTAAACTTTTATCATTGTAGGGGGCAAACAGTATCCAATCCTCCTCAGCGGGCATGCCCAAAAGTGTGGTGTCCATATCTTCGCCCAATTCGTCTCGTAACTCGAAGCCATATTGTTTTTTTGGAAACAAATCCTGTGATGAAGAGCCCCTGAATTCTATGGCGATTTTCCCGAAATACTCAAATTCGTCGGTCAAATTATTCTTTTGCCCCGAACCATTGTTTATGATCCCCATTTCAGCCTCCACTTTAGGCTCGTCAACAATCGTATTTCCATTCGTATTGATGACAATGATGGGGTGGTCTGATGAGGTGAAATCTACCTGGGCAATGGCAAATTCCACATCGAAGAGTAACAACAAAAATAACAGACTAAGCTGCAAAACAATTTTCATATGATCATTTTGATGGATTAAAGCTAAATTTACTAGATATCAAATTCATTTAATAATGTGGGCCGCTATTAAAACACCTTTGGCATAGTCAACCCTTGTTTCTCCCTTTTATGTCAAAGGAACTTCCTAAAAATATCCAAATATTAACTATATTGACAAGATTACCTGATAACTGGACCATGAGTAGGGATATTACACTTAAGGATTTAGCCAAGATATTGGGAGTCTCAGCCTCCACAATTTCCAGGTCATTGAAAAACCACCCGGATATCAGTCCGGAGACCAAAAGCATGGTGCTGGACATGGCCCGAAAACTCAACTACCAGCCTAATGTCATTGCACAGAAGTTAAGAAGCCAAAAAACCAAGACCATCGGTGTCATCATCCCTGATATCGTCCATTTCTTTTTTTCCACGGTGGTAAGCGGAATCGAAGAGGCAGCAGACGATGCAGGGTATAGGATCATGTTCTGTAGATCTGGTGAATCCATGGAAAAAGAGATTGATTATACACATTCGCTTTTGTCGCACAGGGTAGATGGATTGCTGGTGTCGATGTCAAAAGAAACCAACAATTTTGACCACTTCCGGGAGGCCCTTGAAAAAGTTCCGGTTGTTTTTTTTGATAGGAGAATGGATGCCATCGAATCTACAAATGTGGTAGTAGACGACTACCGGGGATCAAAAAAAGCGGTTCAACACCTTATTGATCAGGGTTGCCGGAAAATCGCCCATATCATGAGCCCCGAGACCCTGAGCATCAGTGTTGATCGACTAAATGGTTATCGGGACGCGCTGGCTGAAAACAATCTCCCTTTAAAAAGTGAATACATGATAAAAGACTTTGGGGGGCAACAGGAAGGTGGGTATCGCGCAGCACAAATATTAACCTCACTGGCCAACCCCCCTGATGCAATTTTTGCATGTAATGACATAGTGGCATTTGGTGTAATGCAGTTTTTGAAAGAAAAAAAAATCAGAATTCCGGATGAGGTGGCGCTGGTGGGGTTCAGCGATTGGCAGTTTGCCGAGCTAACCGACCCACGGCTGACATCTGTAAGCCAGCCAGGTTTTTTAATCGGAAAAAAGTCAACCGAAATACTGATCTCTCAAATGAACATGGAAGGCGGATATTCACATGAGATGGTTGTATTACCTACCAAATTAAATATCAGGGAATCGTCTGTGAAGATAAAAATCGCTGCCACAAAAGACAATAGCTAAAAAACCCAAAATCCGGTGAGTCTTATCAACCTATTTTACCAGAAGTTTCTTTTCGGTTTCAAGGTAATCTGTAAGTGCAAGATAAACCCCATTAGTCCATCCAAATCCATCTTGTAAGGGGTATTCGCCTCCTCCTGCCAGCAGGTCCAGATTCAATACATTATATTTTTCCATCATTTTGCCCGTAGCCTGGAACACTTCCAGATTCCTGTTTGTCCATCTTATTGCTCCCTGGGTAGCCACATTGTGGTATCCATAGTTAACCAAACCGTTAACGGTTACCCATTGAAGAGGCGCCCAGGCGTTTGGATTGTCCCATTGCTGACCGGTAAAATTCAAGGTTGTGATAAAACCTCCCGGTGCCAGGAATTCACTTTCTACTATGTTTTTAACCGCCTCAGCCTGGGAGGCCGTCGCCAGATTTAAAAACAGCGGGTAAACGCCTGCCAGCGAAAGTACACCCGTAGGCTTCCCGGAAACAAAATCATAGTCCACAAAAAACTGCTCATCTCCATCCCACAGATAGTTCATAATTGCTGCTTTTCTTCCACCTGCAAGCTGGCGATATTTGTTGGAATTGATTTCATCGCCCTTCAACACATAAACTTCAGCAATCGTCATCTCAAGATGGTAAAGGAGGCTATTCAGGTCAATAGGGATAATTTCTGTGGTGTGAATGGTGCTAATGTTTTGATGATCTCTAAACCACCGGCTGGAATAGTCCCAACCGGATTCCGCCCCCGCCCTGAGATCCCGGAACGCTACTTCAGGATTCAACCCGTTTTTCTCTATCAATTCATAATCTTCACGAAAGGATTCCGGGCGAGGAAAAGAAAAATTGTCCCAATATCTGTTTAAAATACCGCCATCAGGCATTAATACAACCCGATCAATAGCCACCTCTTCACTGGAAAGTTGCTCCTTTCCCCGCATCCAAAATTGATATTCTTTCTCCAGATAAGGCAGATAACCTGCAAAAAGCTCCGGATCATCGATCGCAACCAGCTTTACCATCAGGGAATAAAAGGGTGGCTGTGATCTTCCCAGGTAGTACGCCCTGTTTCCATTAGGAATGAAGCCGATAGAATCAATGAGAAATGAAAAGTTATTGACCATATTCAGTGCCATTTCATCCTGACCATCCAATATGAGCCCAAGCTGGGTGAAATAACTATCCCAATAGTATATTTCCCTAAACCGCCCGCCCGGCACCACATATTTATGGGGAAGTGGAATAAGAGATGAAAAGGTGTTTACACTATCTGGGTCGTGGGTCAGTACAGGCCAAAGCGAACTAATGTGTTCATCAATTGACCTCGTGGTATCACTTTCAAAATGCGAGGCCTTTGACGAATGTACCTCAAAGTTTTCGTAAACAAATTCCCTGATGTCAAGCTCACCCTTTTGTTCTTTGTAAGCATCAACTATTTCTGCCAGAGGTTTTTTAGGGATACAATCCACAAAGGTTTTTGAATCCTCAAAGACTCCCGCTGATTGCACCTCTTTAAAAAAGGAGGTTTGATAGTATTCGGTGTAGGAAAGGTCTGCTTTGTGGTTCTTTGTTTGGCAGGCTATCAACGCCAGGACAACTATTGTCCACCAATTGTTTTTTAATTGTATAAGCTTCATCATTCCTCAGTTTTGTTTTCTCTTATTGGAATAAATATTTCTGCTTTCCATTTTTCCTCATCCACTCCCAGGTTTGGGTTGTTGTAAAACACTTCCTTGGGAAACCCTGCGATATCAAGATCATGCTGCCGGGCATACTTCAACAATTCATACCAGGCGCGATCCGACGTAATATAGTTTCCATGATAAATCGCCTTGATAGCCTTAAAACCCTGAATGGTTTTGTAATTTACAAATTTCGATGACGGAAGGCTATCCGATTGCACTACAGGAAAGCAAAAATCAAAGGTGAGGGATCCGTCACTGTGGCCCCAGGAGGTAACATCTACCATCGGCTTGCCGCTCACCTCCATTCCATGGTCTGCAATAAAGGACGTCAACAGACCATAATCCCTCATCATTCCATAAGCTTTACCGGTTTGGTCTGTTTCCAGCGAAGTACACACACAAAATTTGCTTTCGAAGTTTTCAACGCCTACTATTTCCACATCTGTGATCTCCAAATGCTCTTTGATCACATCGTAAATCTCGTGCGACAATTCATTGGCAGTCGTTTCGATTGGTGGTTCGAAAAATGGAACCAGAAACTTGTTTAAAAAACTATGCCCCGGTTCGCTGATCACAATTGAAGTTTTGGTTTTTGCGTTTTCTATCTCCTCAAAACTCCATTCATAAATATATTTTCGGCCATCTTTATCAATCTCCTGAGTAAGTCCATCCAGCGAATCGACAGACACAAAGGTGGCATTTCCTAGTGAGTGGTTCCAAATCCTGACTGTTTGAATAATATCCCCAGGGGAAGTTTTGACTGTAAAATTGACTTGATACTCCCCTGATTTAATGAAGAAATACCACAGGAGAAATAATAGCACTCCTGCTAAGACGGTGATCATTAAATTCCTCATACTATCTATTTATTTGATAAAGCTGAAGTGTATCATTGTTAATTGTTACCATCAAATAGTCCAATCCATTCACATGAATAATGGAAAGATCCCTGACAGATTTATTGTAAAGCTCCAGGCCGATTTCTTTCCCCAATAGGATTTTATTTTCTCCATAAATCAGCGCTCCATTAAATGAGCCAAACCGTCCCTGGTAAGGTTGCACGCCAAAATAATTTCCCGCCACCAAGAGTTCCTGTTGACTGTTTCGATTAAAATCGTACACGATCATTGCCATGATGGGTGACAATTGCATATCACCTGTAAATTCGTGGAAGGAAAAATGACCACCCTCGTTTTTCAGATACCCTGTCGCCAGGGTGGTTACTTTATATTTCCTTGCTTTTTTTAAATCGTAAGATTTAAATATTTCCTCGGTAGATTTACCAGCCATTTCCTTGTAGCTTGGGAATTGCTTCTTTAAGGTTGGGATTTGATCAAATAATTTTTCAATGGACTCCAGGGGAAAATAAGTTCCGTTTTTCTCTATGGAAACAATAGTTTCGGTCGTGTCATTCCCATCCAAATCACCATAGTACATTAGCATAGGATGGTCCTTAGTGGCCTTGAATTTTGAATTCAAGCCCCAGTTTCCAAGCACATAATCCATTTCCCCGTCATGATCAATATCAAATTCGACAACACTTTGCCACAAGCCTGAAAGGTCACCCAAGAATGCCTCTTCCTTCACAAAATATTTACCCGTATTCCTGATAAAAAGCGGTTCCATCCATTCTCCCACTACAACCAGATCCACATGACCGTCCCCATCGTAATCTGACCAGATAGCATCAGTTACCATTCCCAGATCACCAAATAAGTCATTTTGAACCGGCTCCAGTTTTCCGTTATTGTTTTCTAACAATACAGATCCGGGTGTCTTTCCAAAATCATTGGAAACTGACTGACTACCAATAAAAACATCCAAATCGCCATCTTTGTCAAAGTCAAATGCCTTAACGCATGAGGCATTATCGTAATAATCAGGAATCAAGGTTTTGTTAAATCCATCTCCCGCAGACAGGTATAATCTGTTTAACAAAGGGCTTGATTTTCCATAGAAGTCAGCCCCTCCCGTTCCCACCAGCAAATCTTTTTTTCCATCGTCATTAAAATCACCAAAAGTCGCTGCAACATCCTCTGTCACATTATTTTCATCAAAAATCACCATTTCACCTCGCCTGAACTTTTCATCTTGACCAAAGAAAATGGTAGCCGCTGTGTGTTTCGAACCCCCAAAGAAAATATCGTAAAAGCCGTCATTGTTTAAGTCGCCAATGGCTGTGGCCGGACCTCTATCAGAAAGCTGATAGGGAAGAAGTTTCACACGATCAAAATCTGCGTACGGATCCTCAATATGTTTGAAATCAAGGCCCAGGGAATCATTATTGATCCGGGTGAGAATCTGATTCTTGGGTTGGGCTAAACTTTTAGGTTTATAGTTTGATGTGACAGAGGGTTTTAAATCCAATTGCTGGTTGGTAGAAATATTTCTAAGAATGTCATACCTGCCATCCGGCCACACCACTATGATTGAATCTACTACGCCCACCGACCCAAATCCGAAGTGAACAATTGGCTCTGAAGAAGCCTGGAATCCTCTCGAGGTAGTGAGCTCTCTGAATTGCAGCTTGCCTTGTGAGAAAACAGTTACTTTGGTGCCAATACCAAATTTATTTGCTTCAATATAATTGAGTTTGAGTTTTAGAAAGTTCGACTTCTCGTTGGTTTGGTTGATATAAATGCCGGGCGTTGAATTGATGTTATTGACCACGATGTCAAGATCACCATCTCCATCCAGGTCGCCAAGAGCGGTAGCTGCTGAGCTGGTTAATTCCTTCGGCAACCATTGATCCGTTTCATTAGAAAATTGCACATGGTCATTTCCCTTAAAAACAAGATTTTGGCTTTCACCCCGGGGCATTAGAGCAAATGCTTTTTTATCGGCAAGGTTGGTGGCATCGATGGTCTTTTTTATTTCTTTGCTGAAAACAAACTCCATATAGTCCAGGTCGTTCGGGCGGCGAGGGAGGCCATTGGAAACAAATAAATCCTGACATCCATCCTGGTCAAAATCAGCAAATAAACCACTCCAACTCCAATCAGTGGCTGCAACGCCACTGAAAAGTCCCATTTCCACAAACCTTCCGTTGCCCTGGTTTATCTGCAACATGTTTCTGGAAAACTGAAAATGATAGCCATATTTTTCTGTGCGAAGCTTTAGAATGGAAAGATCTTCGTCTCCCTCGGTGTTTTTAAGTACTTTTTCATCAAATGGAAGCACGTCCATGCTGATCAAATCCGGCAACCCGTCATTGTTTATGTCCGCAGCATCATTGCCCAGGGAATACCTGCTGATATGGGTAAATGATTCTTTTACCTGTTCTGAAAATGTTCCATCTCCATTATTTAAATAGTACAAATCATCCTCATGGAATTCATTACTAATATAAATATCCGGATAATTATCCTGGTTAAAATCTGCAACAGCCACTCCCATTCCATACCCGTTGATTCCTCCAAAAATCCCAGCTTCCTCGCTTACGTCTTTGAAATGCCCGTCATCATTTCTCATAAGTTTGTCACCGGTTTCATATGATCTGGTCAGGCGCAGGTCCGCATGCCCAAAAGATTCTGCCGAATGAACCGCATGGTGAAGGATGTACACGTCGAGGTCTCCATCCAGGTCATAGTCTAAAAAGGCAGCAGTTGAACTGTAGGTATCCAGGTCCAATCCAAACTCTGTGGATCGCTCGTCAAATGTGTTGTCACCATTATTGATAAACAATTCATTATGGCCCTGAAGGCCTTTCATTCCAACAATCGCACACACATAAATATCCATCAAGCCATCACCATTTACATCTCCCATCACTGCACCAGTATTCCACTCACTCATACCTTCCACCCCTGCACTTAAGGTGATATCCTCGAATTTCATCCCACCTTTATTCAAATACAATTTGTTTTTCACCTGGTTTCCCGAAAAGTAAATGTCAGGTAGGCCATCATTGTTTACATCACCAAGGGCCACCCCACCGCCATTGTAGAAATAAGTAAAGTCGATGATGTTGAAGTCTTCATCTTCTTGAAGTGTATTTGAAAATGTGATTCCTGATTGATTGTTGTCGACTTTAAAAAACACCTTGTCTCTTTTCGAACATGAGGTCAAAAATAGAGCGATGACCAAATAAAAGGTCAAATAACTATTTTGGGGGAAATTGAAAACCATTAGTAAATCTTGTATCCAAGTACGATATTTTGAGAGCTTAATTTTCCATCGATTTCAAACTCAGAAGTATCATTGAAAGATTGGCCTATATCATACCTAAAATCAAGACTGGCACGCCCCTTGGCCACAGTGGCATTCAACATCAGACCCGATGTAAGCCTGTTGTAATTTTTGGTGTCTAAAGCATCTCCCAACTCCGCCTCAATATAAGGTAGGTATCCTATTTGGTAGGCTGGACCTGCCAAAATTTCAATATCACTTTTCTCAAAAACCATGAAATTCAAACCAACCCCGAGGTTTAGTGAATTGTAGTTGAGTTTCATTGATCCAAAATTAAAATCATTTGACGAAACACATCTTTGGAAATAAAAGCTAGTAACAAGAACCCATTTCGGGTTAAAGAAATAGCCGTATTCGATACCTGCCAAAAAATTTGCACCGGCTAATTTTCCATCACTGAACGAATAAACTCCCTCATCTAACTTAGCTTGACCAAAGCCAATTCCCGCAAACATTTTCAATTGTGTGTCGTCATTGAAATTCCCGGTTTTATAAAGATGTTCCCCTCTTTGGTCACCGTTGCATTGGTTGGATTTAACAAATAGTTCCATTAAGGAGCTCCTATTATATCCTATTTCTTCGAAATATTTTTTTTCTAAATCATCACAATTTAGCTCTGCATACAATTGCTGCCTAAAAAAGAATTTTTGAACTATTTGATTTTCTTCGTTTTTAAACTTTCGGTAGTCAAGTTCCATTATTTCACCGTCATCGACACTAAAAAAGAAACGACCACTGGAGGATTCGTATAGGTTGGCACGACCCGTTACCAATACACGGACGAAAAAGCTTTTCTCTTTCAAGGAAGCCTCTTCTCCTTCCATCCTCCGGTATTTAGCAAATCCGAAAATTTGAAATTCTTTAACATCTTCAACACTTAATGTATCGAGTACATCACCATTTTTAACAATAATCCGACTCGAGAAACTCCGATTTTTAAAAATCAAGCATTCATGGCTGGTCCCATCGTTGTCCAAGTAAAATCCACTATCAAAATTATTCTGGGCGCTTGCCGAGAAAAAATATGTTATTGACCCAAAAAAGATCATCAAAAATCGAGAATACATGTTCATAAAAATTTACTTTGTCTTGAAAAGTTTCGGTTGTTCATTGTTAGAAACAAGGATAATAAAGTTATCGTGTTTTTTGAAAGAAAGAAATTCACCATGCCTCACTTCCCCGCGAATAAAAAACCCGCTTTCTTTATAGTCTACCCACTCGAAGTTCATATTTCCATCGCCCAATAACACATGACCATAGCTGGCATCCTGCCGGGAATATTGCGGCTTGTATTCATAAAAATTACCCGCCATGATAATATCCATATTGCCATCTGTATTTATATCTTCGCACATAATCGTGTTTACTACAGACCATTGCACCCTTTGAGGTAAAGTAGCCACCCGAAAAATGCCATTACCCTCATTTACAGCTATAATTGTTTCAGAAATTGTCACTTCCTTGTGCACAGTATTTTCCATCACTTTTGATGTAAACAATTGTTCAATGGTCATTTTTGCATAATCGGAGGCTTTTAATTTTTCATTTCGCAGGTGAGGAAACTGCTCCGTCAATTCTTTTCTCATGTGAATGGGGTAATCGCCGTCATTGTAGTGAATCGTGGTGATTTGATCAATGGCGCCATTGTTGTCAAAATCATTCATAAAAAGTTTTACCGGGTTTTCCTTGCTGGCAGGATATGGTATGTTTGTCCCTTTATTTCCAAGGATCAGATCCAAATCACCATCCTTGTCCAGGTCCTTCGCCTCCACAGCTTTCCACCAACCTTTCAGTGAGTCTAATTCGGTATCCCATTTCGCCAATCTCTTGCCAGAATTTTTCATGACCATCGGAACACCCCACTCGGAAACGGTGACAAGGTCTGCCCGACCATCTCCATCCATATCTGCCCAAATAGCATCGGTTACCATGCCTGCTTTCTTGAGGTCATAAGCATACCGCTCAGTTCCGTCCGAAAAATTTCCTCTACCGTCATTGATCAAAAATAAATGCTCAGGATCAATGCCATATACACCTGGTACACTCCTTGATCCGACAAATAGATCAATATCACCATCCTCATCAAAATCGAAAGGCGCTATAACAGAAATATTAGTCTTTACGGTTGGCAGATTGTTTTCAGGCCGTGTGAAATTTCCATTACCATCATTAAGATACAAGCGAGCCATGTAAAAATTTTGATCAATGGTGGAGTTACCCCCGGTTCCCACCACCAAATCCACATCGCCATCTCCGTCAGCATCGAAAAAGCTTGCGGCTGTGTCTTCAAACCCTGCATCTATATCAAACCATTTATTGGCTTTTTCAGTAAATTTTCCCAGATCTTGCTGTATGTATAAGTGAGCAGGAAAGCGCTTTGCTCCACCAATAAAAACATCTTCATTGCCATCCCCATTTACATCGCCAACTGCCAGGGCGGGCCCTTCTTTTGAAAGGTGTCTATCTATCATTCTTTCCTGGTCGAAATCGTTAAAAGGATCTTCGATGTGAGGATTGAAAGTTGAGTTGTCTGCCTTGGAAAATAACTGCATAACAGAGGTCTGCGAAGTAGGCGGGAGTGCTACTGCGTCCTTTTGATCGAATAACAAATGTTGATTTGCTTTAATATTCTCAAATCGGTTGAATTTTCCATCGGGCCAGAAAACATGTATGGAATCCAGCGTCTGAATTTTTCCCAGGCCAACATTCATCACATAGTCGACGGACGACTGAAATCCCCTCGAAGGCATATTCTCCTGCAATATGATTTGATCATCGGCATACATTTTAACTACAGCTCCAATGGCAAATAGATTTTGGTCCTTGCCTTTAAATGATAGTTGAAGGTAATTGTTGTCAACCCTCTTTTGTCGACTTTCATTTCTGTAAATAAAAGCCTCCATGTTAACATTATTGACTACGAGGTCCAAATCGCCATCATTGTCTAAATCACCATAGGCACATCCATTGGAAAATCCCGGCGTATCCATCCCCCATGTTACTGAAGTGTTTTCAAAAGTGAGGTCGCCCTTATTGTGGAAGGAATAATTGGAAAGAGGAACCACGGGCATTTTTTTGATGATATTTAGGACCTCTTCCTTTTCACCGGTCAATACGGTATTTTGAATAATCTCATTGGCAAAAAAATCAACAAAATCGATGTCTGTTAAATCGTGAATAATTCCATTGGTAACATAGATATCTTTGTATCCGTCGTTGTCCATGTCAAAGATCAGTCCGGCCCAGCTCCAGTCGGTTTTGGCTACGCCACTGAAATAGGCGATCTCAGTAAATGATCGGTTTCCATTATTGATTTGCAGAGTGTTCTGGATGTATTGCTGATAGAAGTCCCGGTTTTGCTTCAATTTGAAAATATTATAACCTTCAAATTCCATCACACTCTTGGTGCGCTGATCCTCCTCCGGCATCATATCGGTAATAAAAATGTCATTCAGGCCATCGTTATTGACATCCCCCATGTCTACCCCCATGGCCGAAAGGCAAAGGTGAGATGTCCATTCTTTGATCTCCTCAGAAAATGTCCCATCCTGCTGGTTAATGTACAGATAGTCCCTTTCAAAAAAATCATTGGAAATATAGATGTCAGGAAAATGATCTTCGTTTAAATCGCACACATACACACCGAGGCCAAACCCTATCAAACTTCCATAAATCCCTGCTTCTTCACTCACATCCACAAATTTTCCACCATCATTTCGCATGAGCAAATCTCCCACCCCCCTGAAAATTTCTGGTACATCTTCCCATTGGTCCGCTCTCTTTTTGCGATCCCCTGCATTGCCTAAACTACTTACCGGGATATTGCTGTTATTTAGGATATATGCATCGAGGTCGCCGTCCCGGTCAAAATCAAAAAATGACGCATGGGTGGTAAACCCGGTCTTTGCCAGGTTGTATTCGGTTGCTCGTTCTGTGAATGTAAGGTCGCCGTTGTTGATGTACAGGTCATTGTCGTGGTTATTTCCCTCCATGTTTCCAGCATTGCACACATAAATATCGAGCAAGCCGTCACCATTAATATCCACCATCACCACCCCTGTGCTCCAGGGTTTATTTCCTGTCACTCCTGCTGATTCTGAAATATCTTCAAACCGGAAGTTTCCTTTGTTTAGATACAGCCTGTTTTCATTCATGTTAGCGGTAAAATAAATATCCGGCAGGCTGTCATTATTGATATCGCCTATCGCTACGCCCCCTCCATTGTAAAAATTTCGGTATTTGAAGATGTTAAAGTTCCTTTGGTTCTCAACTTGATTGACAAAGGTGATACCTGTTTCCTCTGAGGGCAATAGTGTGAAAAGGGAATTTTCAATTGACTGCCCATCTCTCTGTTGACTGGATATGCCACAGGCGGTAATGAATAGCATTAAAAAAAAATACCCAAAGACCTTTTCTTTTTTCATGTTCTTTATCCTGTCCCTCCTCAAAAAACACTTGAATGTTTTAGTAAAAAGGTTGTTGTAAAAATCAATAAAAAATTGAATTGAACTAATGAATTGACTAAAAAAAGGAGGATACTAAATCCTCCTTTTTCAACAACCATATTTAAAGTAAATCCTAATATCCAGGATTCTGTATCAAGCCTGGGTTAGACAATAACGCACTGGAAGGAATCGCAAAAAGATCCGTGTGACCGTCACCGGCCTCTTTAAACTCCCACGCATCCTTAAATACACCAAATCTTATCAAATCATTTCTTCTCCATCCTTCAGTATAAAGCTCTCTTGCTCTTTCATCTAACAGGTCTTGTTCAGTAAGACTAGCTAAATCAGGCGTATTAGCTCGCATTGCTCTCAAAGCATTTACATCAGCTAATGCACCAGCATTATCACCCTTTCTTAATTTAGCTTCTGCACGCATCAAATATGCATCACCAAAACGAGCCATAACTACTCCTTGAGCAAACGCACCATCTGCAGGAGAATATTTTAATAATCTAATACCAGTCACCTCATTATTACCTATCAAGCCTGGAAGTTCTTTAGTAAATGCTAAAGGATCTCCTGTTCTATTTTCCAAGGTTTTTAAAACTTTGTTTTTAAAATCCCAACCATACATTTGTCCTAATTGAAAACCATATCCAAAACCCTGATTGATGCTATCGGTTGAGGCAGCTGTATGAGTATATCCTCTTCTTTCTTCTTGGCTTCCGCCAATGCTATTATTATCAGCCGGTCCTTCAAATTTGTCATAAAATTCTGCCAGGGTGGTGAAACCATTCCATCCACCTCCTGTATTCTCTTTATGAGATTGGTTATAATGAAGTCCATCCCACATTCGGTTTCCTGTACTGGCCTTCACATTCCAGATCACATCGGTATTAGTAACATTAGTACCTTTGAAAATATCAAAATAGTTACCACCCACTAAAGAATAGCCGTCCCCCTCAATTGCATCTACCAGGTCAATAACATCCTGTAAATCATTAGCACCATAGCTACCATTATACACTGCAGCATTTAATTTCACTTTTGCAAGAAAGAATTGAGCTGTTGCCTTGACAGCACGAGTTTTATCTGAAGCTGTTGGGGCGCTTGCAGGTAAGTTTGCAATAGCATCTGTCAAATCTTGTACCACCATTTGATATGCTTCTGACCTGGTCATTACGTCCGGGATGACATCTGGTCCATCAGCAGCTTCTCTGAAAGGTACTTGTCCAAAGAAATCCATGATAAGCCACATGTTGTATGCTCTACAGAATTTAGCATGTGCCAATTCCTCAGCGCTTGCATTACTTAATGGATCAATAATTTGAGTAGCTCTTAAAATTGCACTGTTTTTATCATTCCAAACATTTACTATATGTGAATGAGTAGCACCCCAGGTATGAGCGTGCAAGGTTCTCCAGACACCATTGTCTCCCCAATCTGTTCCACGTGTTGGGACTAACAATTCATCAGTGGTCACCTCTGTTAATGCGTATAAATTATCCTGCGCTTCAGTTTGTGATCGAATATCATTATACAATTGATCGATTGCCGCGGGCACACTTTCTACGCCATTGAATACAGCTGATCCTCCAACAGTCTGGATAGAATCTGTATCCTCAATTTCTAAACTACACGAAGTTGCTAACAACGTAAATATCATTGAAAATACACTTAGCTTTTTGATATGTTTATACATTTTTGCCATTTTCTTAATTAATAAATTTGACATAATTAGAAGGAAAGATTTAATCCAAATGAGAATACCCTAGGTCTTGGATAGGAAGTATAATCAATGCCCAATGTTGGAAGGTCATTTAATAAGTCATCATCGGCCGGATTGGTACTAACTTCAGGATCTAAACCCGAATAATTGGTGATCAGAAATAAATTCTGAGCTGTGATATTAAACCTCAATGACCTAATAAACCCATCTCCTGAAACGGGCACATTATATCCCAATTGTAAAGTCTGCATTCTAACAAAATCACCTTTGCTTAAAAACCTTGTTGAAACCGCAGCCTCAGCAAATCCTGACTCACCGCTTGTTAATACATCCTTGGTCACATTTCTTCCATTCTGAATTGATCCTGCAGTGAAAAACGCATTTTGGGTATTGTTATAAATATACTGACCAAACTGACCAGACATATAAGCAGCAAGGCTAAAGTTTTTGTAATTTGCATTAATCGACAAACCACCTGTCCATTCTGGTAAAGCTGACTTTCCAATATAAGTCTGATTATCACCAATTGGCTGTCCATTTTCATCAAATCCCTCAAATTCTCTCAAATGATAGGTAAACAATGGATGACCTCCGGATAACCGTTGCGCATATGCACCAGTTAATCCTTGTCCGTAAATAGTTCCAGCGTCAAGTTCTCCTGCAAAATCCTTGATCATATTATGATTCTGAGAAATATTGCCACTGATGGTTAATCCGGCATCATCATTTTCAACAGCCACATATGTTAAAGAGAGTTCCCATCCTTTATTTTCAACTATAGCATCCAGATTTTTAAAAATTTGTGTCTCAAGAGAAGGTTGAGCCGCTACATACTTTAGTAATAGATCTGATGTTTGTTTATTATAATAATCTATACTTCCGTATAATTTTTCATTTAATATACCAAAGTCAATTCCTACAGATAATTGAGATGTCGATTCCCACTTTAAATCCGGATTAATCGAACCTTGGGTAGTAAGTCCTGGTCTTATAATTGTTCTATTTTGTTCTACAGATACATCATCATAACGCGCTCTTCTTTTAGCATTGCCATGACCCAGGCCATCCTGGTTACCAACAATACCATAACCCGCTCTAAGTTTAAATGAGCTAAAGAAATCCGGGAAAAATGCTTCCTCATGTAATTTCCAAGCCAGAGCCCCGGATGGAAATACCCCATACTTGTTATTTTCTCCAAATTGCGATGATCCATCGGCCCTTACGGTAGCTGTAATTAAATATTTGTTATTAATTGAAAAATTACCCCTTGCAAAATATGACTGAAGATAATCTGTCTGATCATAGAAATTAGCAGCTATGGCTTCTACTGTCATACCAGAAGGTGCATTAAATGTACTAAGCACAAGAGGATCCTGACCCTCTTCTAATCCTGTTAATAATCCAGCCACAAAACCTCCGGATGCATCCACTCCAAAATTATTTATGATATTCATGCTTCCACTAGCAGCAGCTTCAGCAGCAGCATTAACGGCATCATGTGAATTATTAATTTCGGTTTCCATAGCGCTAAAACTATTTGGATTGGCAAAACCTCTGGCATTTGACCAATACCATTGATTTCTAAAACTTTGAATCGAATATCCACCAACTGCTTCAATATCTACAACACCTACTTTCTTCTTATAATTAAGGGTTCCCTCAAATAAATTACTGAGGTTCTCATTCTTATCAATTTGTCCTTGACCATAATCCCCAACGCCATCTCCTGCATTTCTCGCATTACCTTGTATCAAAGTGAGCCTATCCCCATCAGACCAATCCAGCCCATAAGTAACCTTCGCAATCAAATCCTCAGTAATTTTATAGTCTACTGATAAATTGGTCAAAATTCTATCTGTAGCGCCTTCAGACAGAAAGTATTCTAACATATTTGCAGGACTCCTTTGTCCTCCGGTATCGTGATCAGGATCAGTTGGCCAAGTTGGATTAGCAGAATAAGCAGCTCCCAATAAGTCTCCTGCAAAACCAGCACTTCCGCTTAAAGGTGGATCACCTCTTTTGACATTAGAAAATGTAGATGTAAGACCTATTTCCAGCTTTTCATTCATAAATGTTTTTCTACCATTAATTCTAGCGGTTAATCTTTTCATGAAAGAATCTTCAATAATACCTTGCTGGTTTTCGTAACCAAATGAAGCCCTGATTGAACCAGTAGTAAAGGCTTTTGAATAAGAAAGATTTTGCTTGTGTGAAAATGTAGTCCTTAATATAAAGTCTTGCCAGTCAGTATCAGCGCCCTCATCTCGCGCTACAGGATCACCACCATATTGTTCAATTGCTTTTAAAAAATCTTCCCTGCCCAACAAATCATACTTTGATGCAGGAGTAGAAATGCTGCCAGTAGAGGAAAATTCAAATCCACCCTGGCCTCTTCCACTCTTTGTGGTAATAATCACAACACCATTAGCACCTCGTGATCCATAAATAGCAGTCGCGGAAGCGTCTTTCAAAATACTCATACTTTCAATATCGCTTGGATTAATGAAATTTAGAGGATTGGTGTCACTTGTTGTTCCATACCCCACATCAGATGACGCAGGTTGCGTTCCCCCGGAAAGAGGTACTCCATCTACCACAAACAATGGATTATTATTTGACCTTATTGAGGTAGTTCCCCTAATTCTTATATTTACTCCGTCGCCAGGAGAGCCGGAAGTGGATGTAATCTGCACTCCGGCAGTTTTACCTGATATTAGTTGCTCGGGAGAAGAGATAACACCGCCATTAAAATCTTTGGCAGATACGGCCGTTACAGCTCCTGTCGCATCTTTTACCGTAGTCTCTCCATAACCAATGATCACTACTTCCTGTAGCGTTTCGATGTCTTCAACTAATGTCACATTGATGGTCGATTGATTGCCAACAGTAATTTCTTGCGTAGCAAAACCGATAAATGAGAATACTAAAACATCCTCTGGTTTAGCATTTAAGGAGAAATCCCCATTAATATCAGTAACAGTACCACTGATGGTACCTTTAATTTGAACGTTCACTCCAGGCATTCCGGAATCTCCGTCGGTTACGCGTCCCGTAACAGTAGAGCCCTGCGAAAAAGCCTGCAAAGTAATGCCGGTCAGGAAGACCAACACTAACAAAATCTTCATAGTAAAATTCTTCATTCTCTAATATTTGGTAATACAATAAGATTCATTTTATCCACATACTTTTGCGGATTTTTAACTACATTTTGTAAAGGGGTACAGTAACTTCAATCAAACAGATCTGATCCGTTGTGCTGAAGCGGCATGTAGAAAACCGGTATGTATTGTAAGGTTAAATAGTCTAACTTTTCCCATAGGCATTTTTGTTAATAGTTAAATTGTATTATTTATATGTTTATCGATTCTGACTTTTATGAACAATAGAGTTTCATATTTTTCTAAACATAGCCTCCTTCTTCACAGACAAAATTGTTCGAGCAAACCTTTTCATTAATTTATTGATAAAAACCCAGCTTTTATCCTTTATGCCATTTACAATTTTGCAAGGAAGAGTCAATTTATCAAGTAATTTTTCAATTATAAAGCATAAAAATATCGTGCAAACGACTCCGCAAACGTTTGCATAGAATGATATTTTTTGCCGGAAAAAAAGGTAAAATTTACCTTAATTACTGCGATATAGTTTGTGTATTATAATTGTACTATTATAATATTTGCGAATGAATGGCCTATTTGTAATTGCACTATACACTTGAAAAAGTGATCCCCTTATGAAAAAAATGACTTAGCCATTTCGTAATCCGTTCGAAAGTATTTGCCTTTAGTACAGGACTAAAATTCAATTATTATTGTAACATTAAACTTTATTAATAACAATTATAATATCGACATCCACTTGACTAGGATAAAAAAATCCGATACAGAAATAATCTAAAGAAGATGGCATGTCAAAGAAATCACGGAGCGTGTGGGAATTTTACTCTCTAAATATTGGCAAATGAAAGTAGAAAAAGCTGAGCTAACTGATCTGAATATGCTCAACCAGATTAGTTTCAAGGCCAAAAAACATTGGGGTTACCCCGACGAGTGGATGAAAAAATGGAAGTCCGAATTGACGGTCAGTCCAAAATACCTGCGCGAGAACAGTGTATTTCGGCTTACTGAAAACAACACTATTGTTGGTTTTTGCGCAATTGAGGAAAAGGAAAATGAGTATGAAATAGGTCACCTCTGGATATTGCCCAAATTTATGGGGAAAGGATATGGCAAGATTCTATTGGATGAATCTTTAAAACGCACTTGCATTTCCAGAAAACGCATTATTGTGATATCAGACCCTAATGCGGAAAAGTTTTATCAAAAAATGGGTTTCGAAACATTTGCCCAAAAAGAAAGCTACCCAATCGGAAGGTATCTTCCGGTGATGCGGAGAAAACCTTTTGGGGTTTAGCCGGGAAGCCCGTCAACCACTTTATTAGGGGCCAAGCAGCCAGACACCCGTTGCCTGTGTCCAAATTCCCGTAAATGTCACCCCCCCAACATTCCTTTAGGAAGCGTTATTTCCTTGTGATACTTCCGTGACATTTTAAAATGACCTTTGGCTTCACACAACGGAATTTGTGTTTCGTGAAAAATCGGGGCAGCCCGCTTTTTCACGTTGATTACTCATTTAAAAACTAAAAAAATTGATATGAAAAATCTAAGATCCTTTTTATTCCATTTACTGGTGGCATCTTTCTCCATCGCATTTCTTTCTTGCGAAAACGGAGATGATGGGGAACCAATGGTCTACGACCCGGACACTGCCTCAAAAGTTAGCGTCGACCGTTTCAGCAGTACCGCTGGAAAGCTAATGGTTAGAACTGCCTCTAACGGCCTGCCCGAAGCCAATGTACCGATCAACTTTGATTCCGGCGAACCTTTTATTACAAAAGGACTAGGTCCCGCAGGCGAGTTGGTAGAGTATTATAATTTTGATATTCAGCCTGTCACACCCGCCCCTATTTACGCTTTCTTTTACGAAAACGGAGATCCTGTACCCGGACAATTGAATATTATAAATGTTATTCCCGGTGACGCCGGTTACAACGATTTCTGGCAAGTGGTAAAAGTTACGGTGGCTGATGATTATGTGGCGAACTCCATTGCCAGCTCATCTGGCATTGCAAGCGGATCTATTGACATGGAAGAAACAAACATCATTGTGAATTGCCCGGTGGTGCCTGAAGGATCTACTGCTTCAAAAAGATTAGACGGCGGGGATGCAAGCTTAACCAGAGGCTGGTACAAAAACCAGGTTGTCTTTTATTTCAATTTTGTCGAAAAAGATTTGATGGCTTCCGCTGGTAACGTCCCTTTGTCACCTATTTACGTGAGTTTCAACATAAATCCGGGTGAGGCGGGCGGAGGTCCTGCTTCTGGATTTGTCACTGAGGAAATGAGCAGCCAAACTCACAATGTCGTGGCAACACTACCTGACGACGCTTCTTATTCTCCATTGTGGTTAGTAAATGCGTATGACAATGCGGACTTTGGAAATGTGATGGATCTATCAACGGCGCAGGGAGCAAACAGCGTGGGCATGAGCCTGGCAAATGTTAATTGTCCTGTCGTTTCGGTCATCCAGTAAACACAAATCAATACAAATTCCTATTAAAAAAGGGAAGCTCAAACGGGGCTTCCCTTTTTTATTTTCTACTCACAACTTATCGGATTTTTATTTGTCACCCCATCTCTATACTCAAGTCTCACGTCTCAAAAGAAAAAGGTAAGGCGGCCCTACTAAAAGCCGCCTGTTTACCAAATTGAATGAAGAGGAGTGTGAACCCTTTCAGGCCACATGACAAGGTAAACAAGCGAAGCGGTTTGGTATTAAGTTCTACCTCTAACTAATTTTAATCTGATTTACTTTAAAATTCTAGTTATTTGAGATTAGTGCCCCCTTGTTTCCTTATTATTTTAAATATTATTTAGATCAGTGAAGACCACATTCAGTTTTCACCTGCTGTGCCCATCTACCATTTCTTTTTTCACCTTTAATTGTGCAGTGCTTACATCCTATTGATTCGTACCCCAGCGGTTTTAAGGGATGTTGGGGCAGATTTCGATCTTCAATATACGAAATTGCCTGCTCTTCTGTCACGTCAATAATGGGATAAAATTTCAAAATCCCTTCCTTCAATTCAAAAACCTGACGATCTTTTCTCGTCATGCTTTGCCAACCCATCAACCCCGATATCCAAACATCAAATTCGCCCTTTATCCTATTCAATGGTTCCACTTTATTGATCGAGCAACACCTGTCAGGATCAAAATGATATAGCTGTGCCAGATGGCTTAGTTCATTTTGCTTTTTTTCGGGTTTGATTTCGATAACTTTCAAATCATATCGTTTTGTCAACTCTTCTCTATATGTTAATGTCTCCTGGAAATGAAAAGAAGTGTCGATGAAATGGACAGGGTGCTGAATGCCCTGACTGCGCATCAGGTCGATCAGGTAAACTGCTGTAGTTCCAAAGGAGGAAGTAAATAATATCCTCCTATAATCCTGAAACACCTCCGCCATTCGCTGTGCCGGAGTCAATGGCGTATACTTTTCATTGAGCCTTTTCAACGAATGATTGTTCGGGATGATCGTTAGTCCTACTGTGCTTTCCATATGTTGTAAAGAGATCATGTGTTACTTTTTTGACATCACTGAATTCGTCAGCTCGTTCAATTTTTTTACTTTGTCTTCAAAATCTCCTTTTAGCTTCGCTCTATATGCGTTTAAATTGTCTAATAACTCCTGCAAATTATCAGGCAATAATTCTTCCAAGTATTCCCGGAACCTTTTCGCAAATGTAGGCGACTTTCCATTTGTGGAAATCCCTATTTTTAAGTCACCTTTCTGTACAATAGATCCCAAATAGAAATCGCACAACTCAGGCGTGTCAGCCACATTGGTCAATAAATTTCTCCTGGTGGTTTCTTCTTTTATTTCCTTATGCAATTCAGGATTGTCGGTGGCCAGGATGACGATGTCTTTTCCGTCCAGGTCACTCCACTCGAAGTGGCGATGAATTAATTTCACATTGGATACAGACTCCTTTAATCCCACTATGTCAGGATGAAAATAGCCTGCTACTACCTCAACATGCACCGATGTGCAATTATTGATCAGCGCGCTGAGCTTTTCTAAACCAACATTTCCTCCACCAACCAGCAATATCTTCAGGTGTTCTATTTTTAGAAATACAGGAAATAGCTGGTTTTGTCCCATTACTTTTTGAAACTTTTTGATACGTTTAAAAACCGGCCCTCGTGGATCTCATTCAACAAAAGTTCATCGACATCCACCTGGTTGAAGACATTTACCACATCACCGATGATAATGATCGCCGGAGCACCCATGCCTTTTTCCCTGGCTATTTGTTCCATAGAAAAAACGGTCCCTACCGCAATCTTTTGATCGGGCAGGGTACCGTTTTGAACGATAGCTACAGGAGTATTTTCTTTATTATTGTCAATAAATAATTGTCTGATTTCTTTTAACTTTTTCGTCCCCATCAGGAGGATCACAGTGGCATTGCTTTTTGCAGCGAGTTGAAGGTCTTTGCTTAGTTCGCCTTCTTTTGTCGTTCCGGTCAAAACCCAAAAACTATCGCTTACATTTCGGCTGGTCAATGGGATTTTGTTAACTGCTGGCACCGCGTAGGCGCTGCTGATCCCCGGAACTACTTCCGTCTCGATGCCAAATGATTCTGCATAATCGATTTCCTCCTGCGCCCTGCCAAAAACAAAGGGATCTCCACCCTTTAATCGCACCACATGGCCATCCGAAAAAGCATAGTTGACAATCATCTGGTTTATCTCATCCTGAATTAAACTGTGCCTCCCGACCCGTTTTCCAACAAATATCTTTTTGGCCTGAGGCGCATGCGACAGTAGTTCTTCATTGGCAAGTGCATCATATAAAACCACATCCGCCTTTGCTAATGTTTTTAAGGCTTTAACAGTGATCAGATCCGGGTCACCGGGACCCGCCCCGACCAATGTCAACTTAGGCTTGATATGTTTTTTTTCCTTCACTATTCAGCGCTTACCAATTGACCTTCTCTGACTTCTTTTAATTTCGAATAAAACTCCTTTGCACCATTATAGAATTCTAGCGCAAACTCTTTGCCTGGCTCATTTTGATTGATTCGAAGTATATGGTTTTTAAAACTTCCCTCTGGAAATGTGAAGGTGCCTTCTTCAACATAAAACTTGTCGAAGTCATTGATCACACTCATTTGGGTGTTGTTCTTCGCATCCTTTCCAAGCAACAATGCCTTGGCGCCCGTCAGGAAAACATTATAACTGTGATAAATAGAATCAGCATAATTTCCATTTTCAAATGTTCTTTGAGCTAATTCCAATTTTTCTTCTGTATCAAACAGTAAAGTTTGCACCAGGTCGATTACCACACCAGCACATTCACCCACGGCAGTTTTCACGAAGAATTTTTCTTCCTGTCCCCAGTCGATAAAATCGAAATCGGAGATATCCTCCAACTCAGCAAGAGGCTTTAACAATTCATAGAAATAGTTTTTGCCCTGACGCACATAATAGTCTTTGAAATATTCACCTTCATTGCTGTTGGCATCGTAGTCGTTCAGCAACCACCTAACTACCTCCGGCCCTCTTTTACTTGGTACTTTGATGACCTTTTCTGCTGTCCGTCCATTGCCATTGCCATCGAGGCCGCCACCTATCAATACCTGAAGGGCAGGCATTACATTTGCGCCCACCTTTTGGGAGCTACCATGAAAACCAATACTGGCAAAACCATGCTGACCGCATGAATTAGGACAGCCTGAAATTTTTATTTTGATATCATTATTGAAAATCAAATCCGGATACTCGGTATTAATCACCTTTTCCAGCTCAGCAGCAATGCCTGTGGAGCTTGAAATTCCCAGGTTACACGTGTCGGTGCCCGGGCAAGCTGTGATATCGGCCAAACCAGCATAACCAGGTTCCGCCAGTCCAATCTCGTCAAGTAGGACAAACAAGCTTGGCAGCGCTTCTTTTCTGACAAACTTCAACAAATAATTCTGGCTTACCGTCACGCGAATGTCATCTGCGGCATACTCGTCAACAATTGCTGCCAGCTTCCTTGCTTTATCCGATGACAGGTTTCCTAGCAGAAGTTTTAGATAAACTCCATAAAAACCTTTCTGCTTTTGCTCAAAAACATTCGTTTTAACCCATTTTTCATATTTTTCCTGATTTTCAATCTTCACATCAGGATATTTTTTGCCTTCCGGCTGAGGCACGGGCTCTTCTACATTTGTCGTATCAATAGGATACACCTTCGATTTCAGGGCTTTCTGCTCTTCCTCCACCAATTGAAGGAATGCTTCCAGGCCAATATCGGCCACAAGGAACTTTAACCTTGCCTTTGTCCTCCTGGCTCGCTCGCCGTATCGATCAAAAATCCTTATTACACCTTCAGAAAATGGAATAATCTGATCCTCAGGTAAAAATTCCCGGGCTACATGTGCCAGGTAAGGCTGAGCTCCTAATCCTCCTGCAAGCATCACTTTAAATCCCCGGATTTCCTTTCCATTTTCGTTTTTAACTTTCGGAATGAAGCCAAGGTCGTGAATAAAAGATAGAGCGGTATCTTCATCACTTGAAGAAAAGGAAACCTTAAATTTTCTTCCCATTTCCTGGCAAATAGGATTTCGTAAAAAATACTCAAAGAACGCGTGGGCGTAAGGTGATACATCAAATGGTTCGTTTGGATCGATACCAGCTTTAGCAGAACCCGTCACATTTCGCACGGTATTTCCGCATGCCTCACGCATCGTGATATTATCCTGTTCCAATTTGGCCCAAAGTTCTGGTGTTCTATCAAGGCTTACATAGTGGATCTGGATATCTTGTCTTGTTGTTGCATGAAGGTTGCTACTTGCGAATTCATCTGATAAATCTGCTATCCTTCGTAGCTGGCGTGTGGTCATTTTCCCATACGGAATCTTGATCCTCACCATTTGCACACCCTCCTGGCGTTGGCCATATACTCCCCGGGCCAGCCGAAGAGCACGGAACTTCTCCTCATCAATTTCCAGGTTTCTAAACTTGGCTATCTTATCCGCTAAATCGATAATATCCTGCTGGACTACCGGATTATCTAAACTTTCTAACTCACTTCTGAAGCTTAACATGATTGATTATTTAATTTTTTTGCATAAAAAAACCTTTCCCGACGCGAGGTGAGAAAGGCTTTCTTATCTGTTTATTTCTATTTCTTATTTTCTAACTCATAATACTCCCAATAAATGATAAACCTTTCACACCTGATAGAGTGCAACAGCAACAACACCAAAACCAGCACGCACATCTTTTAGAGGCGGCATCTTTCTGGTTCATCATATTTAGGATAATATTTTTCAATCTTTTAATAATCGAACTACAATGTTACGCTTGATTATTTGTTTTTGCAAAAGTTTTACGATGAATTATCAAACAAGGTTAAATAATTGCATTTATTTTAATTCTTCATATGTCCTTTTGTCGATTTTATGACCTTTTAAAAAAGTTTAACGATCTAATTATAAAATTTAAAAAGATGCTATCAAGGCCTGGTCTATGTCAGCGATAATATCCTCCACATGTTCCAACCCAACTGATATTCTAATCAATCCATCCGTTATTCCCACAGCCAGCCTGTCCTCACCGCTTAATTTTGAGTGAGTAGTAGAAGCTGGGTGCGTCGCAATTGAGCGAGTATCGCCCAGGTTTGCCGAGAAAGAAATCATTTTTAAGTTGTTCAGGAATTTAACCCCACGTTCTTTTCCTCCACTTACTTCAAATGTGACCATTCCTCCACCCAATCGCATCTGCTTCTTAGCCAGATCGTTTCTCCTGTAAGAGTCAAGGAATGGATATTTCACCCAGTTAATGTGATTATTGCCTTCCAGGTATTTAGCCAATTCCAGCGCATTCTGGCAATGCTTTTCCATCCGCACGGCCAGTGTTTCAAGGCTCTTGGACAATATCCATCCATTGAATGGTGACAATGCCGGACCAGTATGTCGAGCTAAAAACCTGACTTTCTCCATTACTTCTTTGTTGCCAAGTACAGCTCCTCCCAGCACTCGTCCCTGCCCATCGATAAACTTCGTAGCACTGTGCGTGACAAGGTGGGCACCATATTTTGCGGGAGTTTGGATATAAGGAGTCGCAAAACAATTGTCAATGTTCAGCAATAAATTATGGCTTTTTGCCAGATCACCCAGAAACTCCAGGTCGATGATGTCCAATCCGGGATTTGAAGGGGTTTCCGCAAAAATCATTTTCGTGTTTTTCTTGATTTCTTTTTCCCAATCCTGCGGCTTGTTGATATCCACATAGGTGTAGTCAATTCCCCATTTCGGGAAAAGCTGGGTAGTGATCTGATGCGTTGATCCAAATACAGACCTTGATATCAGAAGGTGATCCCCTTTTTCCAAAAAAGCGGCCATACTCACAAACATGGCTGCCATCCCTGAAGCCATTGCCATACCATCTTCACAACCTTCCATTTCGCAGAGTTTTTGAATGAACTCGTCGTTGTTGGGATTAGAAAACCGGGAATAAATATTGCCTTGTTCTTCTTCGGCAAATAATGCCCTGGCCTGCTCAGCATCGTCAAAGACAAAACTGGAAGTCGCGTAAATCGGTACAGAATGTTCCCGCTGATCTGTCCGGCCAAGCTGGGTCCTGATCGCCCGGGTTTCAAAATGTTTGTACTTGCTCATTATGTAGAGGTATGATATTAAGAATTTTTAATTTCAAACGATGTCTTGAGTGTCGCGCCCGCCATTTCTAATGTTTTTGATGCGCTGCAATATTTATTGACAGACAAATCAATTGCCCTTGCCACTTTTTCCTCCGAAAGGCTTCCTTTTAATAGGTAGTGAATCCGCACTTCGGTAAAGAGCGATGGCACCGAATCCGGATCGCGATCACCTTCGATAGTCACATGAAAGTCCTTCACCTCCTGCTTTTGCTTTTTTAATATGGAAAGGATGTCAATGGAACTACAGCTCGCAGCGGACATCAGCAATAATTGCATGGGCCTAAACGCCTTATTTCCACCTCCAACTTTTTCGGCGGCATCTGAGTATGCCTTCGCGCCATCCTCATTGGTGGCCTCCAGATGAAATGCATCATCTATCCTGGTGAGTTCAAGTTTCATACGTAAAAGTTTGCCATTAAATCATCAAAAGAATGAAGGTATCCTAAAGGCAAAATTGAATTGTTTCTTTAAATAAATAAAAGCCAAAAATAGTACAGATCGGACAAAATGAAAATAAATAAATCCAATCCCAACCATTAAATGCCATGGCTTCAACATGGGAAGTATGGTCAGGATGTAAGCAATCATCGTATTTCCATAGAAAAACATTGCCAATGTCCCGGCAACTGAGCAAACAATTAATGCCGGGATATAGATAGATAGAAATTTGCGGATCAGGACAAAGTTATCTTGCCCAATTTTGATTTTTTGAATAACCACTTGGTTAAAATCAGGGCTAAGCTGGTCATCGGGTTGATAGTCCTGAAAGGCCTTTCTCAAAAATTCATCATCGCGTTCGTTCATCTTTCCAACATTTCATTTTTGGACAATCTAAGTTTTTTCTCCATAAAGCTGAGCATGCATTTACGTGCCCTGAAAAGCTTTGTTTTTACATTAGTCACCGAAAGCCTCAACACCTCTGAAATTTCATTCACACTTTTTTCATGATAATAAAAAAGTAAAATAATCGTCCTGCTTTCCTCGTCCAATTCGTCCATCGACCTATTAAGCACTTTGGCTCTAAAATCATGGTCCATCGAGTGATAGGCTTTCTCCATTACAGGCAATTGGTAGGCATGTTCATCTATGTCATGCAATTTTTCTGTCTTCTTGTTTCGCCTGATCCTCGAAATGCACTCATTATAGGTGATGCGGTAAAGCCAAGTGGTGAATTTCGACTTACCTTCAAAACTTTTAATCTTTTTGTACACAATGACAAACACATCCTGCGCTACTTCCTCTGCCTCCTCCCTGTTACTGAGCATTTTTAGGCAAAAATGAAAAACCGGGTTTTTATGCAGCTCGACCACTTTATTAAAAGCAACGAGGTTTCCCTTTTTTACTTCATCTATCAATTCTGCGTCAGGTTCGGTTTGCATGGCATCAATTGGACGACCCGATTAATTTTCGGTTGCAAAAAATTTTTGTAACCGATAAAGAATGCAGACGTCAAATGTTCAAATTGTTGAGAAAATGAAATTAGTCATAATTCAACGAATTTATTATTGGAAGTACCTCGAAGCAGTAATCTGGATTACCGGATTCGTGGTGTTGTTTCTCTCTGTGCATTTTGGCGTGGAAGGATTTACAATCTGCCCGTTAAAACTGGTGGGTTTTGACCATTGCCCGGGATGCGGGCTGGGCACGTCGATAGGTTTGCTATTGCATGGTGAATGGGAGGCTTCATTCAATGCACATGCGCTGGGCATTCCAGCATTTTTCATTATTAGTTATCGAATATATCAACTATTTAAACAATAACATCATGGCAAAAATATTGCAGTATTTACCCGAATTAGCCGGAGAGGAGTTAACATATATTGCTCAAATATTTAAGGAAATGTCTGACGACGAAGCCGAACAATTCGCAAAAATATACAGGTTAAGGAGGAGAGATCCTACACTGGTATTGATCTCCGCACTGGGTGGGCTTTTCCTGCTACCGGGTTTGCAGCGTTTTATTGTCAATCAAATTGGAATGGGGATCCTGTATTTATTTACCATTGGCCTTTGCTTCATCGGGTCAATTGTCGATGTCATCAATTACCAAAAACTAGCGTTAGAGTACAATAGTAAAGTAGCCCAGGAGGTATTGCTCATTATGAATAATGATTTCGAATTGACTGGTTCCAATAAAAATTGATCTTAACTTTGGCATACAACTATTGATTTACAAACCATGAAAGAAATTTCTGTTCAAGAGTTAAAGGCAAAACTGGACAATAAGGAAGATTTTCAACTGATTGATGTGCGTGAACAAAACGAGAAAGATTTTGCCGACATAGGTGGGGAGTTAATCCCAATGGGTACCATTCCTCAAAATGTGGACAAAATCGACAAGGACAAAGAAGTGGTAATTTATTGCAGGAGTGGAGGACGAAGTGGGCAGGTAGTTAATTACCTCGAAAACAAGCACGGCCTGTCGAATATCTACAATTTAAAAGGCGGAATTCTGGCATGGGCAGATCAGATCGACCCAGAAATACCAAAGTACTAAAGTGTTAACCCGAGCTGCCTGGCGAAACCAGGTGGCTTGCATTATTTTTTTGATCTGTTTCATTTTTCACATTCATATTTTTTCCTTTCCCAAGAATCTCATAATTTTCAATTTCCTTATTACTCAATCCTATTACTATGATTAAAATACATACGCTTGGTGGGTATATCCATGAATACCAAAAAAGTCTGCAAAACCCCGAGGCCTTTTGGGCGCAAATCGCCGATACCTTTCACTGGAAAAAAAGATGGGACAAGGTGGTGGACTGGGATTTTAAAAATCCTGACATCAAATGGTTTGTTAACGGAAAGCTAAATATCACTGAAAATATTTTTGAGCGGCATTTATATACCATAGGTGAACAGCCAGCAATAATCTGGGAACCGAACGATCCCAATGAGGCGTCAAGGGTCATTTCATATCGGGAACTTTATGAGATGACTTGCAAATTTGCCAATGTCCTGAGGAAGAATGGCATTGCAAAGGGCGACCGGGTAGTCATCTATATGCCCATGGTACCAGAAGCAGCAGTAGCCATGTTGGCATGTGCCAGGATTGGCGCTATTCACTCCGTCGTTTTTGCCGGGTTTTCTTCCACCTCGCTGGCAGACAGGATTAATGATTGCTCAGCCAAGATGGTGCTCACCTCCGATGGGAATTTCAGGGGGGCTAAATCCATTCCTGTAAAAGAAGTAGTGGATGAAGCCTTGACCAAATGTAAGTCGATCGAGAAAGTTATTGTGTTAAAGAGAACCGGAACCCCGGTAAAAATGGAAGCTGGACGCGACCTGTGGTGGGAAGAAGAAATTGAGGGGGCTTCAAAAGAAAACAAAGCAGAAGAGATGGATTCGGAAGATATGCTCTTCATTTTGTACACCTCAGGTTCAACGGGCAAGCCCAAAGGAATTGTTCATACAACAGGTGGCTATATGGTGTATACCCAGTATACTTTTCAAAATGTTTTTCAATACAATGAGGGAGACGTCTATTGGTGTACCGCAGATGTAGGATGGATTACAGGGCACTCATACATAGTTTACGGACCCTTGCTGGCAGGCGCAACCACCCTGATGTTTGAGGGTGTACCTACCTACCCTCATGCAGGGCGATTCTGGGAAATTGTAGACAAATATAAAGTAAACCAGTTTTATACGGCACCTACAGCCATTCGCGCATTGGAAGCTTTCGGAATCGAACCTGTGGAACCATATAAATTAGATAGTTTAAAGGTGTTGGGGTCTGTGGGTGAACCTATCAACGAAGAAGCCTGGCACTGGTACCATGATCATATTGGAAAGGGTAGGTGTCCAATTGTGGATACCTGGTGGCAAACAGAAACCGGGGGTATCCTGATTGCACCTATTGCCGGGGTTACTCCTACCAAACCAGCTTATGCTACCATGCCATTGCCCGGTATCCAACCGATCATTGTGGATGGCGATGGTGTAGAATTGAAAGGCAATAGTGTACAAGGAAATTTGTGTATCAAATTCCCATGGCCTGGAATGATGAGAACCACGTATGGCGATCACGAACGTTGTCGAAAAACCTATTTCTCCACTTACAAGAACCTCTATTTCACGGGAGATGGAGTAAAACGGGATGAGGACGGTTATTATCGAATTCTGGGTAGGGTAGACGACGTAATCAATGTATCAGGGCATCGAATGGGAACAGCAGAGGTAGAAAACGCTATAAATGAGCACCCAAAAGTAGTGGAATCCGCCGTAGTAGGCTATCCCCATGCTATTAAGGGACAGGGTATCTATGCCTTTGTTATTGCTGATATGACGAACCGCTCAGTAGATAACCTTACCAATGAAATCCGAATGACGGTCAATAACATCATTGGCCCAATTGCCAAACCAGATAAAATACAGATCGTACCTGGCCTCCCAAAAACCAGATCAGGAAAAATTATGCGGAGGATCCTGCGAAAAGTGGCTGAGGGAGACCCATCCAATTTAGGAGATACTTCTACTTTACTTGACCCGGACGTGGTGAGCAAGATTATCGATGGGGCAAAAGATGTAAAATAAACATTACGGATGGATGTGCGTGTTAAGAATCCAATTAATATGTGCATCCATCTTATAGACGCAACCCTGCATTAAAATAAGACAAAGAGGTCATTGAAAATGCCAAGGCCTACGCCACCACGAAAAAAAGACGTCTATCGCGAAATATCGAATCATACCTCAAGATGATCAATTCTCCGGTAAAATAAGCTGGGGGAGAGACATTGAGATTATCATATTCAACGGTTGGGTATTTCCTAACAAAATATGAAGGCCCAATCGTTGCAAAAGAAAAACTTAGAAAGTTTAAGATCATTTCCACTGTACTTGCATTAGATGAAGAAATCATCGAAAAAGGTCTAAGCTTTACTTTCTTGGATTTCGAAGATTCGTTGCAGTATTTCAGTACTTTAAAAACCAACAGCGAACTGATCATTACGAGAAATGAAAAGGACTTCAAAAAATCCAACATCCCGGGATTAAGTCCCGAGCTGTTCCTTTCCTCTCTATAGACATTCAGCTTCTGAAACCATTACCCATTACCTACTATTCGTCTTTTTAATCCGAAATGACCTTTTAGTTATGTTATTCAACATTTGACATAAAAAATTATTTTTAACCTATCTGCCTTACATTAAATGTAGAGCATAACAGTAGATTTTTTGTCAATTCCGAAACCCTCGTTCAAAAAACCTTTTGCAAACAAGTGAAAAAAGCACATTAGAACAATAACACTTTTCGTCTACATTTTTCTCAATTTTTCCTTTAAAAAAGAAAGTCAGTTGTACCATTGGATTTTGATGGTGATTTTCCCAAATGCAATATCTCACCTACACAATGCTTAATTTTGACTATTCATTTCGATGAATAACCCACCACAACCCCTGAAAGGCCCGACTTAATTAGTCATTAAAATCAGTGGTATCATGAACACATATTTCAGGTGTATTTTATTACTGTCAGTCGCAATGGTGTCGATCCACCAAAGCGTGGCACAATGTACCAGCGAAATCATATCAGGTCATGCTGTTCTTACTCCGAATAGGGGCTGCGCTCCATTTGACATGGTTATTAAAAACTTGTATTCAAATTCTACCGCCGATGCTATCTTTACAGTAGATTGGGGTGATGGTACAATTCAGACTTACATAGGCGGTAGCGACCCGGTGGATGGTGGCGCGTTGGATCCGCTTTATACACCTGATTTCAGCCACACCTACACCACTGGAACCACGCAATGTGGCCATGATATCGTCATTGAAGCTACCAACGGATGTACACTTCCCGAAGATGCACGATTGGAATTGCAGGTTTCTATCTGGGATACCGATGAAGTAGGCTTAAATATTAATCCTGGAACATTTAGAGTTTGCCAGGGTTTTGCAGCATCAGTACAGTTTGAGGACTTAAGTGACTGGAATTGTTTCCCTAGAGCATCACGCCAAAACGATCCTCCTCGATGGGTGGAATGGATATATGAAGGGGGTACCATGCGAATTCCTGGCATTACCACTCCTTCTTCAGATGGAGTAATCGGGGTTATGGGAACAGGATCAAGAAGTCAAACATTAAACATTCCGGTAGACGATCCCGATAACCCAGGTAACCCATATGCTGTAGGTGACGAGTTTTTTGTGCGATTAAATAACTGGAATCAATGCAACCCATATCCTGGTAAATTACCTGTAACGACAACAGCTAACATTATTATAGTGGCATCCCCTACTCCGGATTTTGATACCCGGAAGGAGGATGCCTCCAATCCTATTCAGACATCATTCTGTGTAGACGACATCGTTTATTTTGACAATGAATCGTTTGGCCCTGCGGGTTCAAGCCTTCGCTATAACTGGACGTTTTTTGACGGGCCATCAAGCACTGACCCCATTCTTGCGACCAGGACTACAAGAAATCCGGTGCTGAGTTATAGTGTCGGAGGGACCAAATTGGTTAGATTATCGGTTACAGATGTAAATGCTATCGGTGGTTGTTCGTCAATTGTAGAAAAGACCATCAACGTGTTTCCTACCACGATTGCTCAAATAAATGCCTCGCAAACTAATTTCTGCAAGGATGAGGGATCATCCGATAGCTTTTCTGTAACCTTTACCGACGTTTCCACCGGCACAAATTCTAACACGGAGTATAGGTGGGAGTTTTATGATGAAACAAATTCCCTTTACCAGGCTTTTCCTGGCACTGGTTATTCATCGACAAAACTTGGTCCATACACTGAGACGTACATAAATCCGGGACAATATCGGGTTGTTCTTTACACAAAAGACAATTTAACAAGCTGTTTTACGACGGACGAAAAATATGTAAACGTCTATTTCAATCCAGTAGCCGACTTCAATAATTCGCTTGCCTGCGAAGGTCAGGACGTAGAACTATACAATCTCTCATCACTCACTACCGTAAACGGTAACCTTATCGAATCCTGGCAGTGGGACTATGACTATAACGGAACTTTTAGTGCAGACGAAACTTTCTCTGGATCGATGTCAGACACCATCGTGCAGAACTTTACTCCTGGATTAAGGCAAATAGCATTGAGAGTCACTGAAGATCAGAATGGATGTTTCAATACATTTATCAAGAACGTGGAAGTCTTTAGAAAGCCAAACGCGGATTTTTCTAAAGACAAAGTAAATGGATGTAGCCCGGTTGAATTGACGCTTACAAATGATGGGCATGCCAGTCAGCCTGTGTCGATTGATCGATATTTGTGGAGTGCAAATTATGGTGGTGGTTACGAGGATACCTTAATACAATTAGTTTCAAGCCCTACCTTTACGGATACTGCAGCGTTAGTTTTTGAAAACAGGACTTCCGCATCAAAATATTTCCCTTTTAAACTTACCGCAATTTCTGTTGATGGTTGTATCGCAGAAAGTCTACCAGACAGTGTGGAAGTCTTTCCTTCAATAAAACCAGGGTTTAATGATTTGAATTATGATCCTTTGGCAGACAATTGTTCGCCGATAGACGTAACATTCCAGGTAGATGCACCTACGATGGCCTTAAATCCAAGCGGCTACGAATGGAACGTAACACTGGCAGGAAATAACCTACACAGCGAGACCACACCACCGTCAAATCCTCAGTTTAGCTATGAATTTGATGCCACGGGGATAAACGTCAACAATTTCCGTGTATCTCTAAGGGCAAATTTTCCTGGAATTTGTACGTCAGATAGCATCATGACTATCAAGGTAAATCCCATACCAGTTTCTGAATTTAACATTGACACCATAGATTACAATTGCGACAAGGTGATTGTTAGTGTTGATGCCATCCAAAAGGGTTTGGTAGAGTACAATTGGACAATTCTCGATGACATGTTCATTTATCCAATTGATACGCTGGGCGATAGGTTTACTTACGAAATAGACAGAAATGCCCCCGGACTTGGAAATAAAAAACTGGGATTTTATCTACAAACAAGCAACTTTTCGCTCTGTGAGAGTGGTATCACTAAAGACAGCATTACAGTGTTGCCGCAGGATGATATGAGCACTTCATTTTCGGCAATTCCTACAGACCTGGTTTACCCAAACACAACCGTCTTCCTTACCAATTCCACCAATACAGGTGCGTGGGAATATGCATGGGATTTTGGAGACGGAGAGACCACCACGGCAAGAGATCCGGGTTATCACGTATATGATTGGTTAGGAAGCTATAAAATCAACCTTACAGTTAAAAATGAATTTTGTACCGAGATCGATACCCAAACAGTAAACATCATTGCCCCTCCGCTGTACGTCGACTTCGACTATAATCCCGAAATTGGTTGTTCCCCTTTGACGGTAAATTTTGAGAACCGATCGATCAATGCAGTCCCCAGCACATATTACTGGGATTTTGGGGATGGCAATTCCTCCGTCGTGCAAAACCCTACCTATACCTATACGCAGCCGGGCACCTACACCGTAAGCCTGAGGGCCAGCAATGCGGGGGGCCTGACTTTTACGGAAGTTAAAAACGATATCATTGTGGTGGTAGAACCACCAGAGGTAAATATTGCCGCTGATCCGGCAAGCCAGATATTCCCGAATACCATTGTGAATATTGAAAACAACTCTATACCAAAATCTGCCAATCCTTCCTATTTGTGGCATTTTGGAGATGGCATTTACACGATTGAAGAAAACCCCGAAATGCACATTTTTGAATTCCCGGGAGAATATTTTATAAAACTTTCCATTACCGAAAACCAATGTACACGATCTGATTCCGTCGGTATCATCATTGGTGAACCCCTCCCGGCCATCATTGATTTCGATTACAAGCCAGGTAGCGGATGCGCCCCGATCACCGTCGAATTTGTGAACCTGACTATCGGTGCGGATGAAAGTACCTATGTGTGGGACTTTGGTGATGGCCAGGGTGAATCGTATGAAAAAAATCCGGCCCATACCTTTTATGAGCCAGGTACTTACTCTGTTACGCTTCGCGCTAGTAACATAATGGGTGTAGAAAGTGTTGTGATGAAAGAGGCTATTATAATTGCCCATTCATACCCTGAAGCCAATTTCACAATTGATCCGGATTTTCAAGTATTTCCGGATGCAACTGTGAATATCTCCAACGAAAGCATTGCTCCCGGCAGGACATATTCCTGGGATTTTGGGGATGGAAACCTTTCCCAGGCAGCTAGCCCAGGGTCGCACCGATATCCTGAACCGGGTGAATACAAAATCACTTATTCTGTTAGTGAAAACGGATGTAAATCCACTGATTCGACAAAAATATTCATCAAACCAATTCCTCCGATCGTCGAGTTTGAATACACCCCGGACAATGGATGTGCTCCCTTGACAGTCGAATTCACTAACCTCAGCCAGTATGCTGATCCGGCCACATACCAGTGGGACTTCGGTGATGGCTATGGAAAGTCAAATGTAGAGCATCCGGTGTACACCTACTATGAGCCTGGAATCTATTCCGTAACCTTGAGCGCTACCAATAAATCGGGTGTGGTAGTAATGGAGACCAAGGAACAAATCATCAAAGTATTTGAACACCCCATTGCCAGCTTCTATGCCCGACCGGAGGAAGTCAATGTGCCGGACGAACCCATTCATTTGACAAACAGAAGCCACGGGGCAACGCAGTATCAGTGGGATTTCGGTGATGGAAGCAGCTCCTTTGACGCGGAGCCTATCCATCAATATACCGAGACGGGAAGTTATGACATCACGCTCATTGCCATTAATGACGATGGCTGTAGCGATACCCTCTTCGTAGAAAAGGCGATTGAAGGTGTGTTGGATGATTTGGTAAGGGTGCCCAATGCATTTACCCCAAGCCTTGACGGACCGACAGGTGGATTTATTAGAAACAATGGAAAAAATGATGTTTTCTATCCCGTAACACGCGGAGTCACTCAATACCAAATGCAAATATTTACCCGCTGGGGGGAGCTAATATTTGACACAAAAGATAAAAACTACGGATGGGACGGATACCATCGCGGAAGAATCTGTCCGCAGGATGTCTATATCTACAAGGTAAATGTAAAATACCTTGATGGGCAGGAAGAAACACTATTTGGGGATGTAACACTTATCAGGTAAAGTCATGAAGATCAATCTAAAATACAAAATACTGGTTTTGGGATTTATTTATATCTGTTTGCTGTTCACCGGTATGGCTGCATTTGCACAAGACCCACAGTTTTCGCAATACTATGCCTCGCCATTGTATTTGAACCCTGGCTTTGCCGGAACTACTGACATGCAGCGGGTGGCGGCAAACAGCCGTTTCCAATGGACGCAACTAAAAAGCCCTTTTGTGACACATGCCATTTCATACGATGTGGCGGTTCCTAGCCTGAACAGCGGATTTGGAGTAATCGCAATGACTGACAAAGCGGGCTCTGCCAATTTAAGAACAACTACCATTGGTGGCTTGTATTCGGCAAAAATCCAGCTCAGTAAAAAATGGATGGTATCACCCGGTTTGAATTTTTCTTACGGAAGTCGCGGTATCGACTTTGACAAATTGCTTTTTGGCGACCAGATTGAATTTAACGGCCCAACCATTGACGATGCTGTGGCTCAATTAAACAATCGAAATTATTTCGATTTCAGCTCCGGTGTGGTGATTTACAACCAGGCTTTATGGATGGGGTTTTCCGCCCATCATATCAATCAGCC
>JBNLGG010000001.1:0-198931 GCA_050305935.1 Cyclobacteriaceae bacterium | reverse complement strand
ATGTATTTAATTTTCGATACGGAAACCACCGGATTACCTAAGGATTATAATCGACCTTATACAGATCTTGACAACTGGCCCCGGCTGGTACAGATAGCCTGGCAATTGCATGACAATAAGGGGAAACTTCTGAATGCAGGTAATTTAATTGCCAAACCGGAAGGCTTTACGATCCCTTACAATGCTGAAAAAATACATGGTATTTCTACGGAACGTGCGCAAAATGAAGGGCTTCCTCTGAAAGAAGTACTCCAGACTTTTGCGGAGGATATTGCCAAAGCAGATGTGATCATCGGCCACAACATTGAGTTTGATATGAACATCATGGGGGCCGAGTTCATTCGGGGAGAAGTGGAAAGCGAACTATGGGACAAGAAGCTGATTGACACCAAGGAAGACGGCACTGACTTTTGTGCCATTCCCGGCGGAAAGGGTGGCAGATATAAATGGCCTACGCTTACCGAACTCCATCAAAAACTATTTGGAGTTGGCTTTGACGATGCCCACGATGCCGCTTATGATGTGGCCGCTACCGCCAAATGTTTTTTTGGCTTACTCTCACAAAATGTTACGAAGCCATTTGATGATACGCCTGTCAGGGAAATTGTATATGAAGAACCAAAACTAGACGCGGCGAATTTCAAGGTTGCCAAAGATTTAAAAAAGGAACAGGGGAAAGATGAAAGCACCAGCCTGAGCGTAGACAAAGAGGAAGGATTGGAGCAGCTTCACCACGAGGATTTTGCACACCTCCATTGCCACTCCCAGTTCTCCATTCTTCAGGCCACGACCGACACATCCGCCCTGGTCAATGCCGCCAAGGAATTGGGAATGGAAGCCATCGCTTTGACAGACCATGGTAACATGATGGGTGCTTTTCATTTTGTAAAGACAGCCCTGGCGGCAGAAATAAAACCAATTCTTGGGTGTGAATTTAATGTCTGTCAAAACCACAAAGACAAATCCAAACAGGACAACGGCTACCAGGTGGTGCTCCTCGCCAAAAACAAAGATGGATATCACAACCTGGCGAAACTGGCTTCTATTGCCTACGTGGAAGGGTTCTATTACGTGCCGAGAATTGACAAGGAATTATTGGTTCAATATAAATCAAACCTCATTGCGACGACAGGAGGAATCTGGGGTGAAGTTCCTTACAACATCCTGAATGTGGGCGATCATCAGGCGGAAGATGCCTTTCTTTGGTGGAAAGAACAATTTGGCGATGACTTTTATGTGGAGCTGAATCGTCATGGCATTGAAGAAGAAAACATTATCAATAAAGCATTATTGCAATTAGCAGAAAAGCATGGTGTCAAATATTTTGCTGCCAACAATACCTACTACACCAAAAAAGAAGATGCGGAAGCTCACGATGTATTGCTTTGCGTAAAAGATGCGGAGGCGAAAAGCAAACCCAAAAAATATCTTGGTCGACGGGGAAGGGATTTCCGTTTTGGTTTCCCCAATGATGAATACTACATCAAGTCTCCACAGGAAATGAAGGAGCTGTTTGCCGATCTTCCTGATGCCATTAAAACCACAGGAGAGATTGTCAATAAAATTGAAACTTACAAACTGGCAAGAGAGGTTCTGCTTCCAAAATTTGAAATTCCGGACGAATTTAAAGATGCAAAAGATCTGGAAGACGGTGGCAAACGAGGCGAAAACAATTACCTGAGACACCTTACTTATGAAGGAGCAAAAAAGCGATACAAAGAAATTACCCGGGAAATCCAGGAGAGAATTGATTTTGAGTTAACCACCATTGAAATGACCGGGTATCCTGGCTATTTCCTGATCGTGCAGGATTTTACCGGAGCAGCCCGCGACATGGGTGTGTCTGTTGGGCCAGGCCGGGGAAGTGCCGCTGGAAGCGTTGTTGCCTATTGCATTGGGATAACCAATGTAGACCCCATTGAGTATGACCTCCTGTTTGAGCGGTTTTTAAATCCGGACAGGGTATCTCTTCCTGATATTGATATCGATTTTGATGATGAAGGAAGGCAAAAGGTCATTGATTATGTAATCAAAAAATACGGCGCTAACCAGGTAGCACAAATCATCACCTATGGAACAATGGCGGCCAAATCGTCCATCCGCGATGCAGGACGTGTGCTGGAATTACCTTTACCAGATACAGATAGAATTGCCAAGCTCGTCCCGGATATTAAGCTGAGCAAATTGTTTGGCTTTGATGACAAACAACTAAAGGAAAAACTTTCCGGTGAACAGCTTGACATGGCCTATGAGTTGAAAAAGATCCTTTCCGGGAGTGACCTATCGGCTCAAACGCTGAACCAGGCGAGGATCATTGAGGGCTCCGTGCGAAATACAGGAATCCACGCCTGCGGGGTGATCATTACACCCGATGATATCACCAATTTTGTTCCCGTGGCGTTGGCCAAGGATTCCGACATGTATTGCACCCAGTTTGACAACTCGGTGGTGGAAAGTGCTGGTCTGCTTAAGATGGACTTTTTAGGTCTGAAAACGCTCACCTTGATAAAAGATACCGTCAAACTGGTGAAAGAACTCCACGATGTAGACCTCGATCCGGACAATTTTCCATTGGATGATGAGAAGACCTACGAACTCTTCCAGCGAGGTGACACTGTCGGGATATTCCAATACGAATCTGCGGGCATGCAAAAATACCTTCGGGAATTGAAACCCACGGTTTTTGCGGACTTGATTGCGATGAATGCCCTGTACCGGCCGGGGCCATTGGAATACATTCCCAGCTTCATCAAACGTAAGCACGGCCAGGAGCCAATTACCTACGATCTGGAAGGAATGGAGGAATACCTCCAGGAAACGTATGGTATCACCGTTTACCAGGAGCAGGTAATGCTTCTATCCCAAAAGCTCGCCGGGTTCACTAAAGGTGAGGCTGACGTCCTCCGAAAGGCGATGGGTAAAAAGATATTTGCGCTGCTGGAACAATTGAAACCCAAATTTATCAACCAGGGCGCAGAAAAGGGGCATCCAAAAGATGTCTTGGAAAAGGTATGGAAAGACTGGGAAGCCTTTGCGTCTTATGCTTTTAACAAATCACACTCTACCTGTTACGCGTGGATTGCCTATCAGACCGCTTACCTCAAGGCCCATTATCCCGCCGAATATATGGCGGCTGTCTTGAGCAATAACATGAATGATATCAAGCAAGTCTCTTTCTTCATGGAGGCATGTCATCGCTCCGGCATCCCGGTGCTTGGGCCAGACGTGAATGAATCCGGGGTGAAATTTACTGTGAACGAACAGGGGCAAATCCGTTTTGCATTGGCAGCGATCAAGGGATCGGGTGAAGCAGCCGTTCAGGCCATTATCGAGGAAAGGGAGGCCAATGGGAAATTTAGTGACTTTTTTGACTTTTCGTCCAGGGTTAGTTCACGATCGGTTAATAAGAAGACCTTCGAGGCTTTAGCGATGGCCGGTGCCTTTGATTGTTTTCCTGAATACCATCGAAAGCAATATTTATTCGCCGGGGAAAATGATCAAAACCTCATTGAAAAGGCCATGCGCTATGCCAGTAAAATGGCCATGGAAGTAAACAGTAACCAGCAGTCATTATTTGGTGGGGCGGATGCTGCGGTGGTCGCCAAACCGAAGGTGGAGAATTTCGAGCCGTATTCGCAGTTAGAGCAACTCAAGATTGAAAAGGAGGTTGTGGGACTTTATATTTCCGGTCACCCTCTGGATCAGTTCCGCTTTGAAATCGATAATTTCTGCAATGGGTCTTTGAAGTATTTGAAAGAGCTGGACGACCGGATGGGACAGGAATTTACTTTTGGAGTGATTGTGACGGATGTAGCTCACCGAACCACCAAAACGGGAAAGCCTTTTGGCGTCCTGACGGTGGAAGACTACGACGAATCACATGCATTTTACTTATTTTCAGATGACTACCTCCGTTTGAAAGAGTATTTAGTAAAGGACTGGTTTTTATACATGAAAGGCCAGGTAGTCCAAAAGCCCTGGGGCGATAAAGCTCCTGAATTTAAGATCAACGACATTAAATTATTGAGCGAAATAAGAGAAAAACTCAGTAAGGAAGTGCGCCTGACCATTCGACCCGTTGACCTCGACGATCTTATGGTGGATAATATCGAAAAAATCGCGTCCACCTTTCCGGGCAATTGCCAACTGAAGGTAAGCCTGGTGGATGAAGAGACGGAAACCTTCATTGATCTGCTATCCAGAAGATATCTGGTTCACCCGGAGGACGATTTTATAAAGCAGTTAAGTGAGCTTAGCAAGATCCATGTGAAAGTCCATACCAAATAGATTAGCAAAAAGGGAGGAAGCGGCAGTTGTCGTATTTTGTACAAATTAAACCGCGAGGTTAAAAAAAAAGCTACCAAGGGAAACTTTGTGCTATATTTGCAGTTATGTGTTAATTAAAAAATAATAGGAATTAAAAGATTTGATTATGTCTAAACCAATTGAAATTACAGATGCAAACTTCCAGGAAGTATTATCTACAGATAAGCCGGTGCTAGTTGACTTTTGGGCTGAATGGTGTGGTCCATGTAAAATGATCGGCCCTGTAGTTGAGGAATTAGCAGGCGAATATGATGGAAAAGCTGTAATTGCAAAGGTAGACGTGGACAGCAATCCACAGGTATCGGCAAAATTTGGCATCCGAAGCATCCCCACATTGTTATTCTTTAAAAACAATGAAATCGTAGACAAGCAAGTGGGCGCTGTTCCCAAATCAGTTCTTTCTCAAAAGCTGGAAGCACAATTCAACTAGAAGAATTTTCATATATTATTAAGAAGCCGTCTCAAGGTAAAATTGGGGCGGCTTTTTTATTTTATATTATTTTCAATTAATTGCCTATTTAACAGAAAAATGCTCTCAACCACCAAACTGCAATATTCGCACGACGGCAAGTCAACACTCATTTTCCCGGAAATTGACCTGCCGGAGAATCATTCACTCCTCGTGCTTGGAAATTCTGGTTGTGGCAAGACTACACTACTACATTTAATTGCCGGATTCTTGACGCCCCAAAAAGGCGAGGTCATCATTGACAAACAGAAAATAAACCAATTGTCCGAAAGCGCCTGCGATAAATTCCGAGGTCGGCATATTGGCTTTGTTTTTCAGCAGTCGCGGCTTATTTCGGCACTCAACGTATTTGATAACCTGCTCATTGGCCAGTATTTCTCCAGGCAGAAAAACCCGGAAAAGATCAACCAGCTTTTAAATGACCTTGGCCTTTACGAAAAAAGAATGCGGAAACCATCGACGCTAAGCCAGGGGGAGCAACAGCGGCTTTCCATTGCCCGGGCATTGGTAAATAATCCCTCCGTTTTATTGGCAGACGAGCCGACGGCTGCGCTAGACGACATGAACACAGAAAAGGTCACCCAACTGCTACTGGAGCAGACGGAAAAACATCGGGCGACTTTATTAATCGCCACGCACGACCAGCGGCTGAAGGAACATTTCAAAAACCAATTGGCATTGCGATGAACATGCTCAAAATAAGCATTGCCTATTTGATCCATAAGAAGCTGCAAACAGCTTTGAGCATGATCATTCTTGCCTTTGGAATTATCATCATTACGCTGCTGCTACTGGTAAATGAGCAAATCACCAGTTCCATTGAGAAAAACATCAGGGACGTGGACATGGTAATTGGTGCAAAGGGCAGCCCCATGCAAATCATACTTTCTGCGCTTTTTCATATTGATTTTCCCACCGGGAATATCTCCATCGACGACGCAAATTATATTGCCCGTCATCGACTGGTGAAAAATGCGGTTCCCCTGTCTGTAGGTGATAGTTACGATGGTTACAGGATCATCGGTACGGATACAGGGTATTATAGCTTGTTTGATTTGAATGTGGCAGAAGGAGCTTTCCCCAGCGAAGAACTGGAGATCCTTGCAGGTGCGACGGTTGCCCGGGAGCTAAAATTAAAACCGGGTGATACCTTCGAAGGATCGCATGGATTTGCAGACGATGGCGGGCATGAGGAGCATCATTTTAAAGTGGTGGGGATATTGGAGCCAAGCGGAAAAGCCCAGGATCAATTGCTATTCACTACCTTGACGAGTTATTGGCATGTCCACGGCTCGGATTCTTCCGACCATGCTGTTACCAACCTTCTAATTCAATACAGAACCCCGATGGCGGCCGTTCAATTACCCAGAATAGTCAATAATACCGCTAATCTCCAGGCAGCGGTCCCTGCCTTTGAATTGACAAAATTATTAAGCATGCTGGGTACCGGCACACGTTTTTTAAACCTTATCGCCTTCCTGCTGGTGGGCATTGCTTCGCTGAGTATTTTCATCAGCATGTATTCCACCTTAAATGAACGCCTCTACGACATGGCCATCTTTCGGGCATTGGGAGCAACAAAGAAGAAATTATTCCTTTTTATCGTCGCAGAAGGCTTTTTTATTTCATTGGTGGGAACCTTGATTGGGCTGGGTTTATCGCACCTGCTTTTGTGGATGATGGGTGGGGTTTTTGGCGGACATTCCGGTCATTTTCTATCCGGGACCACCTTTCATCCGGCGGAATTATATATTTTGTTATTAGGAATGATCGCTGGTGTCCTGGGCGCTATTCTACCCGCCGTTAATTCTTACCGGTCTGACATCAGTAAAACCCTCAGCCAGCTTTGAAGCTTGTTAATGAACCCTTTTATTGATAAGGTCCGAGAATTTCATACAGTAATTAAAATCCGCCTTCTCCATGAATTTACTCTTAAAATTATAATGATATGTCAATAAAAAAGTTTGGCTGATATCATCTAATTCGGGAGTGGACGGTATTTTACGGACAATCTCAATTACCTTTTCAAAATTTTTTTTCTCAAGGGCACCATGAATTTCGGTAATGATATGAGCATGGCTCTCTCGTTCCATAAGTCAGTTTTTAAAATTCCTATATTGTTCCAAATATTTAACACAGCAGTTGTCAAAAAAATCATTCTTAACCTGCACCCTATCCGCTATCCCCCGGCATATTAACCTATTGAAAAACACTTACTTAAAAACGTTCTCCACCCCTTTTTATCTTAATTTTACCGTTGGGCGCAAACCACTCATTTGTTTAAATATTATAAACAATCACTGTAAGTATTAAAAAAAATTAAAATTAAGACCTTGATAATAATACAATGTTTAAAATTCGATAATTTTTGAATCACCTAAAATATGAAAATTGGAGCAAACTCAAAAAGCTTTCCAAATATGTGCCCGGTTATGCCACTTACTGATAAAGGCGAACTAATTCTCATCGATTCTATCTTTGACGGAATCGATAAAAAAAGCTACATGACAACCAAAAATAGGCTTTTAAAGATCCCTGAAATATCAAACTTTGAAGGCATCAACTTCTACCCGTTTAAAAAATATGCCGTCACGCTATGGGAAGGGAGGGAGTCATTTGAGAAGCAATCATCCGTGGAGTTAAAAGAAATGTACCGGAAGATCATAAACTATTGCAAACCATGAAACCGGCATTTGACCATTGAAAAATTAAATATAAACAGATGAAAACAAGCCTGGTAGTGAGCTACGTTGATAAATTTGGCGAATTGATAAACCAGCCTGAAAGGGCATTGGAGGTGGAAAAGCTGCTATTATCTGTACCCGACCCCGAAACTTTTGAAAGGATTAGGACGATGTTTTATCAGAAATTCCAAAATCCGCTTCTTACCACTTTTTTAAATGAACTCGCTCCCGACCATCATGTGCGGATTTTAAACGCATATCGGCTTGCTACTAAAGACTATTTATAAAAATAAACTCAACACTATTGTCAATACAAATCCTGTAATTGAAATGATGGTTTCCATTACCGTCCAGGATCGCAAGGTTTGTTTCTCGGTCATCCCCAGATATTTCCCTATCAACCAAAAACCGCTGTCGTTCACGTGTGAAAGGATGGTGGCACCGGATGCGATGGCGATTACGGTCAATGCATTATAAGCTCCACTGGTACCAGCCAACTCAAGAATCGGGGCAATCATACCTGCCGCCGTGATCATTGCCACGGTGGCCGAACCTTGTGTCACCCGAATCACCACCGCTAGTAAATAAGCCAACACCAAGGGAGACAGCGGCATTTCCGCCATTAATTCCGCAAGGCTTTTACCCACACCACTGTCGACTAATATTTCCTTAAAAACACCGCCAGCTCCAGTCACTAAAATAATGATACCTGCCGGACCGAGCGCTTTGTTGGCCATTTCCAGTATTTGAGATTTATTAAAACCTCCTCGCAGTCCCAGGAAAATGACCGCATAAAACGTAGCAATGATCAAGGCGCTGAAAGGGTGACCGAGGAAAACGATGGCATTGATTACGCCATTACTTTCCAGTGATCCATTCTCAACCAAAAACTCAAACAACGTTTTCGCCACAATCAGGATCAATGGAAGCAGGATTGAAAAAATGATGGAGAACAATGAAAACTGCTTCTCGATTGCAGACTCCTGTCCAATTTCAAGCTTCGGAGGATGCAGATGGATTTTTTTGGCAATATGCCTCCCAAATATTGGTCCTGCCACTACTGCACAGGGAATACCAATGATAAACCCAAAAAGAATGACCATACCAAGCGGCGCTTTTAATATGTCGGCTACGGCCACCGGGCCGGGAGTTGGTGGAATAAATGAATGGGTCACCGCCAATCCAGCCAGTAGCGGAATAGCAAAAAACAAAGTTGATTTTCCGGTGGACCTGGAAAGAGAGTATATCAAGGGAACGAGAATGATAAATCCCACGTCCAGAAAAATTGGGATGGCAATAATAAACCCAATGATGGTCAGCGCCCATTCGGACTTTTCGATGCCAAAGGTTTTAACAATACGTTGCGCCATCTGCTGCGCTCCGCCCGACGACTCCAGGATTTGCCCAAAAATAGAACCAACACCTACGATGATTGCCACAAAGCCAAGAATACCCCCCATCCCGTTTTGCACACTCTCGTAAATCGTTTCCAGCGGCATCCCGGTGATCAGGCCTACATAAATGCTGACCAATAAAAGAGCAATGAAGGCATGTATTCTGAGTACCAGTACCATCACCAATAAAAATCCTATAGCGGAAAGCGCAATTAACAAGAGGCTTAAAGGAGTCATAGTTGGGTAGTTTTGATAAAAAAGTAAGCAAACATTCTTACTAAGAAATATTATTTAATTTTAAATCGCTAATATTTGTCGGATAACCCTTATGTTAATAAAAATGGAACAAGCCATTTCTTTTGCTGATCGGAAAAACAGACTTTTAACCTCTAAAATCGTCGGAATCATCCGTGTGGATCATACCGAATACATCCTGGAACTGGTACAAGCATTGGTGGATGGCGGGGTAACCACACTTGAAATATCCCTCAATACCCCAAATGCATTAAGGGCTATCAAAAGAGTGACGGAGCATTTTGGAAGAAAAATCCTTCTCGGAGTAGGGACCGTGACGACCATAAAACAGGCAAAGCAAAGCATCAATGCAGGGGCTGAGTTTATTGTATCCCCAATTACAGATAAGAAAATTCAAAAATATGCAAAAAGGTTTAAGACTCCTACGTGCATGGGCGCCCTCACTCCCACTGAAATATTCACTGCATTTCAAATGGGATCAACACTGGTTAAGGTCTTTCCTGCGGCATCCTTAGGGCCAGGCTACATTAAAGAAATAACTGTTCCAATGCCGAATATTCCACTATTGCCTACCGGTGGCGTAAATAAGGACAACCTGGAAGAATGGTTTAGAGCCGGAGCGACAGCCCTGGGGATTAGTACAGCTTTATTCAGAAAAGAAGACTATCTGGAAAAGAGATTTGACATCATTACAGAAAATGCCGCCATTTTGGCAAAGAAAGCAGATTTATCCACCCATTCCTGCTGATTCGTTAAACATTAATTTATTATTACTTTTCTCTTCTTTAAAATAGGCCAGCGAAAATATTTTACATTTGCGTAATCTTCATAATTTTGTCGACCTTAATAATTAACCTTATTTCTAAATGAGAAAAAAGACCAAGATAGTAGCTACCATTTCTGACAGGAAGTGTGATGTTGAGTTTATAAAAGAATTGAGAAAAGCGGGAATGAATGTAGTGCGTCTAAATACTGCACATCAGACCCATGAAGATACATTAAAAGTAATAAAAAATGTAAGGGCTGTTTCTGAGCGAATTGCTCTTCTTCTTGATACAAAAGGCCCGGAGATTAGAACTACCAAGGCATCAGAGCCAATTAATCTTGCTTATGGTGACAAAATATTTATCAAGGGCGATCCAGATTGTATTTCTACTCCCGAGTGTGTTTGTGTTAACTATTCGGGTTTTGTTGAAGATGTTCCAGTTGACAGCAAAGTGTTAATTGACGACGGAGCTCTTGCCTTAACAGTAATCGAAAAGGTTGATGACAAGCTTGTCTGTATTGCTCAGAACGACGGGATGATAGAAGGGAGAAAGAGTGTCAATATTCCTTCGGTCCATGTCAAACTTCCTGCATTAAGTCAAAAGGATATAGATTATATACACTTTGCGGTAGATCAAAATCTTGACTTTATCGCACATTCATTTGTTAGAAATAAGGAGGATGCGCTGGCTGTTCAAAAAATACTGGACGAACGGGGAAGCGATATTAAGATCATTGCTAAAATTGAAAACCAGGACGGTGTAGACAATATTGATGAAATACTGGAGAACGTCTATGGGGTAATGATTGCCAGAGGTGATCTTGCTGTTGAAATCCCTCAGCATAAGATTCCTGTTATCCAGAAGATGTTGATTGAAAAGTGTATTTCAAAAGGAAAACCGGTCATTACAGCCACCCAGATGCTTCACACCATGATCCACCACCCGCGTCCCACTCGTGCAGAGATCAGTGATGTGGCCAACGCTATTTATGATGGAACAGATGCAGTGATGCTTAGCGGTGAAACTGCCTATGGCGACTACCCCATTGAAGCTGTTAATGTGATGACAAATATTGCTATGGAGGTGGAAAAAGCCCGTGTTCAAAATGTTTCAAAGCCGATGGCTGTCGAGGATATCAAAAACGATATTATCACCTTCATTGGTTATAGTGCTGTAAGGGCTCACCAGCAGCTTGGCACCAAGGCCATTCTGGCAGATACCACAAGCGGTAGGACAATCAAAGCGTTAGCTGCCTATCGTGGAAACTGCATCATTTTCGCTCAATGCTACAACAAGCAGGTAATGCGGGAATTATCTCTTTCATATGGCGTGTATTCTAATTATATGGAAGGCGCCAAATCCAGGGATGGGTTTATAAAAGATGGAATTGAAAGGCTCATGACAAAATCCGGTATTAAGGAGGATGACCGCGTAGTCGTTGTAGCCGGTAACTTTGGGGATAGTATTGGCGCTTCCTTTATGGAAATCAGTACCGTCAAAAATCTACTAGCTAATATTGATTCTAAGAAATAGAAGATTATTTCTGTTTTTTTGAAGTGTAGTACAAAAACCTGACGAAGGCAATATTTGAGGTTTTATTGAATAAGGCCGTGCTTTTATCCTTGGTTAATTGAAATACAAAAAACAATTCGGCCCGCCAGTGGTAGTTAAAACGATACCCGGGCCCTAATCTGGATTGGAAGAAATTGATAAAGCGTTCCTGGGGATACCGGCTGGCGTTAAAAAAGATTTCTCCATCCATATTAAAATAGAGGAGTTTGTCCTGATTAAGGTTCGGGCGATTTATTGAAGCAACGATCTCCACACGGTTCCTCAAACGGGTAAACACCTCATTTTCCCCTGTATTGCTGTACTTGAAAAAACGCTGCTCATACCGGAAAAAATCCCGGACGTTTACCCTTTTATCCCGGGTAAAGTGGTATTTGACTCCCGCAAATGGTCGTACTTCAAAAGCGTCCAGATCCTTGAATTCTTCATTGTGCGAGGTATAAATAAAAAAGCTCCCCGCATGGACATCTAAGTTTTTCAGAATGGAATACCTAAAATCAAATTGGTTTTGGTAGCGACTCCATCTGTCGTCCTGGTTTAATACAGTTCGGTAGCTCATTTCGGTAAGCACTTTAAGCTTATCCCTTAAAGTGTGGTAAAGAAAACCACTCGTCCATAATTGATTGGTCACATCCTGAGAAAATGAAAAAGTGGATTGAAATAAAAATATGAATAGGAGTCGGATGCTCTTTTTATCCATCGTTGTTTGACCGGTTTTATCAGGGGTCGAAATTAGAAATAAATCTGCATCCCAGGAATTTGCTATCGTTATATTTTGGAAGACCTGAAGGCATATATCTTATTCTATTGATTATCTGTGATTTACGAATACATCTCAATTTTTGGCACAGAGATTGGATTGTGTGCAAATGAATTTTAAAGTTTAAAGCTATGAAAAGGATTTTCGTTTTTTTAATTACTGCTGGAGCAGCGTTAATTATAGCTAATCAATCAAAAGCGCAAGTTTATTATACCACAACATATACTTCTTATTCCTACGACAATTACAATGATTGGGACCTTCCTTATCATGTGAGAAATGTCGTTGTAAACAACTATGGTGGATGTGGCATTGTCAACGCCAGAAGCTACTACGTGAATGGGTATTTATCATACAACCTGTTTTTGCACACAGATAATACTTATGTGGAAGTAGAAGTGGACCGATTTGGCTACGTGACAAGAAGGGTGCTTTATAATGCGTTCCCTACTCAACATGTTTGGGTAAACAACTATTCTACGTATTACAAGCCAAAACATCATCATCACGGGAACCATTATGGACACGATAACCACGGAAACCATCACCATAAATCATACGGTGAACATACGGTGAACAATTACTATATCGATTATTCAGATAATGATCACCACAAGTCAAATAGTTACGGAAGTTCCACAAATGAGCGTCCTGAGTTGATGAGGGGAAGGTCAGATGTGACAAGAGATGGTAAAATCAAAATCAGGGAGAATCATTACAACAGATATGCTCAATCCAATATGAGAACTGCTAAAAAGGAAAATTCGAATAATAGAAATAGTAGACCTGCTTCCGGAAGCTACGCGTATTACGGATCCAGGACACGATAATCCACAAGGCCAAACAATTGCTGTGTTTTAATGAAAAAGCCGCTCCAATCGGGGCGGCTTTTTTAATGTTTTGTTTTGTTCTTAAACAAGCTTACCAGAAATATAAATAAAACCCAATCACAACAGCCACGATGACGGCGGTATGTATCAGATCCCATTTATTCCAGCTTTTCCTGGTTAACTCTCTTTCTTCAGCCGTACTGGCTGCATAAGTATATCGTTTGTTCTCTTCAGTCGCCTTTGGAGTAAATGCACTAATGATAGCAATGAGTATAATGGTCAGGAAGAATAAGAAAATAGTGTAATGTAGCCAATTGGTGGCTATAAACCATTCATACACAATTCCGTCTGGGCTGACATTCTCCGAAAATATATTGATCATCAACCTGAGCATTCCCAGGAAGAATCCTATGATAAGTCCCCACATACCTCCTTTTGGCGTGGCGTATTTCGAAAATACACCCATGAAGAATACTGCCGCAATACCCGGAGCCAGCAGGCCTTGTACCTGTTGCAGGTATTCATACAATACATTTCCAATGCTTTTCATCACCGGAATCCAAAGTATTCCCAAGACCACGATGACTGCTGTTGCAATTCGGCCGACTTTCACCAGAGTTTTCTCAGGTGCATCCGGCTTAAATTTCTGATAGAAATCCACCGTGAAAAGCATTGCGGATGAATTAAACAAGGATGCTAACGAACTCATCAGCGCCGCTAACAAACCACCCACAACCACGCCCTTCAATCCGGAAGGCAACAAAGTAGTAACAAGAACTGAAAATGCGCCGTCAGAACCGGAACTTCCAAAATCGAGTTTGCCTTGTTGATTCAGGGCAAAGGCAATCATTCCGGGAACGAGGAAAATAAATACAGGCAATATTTTCAAATAAGCCCCAAAGATTGATCCTCTTCTTGCCTGGGTCTGATCTTTTCCTGATAGAACTCTTTGTACAATATATTGATCTGTACACCAATACCAGAAACCAATGATAGCCGATCCGAGGAGCACCCCTGTCCATGGGAATTCAGGGTCATCACTTGACCTGATCAGGGAAGCCATGGAGTCAGTTGCATTTTGATAAACTACAGTTCCTGCATCATTTGCATAGCTAACGGGTACTCCCCTGACAATTTCCATCAATGCTTCCCAGCCACCTACTTGTTCCAATCCGACAACCAGGATAACAATACTTCCAATTAATAAAACAGGTGTCTGTAACACCGATGTGTAAAGCACTGATTTCATTCCGCCGAAAACGGTGTAAAGACCTGTGATAACTACCAATCCGATTGCACCGATCCAGAAGAAGTCAATTCCCCATAAACTCTCGATGCCAAACACTTCCTTGAACACGACTCCACCAGCATATACCGTCACGGCAACTTTAGTCAGCACGTAACTTACAAGTGAGATAACAGATAAAATGGATCGGGAGTGAGCGTTAAATCTTCTCTCCAGAAATTCCGGCATAGTGAAAACACCGATTCGGTCATAGAATGGGACAAATACCCACCCCAATATTAATATCAACCAGGCGTGCATTTCCCAGTGGGCCATGGCCATCCCGGTTTCAGCCCCGGCCCCGGCCAATCCCACCAGGTGTTCCGAGCCTATGTTTGATGCAAAAATCGAAGCTCCTATGGCAATCCATCCTGCATTTTTACCTGCTAGGAAATAATCGGAAGATGTCTCCTCCTTTTGTAAGATTACCCAGACAACGATCCCAATTAAGATTGCGAAAAATCCTCCTAGGACAATCCAATCGAGCGAAGTAAAATTTTCCATACGTAGTTAAGTTTAGTGAAAACGTGATTATTAGCGTTCGAAAAATAAGAATTAAAAACCATTATTCAGATGGTAGTAGATTTCATTGAACCTGAGTTCCTTCTGGAAGTCCCGCAGGTTTGTGTTGTCATCGATAACCACCAGCTCGAGATCAAGGATTTTTGCAAAGTCTTCCAGGTACTCTGTGCCAAGGTTCTGACTGTAAACAGTATGATGAGCTCCTCCCGCATAGATCCACGCGGCAGCCGCATCTTTTAAATTTGGCTTGGGATCCCAAAGCACCCGCGCCACGGGAAGCTTTGGTAATGGCTGCTCCACAGCTTTAGCCCTTACCTCGTTTACCAGTAGCCTAAACCTGTTGCCAAGGTCAATAAGGGAAGCATTCAGCGCCTCTCCACCTGCCACATTAAATACCAGCCTGACAGGATCAGCTTTTCCGCCAATTGACAGAGGATGCACTTCACAGCTCGGTTTTCCATCTGCAATGGATTCGCAGATTTCCAGCATGTGGGCACCCAGGCAGTTCATATTTCCAGGTTGGAAATGATAGGTGTAATCTTCCATAAAAGAGTTGCCACCTTTCAGTCCGGCAGCCATCACTTTCATGGCCCGCAATAAGGCGGCGGTCTTCCAGTCACCTTCCGCGCCAAAGCCATACCCATCTGCCATCAAGCGCTGCGCGGCGATCCCTGGCAGTTGCACCATTCCATGCAGGTTTTCAAAGGTATCCGTAAAACCTTTAAACCCACCGTCATTTAAAAAGGCACGAAGCCCAATTTCTATTTTAGCGGCTTGAAGCAGCGAGTCCCTTTTTGCCCCACCTTTCTGTAATGCTTTATCTAAAGTATATTCACCTTCGTAGGTAGCTACCAGCGTATCAATATCACCTTGCGACACCTGATCGATGAATCTTACCACATCACCGAGGCCAAATCCATTCACCGCATAGCCGAACTTGATCTGCGCAGCTACTTTATCACCTTCCGTAACGGCTACTTCCCGCATGTTGTCACCAATTCTTGCGAATTTAGCTCCTTTCATATCATGAACCCCTGCAGCTACACGCACCCAAATATTCAGCTTTTCAACAACTTCCGGATCTTCCCAGTGACCTACGATTACCTTTCGGTTAAGTCGCATGCGGGTGCCAATAAAACCGAATTCCCGGTCGCCATGAGCGGACTGGTTAAGATTCATAAAATCCATATCGATATCCGACCAAGGGATATCCCTGTTAAACTGCGTGTGCAAATGTGCCAGGGGCTTATTGAGAATACGCAGGCCACCAATCCACATTTTGGCAGGCGAAAAAGTATGCATCCAGGCAATTAAACCAATGCAGTTTTTCGATGCGTTAGCCTCCTGGATCATTTGATAGATCGAATCAGGGGTGGTCAATACCGGCTTGAAAACGATCTTCACCGGGATCTTGCCCGAGGCATTAAAAGCGTCGACAATGTGGTTGGAATGTTCGGCAACAGTTTTTAAGGTTTCTTCACCATACAGGTGCTGGCTCCCGGTGATAAACCAGGCTTCGAGGTTATTAAATATATCTTTCTTCATTTGAATTGTTCTTTCACGATATTAAAGGTACAAATCACCTATAATAATCCAATAGAAAGGAAATATAAATTTCAGAACCAAAAGTATTTTTTGAAATCGCTAATTATTTGGGGCAGTGATTGGGGAAATGGAAATGGGAAAGGGTGGACATTCTTTTGATGCCAGTATTTATTGCAAACCTCTAGTCGTAGGATCGCTGTGCCCAACCTACAACCAAACGAAGTGACTGAATAGCCTTTTGACGGATCATAACCCATAGAACCCTTGAGACAGGTTTCTATTCTTTGGAAATGGTATTTTGAAGAAAACTTATCTTTTTCAAAAACCGTAGCCTTATAAAAAAACAAGGAAATGACTTTTTTGAAGACATGGCTTATTCCTAACGAAACAGGTAACGGCCACTACAGAATGTTTGAGGCGACTAATTTTGAATACGTTAATCCGTTAGCTTACTATTTTCAAATTCACACAACACAAACCATAATCATGGAAGAAGATATACTAAAAATGAAAGGTCTTCCAACAGAGTCGAAAATGGTCAAAGATGTTTTAGAAAAAAGGGCCAAACACGAGTGGACAAAGTTTTATCGGAAAATTGTTAAAGGGGGATTTCCGGAGAATCTAGAATCGTTGTTAGTTAGTAACTCAAAAAAGAACCAAAGAAGATTGCTTAAAGGTCTTCAATTGTACCCTCGTCAATTGCTTGCGTTATCATTTGTCGCACATGCTAAATACAATTATTCATTAAGTCAATACACTTTTAAAGAGCATGTTAAAGGATTAAATCAATTGGATTTACCTTTAATCACTGAATGTAACGATGGAACTGTAAATAAAATAGGAAGGACACCATTATCAGACGGTGAATTAAAACATGCTATTGAGTTTCAGAAGGTCGCTGTCGTAAAAATATTGGATAACGGTAATAATTGGCATTGTTTCTTTGTGACATACAAAAGTTTGAAGGGAAAAGAATCCTGGAAAAAAGGACAGGCACATTATCATTATATTTCGAGTCAGTTTGGAATTTCTCGCCAAGAACTTTTGCAAAAGTTTAAGAGCGGAAAATACCCTTCATCCCCAATTCATATTGATCTGATGAACTATGGAAATCAGGTAAATATTTAAGTTGCATCCGCTACGACTAACTATGGCTAAAGCATCCGCTCGATCGTCATTCAGTGTAGATCAATTTTACCACAGTGATGCTGACGAAGTGAGTAGCTTCGTGATTCCGAATCGTATTTTTTATTCCCATATGTCAGCAAACTACAATTAGGTTAATTCGAGCAGAAGTTCTTGCTGAACTCTGGTCGCTGGATCGTTTCACCTAACCTACGACCGGACGAAATGTATCTGGATCCAGATTAGAACTCCCCAATCCCTTTTGCACCGGAATTTATTGCTTGAATTTTCTGTTTTGATTGAAACAGTAAAATATCAAGCTATGATCGAACTACCGGAAGCCCTTGTCTTGTCTCAGGAAATCAATGATGCACTTTCAGGAAAGACCATTAGAAATGTAATCGCCGGTCAAAGCCCGCATAAATTTGCATGGTTCCATGAAGATCCAAAGGCGTACCATGATCGCCTGTCGGGCAAGACCATTCGTTCGGCCAGACACCAGGGAGGAATGGTGGAGGTGTCCATCGATGATATGTTCCTGGTATTCAGCGAGGGTATCCGACTGAAATATTTCCACCCCGGGGAGATCCCTCCGGACAAACATCAGTTATTTATAAAATTTTCGGATGAGTCATCACTCGTGGCTACAGTTCAAATGTATGGCAGATTGGTGGCTTTTAAAGAAGGTGAATTGACAAACAAGTATTACCTGGTGGCCAAGGAAAAACCTTCTCCATTTTCCGATCGGTTTGACGCCGCATATTTCGATCAATTGTTTTCGTCAAGTCCTGACAACATTTCCTTGAAAGCTTTTCTGGCAACGGAGCAGCGGATTCCCGGCCTGGGGAACGGTGTGCTCCAGGATATTTTATTCAATACCAGCTTCCATCCCAAAAAGAAGATCAGCACCCTAACGGACAAGGACAAAGAAAAAATCTTTTTAACGGTTAAATCTACTTTAACTGAAATGGCAGAACAAGACGGTCGCGATACGGAACAGGATATTTTTGGTGCTTCAGGCGGATATCATTGCATCCTTTGCAAGAATACAGTTGGTCACCCCTGCCCGAAATGTGGGACGACCATAAAGAAAATGGCCTACATGGGCGGGAGTGTGTATGTCTGCGAGAAATGTCAAAAGATGTGAACATTAACTAACATATTGGCAGAGTGGTAGGGTAAAAACGATTAAGTATTAAGTATTAAGAACCAGAATTCAGCGATTTTCTTCGCCACGCTGGATGCCGAGCGCAACAACTGAAAGTCCGTTTAATAACTTCTGCCCAGTCTGGATTGAGGCTCTCGTTGGATCACCCATGGTTTTTTTAATGCAGATGGTTGCAGTTATCCGCAAGCTAATATGAAGCTTTGATGCACCTAATCCTATGCGTTGGAGCCCTAAATTTGTTTTGTGACATTTTAAATCAATATGACATGAATACTATAGAACAATCACATTCGATCCTTGCATCAGACAAAATCTCAAAAAGTAGATTTTGAACATCGCGAATTATGGTGAGTCTTGTCATCCTGTTTATGCTGTCGGACAGTATTTTAAACCCAGAAGAGTCAATAGGATAAATCTCTAATGACGTCCATCATAGATTTGAGGAGTAATATACTGGCAATCAGTTTGCGTGAATGGAAAACTTTGCCAAAACAGGTGTGTATTTCAATGGAACACACGCCATGCCTGTCAGTATGTAAGCAACCTCGCATTTCATAGTCATACCACTGCATGATCCGCCAGTAGGCGGATCATGCTCAGTTCAATGGGTTAAATATGTCGCAATTACTTTTCTGTCAGGTTGTTCAATTCAATTACTGCCAGTAAATAAGACAATTCTGCTGCATACTGATCGGCCTCTGCCTTGGCCAGTTGCGACCTTACTTCGAGCAAACCTGTATTTGCACCCAGACCAGCCGACTGTTTATCTTGCTGTATTTTATATTCTTCACGACGGTAGCCGGCTACCTTCCTTGCTACTGTCACCAGGGCTTCAGACTGGCTCGCTTTTCTCCAGGCTTTTTGAATATCCTTGCTCAGCTCTTCCTGTTTGTAAGCCACATTTTCCTCCGCTTGTTTCATCTGAAAACGCCTCTGACTCTTCAACTGTGCATTGGAAAAAAGATCCTGGATATTCCATTTCAGGCTCACACCGACAAATGGGCTAGAGGTGGGCAACAACGGATTTCCCTGCTGATAGTAATAACCCGCTACCAGTCCCAGGTCAGGAAGATTGCTTTGCTCTGCTGCTCTTATACCCAACACAGCCTTTTCTTTGTTTAGCTTTGCAATTTGCAGGCCCGGATTTGAGGAAGCTTCATTTTCATACGCTTCCATCGATTGCAGACTCTCTATTTCCATTTCGACCGGCTGTAGCTTTAAATCTGCTACGCCTACCTGCGCAAGGCTACTAAGGTCGTTCAACAAATCATCCATCCTTATTTGTAAGCTAAGAATTTCTCTCTCCTCATCAGCAATGCCTGCCTGCAGTCCGGCAAGGTTCACCTCTATGGTTTTGCCGGCTGCCAGCGCACCCTCTGCATCATAAAGTTTGGCTTTGGCCAGTTCCAGATTGGCCTCTGCTTCTTCCATTTGCTTTTGCACTATAAGGATGCCATAATACAACTTACTTACGCCCGTTTGTATATCAAGCTTGAGCTGCACTTTCTCCTTTTCCGTCACCTTTATATCGATCTCGTCTATCTGAAGGCCCGTGCCTATCTTTGCCTGCTGGGTAAGAGGCTGATAAAGAGTGAGAGAAAGCCCATAGTTGTTTCTGTCGCCCAAAGTAAGCTGACGATCTTCCGCCGGCAGAAGCTGGGGGGGGCCGTCACTTGAGCCCACCACACCTGCAACTCCAGCAGGAATGGTAAGATTGGGTAGATTGAAGTTGTAGCGGTAGCTTCCTTCCAACATTGCTGTCGGATATCTTTTCACCGCATCTTCCCTCCTTTTGCTTACCTTTTCCTGCACCTGATAGTCCTTTATCTTCATGACCCGGTTATTCTCCATGGCAGCGTCTATTAGTTGCTGTAGTGAATAGCCCTCTTCCGACTGCGCCTGTAAGCGCGAATATCCGGCTAGTAAAACGAGGACCAGGGCAATGCATTTTATTTTGAAGTTCATTAGAAACAGTTATTTACTTGTTTGAAAAATATGTTTTTTGTCGTGCGACTTGATCATGCCTATGTACAGAATGGGCACCGTAAGCAAAGCCATGATCATACTCCACACAACGCCAAAGGCCAATACACTGGCGAGTGGCGCCCACATGGGCGACTTTGAGATAATCATCGGCAACACGCCGATAGCCGCTGCCATGGCAGTGAGAAAAATTGGACGTAGCCTCCGCTTAGCCGATTCTATAGCTGCTGTTTTAATATCCATCCCCTGCTTCATAAGCGTGTTGGTGTAGTCCACGAGTATGATGGCATTGCGCACCACAATCCCCGAAAGTGAGATAAGCCCTACAAATGCTGTGAAGCTGAAATTGTTTCCAGTGACTACGAGGCCAAGGATAGCGCCAAACAAGCTAAGTGGGATGGTGAGCATCACGATAAATGCTTCTTTGATATTCCTGAACTGAAACAATAGAATGAAGAATATCAGCACGAGGCTTATCGTGAGTACTCCTATCAATTCGCCTTGCACTTCTTTCTTATTTGCGTCCTCTCCACCATATTCTATGCGATAGCCGGCAGGAAGCTCCAGTTTTTTTACTTCAGGTTTTATGTCTCTCAGTAGTTCTGCCGGTAATACGTCAGGGGTCGTTTCGCTCTGCACGGTTAGCGTCCTCATGCCATTGCGGTGCATTATTCTTCCTGAATACCACTGCGGCATCAGCTCGGCTATTTGCCTAAGAGGCACTTCAGTTCCGGTAACGGGCGATGTAAGGTATGTGTCTTCCAGGTTTGACGTATTTTCGCGATCTTTTTCATTCAGTCTCAGCACAATATCGATCGGTGCGTTGCCTTCGTACATGGTAGAGATCGGCGCACCGCTAAATCCTGTATAGACTGACCGCGCAATGCTACCGGTAGTGAAGCCGAGCCTCTTTGCTTCGTCTTTAGGTTTTATCTGTACACCGTAGTAGTCTTCGGCAAAATCGTTCCTCACCAGGTAGCTGCCTCTGGCACTCTTCAAAATGTTCTCTACTCTGAGGCCGATGGCTTTCAGTTGCGCTAAGTCTTCACCGATGATCCGCACTTCTACCGGCGCCTTGAGCTGTTCGCCTTGCTGCATCAGCTTTACAAAGAAAGTTCCCTCCGGGGCCAGATGCGGCACTTTCTCCCTAAGCTCATCCGTCAATTCTTCAGCTGTCTTTTCTTCCGTGGTATTCACCAGCAACATGGCATAGTCGCTCGTCGGAAATTCAGGTGCAAAGTTGTAGTAAAACCTTGGTGCGGATCTTCCGGTAAATGCGGCGTAAGACAAAACCCTTTCGTCGTCTTTGAACAACTGTTCAACTTTTTGAATAGTCTCGTTGGTTTTTTCGAGCTTAGTGCCGGTAGGCATTCTCAATTCAACTACAAACTGGTTTCGCTCGGCTGCCGGAAAGAACAATTCCCTCACCCCCAGTTTGAACAATACACCGGTAAGCAGTACAAACAACAAACTACCGGAAATGGTAAGTTTTGGGCGTTTCACGCACCAATCCAGCGCCTTGTCATAGCCAAGCTGCATGTAGGTAAGCACCGATTTCTTTTCTTTGTCTGTGTGGTTGTTTCCTTCCTCCCCATGTTGGTGCAGACCTTTTTTGATAAAAGTATAGCAAAGCAAAGGTGTAAGGAATAGCGCCACAAAATAGGATGAAAGCAAAGAAATGGCTACTGTGATCGGCAGGGTAAATATAAACTCTCCGGTGGAACCGCTCAGCAAAACCATGGGCATAAAAGAGGCAATGATGGTAATTGTAGCCGTAAGCACAGGTATTACCAAATCGTGTGCACTGCGCCATGCGGCGGTCCAGCGGTCTACTTTTTCGTCCAAAAGCTCCACGTAATTGTCAGCAATCACAATGGCATCGTCCACCACCATACCCAGCACCAGAATAAGCGCAGCGAGCGATACCTGGTGAAGCTCTATGCCCGCCATATTCATAATGGCAAAAGTTAAAGCCACCGTCATGGGAATTGCCATCGCTGCTACGGACGCAATGCGAAAGGGGAGTAGTAGAATGACAACTATGATAACCGACGCTATTGCCAGAAAAAATTCTTTTATGAAATGCGATACATTTTCATCCACCAGCACTGGCTGCGATACCAGTGTCATAATCTTTATGTCGGAAGGAATGAGTTTTTTTGCTTCCTCGATCTTCTGATCCACCTCTTTGCCAAAATCGACTATATTGTGGCCTTCATGCATTTGAATGGCAAGCATCATGGCTTTGTTTCCGTTGGCGGTTATTATTTCCTTCGGCTCTGCATAGTTACGCTTGATGGTGGAGACATCCCTTAGCCGAACAACCGCCCCCACAGGAGACATGCCAATTACCTGATTGGCAAGGTCGTCTTCCTTTTTAAAATAACCTTCAGTGTACAATGGCGTGGCATCATTGTCACCTTTTACCTTACCACTGGCATTGATCTGGTTCTGCGACTGCAGCAACTGAACCACATGGTCCAGCCTCATCCCATATTGAGCCAGTTTTCCCGAGGACGATGACACGACGATCTCTTCCTTTTGCTCACCTATCCGTTTTATCTTTGAAGCTGCCGGAATAGTTCTTATAATATCTTCTAATTTTTCAACGTAGCCCTTTAGCTGCTCATAGCTGGCCTGGTCACTTTCCAGGGCAATGACCATTGCCTCTGTATCTCCGAAATCGGAATCTACGATGGGGCCAAAGACTCCATCCGGCAGGTCCAGCTCTCTGGCTACCAGTAGCTGGTGCCTCAGTTTGTTCCAGAAAATGTCCGGTTGTTTCACCCTCTCGGTCAGCTCCACATTTATCACCACCAGACCATCCTTGGTGGTAGAGTAAGTTTCGCTTTTGTTTACTTCTTCATACTGAAACAGGTACTGCTCCAATTTTCTCGTCACCTGGTCTTCTACCTGTAGAGGATTAGCTCCAGGGTAAAAGGCGATGACCAGGCCTTGTCTTATTGTGATCTTGGGATCTTCCCGTCTGGGCATGTTAAACAGGGAGTGTACGCCAACGGCAAATAGCATAAGCAAAACGGACAGCGTAACATGCTTGTATTTAAGTGCTGCTTCTATAAAATTCATACCGATTGTTATTTAACAGTAGAGATATAGGAACCATCTGACAGTTTTTTCAGGCCGGAAGCAACCACGACTTCCCCTTCTGACAAACCTGAAGTGATCTCGATCTTGTTTTCCATTATACCGCCGAGGTTTACCTTGCGCTTAAAAGCCTGCATGGTCTTTTCGTCTGCCACATACACATAGCTCTGCCCATCCGGGTCATGCCCGATGCATCCTGCAGGCAGCAACATAGCATTGTTGGGTTGTCGTGAGGGAATTCTGGCTTCGGCAATCATACCTGGGCGGATAGAAAGGTTGTCGTTTACCACTTCTATTTTCACGGCAAAGGCCCGTGAGGCCGGATCGGCTAAAGCTCCCACTTCGGTTATTTTACCAGAATAGGCCTTGTCTTGAGCAGCAATAAAAATGCTGGCTTCCTGGTTAAGACGTATCTTGTTCAGCTCATCTTCCGGCACAAACACTGAAACAAACACTTTTCTTATGTCGGCCACCACGAATAACGGCATGCCCTGGTTCACAATCTCGCCTACCTCAACCTTTTTGCTGAGAAGAACCCCTTCAATGGGTGAATACAACCTGGTGTCATTCAGGTTTTTGGTATGAAGCTTTTGCTGTAGCTGTGCTTCCTGAAGGGAGAAGCCTATTTTTTTAAAGTCGCTTTCGCTGATGCTTTTCCTGTCGTACATTATCTTCAATCGGTTGTATTCATCGTCTGTGGCATTTAACTGGACATCGGCAAGTTGCTTCGCAATCGAGTAATTTGTGGCGTCGAGACTCGACAGCAATTCACCCTTACGGATAAGTTCCCCTTCTTTTTTGGAAATGTGGCTGATCTTGCCCGGTACTAAAAAACCGAGCCTTACTGTAGTGGCGCCTTCTACATTACCACTAAGGGTAAGTTCTTTTTCCAATGCCGTAACGGATACAACTTGTGTCTCCACAGTAACAGGAGTAGAACTTTCTTGCTCATTTTTTCCTTCGTTGCTGCACGACATGAGCAAGAGCATAAGAAGGATGATCAAATAATGTTTCATGAATGTTATGTTAGATTTATAAAGGAAGAATATTTTTCAAATATTGATGTGCGCCACAGCCAAAAGTGTCTTTTTTGCGAGCTCAGTAATGCTATGGCAAGCGGACAAAGGACTTACACCAGCCATAAAGTGAAGTCTGTATTTTTCCGATTGAAAAAAGTTGATCCTGGTTTTTTCCAGCGAATTGAAATGTTTACCCATTTTTGTTGTTTTGAAATTTACTACAAAACAAAGGGTAAGCAGCGAGACAGTTTTTAAGATATATTAAAAAATGAGGAGAACTGAAAAATTATTTTTTTCCTCGTATCACACTCAGCGTTTGTTGAGTAATGCCCAGGTACGAAGCAATGTGCCCCAACGATACCCTGAGCATTATTTCGGGATACGTTTCCATCATCTTATTATAGCGCTGCTCTGCGGTTTGAAACTGCAACGACTCCAGTTTGAGTGCAAACAAATTCAACATTTCAATCGATACGTGGAAGAAGAATTCGTGAAAAACAGGGTACTTGCCGGTTAGTACCTGCAAATCCTGGTAAAGTATCGAGCGCAAAGTAGAGCGCTCCAGAGTTTCCCAGCCATAGAGTTCTGTTTTGTTATAAAAAATACTACTTAACGGCGCTGTGAACTTTCCCTCATTAAAAAAAAACAGTGTGATGTCTTTGTCATCTTTGTAGTAGTAGGTTCTTACTAACCCTTTCTCTACAAAATAGATTTTTTGGGAAGAACTATAAGGAAGAATTAGCTGTTTGCCTTTAGAGTGTGTTTCGGTTTTAAAAGCTTCGTCAATGGTATTGTAGTCGTTATCACTAAGTTTAATCTTGCTCTTAATAAAAGAAATAAGTTCCATCTTTGTTGCAGCAGTAAAAATATTGGGGATCTCCTCAAAAATTAGTAGCCGTAAGATACGAATTGTATTGCTATTTATCAGAATGGTCTCAACTGCGAATTGATATTTGTCTCCATTGAGATTAGAAAATCTCCCGCATCATTCTGCCCATGCGGGAACAGGTGTGTTTTCATCAAAAAAATTCATCCAGAAAATAGCTTCTTTTGAATAGTCGGCCGCAGTCGCCTCCACTGATATCCAACATACGGGGGTAGTGAAATGTAGTGTCATATTAATAACTGGAACTATTCGTCAATCGCCTAAAAATTAAATTGTATTCTCTATCTTCTCAGCAGCATCAATAGATATGACTTAAATACAACTCAATGATTTTATTAACTCGACTTAAAACTCGATTAAAACGGAAAAAGCCCGAATACTCTTCATATTCGGGCTTTTTGTAGCCTCGACAGGAATCGAACCTGTATCTAGAGTTTAGGAAACTCCTATTCTATCCATTGAACTACGAGGCCAGCTAATTTTGTGATTTAGTGATTTCTTTATTTGATGACTGAAACCACCTTCCCCATTTGGGAGGGCAAAAGTAATTTAATATGTTTCATTTTTCAAATAATTCGGGAAAATCGCTAGATGCCTTTTTTTCACTTCGCGCAAGAGCTTTTCCCTAAGCTCCTGGATGTTGATGTTTTTGATGGCAGAAATATAGCAGCTATTGTCATTTCCCGCCAGGAAACTGCCAGGAATGGCTGATCCGTTTTCTCCCTCGCCTGCACCTTCTTCCGGATTCACATTGTCAATTTTATTGTATACGTAGATCGTAGGTTTATCAGAAGCATTTAGCTCTGCCAGCGTTTTTTCAACCACATCGATCTGGTCGTGGTAGGCCGGATTTGATACATCCACTACATGTAGCAAAATGTCGCTTTCCACTACTTCATTGAGCGTGGACTTAAATGATTCGATCAAATGGTGAGGCAGTTTCCTAATAAACCCAACGGTATCAGACAGCAAAAACGGGATCTGATCAATGACCACCTTCCTGACGGTGGCATCCACGGTGGCAAATAATTTGTCTTCCGCGTGGACATTCGATTTTGACAAGAGGTTCATAAGGGTGGATTTCCCCACATTTGTATATCCCACCAATGCTACACGTACAATACCTGACCTTGACTTCCGCTGAGTATAATTTTGTTTATCGATCTTTTCCAGCTTTTTTTTCAGCACCGTTATCTGGTCCCTGATCACCCTTTTATCTGTCTCAATTTCTTTTTCACCCGCTCCACCCCGGGTACCGGTTCCTCCTCTCTGCCGCTCCAGGTGAGTCCACATCCTCGTGAGTCGCGGCATCAGATATTGGTACCTGGCCAGTTCTACCTGTGTTCTTGCCTGGGAAGTTTGTGCCCGCTTCAGGAATATTTCAAGGATGAGTAAACTTCGATCATAAATTCGACACTTGATTTCCTTTTCCAGATTGCGGAGCTGCGAAGGGCTCAGGTCATCATCAAAGATTACCAGATCGATGCCATTGGCCGTGACATATTCTGCGATCTCCAGCATCTTGCCACTCCCCACGTAATACCTGGAGTCCGGCTTATCTATTTTTTGGGTAAATGACTTTTCTGTTTTCACACCTAAGGTTTCTGCCAGAAACTCCAGTTCGTCAAGGTATTCCTGTGTTTTTTCTGCTGGCTGATTGTAGCTGACAATAGCCACCAGCACCGCGCTTTCTATTTTCTGTTTAGTCTCAATAAAACTATCCATTCGCAAAAATTAATTTCCACTCTCCCCATACGATAATTCCAACAAAGGTATTCAATTATTACCCCAATATTTAAACTAATTATTTGCATTAAGCAAAAATTTGAGAAATCTTGCATTAACTTTGGTTGCAATGAGAATAGCTATTGTATTAAATACTTCCTGGAATATTTATAATTTCAGAAAGGGTTTAGTAGAGACTTTAATCCATAACGGTCACGAGGTGTTCACTATAGCTCCTCACGACAAATACTCCGCTGAACTAAGCAACCTGGGATGTATTCACCACAACGTACGCATGGATAGCCGTGGGGTAAACCCAATTAAGGATTTGCTACTCATTGCGGAGCTTTTTGTGAAATACAAAAGGATCAAACCGGACGTGATCCTTCACTATACGATTAAACCAAACATCTACGGAACCATTGCTGCTTCTCTCTTAAAAATACCAGTCATCAATAATGTCTGTGGGCTTGGCACTGTTTTCCTGGACAAAAACTTTGCTTCCTATATCGCGATCAAGTTATACCGGTTTGCCTTCCGGTTTCCAAAGAAAATCTTTTTTCAAAACCATGATGACTTGATCCTTTTCAGAAGGAAGAAGATCGTCGATGAAAAAGTATGCGGGCTTGTGCCGGGCTCAGGTATAAACCTGGATCACTTTCAACCATTGGCCAAAAAGAACAATGAAAAATTTACTTTCCTTTTAATTTCACGGCTCATTTACGACAAGGGAATCATCGAGTACATAGATGCCATCAAGGAACTGAAAGAAAAAGGAATCGATGCCAAATTTCAAATTCTTGGCGCTATCGACGAGCAACATCGCAGGGGGATCCCTAAAAAGATCATTGACAGTTGGATCGAAAACGACATGATCGAATATCTGGGGACAACAAGCGACGTAAGAAGTGCGATTTCAGAGTCAGACTGCGTAGTACTTCCCTCGTACCGCGAGGGAACCCCGAAAACACTGTTGGAGGCTGCCAGCATGGCAAAACCACTTCTTGCTACAAATGTTCCGGGATGCTCCAATGTGGTGGAAAATGAGGTCAATGGCTTTTTATGTAAATTAAAAGACAGCAAGGACCTTGCCCTTCAAATGGAAAGAATGCTCGGACTGTCAAACGAAGAGTTACAAAATCTAGGCCTTAATAGTAGAAAAAAAGTCCAGGAAAAATTTGATGAAAAAATCGTCATAGACGCTTATCTTAATTCGATCAATAAAATCAAATAATCTTTTATGAAATTAATAGAAACTGGCTTCGATGGATTGATAGCCATTGAGCCAGATATTTTTTCGGATGAACGAGGTCATTTCTTTGAATGCTATCATCAAATCAAATACAAAAACGCCGGGATACCGACAGACTTCCTGCAAGACAATCAGTCCTTCTCTGAAAAAGGCGTCTTAAGAGGGCTTCATTTCCAGAAGAAACCCTTTGAGCAAGGTAAATTAGTCAGGGTAATTACAGGGAAGGCGCTGGATGTAGTGGTGGACCTAAGGCCAAACTCGAAGACTTTTGGAAAGCATTTCTCCTACCTTTTAGACTCATCGCTAAACAACCTGTTGTACGTGCCCGAAGGATTTGCCCACGGATTCGTCACCTTGGAAAAGACTATTTTTCATTACAAATGCACCAACATTTACAACAAAGAATCTGACTCCGGCATTATCTGGAACGATACCACCCTGAATATTGACTGGCAAATTCAAAATCCCATCATTTCCGAAAAAGATCAAACCCTGCCAACATTTCAAGATTTTTTAAATAATATTGAGTAACAGATCTTTTTTCTTCAAATGGCGGTAAACAAAAATACCTTTTTTAAGATTCTATTGATCGTTGTAGTTTCTTCATTATCATCCTGCAAATACTACAAGCAGCATTACATGTTTCGGTATGATGAGGACGATCTGACTACTTTTAAGTTTCAAATAGACAAACTTCAGCGCAACTACGTTATTTCAGAAAATGACATTCTCGAGATGGATGTTTTTACGCATGATGGTGAGAGGATTATTGATCCCGAATACCAGCTTCAGGGCCAGCGAAACAACTACACGGCCAATAGTCAGCAAACCAATTACCGTCAATTCAGGGTATTGCAAGACAGCACAATAAAACTACCCCTTATCGGCCACATTAACCTGGTAGGAATGACACTTGATGAAGCGGAAACCTACCTGCAAACTAAATACGACGATTTTTACACTGACCCCTTTGTAAAGCTGCGTTACTCAAACAAGCGCGTAATTGTGCTGGGCGCTACAGGCGGTCAAATTATTTTCCTGGAAGATGAAAAGATTACACTCCTGGAAATTCTGGCCAATGCTGGCGGGATTGATGAAGGAGGCAAGGCTGGTAACATTAGGGTGATCCGTGGAGATCTTAACAATCCTGAAGTTTTTTTAGTAGATTTATCTACTATTAAAGGAATGAGGGAATCTATCGTCCCGGTAGAGCCCGGAGATATCGTTTATGTGGAACCGACGAGGAAAATTGTCACTGAATCACTAAGGGATTTCACCTTTGTTCTTGGTACTGTGGTTAACGTTGTTACGATGATCGTTCTACTCAATAACCTTTAGGTATGTCTCTTGATAATGGTGCTACCCCAAACCCCAATCAAATTCCAAATCAGCCCATGGATGATTTTAGCAGCGTGGATTTTGAGAAATTTTTGGACATAATTAAAAAGAGCCTGGTATGGGTGTTATTGATCATTGGGTTTACCACCTCCACCGCATATTTGATTATCAGGTACACGCCAGAAACTTACGAATCCAGTTCAGTTTTACAACTGGATGTCCAAAGCGAAGCCAGCGTCTTTGGGTTTAAAAGCTTTGACGGGGATATTTATAATATCTCTCAGGAAATCGAATTTCTCCGATCACGATTATTTTTAGGGAAGGTGGCTTCTGAAATTGGCCTGGAAGTGACTTACCAAGCCATTGGGGACATACTGAATAATGAACGCTACAAAAACAATCCGTTTACGGTAAGTTATGAAATTCACAACGAGAGTTATATCGATAGAGATTATGAGATTGATATCCTTAATGAAAACAATTTCACCTTCCGGTTCACAGATCTGAATGGTAAGTTAGTACAGGAGAATTACGCCTTTGGCGACTCCATCAGGTTTCCCGGTTTTGACTTTTTTATTACCCTCAATTCAAATTATGAACCCAAGACCGACAACATCTACTATTATTTCAGAATTAACAGCCACGGAGCCTTAATTAATTACCTTTCCAATAATATAACGGTCCAGCCCCTTGATTTTAAAGCCAATACGATAACCCTTTCCTTTAAGGATAACAACAAAACAAAGGCTAGGGATATGGTGGAGGCCCTCGACACACTTTATTTGTATTATACCAAGCAGGAAAAGAATAAAGAAACCGAGCAAAAAATCAACTTCCTTAACCAACAGCTAAAAGCTACGGAAGAAAAGCTGAGTGAAATAGAATCATATTTCGAAGATTTTACGATCGAATATAAAACAACAAATTTCGATGCAAACCTCGTAAAAACGATTTCGCGGCTTGAGCAGTTGGACTCACAGAAATACCTGATACAGCGAAAAATCCAGACGATGAACACGGTGTATGACAAAGTACTTAACGAGGACAATTTTATCGTAGGCCCCAATGAACTTTCACTGCTTCCCAAGAATATCCAGGAGGAGATCAGCGCATACGAAAACCTCGTAAATCAAAAAAGACAACTGGAAAACAGCTATAAACCAAACACTTATGTGATTCAAAAAACCGTAAATGAGTTGAATTTTATCACCGAGAAGATCTTACGGTATATCGATGAATATAAAGAAAGCCTGGTAGGGCAGCTAGCTACGCTTAACCAACAAAGGCAAAAAGCGGAAGGTGAGTTTGTCACCATGCCTTCAAAGAAAACGGAATTTAGCAAAACGGAACGCTACTATAGTTTATATGAAGAATTTTACCTCTCGTTAATTAAAAACAAAGCGGCTTTCGAGCTGGCTCAGGCGGGAACAACCACAAATTATAAAATCCTTTCGCCAGCCAGCAATCCCGGCAAACCCATATCTCCAAATACACCAATCTATATTGGCATCGGTGCAATAGTAGGAATTTTTATCAGTGTGTTTTTTATTGGCATCCGGTACCTCATTCATAACAAAGTCACCAGCCAAAACGAGCTAGAGCACCTTACTAAACTACCGGTAATAGGAAGCATCCCCTATTTTAAAAAAGAATCCAGCGAAAACAGCAGATTGCTCATTGACAAATACCCAAAATCTGAGCTTAGTGAGGCTTTCAGGTCGGTAAGAACGAACCTTGAGTTCCTAAATCAAAATGAAGAAAAGCCCATTTTATGTATTACCTCGTCAACTAGCGGAGAAGGTAAAACATTTATTACCGTTAATATGGGTGCAATCATCAGCCTGATTAAAAGTAAAGTGGTGATCATAGACCTGGATATGAGGAAGCCCAGATTGCAGAAAGTTTTCTATGATAATGTTGCTACCAAAGGTGTAAGCACTATTCTGATTGGCAAGAACAAGGCCAGCGAAGCAGTTTTAAAAACCAACCTTGAAAACCTGGATTATATTCCCTCGGGGCCCATCCCGCCTAATCCTGCTGAATTAATTGCCGGCGAATATTTTGATAAAATGATTGACGACCTCAAAGAGCTATACGACATCATCATCATTGACACTCCACCCGTAGGCCTGGTAACCGATGGGATTGCTGCCATGAAAAAAGCAAACATCCCTCTTTTTGTGGTGAGAGCTAATTTCTCCAAGAAAAGTTTTATTAGCTCTATTAATAAATTGTGTCAAATCCATCATTTCAAGCATCCAAGCATCATTATTAATTCAGTTAAAAAATCCGGAACCTATGGGTATGGGTATGGAAAAGGTGACCACGGTTACTTTGAAGATCAGGAAGAACCTAAAATGTTTAAAATTAAAAGTATGTTTGGATTGTGATGTTTGGACTTTTTAACAAGAAACAGAGTTTTAAAAACCCCTTGGCCGTTGATATTCATTCCCATCTGATCCCGGCGGTTGATGATGGTTCTAAATCTGTTGAGGAATCAATGGCAATTCTCCGCGAATTTCGACAATTGGGCTATAAGAAAGTTATCACCACTCCACACATCATGAAGGAGTATTACGACAATGACATCCATTCTATCCAACCGCAGTATGAACTCCTTATGCAAAGATTATCGGATGAAAATCTTGGGATAGAACTTGAGTTTGCGGCTGAATACCACATGGACGAATTTTTTATTGACAAAGTGAACAAAAACGAGAAGCTTTTGACATTTGGTGACCAATACGTCCTGATCGAAACTTCATTTTTTAATGCGCCGGTATTTTTGAAAGATGTTTTCTTCTCGCTAAAGACGAAAGGCTATTCACCAATTTTCGCCCACCCAGAGAGATACATGTATTTGATCCAGAATTTCGAACTGGCGAAGGAATTAAAAAACATGCAGGTGCTGTTTCAGATAAATGCCCCTTCGTTAATCGGCTCCTACGGAAAGCCTGTAAAAAAGCTGGCTGAAAAACTGCTTGAAAACGATATGGTCGAGTTCGTAGCCAGTGATTGCCACAACCTTGGTCATATTGAGTCCCTGAAAAAGACCATTGAGTCAAAATCCTTCCAAAAATTGCCTTTTGATAAGCTCTTGAACAATACATTAAAATAAATCGTACTTACTATTTTTTAGGTGCATTTTTGTCAAATTATCTTATATTTGATAGAGGTGGTCACCATCCAATTTTGTTTTCTTATTTTAGAATATGAGCAGCGACGAGTTTAGGAAAAAGGACAATTTAAAATCACTGGTTAAATCATTTGAATCGCAATTAAGAAAAGGCAATATCACCTTTTATTCGATCGAAGAATTTGAACAAATAATTGAGTATTATCTTGAGGAGGGCAACAACAATAAAGCGCTCCAGGCGTGCAATGTAGCGATCGATCAATATCCTTTTTCATCCGAACTAAAACTGGAAAAGGCACAGGCGCTCTCCAACATGAACCGATTGGACGAAAGCCTTACCCTGCTGGAAAACAGCCTGTTGATGCAACCAAATGATCCGGAAATACTGATTATGCTAGGCAACGTATATTCCAATGCGTCCAAGTATGAATTGGCCATCGACGCGTATGAGCGGGCACTTCCTTTTTCCGAAGAACCGGAAGAAGTGTACTATTCGATTGGGTACTGCTACCAGACCCTCTTTAAATACGAAGAGGCTATCCAGCACTATAAAGAAACCATCCGAATCAATATCAACCATGAGAATGCCTTGTATGAATTGGCATTTTGTCTGGATATCACCGGACAATTAGAAACAAGCATTTCCTACTATAAAAAATTTATTGATCAGGACCCATATTCTCAATATGCATGGTATAACCTGGGCATTGTTTATAATAAACTGGAAAAATTTGAACTGGCAATAGAAGCTTATGAGTTCGCCATTGCCATTGATGATACATTCGCTTCGGCATATTTTAACCTTGGGAATTCCCACATGAATCTGAAGCAGTATTCGAAGGCGATTGACAATTTCAGAAGCACCCTCGACAAAGAAGGGCCAAGCGCAGAGGTGCTCTGCTGCCTGGCTGCTGCCTATGAAAAGCTTCAGCATTATGATCTTGCTATTAAGTACTATCAAAAATCCTACAAGCTTGATAATTTCTATGACGAAGCATGGTTTGGAGTGGGTTATTGTTTGTGCAAACAAGAAAAATGGCACCAGGCCATTCATTTTATCAATAAGGCCATCAAACTAAATGACAGTAATTTTCTCTACTGGAAAAAACTAGCTGAAGCTGAATTTCTAACAGGTAATATTATTTCCAGCCTGGAGGCCTACGAAGAAGCTAATCTGATCGACCCACAAGATATAGACATCCACTTAAAGTGGTCATTTATTTACTATGAACAAGGCGATTACGAACAAGCTTTATCCATCATTCTAACTGGTATTGAGGAAAATCCGGAAGAATCACAGTTATACTACAGGGCAACCGCCTATTTAATTGCCGCAGGCAAATACAAAGAAGCCTTTGCATATTTAGAAAATGCATTAATTTTGAACTTTGAAAATCATATCAGCCTTTTGGAATTTTTCCCTAAGTTAGAAACCCAAAAGGCGCTTTTCAAAATCATAGACCAGTATAGAAAAGACAATTATTGATGAATTATTTTTTAAAAGATTTACCTGAGAGAAGCAAGAAACCTCGTCAGGTTGGGTTTACTATGGCCATGGATAAAGGGCTTAGTGTAAGGGAAGCAGAGGATTTTATGAGCATCTGCAGCGAATATGTCGATATCGTAAAATTGGGGTGGGGCACCTCCTTTGTTACTCCAAATCTGAAAGACAAAATCAAAGTATATAAAAACTACAATATCCCTGTCTACTTCGGCGGAACACTGTTCGAGGCCTTTATTATAAGGGGGCAATTCGAGGACTATGTAAAAGTGCTTGATAAGTACGACCTGGAATTTGCCGAGGTGTCGGACGGCTCGATAGAATTGGATCACGACCTCAAATGTAATTATATAAGGAAACTGGCTGAACGAGGTACTGTACTTTCTGAAGTTGGGTCCAAGGATGTGGAAAAAATAATTCCTCCCTACAAATGGATAAAATTAATGCAGGAGGAACTGGATGCCGGTGCCTGGAAGGTGATCGGCGAAGCGCGCGAAAGTGGGAACGTAGGCCTTTTCAGGTCGTCTGGTGAAGTAAGGTCAGGACTGGTAGAAGAAATATTGACTAAAATACCTTTTGAAAAAATCATTTGGGAGGCTCCACAAAAATCACAGCAGGTTTGGTTTATCAAGTTGCTGGGAAGCAATGTAAACCTGGGCAATATCTCCCCAAATGAAGTGGTACCATTGGAAACCATTCGTATCGGTCTTAGAGGTGATACCTTTGACCATTTCCTTAAAACTGAGGACAAAAAGTAAAAAATGCGTAAAACGAAAGATTATATTCTTCTGGTACTGAAAGGTATCGGCATGGGCGCTGCCGATGTCATCCCGGGAGTTTCAGGTGGTACCATTGCATTTATAACCGACATCTACGAGGAATTAATCAACTCCTTAAAGTCTATTAATCTTGATAACCTGAAGCTGCTCCTTGCGGGGCAGGTAAAAGAATTCTGGGAAGCAATAAACGGCAACTTCCTATTGGCGTTGTTTGGAGGGATCATTATCAGCTTAATTTCCCTCGCTAAGTTATTCCATTATTTACTTCATGCTCATCCAATTCAGATCTGGTCCTTCTTTTTTGGCTTGATCCTCATTTCATCACTTTGGGTATTAAACAAAATTTCAAAATGGAATATAGTGACGATATTGGCAACTATTCTGGGTGTTGCCATTGCTTATTTTATTACATCGGCCACGCCAGCTACCACACCTGATCACCCATTATTTATTTTTTTATCCGGGGCAATCGCCATCTGTGCGATGATCTTGCCCGGTATTTCAGGGAGCTTTATTCTTCTAATCCTGGGCAAATACGAGTTTATGCTCACCTCACTAAAAGATTTTAATGTACTAGTTATTCTGATCTTTGTGGCGGGATGTGTCACTGGGCTATTAACCTTTGTCAGGGTGGTCTCGTGGTTTTTACATAAATACCACAACCAGACCATTGGCCTTTTGGCCGGTTTTATGGTGGGGTCGCTGTATAAAATATGGCCGTGGAAAAAGACACTTTCATTTATTGCCAATAGCAAAGGTGAACAGGTACCTTTCGTCCAGGAAAATATCCTCCCTACAAAATACCTTAGCCAAACAGGAGAAGACCCCCACTTACTTTCAGCGTTGTTCTTTTTTGCGTTGGGAATTATTATCGTGGTTTCCCTGGAAAAGATTGCCAAATACCTAAAAGACTCAAAAAAATATGCCTGACATACAGCTAGGATTGATTGGCAAAACACTGAAGCATTCGTTCTCAAAAAAATATTTTACCGAAAAATTTAAAAAAGAAAATATCAGGGGATACTCCTACGAGTTGTATGAGCTATCTGAAATAAATGAAGTTCAGAAACTTTTTGAGCTGGAACATTTGAAGGGTTTTAATATCACCATCCCTTATAAACAAGAGATCTTTCCATACCTTGATCATCTTGATCATAGCGCTGAAAAAATCGGGGCGGTCAATGTCGTAAAAATAAATCCGGACGGATCCAAGACAGGGTACAACTCCGATTATTACGGCTTTAAAACTTCCCTGGAAAACTGGGCGGACATCGCCAACATAAATTGGGCATTAGTTCTGGGGACGGGTGGCGCTTCAAAAGCCGTCAACGTGGCCCTAAACGACCTTGGAATAAGGTATCAAATCGCTTCCAGATCACCAGAAAAAGGAAATTTGACCTACGAAGATTTGAAAGACGATAAGGATTTGTTCCTTTCTCATCGACTCATTATCAATTGCACACCACTCGGAACTTTTCCAGACGTCTCTTCGAGGCCCGACCTCCCCTACGAATGGCTTAACAAAAGTTTTTATCTCTACGACCTTGTGTATAACCCTGAAGAAACAGCCTTCATGAAGGAGGGATTAAAACATGGGGCAAGGGCTAAAAACGGACTGGAAATGCTAGAACTTCAGGCGGAGAAATCCTGGGAAATATGGACTTCATAAATGGATAGTGCTTCATTTCTGAACCGGTTTGTGATCCCGGTTTCATTGTCATCCGGTCTATTGGACGACTCTGCCACTACAGTAATCACCCGTAAAAACTTCTCTTTCATTTCTTCCGTAAAGTCACTTCTATTGGTGCAAATGACAAAAGGGCAAATCGGTGGCATTGTTCGATATTCATTCGTTCCTGGGATTCCAGTAATTTAAAACGATTAATTGCCCACCAGGAACCATTCTTAAATTCCTTTTCCATCAGCACTAAAAAGGCACTTTTTTCTTCCGGTTGTAAGCTCCCATCTGCCAATGCAATGGAATATACAAACACCACAAGCGCCTGATAAAGTATCAAATTACTCATGATAAAAATTGTTATCGAAAACTTTAAAATTTGCATTTGTTACCTAAGTGCTTAAAAATTTATGTAATCGATCATATATTTATTTAACTATTCAAATAGTCACGCATGAATTTCAAACTTGTAAGCGAATACATCCCAACTGGTGACCAACCCATGGCGATTGACCAACTGGAAAAAGGAATACTTGCCGGAGAACCGTCACAAGTGCTATTGGGTGTGACCGGATCCGGAAAAACATTTACCATGGCCAATGTGGTCTCCAGGATTAACCGACCCACACTGGTGCTCAGCCACAATAAAACCCTCGCTGCCCAATTGTATGGTGAGTTGAAACAATTTTTCCCTGAGAATGCAGTGGAATATTTTATTTCCTATTACGACTACTACCAGCCGGAAGCATATATCCCCACCTCCAATGTATATATAGAAAAAGACCTTTCCATTAATGAAGAAATAGAAAAATTGCGGCTCAGCGCTACATCGCAATTGTTAACCGGAAGGCAGGATATTATAGTAGTGGCCTCTGTTTCATGTATTTATGGAATTGGAAATCCGGAAGAATTTGGCAAAAATGTAGTTAGGATACAGGAAGGCGACATCATTTCACGAAACAGGTTACTGCATAGCCTGGTGGATATTTTATACAGTAGAACATCTGTAGAGTTCAGGAGGGGGAACTTCAGGGTGCAAGGCGATACGGTAGATGTCTTTCTAGCCTATGCCGATTACGCTGTCAGGATCATTTTCTGGGGTGATGAAATTGAAGCGATTCAACGCATAGACCCCTCCGACGGCAGAAAAATCAGTGATGAAAAGATTGTTACAATTTTCCCGGCGAATCTATTTGTCACCAGTAAAGAAGCGGTTAATCAGGCCATTTACCAAATCCAGGATGACCTCATGGAGCAAATTCACTTGTTCGAACGTGAAAAGCGTTTCATCGAAGCTAAGCGAATTAAAGAACGTACAGAATTTGACCTTGAAATGATCAGGGAATTAGGCTATTGCAGTGGCATCGAAAACTATTCACGATATTTCGACCGGAGAAACACGGGAGCCCGACCCTTCTGCCTGCTGGATTATTTCCCTGATAATTATTTAATGATCATCGATGAAAGCCACGTAACCGTTCCCCAGGTGCGTGCCATGTGGGGTGGCGACCGATCCAGAAAAGTTAACCTGGTCGACTATGGCTTCCGCCTACCCTCCGCAATGGACAACCGGCCACTGGCATTTAATGAATTTGAACAAATGATCAATCAGGTTGTCTTTGTCAGCGCTACTCCTGGGGACTACGAATTAAGGAAATCAGAAGGAGTAATCGTTGAGCAACTAATAAGACCAACTGGCCTTTTAGATCCCGAAATAGATGTACGCCCAAGCCTTAATCAAATTGATGATTTACTCGAAGAAATTGATGAACGGGTAAAAGAAGGTGATCGTGTACTGGTGACCACCCTCACAAAAAGAATGGCGGAAGAACTGACAAAATACCTGGACAAAGCTGGAGTAAAATGCCGGTACATTCATTCGGAAGTAAAAACATTGGATAGAGTAGAAATCCTCCGGGAATTACGACTTGGGGTTTTTGATGTGCTGGTAGGAGTAAACTTATTGAGGGAAGGTCTCGATCTTCCTGAGGTCTCGCTTGTTGCCATATTGGATGCCGACAAAGAAGGTTTTCTAAGAAACCAGCGATCGTTGGTTCAAACCATAGGACGGGCAGCAAGAAATGAGAAGGGGAAAGTAATCATGTATGCCGACCAGATTACTGATTCGATGCAATTAGCTATCGACGAGACCAACCGAAGGAGAGCGGTCCAGCAGGAATACAATGAAAAAAATGGTATTATTCCATTCACCGTAAAAAAATCCAAAGAGGCGATCCTGGGACAAACCAAAGTGGCGGACAGAAGGAAAAGTACCCAAAAATATTATATCGAAGAAGAACCTACCATTGCTGCCGACCCGGTGGTAAAATACATGCCGAAAAATGAGTTGGAGAAAATGGTCGACAAAACCAAACGGGCAATGGAAAAAGCTGCAAAAGACCTTGATTTCATGGAAGCAGCCAGGCTCCGCGATGAAATGCTGGAACTGGAAAAGCTGGTAAAAGAAGCCAAATGAAAGGTCTCTTTTTAACGGTCATATTGCTTTTTGTCGCCCACCTGGGTTTCTCGCAAACCAGGTTTATGCTTTCCGCTGAGATGGATGTGATTAAAACTGATTTTCAGGACCCTTTCTGAAAAGCCCAGGGAAATGTCGAATTAAATTATTTTGTCAAACAGAAAATTGCATTCAATGGTGGCTATGAAGCGTGGACGGGCAGAAGTGATTTTGCCGCCATCGGGATACGATATTATTTGTTTTCCTTTGTCCTTCTGAAAGCAAGCAGGTTGCTTAATGATGACGATTTAAATGGCTCTTTTTCAATTGGCTATCAATACTTTTTAGGGCGAAGGTGGCGGTGGGAAAGCACATTGGATTATTATACAAGTTCGCCGGAATTGGCCGTACGCACGGGTTTTTCTTAAGTGTTTACGAAATAAAATGGTGATGTAGAAGAAAAAACGGAACCAAAGGGCTCCGTTTTTAAAAATCACTTGATGTGCTTCCTGCACCTACTTTATTCTTTTATCACCAATCCTTCATGGTATATCCGCCCGTTCGTGTTAAGCTCAACTATGTACAGGCCTGGCTCCAGGCCCACGTCTTCGAGGGCGATCATCTCACCCATAAAACTATTTTCGTACAGGATATCTCCGTTCAAATTTCGAATAATTACAATTGAGGCCGTTGCTGATCTGGACACCTGCTGGGTCGTTGATGCTTCGCTGACTTGAAGTTTTGTGTCAGATGACCCGCTTGTTGAGCTTCCATCGCTCTCCTGAACAATTGATAAATCACAGGGTGGTGGAATTTTAATGTTAATTACTCCGCCATCTCCCAGGCTGGGGTTTGGATACACCAATAAACTCCCTCCACAAGGCCCGGTAGAATTTGTCACATTCACATAGATGTACCTGGCATCGTAGCCACAGGCATTATAGGCACGAACATCAATGCGCTGGTTATTCCCCTGGTTTCCTGCCTGGATCGTGGCTGTTCTCAGCCCCTGGCCGTAAACGACGTTCCAGCAATGGGATTGGTAACAGCCGCTCGGCGTTATCCACTGGTAGTTCGTTGGACTTCCATTGGCAGGTGAGACGGAAAAATTAGACTGAAGACCGGGTGTCATCAAAGTAGGCCCTGATATATTGGATGTATATTGTGGCTTACCAACCCAGACGGTTTTGCTAACCTGAATATTACCACAAGTACCCCCGCTATTAATGGATGCTGTAATGGTACCCTGCCCTCTTGATGACGAACTGGTGGCGCGAGTTGTAAAGCTGTTACCTAATCCAACATCTACTGCAAAAAGGCTTGTAGGAGAAACACTCCAGCTCACATTTGTCCCAGAAGGAATGTTAGGAATTGAATAAGTTTTGTTGACATCACAGAGGAGTGAAGACCCGGAAACCACATTGCTTGGAGGGTTGGCGCAAGTTGAAACACAACTGTAGAACGCTTGATTGCCTTGCAATTCATCTAAAAGCCAAATCCCATTATCTAGCGTAAACTGAATATGGTTTTCGCTTATCGTTGGATTTGTGAAAAAGTTGTCAAAGGGGGTGTTTTTTGGAGAACTTGGTGGATTTAGAGGTGAAGTCACTCTGGCAAGGTCACTGGTGGTAATTTGTTGGGTGCCTCTTCCAATATCCAGGCTGCTGTGCGTAGGAATGAAATTGAACCTTGGTTCAAGTAGAATTTGAGCCAACGCTGGTGGCAATGTTATGAATTGATTTATATCATATACCCCGCCACTCGCATTATCAAGGGGGAGCATATTGCTTCCAGAGTTGATTGTTTTTTGGTTAATAAGCTGTTCTTCAATATGTATGAATCCCAGCACAGTTTTCTTTATGTAGATTTTGCCTTTGTAAATCTGTTTTGATTGCTGGCTTGGCAAAGCTTTAAGGTCAAGTTCTGCCTTTATGTCTGTATTTGTCGATAAGACTGATGTGAGGGTTTTTATAGGATTTAAGGAAAGGGCATTGATGAATCCATAGGTGATATTATGGATTAAAAAGGGAAGGTCTACATTTGCATTGACATTTGCCAGGGTCGCATACGGTGCAAAATCAAGGGGAGTTCCGCATTCCGATCCATTAGAAATCGCTATGTTTTTAATCCCTCCCTGGGACGGATAGCCAAGGTTTCGGTATTCTGTGGAGAAAGTGCCAAAAGCGCTAGAATTGTTTATGGCAACACCACTTCCAACACCCTGAAGCTGGTATATAAGCATTTGTTGGGCAGCGGGGGATTGCACAATATCCAATCCAACCCGAAGCGCGGGAAAAGCTTCGTCAAAATCCAAAACATTAATGTCAAAGATGCTAAAGAACACCGGAATGCCAATTGATTCAGCTACCAGGTGCCTGACAAATCCCTGATAGGCCAGGGGTACATTCGCTCCCTGATGTGGGGCATCGTGACTTATATAAAGTTTGGTGTCATGTGTTCGTCCGGTAGTTTCCATGTGGCGTAGAGCATATCGGGCAACTAGCCCTCCCATACTCATCCCCATCACGACATTTTTATTGCTTCCAGTTTTATTATTATTGACCCATTCTATCACAGCTTCTACCATAAAAGCATTTCGCTGGATGAAGTCAGTGCCGTTGCGGTAATTGACAAACACCAGGTCGTAGCCTTTGGATTCGATCTCGTCATTTAGCGTAGTTGTTACTGATGGATTGGGATCTAAGTCTACATTAATACCTCCTACATCTCGATCATTTATGAAATCGAAGTAGTCGGTATCATCAAACGGGTCAAAACCTTCCACCACAATCAATGGCTTATCCAGAATGCCATCGGTACCCGCTGTTTCAATGGTAATATCGCCCGTAGCGGTTGCACCCTGGAAAGCCGCCCCTGTAATCACTTGTGTGGTAATGCCTGATCCACTGAATCTTAGGGTTGATGTAGACGGGATGTAATCCACGTATAGTTTGGAGTGGCTGTAAAGTGTGGGGCCACCACTGTAGACAAATTTTACCTTCATTTCTTTTTCCCCTCCTGAGGAATAAGTCACATTTTTCACGGCATTGAGCGAAATCGTCTGGTAGCCCTGGCCATTGCCAAAGTCTACCTGAACTGAGCTCAATGTTTTGGTAGTGTTGGTATAGATCATATTGCTTTGCAGCTTAAAGGAAAAGGTGTTCCCTTCCAGGTGGTATTCCACGGGCGTTACGGCGAAGGCTGTTTTTGTCTCGTAAGGGTTTCGCCCCGCCACATCATAGATGCGGTCATTGCTTACGATTACATCCCCATTGCTGTATGCATTTGATTTATATTGTTGGTAGGTATAATATTGAGCCGCCAATAAAATCAAATTCTGGGCGGCAGCCTGCTGACTTTCCAGGTGCGCGTAAACTGTGGGTGGAGCCGTCATGCTAGCGGTTGTGCCCACCCGCATCGAGTACAAGGATTGATAGAGGGATTGCCATTGCGTTTGATCAACCCAGTTGGTACTATTTATACTGCCAGCGTAGTTTTCCACATGGTTTATGCGAACGCCAAACTCTTTTAATAACCCGGTGGTAACTTTGGCCTTATCAATAGCGCCAAACACATGATTCATCCGGTTGTAATAATCAGTATTTTGTGCAAGCGAAAAATGAACAATTAAATAAGTCGCAAATAGTAATAATAAGCTTTTCATAAGAATAGTAGTTATAGTGTAAAATTTAAAAATGTTTTCAAGGAATGTACTGCATGTCGAAGCGACCGTCGGTGATCCTTACAGTATCGCAGCCTTCAGTAAAAGTGGAAAATTCAAATGTTCCGGAGATGACGAAGTTGGTTAGGTCAATATTCGAAAAGACTATTAAGCCTTCGAATGTTTCTTCAAATGTATAAAGACAGATAAGGCCATTGTTTCGATTTTGATATTCTGCATTATGGCCAATTTCGGTGAAATCATATGTCTCATTTTCTATCAATGGATCGCCCAAAATCATGTAAACACTTTCGTCTAAAACCCCCTCGTCAAAACTGGCTCCAAACTGAAGTTGACCTTGTTGAAAAATGGCAACTTGCTTGGAAGTGTTCGTCACCACGAATGCCTTCCCATTCACCAAACACCCGAAAGTATTCTCCCCGTTCTGGGTAATCGGAGGGAGTTTTTCAAGCTCGGATTTGGGTTCATCGTCATTTTGAAAAAGCCTACAAGAGACACATGAGCAAAGAATGATTAAAAAAACCAATGGTCGGATTGTTGTTATCGTATTCATGGACAATTCTTATTTTAATTGACATTAAGTTATGAAATAGACACATAGCCTAAGATAATAGTTGAAATAAATTTATGTTAAATTTTAGTTTATTTGAATTATAAGGTTTAACATCGTCCGTATCGTTTTCCACATGGTTCATCCGAACGCCAAACTCTTTTAATAACCCAGTGGTAACCTTGGTTTTATCAATAGCGCCGAACACATGGTTCATTCGGTCATAATAATCTGTTGTTTGTGCAAGCGAAAAATAAACAATCAAATAAGTCACACATAGTAATAGTAAGCCTTCATTGGAATGATAGTTATAGTGAAAAATTTAAAAATGTTTTCAAGGAATGTAATGCGTATCAAGCCTGCCATCAATCTCTTTGTTGAAGTGTGATACTTAATACTTTCAGGTAATTTTTTCTTTAAACCTTAAATCATAGGTTGCCTGACAGTAAACCGAGTGAGAATTTGTAGCTAATAGGCTAATAGCTAAAAACAGCTTAATTATTTTTTTCATCAATGTAGGCTTTAAGTTGATAGTTTTCGTTTTCAATTATCAATAAATTCTCATTTATATTATATTCCAATTGGGTTCCGATTTTCAAAAGCTCCCTAATTTCAGATTCAAAAAACAGTTCTGCATTCGTCCCGATCTGGAGAGTTTGTGAAAACTCTTCTACAACAATTACTTGATTGTCGATTGAGTATTCCACCGTGTAAATATTAACTGGAAGCCAAACTTCTAGGATATCAGTTTGGGAAAATCTTAAATAACTTTCTGAAATAGATTCACAAGGGGGATATAGGTATTACTTCCGTGCGCTGCCTGTTGATATTCCTGATTTTATCTATGAATTTTGCTGATGGTGGATTAGTCTTTCCTGAGGGGCAGCAATTTTTCAAGATCATTGACCTTGCAGTCCGGGATTTTTGTCAGTGTTTCTTTTAGCCATTCAAAAGGATCTATATCATTCATTTTGCACGTTCCCAAAAAAGAGTAAAGCATGGCTGCATGTTGGGCTGCCTGATGTGACCCGGCAAATAAATAGTTCTTTCTTCCTAATGCCACCGGACGGATGCTGTTTTCTACCAGGTTATTGTCTATTTCCCACTGGCCGTTTTGCATGTAGCGTTTCAGCCTTGGCCATAGGTTTAATGTGTAGGCGATAGCTTCCCCCATGGCACTTTTGGGCAGCACCTCATGGATATTGCTTTTGAGCCACTTCTCTATTTTCTTCATTGTGCGTTTGGCGTGCCTCTTACGATAGTAGTAGCGTTGCTCATGGGAAAAACCCATTTCCCTGCTTCGCCGCTCTATGGCATAGAGCTCCTGCATTTTGGACAGCATATAGCCCGCCCTCCCGGGATCGTTGTCCAGGGCCTTCTCAAAGTAACGGCGTGCATGGGCCATACAGGCCAGCAAGGTGATGCCCGGGTGTCTGTCAAATATTTCGTAGGCAACATAGCCATCCGTCTGCAATGCCCCTTTAAAATCCTTCAAAAATATTCCAGGCCCTTCCCGGCCACGGCCTTTTCGGTAGTCAAAACAAACCAACCTTTCCAGCGGGGCCCGGTATACCCAGTGATATCCCGTATGGGTAGCCCCTTTCTTCTCGGAGCTTTGTACAGGGACCGGTGTTTCATCCCCATTCAGATAAGTGGCCTGCTGGACTTTCCGCCGCAATTCTTCATACAATGGCTCAAGCAACCTGCACGAAGCATTGAACCAGCCTGTGATGGTAGATTCGGCTATTTTCACCCTTTCCCTTTTAAATTGCTGCACCTGTCGGTAAAATGGTAGGTGATCCACAAACTTACTGATCAGCAAATGGGCCAGCAATCCCGGTCCTGCATTACCCTGGGGAATGGGCAGGGTCGGCAATTCTCCAATGACTATTTTTTCTTCACCGTCAACTCCGGGTTGTACATATTTGGGACGTATGTATTTCTTTACATACAGCCTGCCTGGATTATATTCAAGTATTTCCGTGACAGCCTCTCCGATCTTCCTGGCACTTTCAATAAGGTTTGTCGGTTCTATTGTCTCGGTTTGCCGGGGCAAATGTGATGGCAATTCCAACCGCACTGCCTTGCCTTTCTTCTTTTCCCGTATATAACTGATCTGCTCCTTTTCAGGGTTTGCCTCCACGGTTTCCATACCCTCCAGACCCAAGGCCAATTGCCCGCTGTCAGCGGGCACAAAACGCTCTCTTTTTGATCCGAAGATCATGCGTTTTAGCTGGGATAGTTCGTGTTCCAGCCAGGCATTTTTTTGTTGAAGTTCATCAATAACACCAGCCTGTTTTTGATGGTCCTCCTGAAGGGATAGATAGGCTTCTTCGGTGATAACATCCGGCTGGTTTTGCATACCCGAAAATAGTAAAAAATGGCTTTTTTACCTATTCTGAGGCTTGTTTTTTCAAACTTTTTCTAATGTGAAACGAGTCCTCCTTTCAAAGGATTGTACCCGGATCCCTTCAATGATCAACATCAACTGTGACCAGGCAATCTGACAGCTCTCTCCTTTGATATCGGGTAGTTCAAAAGTCCCCTTTTCCAGCCGCTTGTAGTAAAGCACAAAACCTCCTGCCTCCCAGTGCAACAGTTTCACCCGGTCCCTTCGCTTGTTGATAAAAACAAATACCTCTCCCGAGGTGACCCTTCGTTTCAATTTCCCCTCTACCAATCCCTGAAGTCCGTCAAAGCTCTTGCGCATATCTGTGGGCTTTTTATATAAAAAATATTTGTGAGATGAGGTAAGGGAAAACATCAGATCAGACAGATGAGCGCTTTGAGTTCAGCTAAAGATGTTCCTTCCGGGAGTTTTAAAACCACTCCATTAGGATAGCGGATCTCCATACCTGAATTCATCGATGGGGCAATAGCTACAAAGGCATCTTCCTGTGGCTTTTCTTCAGCCAGATATTGGCTGCGCCAATAGGAAAACTTGCCTATATTGATTTGATGTCTCTTACAGAAAGACTCCCTGGTCTCTCCACTTTCTTCCCATTGCCGACATAGGGAAAACATTTCCTCCCGCAATTTCTCCGATCGCATTTGATGTTAATTTGCTTTAAACAGCAAAGTTCATCCATAAATCGCTTTCACGAAAGAGGTCAGCGGCCGTAGGGATACGGATATAGGACAGTATCTTTACTTTCTATTGAGAATATTCTCCAGTTATTTTGGAGCAATTCGATTTCTTCTCCACTCCAATCAGGAATTGAATCGAAACAATAATCCAAAATCTCAAAATCCTTTACGAACAAACTTTGTAAAGAATTATCACATGTTGGAAACATCACCCCCCCTCAATACCTTTACAACTTTTCGAGGTTCGATAGATGAAAACAATTTCGAATTGCAGACTTTCATTATTTCATTACTGTCGGTGATAAGGACTGTGTCATTGAGGTCATATCCGTAGGAAAAGAGTTGATTTTCCACAGCCAGAGAATCATATATTTTGCAGTTTGAACAATAGGCATTTTTTTGGGGTTGTTCTGTATTCCCTTTGTCACATGAATGAACAATGTCAAAACAAAATAAATTAAGAACGAGATATGCCTTGTAAAAAAATGGTCATTCGTAGTTAAAAACATCAAGGTGATAACAGTTATATGTTTTAAAAATACCCCTAATATAACAGTTAAATTTTAAAAACAGATTATTGTTGAAAAACGTCACGAAATAGAATTCATTTTTTTATTCAAAAATAGACATTATTAAAACCGTAATATTCGTTATCAATGTTTCGATGTTAATCATCATCGCAAAAAAAAAAGAGGCTCCCACGAGCCTCTCTAACTTTCAAATATGTGCGTGCCTTATTACTTAGCGGCGGCAAATCTTTTTTCCACTTCACCCCAGTTGACTACATTCCAGAAGGCGGAGATGTAATCTGGCCTTCTATTTTGGTAATTCAGGTAATAAGCATGTTCCCAAACGTCCAAACCTAATATAGGTGTGCCATTCTTTTCGGCGATGTCCATGGCAGGATTATCCTGGTTTGGTGTTGAGGATACAAACAATTCTCCACTTGCATCTACCGAAAGCCAGGCCCATCCCGAGCCAAACCGTGTCGCCGCCGCATTACCAAATTCAGTTTTAAATGCATCAAAAGAACCAAATTTTCTATCAATGGCCGCTAACAGTTCTCCGCCTGGAGTGCCTCCGCCATTTGGTGATAACACCGTCCAGAACAATGAGTGATTGTAATGTCCCCCACCATTATTTCTGACTGCGCCGGTATAAGAACCAATATTGGCTATAATTTCATCCAGTGATTTATTCGCAGCATCAGTTCCAGCGATCGCCTCATTCAATTTTGTCACATACGCGTTGTGGTGCTTGGTATGGTGGATATTCATCGTACGAGCGTCAATGTGTGGCTCTAATGCATTCTCTGCATAGGGTAATGCGGGTAATTCAAATGCCATAATTATGTTTATTTTTAATGGTTAACAATATAGTATATAATTAAGTGTCTCTTAGTTTAGCGAAAAATTGGGTTAAAAGTTCCGAACTTTCCTTAGCTAACAAGCCTCCACGAACTTTTGTTTTTGGATGGAGGGCATATTCTCCAGTACTTGAAAACCCACGCTTAGGATCAGAAGCTCCGTAAATAATCCCACTGAGCTGCGCCCAATAGGACGCTCCGGCACACATCAAACAGGGCTCCAGTGTAACGTACAGCGTACACTCATCCAAATATTTACTCCCAATATAATTCGCTGCGGATGTAATGGCAAGCATTTCTGCATGTGCCGTGGGATCGTTGAGCATTTCTACCTGGTTGTAGGCTTTTGCGATGACTTTTTTTTCATGCACCACCAACGCACCCACTGGAATTTCACCTTGCTCATAGGCCTGGTAAGCCTGCTTTAGTGCTTCCATCATAAAATATTCCTCGGAAAAAACAGAATACGGGTTTTTCATCTATTTAATGATGGCTTTATCCATAATTTTCCTCGCCTCTTCCTGCCAGTCAGTCTGTTTCCTTGCCGGGCAGGTAAAGTTTAACAAAACGGTATTGTTGTTTTTTAAAATGGTGTACCTGATAAGTGTATAGTTCTTTATGTCCCCCTTTTTAATAATGGAAGATTCATCATCCCGGATCGTGGAAACAAACTCAAATTCCGCATACTGCCGTCCATTGACCTCCACTATTTCATCCTTTATAAAATCGACGTCGTCATACAAGCTCAACAGGGTCGATCTATAAAAACTCCTTAAGAGTTCCACATCTTTTTCCGCCCAAATCGAGTAGGACATATTCACTGAAAAATCAACCTCGTTATAAGGATCTGAAAAAAAAGCCAACGGAACCCTCGGAGAATGACTCCTTCGGTTTATTTCCTCCTGATCTAACTGCTTGAAATCCTGTGGTATGAAGATGGTAATATCGTCCGACAAATTAACTTTTACGTAATTATCGGCGGTAAACGACCACATAAAAAAGGCGCAGGTTATGAAAAAGTATTTGACCATCGTTAAACTAATTAAAATCGGTGATTGTCTCTTTAATTATTGAGCAGCATTCCAATAACTGATCTTTTGTAATAATCAAGGGTGGTGCAAATCTAATGATATTGCCATGAGTTGGCTTAGCTAAAAACCCTTTTTCTTTTAATTTCAAACAAATATTCCAAGCCGTCTCCCCTTCTGGGTCTTCATTTATTTCTATGGCATTGAGAAGGCCCTTACCCCTCACCTCCTTAACCAATGTGTTCTCCTCCAAGGATTCATTTAATTCCCTTCGAAACAACATACCCAGTTCAAACGCATTTTCTGCCAATTTTTCCTCCTCGACTACCCTGAGTGCCTCTATTACCACTTTACTGGCAACAGGATTGCCGCCAAATGTTGACCCATGCTCACCGGGCTTTAAAAGCATCATTACACTGTCATCTGCCAATACCAATGAAATTGGATAAACACCTCCCGAAAGCGCCTTTCCTAATATTAATATATCTGGTCGGACATCTTCATAATCAGACGCCAGCTTTTTACCTGTCCTGGCAATGCCCGTCTGCACTTCATCCATCATTAACAGGACATTGTGCTTTCTGCATGATTCTTCTGCTTTTTTGAGGTAGCCTTCGTCTGGTACAAATACTCCCGCCTCTCCCTGAATTGGCTCAAGCCATAAACCACAAACATTCGGGTTTTGCAGCGCACTGTCAATCGCGTCACTGTCGTTATAGTCTATGATCTGAAAACCGGGCATAAAAGGTCCGAAATCCTTAGTGGCGACCGGATCAGTTGACGCGCTGATTATAGTGGTTGTTCGACCATGAAAATTACTTTTAACCGCAACGATAATTGCCTGATTTTGAGGAATGCCTTTGGATAAATACCCCCATTTTCTAACTAATTTTATTGCTGTTTCATTGGCTTCTGCTCCGGTATTCATGAAAAGCGCTTTGTCATATCCGAAATATTCTGTGACAAATTGTTCGGCTGGTCCAAGTTTATCATTATAAAAAGCCCGGGAAGTTAAGGTCAATTTTCTCGATTGCTCAATTAAGGCACTCACAATCCTGGGATGGCAATGTCCCTGATTGACCGCACTGTAAGCCGACAAAAAATCATAGTACCTATTCCCTTCCACATCATATAAATAAACCCCCTCTCCTCTTTCCAGTACCACCGGAAGGGGGTGGTAGTTATGTGCCCCGAACTTACTTTCAAGATCAATAAAATCAACTGGTTTCACCATTTTGTCCATTTCAGTTGTGAAAACGAATCTACAAACAAAATAAAACAACTAAAATTAAATTATTAAAGAGGATGTTTTTGATGTTAAATAAATTTTTGTCAATTTTGCAGACCAATTTTGCGAACCAGGAAATAATTAAGAAAATGGCGAGAGTTTGTCAAATCACAGGTAAGAAACCAAGGACAGGAAACAATGTTTCCCATGCGAACAATAAAACAAAGAGAAAGTTTTATCCAAACTTGCAAAAAAAGAGGTTTTACATTCCTGAAGAAGACAAGTGGGTAACACTTAAAATATCAACACAGGCCTTGAGAACCATCAATAAAAATGGCATTACCGCTGTTTTAAAGAAAGCTAGACAACAAGGCAATATTCTTATCTAATAAACACCGGAAAAAATGGCTAAGAAAGGAAATAGAGTACAGGTAATTTTGGAATGTACAGAGCACAAGAACTCTGGCATGGCCGGTACATCAAGGTACATCACTACTAAAAACAGGAAGAACACTCCTGAAAGGATGGAATTGAAAAAGTACAACCCAATTTTGAAAAAATATACTGTTCACAAAGAAATTAAGTAATCATGGCTAAGAAGGCAGTTGCAACACTAAGGACCCAGACTGGAAAAAGCTTTGCAAAAGTGATCAAAGCTATAAAAAACGAAAAGACCGGTGCCTATACTTTCAGGGAAGAAATGGTTCCTGCTGAATTAGTGCAGGAGACGTTGAACAAAAAGTAGTCCGCCCGTTAAAATATTCAATTCTGAAAGTCCCTGAAATCGGGACTTTTTTTATATTCATACTTTCCAAAATTCCACACCGATGGCATTCATCAACTTTTTCAACAAAAAGAACAAAGAGACCCTCGATCAAGGCCTGGAAAAAACCAAACAAAGTTTTTTTTCAAAACTTGGAAAAGCAGTAGTTGGAAAGAGCAAGGTGGACGATGAAGTACTCGATGAGTTGGAAGAAGTACTTGTCACCAGCGATGTAGGCGTAAGCACCACAATAAAGATCATCGAGCGCATAGAGGAAAGAGTGGCCCGCGACAAATACCTGGGAGTAAACGAACTCGATCAAATCCTAAAAGAAGAAATAGCGGGGCTGCTTGAGGAAAACAACACGGAAGATTTGGAGGATTTCGAACTCCCAGAAAATAAAAAACCATTTATCCTGCTGGTTGTGGGGGTAAATGGTGTCGGCAAGACCACTACGATTGGTAAACTGGCACATCAATACAAAACGAAAGGTTATAAAGTTGTGCTTGGAGCCGCAGATACTTTTCGGGCGGCGGCAGTTGATCAGCTCATTCTTTGGGGCGAACGCGTGGGCGTGCCTGTCATATCTCACGGAATGAATACAGATCCGGCTTCAGTCGCCTATGATGCCGTAAAAAAAGGAGTGGAAGAAAATGCTGACCTGGTGATTATCGATACGGCGGGCAGGCTGCACACCAAGATCAACCTGATGAATGAACTTTCGAAAATCAAAAAGGTAATCCAAAAAGTGGTTGCGGATGGGCCACATGAAGTATTGCTGGTTTTGGATGGTAGCACTGGCCAAAACGCGGTTATTCAGGCAAGGGAATTCACCAAGGCCACAGAAGTATCCGCCTTAGCCATCACAAAATTAGACGGGACGGCCAAAGGAGGTGTGGTTGTTGGGATAAGCGATGAATTCAAAATTCCTGTAAAATACGTGGGTGTTGGTGAGAAGATGGAAGACCTACAGGTATTCAACAAAATGGAGTTTGTTGATTCCTTTTTCAAGAAAAACTAGCGGTATTTTTCTTCAACCAGGCATTAAAATCGATGTAATCGATCACAGAATCTGGGACATTAAAATCGGCAGTTTGCATCCTATTAAAATATTGGCTGAAAAAGTTTTTCAGATCCTGCGATGGGACATCGGCCACTTTAGAAAACATCCTCAACAATTCATTTTCATACTTTTCTATTTTCTTTCTCTTCTTTAAAAATCGTCTTGTACTATCCACAAAGTACCGAAGCACAAAAAAGTTCTTTAGCTCAAAATGTATCATGAGGTTTAACCAATGAGCATAAGTAATCAAATCGACCCGCTTTTTATTATTCCGGTTATCCAAAAGTATATTCACCCATTTCAAAGAATCGTTATATTTCCTTGCTTCGAAAAAAAGATTGGCGAACTGAAACCAAAAAGAAAGCCGGTAAGTTTCGGGAACGGGTAACCTTGATTGAGACAAATGCTCGTCGATCTCTTCCACCAGACTTAGTCCTTTGGTAATGTCCTTCGATTCCCGGTAGATCTCCAATTCGATGTTAAGTGTTCTCAATAATGTTTTAAAAATGGGAGCGCTTTCGTTTTTTTGATTCAGAATGAATGATTTCACCGTTTGGACCAAAGGGATAGCCTTCTCATATTTTCTCTGGAACACATAAAGGGCAAGCAAATTGTTCATTAAAACGAGGTAGGTTTCGGCCTCTTCCTTCTTCCGGCATGGATTCTCATCATACTCATTTATGACATCCTGCAAATGACCCACCGCATCATCCGGATGGCCATTCCTTACCAACTTTTGAAAGTGATATAGCTTTTTGTACAACCTGATTTGTAAAGGCTCGTCGTCACTGATCTCAATATTCTCGTTTGCCCCTACTTCCGGCTGGATATTCAAATTCCACATCCGGGCATAGCTGGACAAATTACCCACCACCCTGAGCTGATTTTGAGAAACCTCGTTTAGTTCCTTTTCTTGCTGCGGGTTTTCTGCTTGCATTATTCGTCTTTTCCATGTCTGTGCCTCAAATTGGATAGAAAAGAGATCATAATCCCCGGCTATGTCATCCGCTTTATTAATTTCAAAAAGGCTCATTTGATACAAACCCTTATGATAAAGAATCTCCGCATTTCGCAGCGCATCCCTGGCGACACTTTCTTTGGACAGATCAGAATAGTAGACCCTCAATGATTTTAAAATGAGGTTTCGCAGGTAGTTCTTGGTTGTCGTTAACTGCCTGACAAATACTTCTCCGTTGAATTTCTCTCTAATCATATCTTCGTCATAAACCTGCTGCCTGGCAATTTCCTCGAAGAGTGCCATGTAAATGTTGGGAGACGAAGTATTATGGACAAATAGCTTAAAGTGGCGCTTTTCGCTCTTGGTCAAAGACTTGATCAGGTAAAACAATTCTTCCTTTTTCTTCATAGAAACCTATGTTTTAGAATGCATAAGCTATCAAAACATTGTGATTTATACCAGTTTATACTTTTTTAAAATGCTATGTTTTAACATTTTTCATTAATTATATCATCTTCAGGCCGACTATCTTTAGCTTATAGAAATTTATGTTTTACTTAACCAATACTCACTATGGGCAATGCTATCAACTGGTTTGAAATCCCAGCAAAAAATTTCGACAGAGCTTGTAAATTTTACGGCGAAGTTCTAAACGGCACGATTCAAAAATTTGATTCTCCGCCTGGCCCTTTACAAATGGGCTTTCTGCCGCATGATGGTCAGGGTTCAGTAGGTGGTGCTATTGTACAAGGCGATGGCTACGAACCCACTGATAAAGGAGCAGTAGTTTATTTAAATGGTGGGGATGATCTAAACGCACCTCTTGCACGAGTGGAAACGGCGGGAGGCAAAGTGTTAGTTCCCAAGACTGCGATCGGGGAAAACGGATTTATAGCCCATTTCCTTGACACGGAAGGGAACCGTGTTGCACTTCACTCAATGAATTAAAAACACCTAATCAAATCCTTATGGGGTCAGGGCAACTCATGTCCTGGCCCTATTCCTAAACCCTAAAACTATGGTCTATTTCAGTCAGGATTATATTCGGTTTTTTTCAGAATTGGAAAAGAACAATAATAAGGAATGGTTTGATGCAAACAGATCAAGGTTTGAATCAAAGGTCAGGAAACCATTTTTAAAGTTCGTTGATGACCTCATTTGCCAAGTGAACAAAACCGGGGCAAACTTACCAATTGAAGCAAAAGATTGCCTTTCAAGAATCAACCGCGATATTAGGTTTTCAAAAGACAAATCGCCCTATAATTTAAATTTAACTGCCTTCATTTCTCCGGAAGGAAAAAAAGACAAAACCAGTCCAGGATTTTTTATTCGGATTACTTCCAAAAATATCGGAATCATGGTGGGGGCATTTTCTCCATCCAGGGATCAATTGATAAACATCAGAAAATACTTGGCGAGATCAAACGGACAGTTCGAAAAAATTATTCACACCACCGAGTTTGTTGAGCACTTCGGTGAAATTAAGGGGGAAATACAAAAAAGAATCCCTGATGAATTTAAAGATGCCGCTCAAAAAAACTTTCACATATCGCTGAAACAATTTTATTTCGTTACCGAAATTGACAATCAAATCATTATGTCTGACCGACTCATGGAAGAAATTATAAGGTATTATAAAGTCTCCCATCCTTTGATTACTTTTTTGACCAAAGCCATTGGCAGGGGGCGAGACTATTGCTTTTATTAATTTTACAACCAAATTTTAATTCAAATTTAGGTTATGACTGAAGCTGAGATTGCTTTTAATAGTATAGCGGATGCACTTTGCCAGGAATCTGATACCACACTGGGAAAAATGATGTCTTCCCCCGGAATCCAAAAGAAAGGAAAGGTTTTCGCCTTTCTTTGGAAAGATAAAATGGTTTTCAGGTTGGGTAAAAATTTTAATATCAGTGACAAATTTGGCATCATGGATTTCGAATACTTAAATCCGTTTAAAAACAAACCTCCCATGACAGGCTGGTATGTGGTAAATGAAAACTACATCAAACAGTGGCATGATCTTGCCCGAGAGGCGCTATCCCAAATGCAGTAGTCCCTCCAAAACCTGATTTAACACTCCTGAAATTAACAATGCCATTTGCTTCTACCGCAACCATTTGCGTAAATTAAATTCAAAATCAGCCACTTAGTTATTAAATTACTTATTTGATAAAATAAACCATATAACATTTATAGCTACTGATTAACTGGCGAAAAATTGTTTTAACTATTATTTTAAGCAACCTTTTGACATTAATTGTTTTATAGGATTAAATAAGCCTAAGTAAAATCCATTAACATAATGTTTTGCTTTAGCTGTCAAACACCTGGTTCTATTTGATTACCAAACCTATACTCTATGCTTTCTTTAGCCGACTTTTCCCTTAAACAGCAAATCCTCATTCATTTAAATTATAGAGATATTTTTAATTTTCCGATCAGGAAAAATGAGCTGGTACTGTGGCTTAACAAAGAGGAAGATCAAGAATTAAATCAAGCAATTAGAGAATTGGAAAGTGAATCATTAATCACTTTTGATGGAGATTATTTATGTATAAAAGGTAAAGAATGGATGATTGAAGAGCGAATAAAAAAGCAAAAGCTGATGGAGGTAATAATCCAGAACAACTCTTCTAGTCTAAAATGGATGAAAAAAATTCCTTTTCTCAGGTACATTGGTATTTCCGGATCATTGGCGGCTGAAAATCCCACGATAGATAAGCATGGCCCTAATAAAGGTCGGGTAGACTTTGACTTGTTTATGATCGTGAAAAATGACACTATCTGGATCCTGTTTTACTTCATTCGCGCACTAAAAAACCTTAGCCATTTATTTCAAATAAAAACTAAAAATGTTCTATGCATGAATTTTGTTATGGACGAATCGTTCATGGACATACCAAATAAGAATCTTTTTACCGCTACCGAATTATACAATCTGAAAACCACATTTGACAGTGGCAACCTGGCATCGCAGTTGAAATCGAGCAACAATTGGTACACTAACTTTTACCCTCGTGAGAAAACAATAAGTCTAGTCGTCAAAAAACAATATAAAAGAGGTATCCTATATTATATTAATTACCTGTTCTTCTTTTTATTTCATACCTCAAGGTGCATAAAAAGATTGAGTTTCAAACCTCTAAACGAAATCTCTTCTTCCTACAATCCTGGGCAGAGACACAATCTAAAGCGAATCAGTCCTCCCAATGGCGGTTATCAGGATGTCATCATTGAATCTTTTAAAAAGAAATTTAAAGCTAATTTTGGCAAGTATTATTCGGATGATCTGATCAGCTTTTTATTTCCGCAGACAAGTGTATTACATTACAAAATGTATACCGAAACGGATGATGGCGTAATCATGCAGGAATACTTCTCCAAATACGGTTAATCAAATGAAAAAAATACTTTTCACACATTCATACTTTTACAAATTTGATCCAAAGCAGTGGAGGATGAAACAGCCATTTCCACCACTTATGACTATCACCGCGGCTTCGTATTTAAGGGAGGCAGGATATGAAGTTATGCTTTTTGATACCTGCCTTAGGGACGATGCTGAAGAAATAATCCCTATGTTGAAATCATTCAAACCTGACTACGTAGTCGTCTTTGATGATGGTTTTAATTATCTCACAAAGATGTGTCTGACCAATATGCGCGAGGCCGCGTTTTCCATGCAACAATTGGCAAAAAAAGCGGGCGCAACAACAATTACATGTAGCTCTGATTCTACAGATCATTTTGAAAAATATTTATCCAATGGGGCCGATTATGTCATCAAAGGCGAGGGTGAGATAACCCTGAAAGATCTAATAAAATGCCTTGTAGAAAAGGGAAATCGTGAAGATATAATGGGGCTGACCTACTTGGATAAAAATGGTTCAGTGCATGAGACACCCAGAAGACCTGTCTTATCAAATCTTGACATACTGCCTCTCCCAGCCTGGGATCTAATTGACGTAGAATCCTATCGGAAAGTGTGGAGGGAAAAAAACCAACCTTTTTACCTGAACGTGGCAACTACACGAGGCTGCCCATACAAATGCAACTGGTGCGCCAAGCCCATCTACGGCCAACGGTATAATACCAGATCGCCGGAAAGAGTTGTGGAGGAAATCGAAATGCTACAAGACAACTATGGTGTTGATAATTTTTGGATGTGTGATGATATCTTCGGGTTAAAACCCGGATGGGTGCAATCGTTTGATCAGGAACTCAAGAAAAGAAAGCGATCGATAAAGTATAAAATTCAAACAAGGGCAGATCTTTTATTGGAAGAAAACAATATCGACGTGCTGGTTTCCTCGGGATTGGATGAGGCTTGGATGGGGGCTGAATCCGGCTCGCAAAAGATATTGGACGCGATGGACAAAGGTACCGCTATCAGCCAAATAGAAAAGTCCACAAACATCTTAAAGAGCAAAGGGGTCAAGGTGGGTTTTTTTATCCAATTTGGATACTTAGGAGAAACAAAACAGGACATACAACATACCTTTGATCTGGTGCTTAAAATGATGCCTGATCGGCTTGGCATATCCGTTTCATATCCACTTCCTGGCACTAAGTTTTACGACAAGGTAAAGCAAGAGCTACAGCAAAAAGCCAATTGGACAGATTCAGATGACTTAGATTTGATGTTTAAAAATACTTATCCCAGAAAGTATTACAAGGTGTTGCACAGGTACTTGCATAACAGATATAACATTAGAAGAGGATTTCTTACAGTAGGTAACCTGCTTAAAAAGCCCCAGTCATTCAGTTTGAGAAAAATAAAACGGATCCTGTCACTTGGCTTGCATGTACCCAGAGCCTGGATTAACCATTTGAGGCTGTATCGAATTGAAAAATCAGTAAATTTATGAAAGCTGATTTTGATGCTGCTGCGCAATTAATTCTGTCCTTACAAATGCAGAATATAAAATTCCTGAGGAAATAATTAAAAAGCCAATTTGATCAATGAATACAAAAGTACAGTATGTTCATCCTCATGGAGATGTTTCAAAAAAGGAAAACGCTTATTTGCAAGTAAGAGATAAAGAAGGAAGAATATTGTCAGACGAGGAGGTGATTAATCTCCCCTATTTGGATTCAAACCATCCCTTAAAAAGTGAATGGAAACTTAGAGAAAGAAGCTATTTACGATTAATTGGACAACTTAAAAGCTTACCATCCTCTCTTCATATATTGGACGTAGGATGTGGCAATGGTTGGTTTACGGGTTTACTTTCGAAAGAGTTTCCTAAAACAACCATTTATGGTATTGACTTAAATGAGCCTGAACTGGAACAAGCGAATCGTCTTTTTGGCTCGGATAGAGTTCATTTTCTATACTTGGACCTTTTACAGGACAATTATTTTCGATCCGAATCAATTGATGTGATCCTTTTTAATGCCTCAATTCAATACTTTCCTGTTCTGAAAGTAATTCTTGAAAAGTCAATTAGGCTTCTTAAATCTAACGGATATATATGGGTTAACGATAGTCCCTTTTATAAGAATGAAGCGGATCAAAAGTTTGCGAAAATTAGAAGTCAGGAATACTATTCTGGCATGGGATGTCCTGAAATGTCAGAATACTATTATCACCATTTGGAATCCGATCTGTTGGCTAGCGGATTTCAAAAAGTTCGTAACCTGAGATTCTGGAAAAAATTCCCTTTTTCATTATATAAATATAAAAAGTATGGCCAGTAGCACAGCAAGCGAAGCATTTGGTAAGCAGTCCGTTATTTTTGATCAGATATATGACAGTAATCCTATAGTTAGTTATATGCGAAGTGTTATAAGAAAAATAGTGTTGAGTAACATTCATCCTAAGGGACATATCTTGGAAGTAAATGCTGGAACAGCAACCGATGCAATATACTTTGCCCAACAAGGTTTTCAGGTAAGTGCCTTTGATGTTAGCCCGGGTATGGTTTTAAAATCAAATGAAAAGATCGAGGCACTTGGACTAACTGACAAAATCACTTTCAATGAATTGAACTATGAAAAAATAGATCAGATCACAGAGACTTTTGACTATGTTTATAGCAACTTCGGCGGTCTCAATTGCACATCAGATTTAACATCAGTAGTAAATAAGTTGGCTGACCGGCTTAAACCGGGTGGAGGAGCAACATTTGTGATCATGCCTCCTTTTACACTTTGGGAGAAAGTGTATTATCTGAAAGGAAATCTTAAAGTAGCAACCAGAAGGAAAAGAAAAGGACCTTCAGATGCTTATATTGAAGGGGAGCATTTTAATTGTTGGTACTATCAACCTAGTGTTGTCTCAAAGGCTTTGGAGGGAAGAATAAGTAATTTGGACATACACGGTCTTTGCATCATTAGCCCACCTTCATTTCAGGACCGATTTCCAAAAAAGTTCCCCCGCTTATATAAGCTGATGACAAAAGTCGATAAAGTTATCGCTAAATGGCCAATCTTCAATTTTATTGGCGACTATTATATCTATACCTTTACAAAATTGTGATAGATCCTTTTTAGCAAAAACTTCAACTGTTGTTTCAGTCTCAGCTTATGTCTGTGGAAATACTCAAACCTGAGAAATTGTTTATTTTCCCTATTTCTATTGTTTTCTTCAAAAGTATTAGCTTCTGCAAGAGTAAAAAAATCTCCAGTTCTGTTATATAAAATACTCATTTCCTGTGGCCTCATTTCTAAGGCAAATTTCAAAATGGGTACAGAAGAGGATCTGGAACTTATGAGGAACTTGCTTTTTATTTTGGCGAGATCCTTTAACCCATTTAAATCCATTTCAAAATCATATGATGCAAGTTCGGTATTCAATCGCTTTACCCTATCAGGAAGCAACTCAAAAAAAGAATCATACACTGCCAGCGATTCACTAAAAGGCTTAAACCCAGCTGTTCCAACTTCTAATGCCAGTTCAGTCATAAAGAAATTTGTTTTCTGTAAAAAATGGGTGCCTGCGTCACCAAAATTCACTACGTGAGCCTCTCGTGGAAAACAATAAAAGCGAGCCGTTTCGACTAAATACCTCGTTTTGATAGGAAACCAATCATCACTTAATTTAAAATTGATCATGGATTCGTGCATAAAGACATCAGAATCAAGTCCCTTATTGCTTGCTAACCATTGACGAAAAAGTTGCCATTGATTAGCGGTATAGACTTGCCCTTGATACCAAGCTACCTGTAGAAAGAAAACAGGGTTGCCATCAAAAATTGGCTTGAAAGGAAGGTGCAAATATCCATTGAACCACAAAGCATTCAAAGAAAACCCAGCAATGCGCCCATCATTTTCATAAGCATCCAATACTTGCATGGCATAATGATAAAAGCTTGGCCCTACGAATAGGTCATCCTCCAGGTAAATAATGGTTCCTAATTTTGAAGTTAAGTCTCCGCATGCTAAAAAATGACCTACTAGCCCAAGCTTTTCCTTTTGTCTGATGATCTGCTTTTTGCCTTTTTTCCAGTTAAAGGATTTTACCAATTCAACCACTTCGTCAACAGCTCCATATTCCAGGGAGAACCATATATCTACCTGATCTGGAATATTAGCTTTTTCAATGCTTTCTAAAAGGCGGCTTAGTGACTTAGGCCGTTGATAGGCATTAATTACAATAGTTGGTTTATTCAAAACTTAGTGATTTAATAATCAGATCGACTACTTCCTTGATGCGCATATTTATTACTTGCATATTTACTGGATGCTGCCATTGCACTGTCACCATATCGGCTCCTACCAATATGGACAAAGCTTCTAATTGATAGAATTTAGCAAAGCTAAATAATGAAGAGGTCTCCATATCTACCAGTTGAACTCCTTGTTGCTTCCACTTTTCTATTTTTGATCCAGTTTCCCTAAATACAGCATCCGTACTTACTGCCATTGCATCTTTTAATTGATAATCTTTTAATTTACTATACAATTTTTGATCGGTGGCATCAACCTTTTGTCCCATACAAGAGCCCTCATAGTGGCTGGAAGTACCTTCTTCTATCAATGCTGTCTTTATTATCCTGGCTTCTCCCTCTTTGATTTCCGTGCCCAAACGTCCACACATACCCGTAAGAATAAATCTATTCACTCCAAGCGCTTTATATTCTTCACATATGGCGATCATAGCCGGACTACCAATACCCCAACCAGACGAAAGGTAAACCGCATGTTTAGTATCAATGCATATATTGGTGCCCTGTATTCCCTTAATTCGCTTACTTTTCCAACGTTTATAGTATTTTACTACAGATGCTTGTGGACAGAGAATAACACACTTTGGAGTGATTGAGAACTGTAAAATTCCATTTTTAATTTTCCAATCAATTAACTCCTCAGGTGTTAATATACCTGACTCTTTTTCTGTCATCTAAGTTTTTCTTCTTAAAATTGTTTTCCTGAAAAACGAAAATACAAATAACTACTTTATAAATCATGCCTGAACCAAAAGGTAAAATTCTGGGAATTGGTTTACAAAGAACGGGTACAACTTCTCTTTATCACGCATTGCTTCAACTTGGTGTTAATGCTGCTCCTCATAGCATTCCACTCTATTACAACATTGAAGACAAAATACTATCAGAATATGATGCATTCATGGACAATCCAATTCCATTAATCTATCAAAAAATAGATTCACAATTAAGTAATTGTAAATTCATTTTGACTACCAGAGACCTTTCCGATTGGCTAAAAAGTGTACAGTGGCTCTTTGAGCAGGAGTTGCCTTGTTTGTCTAAAGAGTTGCAGAAAGTCGGAAACGAAATACATCAGGAGTTTTATGGGACAACCTGTTTCTCTAAATCCATTTTTGAGAAAAGATGGCAAGAGTATCATCAGGAAGTAAGTAGCTATTTTCAGAGCAGAAAAGATGATCTGCTGATTATTGATTTTAAACAGCCAGGTGTATGGGAAAGACTGTGCAATTTTCTGAAACTACCGGTACCTAATGCAGGTTTTCCTCATTTAAACAAAAGGCGAAAATTCTTTTGAATAAGCATTAGAACCATCCATTCAATTGTCCAGACTCCATTTACTGCCCAACATAACCCGAACAATCCATAAAACTGATTTCCCAAATAACAGGACACAATCATAAGTGCGCAAGTTATGGTGCTGACATAGATCAATAGTTTATCCCTTCCCTGAGCAAACAAACGGAAAGATAGGAACTGCCTTACAATAAAAGGCAACAAACCTATAAGCATTATTTGAAGAACAGGAGTTATCTCCTGATTTTTATAAAGCAAATGAACTAAAATAGGCGCAATAAAAAACAAAACCACCGTAGCGCCTAAAGCCGCCAGGAAAACATATTTGATATAGTCACGGGTGGATTTTCTTTCCTTTTCCTTTTTTACCATTTCAGGAAATAGTGAACCATAAATGGCCGTTGGGATCATTTTGATTGCCTCAATTACTTTATTACTTGCACCGTATAACCCTATTTCATAATTTCCTGACACTACTCCCAGTAGTATGACGGCTGCTCTCAAAGAAATGGTGTTGAAGAATATAGACACGGAAAGGTGCCACCCGGACTTCACTATTGGTAGGATGTCTTTCTTTTTAGAAGAGAAGATTAAACGTTTCACACTTATTTTTTCCCTAAAAAGAGATAGGATTGAAAAAGATGCTCCAAGAATTTTTGCGCAAACCAGTACTATAACAATAGCAACAATACCATTTTTAACGCAGAGAAACACCCCTATTATTTGAGTCAGGGCTTCAACTAACAAACTTAATGTTAGATATCCCATTTTCTGGTTTCCTTTGAGTACTGCGTTTGATGTACTGGAAAGGGATGCAGGAATAAGTATCAAAGAATAAATGTGCCACGCCAAACTGTTTTCAAAATTTAAAAGAAGGGTGCTGCATGTAATTGCTAGAATGATCATAAAAGCAATTGTTAACTGTAACCATAGAGCTACGCTTAGTCTTTCATAGGGAATTTTTTCAAAGTATTGTGCTACCGATCTGGTAATAAAAATGTCCATACCAAAATTGGATAACATCATTGATATAGCCATAGTTGCGGTAAGATAAGTGTAATGCCCAAGCAACTCCATACCTCCTTCCCGAGAAATCAGAATTACTATGATCAAACCACCTAAAGCAACAACTATTCTTCCTAAAAATAGGAAGATGAAATTGTAGGTAGTTTTTTGAGCAATCATCAACGAATCAAATATTACGAAACTTTAGTTTGCAATTAACCTTTTATTACATTTTGGAGAAAAGTTTGACATGAAATTTATCAATCAATCCTATAAAAGAAGAAATCATAGAGACCCTATTAAAAACTGATCGAGATAAAAAAATTGTAATTATATTAATCGGACAAAACATATTAATACTTAATGTTTTCATAGGATAGTGGAGGCGCAAAAGTATTCATTCGAACGGTTTGAGATAATGATCTGGCACCTCAATCTGATAATCATCCAAGATGGTTCCAAAATCCCAAAGGTAGCTGGAGTTCCATTAAGGACTACCAAGGGACATTCACCAATTTCTTATTTCTAAATATTTATGCCCAGTGGGTTTATTTTATTAGACGACTCGATTGACACCTCCAAATTTGGAAGTGCAATACTCATCGATGAGATAAAAAAGATCAAAGGTTTGTAACTGTCGACAAAACCCAAATTATCTTATAAGGAAAGTTAAATAAGGTAAGAGATTAAATATCCACTTCATTTTAAAATATCACCTCCCAAAATCATCATAATATTCATCATAGTACTCCTCGTAGTTATAAAGGATATCAATATTTCTGGCTTCAAGTTCAGTTAATTGATCCCTTATATCAATTGCCATTGGAATGTACCATTCCTTTGTATCAAATATCCTTCTGATCTTCAGGTTTTTAAAGCTATAACCGTGACGTGCGTAAATCTCATTGCGGATCATTTCTATTTCCTCTGGCAATAAATTTTCCACATATTCCACAGATAAAGGTTCCGTGGATGAATATAGGTTATACTCCCCTACGTTTGGGTCATACTGAAACTCCCTTTTTTTCAAGATGTATTCTTTTGACGCTACGGTTGGTTTAAATGGTTTCCAGGTCCCTGTAAGGGTATTTGTATTGAGATTAATTTGAAAAAAAAAGTGCCCGTCATATGGATCATCACCGGGTTCATTTAGATCGAAAGCAAAAATATTCTGATCTATTTCTTCAACTGTTCCTTTAATTTCCCTGAAATTTCCGGCACATACGCTATGACCGCTTGCTTCATTTTCATCAATATGGGAAATAGCAATGTTTATTTTGTTTTTTCCAAAAGCACCAACCCAATAGCCATAAAGTGGGTTTTCTGACTGATTGATCTCATAAATATTTTCATCAATGGCAAGTTGCTCTGCTGATTTTTCCGGGCCGATTTTTCTTGGGTCTTTCGTCAATTCCACCAAGACGACCTCTATTTCCTCCTCATTTACATCGGTTTTATTATCGGCAACCTTTTCTCTTTTACTACAGCTAAAAAGAATAATACACATTAAAAGGAGAGAATAATTTGATAAAAAATTCATTAGGATTAATTTTTGTGAAAAGTAACGTTCAATATATTGTTTTTGAGGAATAATTACACTTTTCTTAAGCGCGTTTTCAAGGCAGCCACTCTCATTGTCTTTGGCTTTTTCACCTATTTGATGGTGAGACTTACCATTCCCTACTTTTCATTTGAAGATGGAATTGGCTTCATGAGGATCAAGCCATTAGTGCTAGATAATCAACTCTGGAAATCAGCTTTTTATGTCCATGTAATTACGAGTTGCCTGGTGCTTCCAGCCGGATTCACTCAGTTTTCAAATTATATATTGGTGAATCAAAAGAAGGTTCATCGATTCATTGGCAAATTGTATGTTATCGTCATTTTATTTCTATCCGGTCCTTCTGGATTTATTATGGGAATATATGCCAATGGAGGAATACCATCAAAAATAGCCTTCATAGCACTTTCCATATTTTGGATTTATACAACATTCCAGGCATATTCCTCGATTAAAAAAAATGAAATTCAAAAGCACCGCCAATTTGTGATCAGGAGTTTTGCACTTACTTTGTCAGCCATCACATTGCGGGCCTGGAAATACGTGATTGTACTTATCTTCAGACCTCAACCGATGGATGCCTATATGATTGTTGCCTGGTTGGGCTGGGTTCCTAATTTAATTGTTGCCGAAATGATCATTCAAAAAACGTTTAACCATCTGGTGAAATATAAAAAGACAATATGAAATACTTTTTCCTTATCGCTGCTATTTTATTTTCCTGCTCCAAAAAATCAGGCAATGTCTTAGCGGAAGAAGGCCCCAAAAAATCTAATGACACTCTGTTGGTGGAAGAACCTGCTTTTACCGAACCTCTCACCGAAAAAGTAGTTGACCCATCCCATTACCACGATTCCTCTTTAGTCGATATAAGCTTACTATCGAAAGACTTTATTTATGACTTAAAATATGCCACCGATGACAATTTCCTAGACCATGCAGTTTACCCCTGCTCCGATTGTTTCCTAAGACTTGGCGTCGCAAGGAAGCTTATCGAGGCAAACAAATATTTCATTAAACAAGGCTACCGGATTAAACTCTTTGATTGCTACAGGCCATTAAGCGTGCAAAAAAAAATGTGGGAAATAATGCCTGACCCACGCTATGTAGCAAATCCATATTCCAGCAACGGATCATACCATAATCGCGGAGGAGCCGTGGATATTACACTCGTTGATATGCAAAACAATGAATTGGACATGGGGACGCCGTTTGATCACTTTGGAATAGACTCGCATTTTGACAATAAAAATTTACCTGGGACGGTTATTGCTAATCGAATCTTTTTAAGAGAGGGAATGGAAATGGCCGGTTTTAATGGTATCAGAACAGAATGGTGGCATTTTTCCACAGGCAATTATCCCGTTACAAACGAACAACTATGCCCTGAATAGGTATATTTTCCAGGTACATATAGTACACTCAAGATTACATTTTTTGGCTTTTACGATCTACCGGGTGTATTCCATACATATCTCATAATCAGCCGTTTAATATCCGATCCGTTAAGCACGTAAATTAGGATATGAAAACAATTAATCTAATTCCCGTTGCGTGTTTTATCGCTCTTTTCAGCGTTTCCTGCGAAATGGACGATATTCCGTGTGTTCGCGTAGATGGTCCAATCGAAACGCAGAAACGAACCCTATCCGACTTTAATTCCATCTTTTTTGGTGATGTAGGAAACTTGCACATTTCACAGGGAAATGAGTATTCGTTTATCATGAAGGGACAAAGGGTGATTTTAGATAAAGTTGACCTGTCCGTTGAAAACAATAACCTGATCATTCAACTCAATGAATGCTTTAATGGTGATGGCTACAGCCTGGATATTTTTATCACTGCGCCTGAAATCGTAAATATTGAAATGTCTGGAATTGGAACGGTAACCACCGAAACACCTTTGTCAGCAGATGTGTTCTCTTTAAAATTGAGTGGTGTTTCTGAAATGAATTCACTTGAAATCGAAGCCGACTCTATGACAACATATCATCTTGGGACTGGAACAATTCAATATTCCGGAAACACCCGGGCTCACACAATACTTTCCTCTGGCGTTGGTGAAATTAAGGCGGATAATTTGACTACAAAAACCACGGAAGTTACGTCAAACACTACTGGAGACACCTATGTAAATGTGTCTGAAAAGCTCATTGCCACTTTAAATAATACAGGGAATGTCTATTACAAAGGGTCGCCGGAAATTACAAAAGAAGAAACCGGGACGGGAAGGGTGATAAACAACAACTAAAAAAGGGGCCTAAGCCCCCTTTTATTTTATTACAATTTTCTTTTAACCTCTCGCTGTTCAAATGGCTCAATAATATCGCCTACTTTGATATCGTTAAAATTCCTAATGCTGATACCGCATTCAAAGCCATTCTTTACTTCATTGACGTCTTCTTTAAAACGTTTCAGCGCTCCGATTTCCCCGGTGTAAACCACAATACCATCTCTGATCAACCTGATCTGGTTTTGTCGTCTGATCAAACCTTCAGTCACCATACAGCCGGCAACCGTACCTATTTTCGAAATCTTAAACACCTCTCTTACTTCCACGTTACCCAGGATGACTTCTTCAATCTCCGGAGCCAACAAGCCTTCCATGGCGTCTTTAATTTCATTGATGGCATCGTAGATAATAGAATACAATCTTATTTCTATTTCCTCATTTTCCGCAATTTTTCTTGCTGCCGATGACGGCCTCACCTGGAATCCCACAATGATCGCATCAGAGGCAGAGGCTAAAAGTACATCTGATTCTGATATCTGCCCTACCGCCTTGTGGATGATATTTACCTGAACCTCAGACGTGGAAAGTTTTAGCAGCGAATCACTCAATGCCTCCACTGATCCGTCCACATCACCCTTCACAATGATATTAAGTTCCTTAAAGGAACCAATGGCAAGCCTTCTACCTATTTCATCAAGGGTAATATGTTTCTTGGTTCGTAAATTCTGCTCCCTGAGTATCTGACCTCGCTTAATGGCAATCTCCCTGGCTTCGCGCTCAGACTCCATTACATTAAGCTTGTCACCGGCCTGGGGAGCCCCATCCAGCCCTAACACCAACACGGGTGTCGAAGGAATTGCCTTCTCTACTTTTTTACCTCGATGGTCAAACATCGCTTTGACACGGCCATAATGCGCCCCGGCGACCATCACGTCACCAATATTCAGTGTACCGCTTTGTATCAATACTGTTGCTACGTAGCCTCTTCCTTTGTCAAGCTCGGCTTCAACTACCGTCCCAATCGCTGCTTTATCAGGATTGGCTTTTAATTCAAGTAATTCTGCCTCCAGTAATATCTTTTCCAACAATTCCTCCACACCGACACCGGATTTGGCTGAAATTTCCTGACATTGATATTTGCCACCCCAGTCCTCTACCAGGATATTGATATTAGCTAACTCCTCCTTAATTTTATCAGGGTTGGCGCTTGGTTTATCGATTTTATTTATGGCAATGATAATCGGCACATCAGCTACCTGTGCGTGGTTAATTGCCTCCTTCGTCTGCGGCATTACCGCATCGTCCGCAGCCACGACCACTACTACAATATCTGTCAATTTTGCTCCTCTCGCACGCATCGCGGTAAAGGCTTCGTGACCCGGGGTATCCAAAAAGGCCACCCTTTTTCCACTGTTGGTGGTAACATCGTATGCTCCAATGTGCTGCGTGATACCGCCTGCCTCGCCTTCAGTAACTTTTGCACTTCGAATGTAATCCAACAACGAGGTTTTACCATGATCGACGTGGCCCATAATGGTAACTATCGGAGCCCTTTCACTCAGATCTTCCTCTCTGTCTTCCTCCTCTACTACATCGATTTCGTCTTCGTCATTCTTAAACTGAACTTTGTACCCAAACTCTTCAGCTATAAAGGTTATCGCCTCAGCATCCAGTCGCTGATTTATCGATATAAACATCCCAAGGCTCAGACAGGAAGAAATAATTTCATTCACATTCACGCTCATCAACGATGCCAGGTCATTGGCTGAAATGAACTCGGTAACCTTAAGCAATTTTGAATCTTCCTGCTGCTTCAGCATCTCTTCTTCGTGAGCTTCAGCAATGGCTGACCGCTTTTCCCTTCGGTACTTCGACCGGTTTGGGCCATGCCCTTTCCCGCCACTTAATTTGGCTAAAGTAGCTTTGATCTGTTCCTGGATTTCTTTATCAGAAAGCTCTTCCTTTTTCGTTGATTTCAGCTTGCCTTTTAGCTGCTGCTTCCTATTGCGATCGCCAATCGCACGAGCACCCCCGCCTTCATTTGTAAGTTCCCTTTTAAACCTCTTCCTTGGCCGCTTTTTCTTATTTGAATCCTGGGAGGCATCAGATGAAGCCACAGGTTTCTCTTCCTTCTTTTCTTTCTTTTTCGGTAGCTCAATTTTACCTACTACCTTTAATCCCTTTAATGTCTCGGCCTTGGCTTCAATTACCTTCGATTCTTTATCTCCTTCCGCTTCTGATTCCCTGGCTTGAGAAGTCGAACCTCCTTCCTCAATTTGATCTGTCTTTTTGGGATCTTCAACTTTTTGTTCCTGGGGTTCTTCTTTTGCTTCTACTTTTTCTTCAGGCTTCTCTTCCTGTACTTTAACTTTAACCTCATCCTCATCCTTTTTTTCTTCCTTAGGAGGCTCTTTGTCTTGTTTCTTTTTTGAGGAATCCAAATCAATTTTACCCAACACCTTAATCCCCTGAAGTTTTGGGGTTTCAGTTTTTGGCTCTTCTTCTACCTTCTTTTCCTCTGCTGCTACATTCTTGATCAGGATTTCCTCTTCCTCATCCTGGTTTTTGTCGGTTTCTTCATCGTCGGCATCGATAACAACTTTACCAGAGATCTTAGATCCAATATGCAGCCCTGACGCTTCTTCCTTATCGTGTGCGGAATCAGCAAACTCCTTCGATAGAAGATTTAGTTGTTCCTCTGTAATCTTGAAGTTTGGATTGTCTTCTACTTCGTAACCTTTTGAATCTAAAAAGTCCAGAATGGTATTCTTACCTATGTTAAACTTTCTTGAAACCTGACTAAGTCTCATAACTTTTGCCATAATATCGATGCCTTATCTTTTTGTTCTATTCGAATTCCTGATTTAATATTTTTATTACTTCAGCAATAGTTTCTTCTTCTAAATCTGTTCTTCTGGCGAGTTCTTCAATATTCAACGCCAAAATACTTTTTGCAGAATCCAATCCAATCCGCTTGAATTCATCTATGATCCAGTCTTCTATCTCGTCTGCAAATTCTTCAATATCGACGTCCTCCTCTACTTCAACACCCTCAAGATCCCTGAAAACGTCAATTTCAAAGCCTACAAGTCGGCTGGCCAACTTGATATTATATCCTCCCTTACCTATAGCTAGAGATACCTGATCTGGTTTTAGGTAAACTGAAACCCTTTTTTTATCTCCTTCAATGTTCATACTTGTGATTTTAGCAGGACTTAGTGCCCTCGCTATAAAGAGTTCCATATTGTCTGTGAAATTAATCACGTCAATATTTTCATTTTGAAGCTCTCTAACGATCGAGTGAATCCTGGATCCTTTCATACCAACGCAGGCTCCTACCGGGTCAATTCGGTCATCATACGATTCTACCGCAACTTTCGCCCGCTCTCCTGGCTCTCTGACAACATTCTTGATTGTAATTAAACCATCAAAAACCTCAGGAACCTCATTTTCAAACAATCTCTCCAAAAACTTGGGTGATGTCCTTGACAAAACAATCCTTGGGTTGCCGTTTACCATTTCCACCCGATGGACGATGGCTCGTACTGAATCACCCTTTCTGAATTTATCTTTTGGTATCTGCTCAGACTTTGGAAGGATAATTTCATTGCCCTCCGCATCTATCAATAATATCTCTTTACTCAGGATCTGGTATACTTCTCCAGTAATGATCTCACCTGCAAGATCCTTATACTTATGAAATAAGTTGTCTTTTTCAAGGTCTTTCACCTTTTGAATAAGTGTCTGACGTGCCGTCATTACCGCCCTTCTTCCGAAGTCCTCAAGGCGGATTTCCTCTGCTACTTCTTCGCCAATTTCAAAATCCGGCTCGATCTTCCGGGCCTCAGATAAACTTATTTTATCATGGTCCCAGATATCTTCCGAATTATCGTCCACAATTTCACGAAATCTCCATATTTCAAGGTCTCCTTTGTCAGCATTGATAATTATATCAAAATTATCATCTACTTTAAATCTTCTTCTGATCATCGTCCTGAACACATCTTCCAGAATTCTGATCATGGTTGGCCGATCAATGTTTTTATGCCTGGCAAATTCAGCAAAGGATTCAATTAAGTTACTTACACTATCCATTGTCATCGATTAAAATGATACCAAAACTTTAGCTTTGTCAATCTTTTCAAAAGGTATTTCTACCTCTTCTGTTTCTATTTTGTTTTTTACTTTTTTTTCACTTTTTATGGTAATACTATCACCACTTATTGTTATTAATTCACCTTTGAATTCTTTTTCAGCAGTAGTGACCTGCAGTTTCCTTCCTACATTTTTTTTATACTGCCTCTCACTTTTCAATGGATAATCAATCCCCGGCGAAGAAACTTCCAGAATGAATTTCCCTTTAATCAGGTCTTTTTCATCAATAATTGCAGAAAGCTTTCTGCTAATTTTCGAACAATCATCAATACCAATACCCTGATCACTATCTATAAGTACCAGTACTTTTTGCGAACCGCTATGACCACTTGTTTTCACATCGACCAGAAACAGATCCTTCCTGTCATGGATAATTTCTTTCACAATGGTCTCTATCGTTTCCACAAATTTATTAGTATTAAAAAAGGGGACTTTTTGTCCCCTCTGAACGTTTCTATAAATCTCCGCAAAGTTATCTAAATAAATATTCAAAACAAAAGTTATATCATCATTTTAAGACGATTACCACTCATCTCAACAGTAGTTACAATCAAATAATTTTGGTTTATATCATTCACATTTTGCTAAATTTGCTCCATGTTATCAAAAATAAAGGTATATAATTCTCTTACGCGAACCAAAGAGCCTTTTGATCCGATTGCTCCTCCGCATGTAGGCATGTACGTTTGCGGCCCGACGGTTTACAGCGAAGTACATCTTGGAAATGTGCGCACCTTTCTTTGCTTTGACATCATTTACAGATATCTTAAACATGTTGGGTATAAGGTAAGGTATGTCAGGAACATCACCGATGTAGGTCACCTGGTAGATGATGCCGATGAAGGGGAAGATAAAATTGGAAAAAAGGCTAAACTGGAAAATCTTGAGCCCATGGAAGTGGTTCAAAAATACACAAACAACTTCCGGGCGGTAATGCACCAATTTAATATCCTTGATCCGGACATCGAGCCAAGCGCTATTGGGCATTTATTGGAACAAATTGATACCATTCAAAAATTAATTGACAATGGGCTGGCTTATGAATCTAATGGCTCTGTGTATTTTGATGTCAGCAAATACAATGAAAAGAACAACTACGGTGAGCTTTCCGGACGTGTGCTTGACGAACTGATGGCCGGTACCCGTGACCTGGATGGCCAGGATGAGAAAAGAAACCCTGTTGACTTTGCTTTGTGGAAAAAGGCAACCGGCGGACATATTATGAAATGGAATTCCCCCTGGAGTGTAGGATTTCCCGGGTGGCACCTGGAATGCTCTGTGATGAGCACCAAATACCTTGGGGAAACTTTTGATATTCACGGAGGTGGGATGGACCTTAAATTTCCTCACCACGAATGTGAGATCGCCCAGGCAAAAGGGGCAAATGGAGTAAACCCGGTAAAATATTGGATCCATTCCAATATGTTGACGGTCAACGGGCAAAAAATGAGTAAGTCACTTAATAATTCATTTTTGCCACATGAATTATTTACTGGCTCCCATGACCTGCTCGATCAGCCTTATAGCCCAATGACGGTCAGGTTTTTTATGTTGCAATCGCACTATGCCAGTACGATTGACTTTTCGAATGAAGCATTAAAAGCCGCTGCGAAGGGGTACAAGAAATTGATCAACGGGCTTAAGGTGGCCAGGCAACTGCAATATGTCGATGAACCTGCCGACATAAACGAAAGCGCTGTTAAACAAATTAATCAAATCATTGATAATTGTTACCATGCAATGAATGATGACTTTAACACGGCTTTGACCATTGGGCATTTGTTTAATTTGCTAAAAAAGATCAATTCAATTTCTACAAAAAATTTAAAACCGGCGGAAATCGGAAAGGACACTTTTGAAAAAATGATCCGAAAATACCAGGAATTTGTGGAGAACGTTTTAGGACTGCAGGAAGAAACACCTGGTAAGATGGAAGAAATATTGGATATTATCATCAAATTATACGCTGATGCAAAAAGCAATAAAGAATATGACAAAGTAGACGGAATAAGGGCTATGCTAAAAGAACAGGGTATAGTATTAAAAGATATGAAGGAAAAAATCGATTGGGCATACGAAGAATAATGAGGTTTGAAACACTTTTACTAAAAGCAATTATCATATTACTTTTTTTAAATTCTTGCAATACCGGCTCTAAAACGGTAGAAGGTGAGCGCATTGTCGAGAATAAAAAATCTGTAACGGTTCCCTCGTTTTCGGCAGATTCTGCCTTCATGTTTATAGAAAAGCAACTTGCATTTGGCCCCAGGGTTCCTAATTCGACAGCACATCTGCTTTGTGGCGACTACCTGATCAATAAACTGGAAAGCTTTGGCGCAAATGTTTTTGTGCAAAACTTTACCGAGACTGCCTTTGATGGAAAGACCCTCCAATTGCGAAATATTATCGCTTCATATAATCCCCAGGCAAAAAAGAGGATTTTACTTGCTGCACACTGGGACACACGCCCCTTTGCTGACAAAGATTCCACCAACTTTTTTAAACCCATTGATGGGGCAAATGATGGGGCGAGTGGAGTGGCAGTATTGCTTGAAATCGCAAGAAAACTTAACCTGCATGAATTACCCAAGGTTGGGATTGACATCATATTATTTGACGGGGAAGATTATGGGGAATACAAAGGTGCCAATGCCCCGGATATGGTAAATGGAAGGATGAAAATTTGGTGGTGCCTTGGCTCTCAATATTGGTCAAAAAACCCGCATAAAGAAAAATATTCCGCCTACTATGGGATACTATTGGATATGGTAGGCGCAAAAAACGCCCAATTTCATAAGGAGGGTGGATCCATGCAATTTGCCCCCAAAGTCGTCAACAAAATCTGGACAAATGGCAGGCACCTTGGTTATGGCAATTACTTTATCAATTCAAATAGTCCGGGCATAACGGATGACCACATTTTCGTGAATACGATTGCTAAAATCCCGACGATCAACATTGTGGACCATGACCACCGCTCACACAATTACTACTTTCCTGACTACCACCATTCACATAACGACAATATCGATCTCATAGACAAAATGACATTGCAGGCAGTAGGTGAAACCGTATTATTTTCGCTATATCACGAATAGGTTTTACCTGATCACTATCCAATCGGATTCGGTTTTTGCCAGGTAAAGATCATTGATGGAATCATAGATCAAATCATCATAGGTCATGGGGATGACATCCAGGCCAGACGCTGTTATCAAACCGTATTTGCCTTTTCGTGCAACTATTACAAACCCGTTGTCTAAATCTTCCAGCTGGTGGAAACGCGGCAGGATGAGTGTTTTTCCATAGTCGTCTATTAAACCCAATTTATCGTCCAGTTGGGTCATAAAATTCCCCCCGGGGAGTTTTTCGATGCGGTCATATTCTACCCTTACAATGATGTTTCCCGTTTTGTCAATAATGCCATATTTCCCAGCCTGGCCCACGACAAAGATGCCATGGTCAAAGCCTTTTGCGTCAGAATATCTCGGCTGAATGACAATGTGCTCCCTTTTATTCAGGAAGCCCCATTTTCCCCGGATCAACATCGGGGCCAAGCCTTCATTGAAATTGTCCACGGAATCATATCGGTTGGCAATTCTTAAATCACCATTTGGGTCCACAAACCCAAATTTGCCATCAATTTTTACCCCGATAAAATCTTCCTTCATTGGGAATACTACTTCAAACCTTGGATCCATTCGGTTCAATACTTTTCCACTTTTTGTAAAGAAGGTCCACGCTGAGTCTTTTCTTGCTAAAAACATGCTGTCTTCCTGAACCAATGAGATCTCATTGTACATCGTTGAGCAAATGTGTTTCCCTTTTGGACTGATAATCCCCAACAGCTTGTCGAGGTTTTTCTCTAAAAAATATTCCCCGTGTGGGTAAAGAAAGTAATCGGTAGTAAATAATGTATCCTGGTCAAATACTCCAACTTTACTGCCGTAAATCGAACGGATCAAATATCGATTGCCGGGTAGCAATTCAATTTCCTGTTTCTGAGGAAGGAGCAGCCATTCACCCTCTTCCGCCATAATGCCATTTTCCCCGAAGAAGTGAACTTTTAATCTTCCTTCAAAGGATTGCTCAATAGAGTCATACTTGCAGAGAACATGTTCGGTGCCATCGTTTTTTAGTAAACCCCAATATTGCTTTTTCTTTACTTTGAAGAGGCTTTCCGTCAGGCGCTCTATCTTATCAAATGCATCCTGATTGAGGATTTTCCCATTGATATCGGCCAACCTCCATCCTTTCCTGGAGGTCGTCTTAGTGTACAGCAGAATATTTGGATTATCGAGAAAAATAGAATCATACTCGGCCTTAATAATCTCTTCTCCGTCCAAATTAATTACACCCTGCTTACCCCGGTAAGAATAAGAAACCAACGTATCCTTTAGCTGAAGAAAATTGAAATCCTTGAAGTCTGTTAATCTCTCATTGCCAATATTAATTAATGCTTCGGTATTATTCGTTTTCACCTTATACACCCATTTTTCAAATGGCATCATCTCATTATAGTGGTATTCCCCGCGAAGCTGGTAATGATGATCGTACAGTTTCCAGGATGAAAATGGCTTTGCTTTGATCTGCCCTTCCGAAATTTCTACTTCCTGGTAGACTGGCTGGACCACTATCTTCCCCATCTCATCAATCAGTCCCACCATTCCACTTTTAAATATCCTGGCATATCCCCCCTGAAACGACCCGACACTGTCGAAGCTATCCTGTATAAGCAAACGTCCATTTTTATCAAAAACCCTGAAGGAAAAGAGGTCTTCGGTAGCCGCGTATAAAAGATCATTGAGGGGGTTTATTCTTTTATAATTCAGGGACAAATAGCCTTTTGAATCAATATCAATTAAACCGTATTTTATCTGATTTCTCTCCTTTGTCCTTACAATTAGCCTGTCCCTGTTTTTTTCAATATGATCATATTTAAATGGAATTATCAGCTTGGCTTTCGTATTGATCACACCAAACTGAGGCGTCAGGTCTCCAAAATACTTTCTGGAACAAATCAGGTTAGTATCGTCAAATGGGTAAAGTTCAAAATATTCGGGATCTATCACCCTTTCATTTTTCATATTGACCAGCCCCCACAGACCATTTTTCTGGTAGCCAATGACATCATCAACGACACCGTCCTCACCATTCGTCCAGCCTAAATTGTCATGAATAACAGGTATGATAATTTCACCTTTTCGATTGGACAGTCCCTTTTTACCACCCTCCTCAACAATCGAATATTGACCAGAAGCATAAGGAGAAGCGGTAGATAAAATGGCAATAAGAAAAAAGAGATGAAAAATGGTAAACGAAATAGATCTTGCCTGCATCAACTAATTTTTAAAAGTATTTTCTTCAACACGGCAAAGTTAATAAATATTCGCTCCCCATTATTTTAAAATATGTAGCCAACCATTACAGGATGTGCCATCTTTGCGAAATTCGACTTCATAATAATAAACAGCGGGAGGCAACCCTTTTCCATCGAATTCGCCGCTATAGTTTTCCGCTTCAAAAACCAGGTTGCCCCATCGACTGACTATTTTTAGATCTATTGGCTCATCCGTTATTATTTGAAAGACATCATTGAGCTGATCGCCATTAGGCGTTATTACATTTGGAATGATGGTGGCTACGGACGGGACTTGCTGACTTACTGTTTTTTCACAAATATCCAATAAACCTGTGAGTGTCACAGTAAAAGTATCGGTCTCATGGTAATTATAGCCCAAACTATCCAGTGAAAACTGATCTCCATTTCCCAGGTCCCAAACAAACTCATCGACGCCAGATGAAAGGTTATGAAAATAAATTTCCGGGGAGATGAAGCAACTGTTTACCTTCGAATAATTAAAGTCAACTGTATATCCGGGAACTACGGTGATCAATACGGAATCAACCGCCACACAGCCAAGTCCATTTGTCACCTCTACGGTAAAATATGCGGTCGTATCAGGGCTGGCTGTTGGGTTTTGAATGTTGGGATTATCCAGGTATTGCGAGGGACTCCATTTGTATGAAACACCACCGCCTGCCATCATTTGGACCTGATCTCCATGGCAGATCTTTTCCGGATCCATTATTTCAAAGGTTTGGTCATAGACTTCTATTGTACCGAAGGCAAAATCTTCTCTTACACAAGTGGAGATATCTGTCGCCCGAAGCGACACATTGTACAATCCGGGGTTTTCATAGATCGTATACAGGCTATCCTCCTGGGTGGATGAAATTCCATTCCCCAGATCCCACTCAAAGTCAATCCCTCCAATACTTGTGTTTTTGAATGCTATTTCCAAAGGCCAGCACCCCGTGCGCAATCCTGGTCGATCCCATTCATGAGAATTGGTGACGAAATCAGCTTTTAATTGTGTGACATCAAATTTAAATACCGCATTGTTGCAGTTTGGACCCGGGAACTTACTTTTATCAACATTGGACCATGCGCCGGGAGTGGTGGGAAAATCGTCCACAGCGCCAAGCCCGCAACTGGCACAAACTGACTGATAAACAATTCCCCGGTTGTCAAACCTGCTGGTACCGCCATCCACATGATCTGAGGAAGTGTTACCTCCAAAAAAAGTCGCATAAAGCAATTCCTTGGCATCTTTCAATAACACGCATATATAAAAGTCCGATCCATCTGAAGTGGGTCGAAATGCATTGTCCGTCACCGGGAGGTTGACAGTCGTCCCCCCCACGTAACCGGTCGAAAATATATTTCCGGAATTGTCCTGGACCAGGGCTGCATTGGTACTGCCACCCCACCCGCTGATCAGGATGTTTTGGCACTCGTTCACCAGAAAGGCAGTCGGTCTAAAATCCGGCGACCCTGACCCCGAGCCAATTTGTGTCGAGAAGATCAGCGTGTCCAATTCCTGCCCGTAGCATTGCACAAATTGACCGCTATTCGGATTGGAATAGATATCTGCTGTAATAGCAATATCGCCCCTCGTCTGGCCCAATACATAAATTAAATCTGAACTATCGACCTCTATAAAATACACCTGGTCATAGTCGACTGTCCCCACGTATGTGCTGGCAATCAGCGAATCGCCCGTCACACTGATTTTCGATATAACTCCATCAATATCCGTTGTATCATTTTTCTCCGGCTTGAGAACGGAACCCTTTATTGGATAATCCTCGCTGTCCGTTCCGCCACCCACAACAATATTATTATCAGAATCAACTTTCACATTAAAAACTCCATCCATCCTCTTACCACCTAAATAGGTGCTAAATAAAAGATCAGACAAATCAGGATTGAACTTCACAACAACCCCGTCATACAGCCCCCCTCCGTAAACCAGTTGAATGGCGCTTGTAATTGGAAAATCTTGGGAAGCCGTATAGGAAGCAAAATAAATATTATCATCCTTGTCAATATTAACCTCACCTCTGAATTGGTCGCCGTAGTTTTTGGTTAAAGGCATTCTTTGCAGCATGACACCATCATTGTCCGTTCCCCCTAAAAATGTGGATGAGATTAAATCCCGGCCATCCGAACTGAGTTTTAATACATAAAAATCTGATCCGTTGGTATAGGGTATCGCCCCAACCGGCTGGCCGAGAGACGGACCACCATGATAGGTAGTTTGATAAGCATTGGTTGTTACCGGGAAGTTGGAAGAGGAAGTTGTCCCGAGAATAACCAGTTCACCCAAGCTATTCACAATCATACTGTAGGGAGTCTCGGCGCTGCTACCCCCGATGTAGGTAGCAAACAACAATTGAGTTCCATCTTCATTAAATTTTAAAATACCCACATCCACATTTCCACCATAATTTTCCTGAAAGGCTCCTGAGGTTACCGGATAACCAATTTCACGCACAATGCCTCCCGAGTAAAGATTTCCGGCTTCATCGTATGTCGCCGTAAAGCCCCAGTTATCGGCAAGGCTTCCCGAATAGGTGGAAAAGATCAATTCAGGGTCAATAATTAAATCCTCATTTTTATTATAACCTTCAGGCAGGTCAAATTTTACCTGTGCTCCATCTACCTGGTATCGGCAAGTGACTGGCCTTTCACCTTCGCCAACTCGCTGATAGGAATAAGGATTTCCTTCATGGGTCGTGCTAAAAGCAGTAGAAATTGCCAGGCGGTCTTCAACCAAACCCACACCTTCCGCCCCAATGAAGGCCAGCGCGATCTGCGAGGGATTTCCTCCTTTACGAACAATAAAATCGTACTTCAAATTTCCTCGTTCGGAATACAATTTAAAATCGATGTTTTGATATACGTTTTTTATCATAACTTCCTCGTAGCGCCGGACATCCACCGCCCATTTGGAGGGGTCATTGCCTCTAAAATAATTTATTTGGGAGGCAGAAGGCTTTGAAGAAATAATTTTTGACGAAGGGTTTCTGTTTTCCATCAATACTTCGATGGCATGCATTCTCAACCCTTCCTGCAGGTCAGGTTTTGACGTCCGGAGGTTGGAAGGAATGTTTTGATGATCATGGCCTGCAAATTTCCCGGCATCTTCGGGGTGAACGTAGACATATTTCATCCCCTTTTTTGTTACAAATAAATATCCACCCGGAATTTCTGTTCTAAACAACACTTCTTCATGCCATTGCCCTTTATTCTCTTCAAAAAGAAAGGGCTGCTGTGCTGACGCAATATGGAGAACGAACAGATATGTGCTGAAAAAAAAGAGTAATCTCAAACCCAACATCTTATTTAGCTGTGTGAAAAGATAAGGTAAGTTTCACAAAGAAACCAATTAATATTCAGACACAGCAAGATGTGAAAATGTTGAAATAAAATTAATCCAATGTGAGGGAATTGGCAGCTATTGTCATCTTCGAGATCAAATCCCTCAATTCTGTAATTCGATACCCTTTGTAAAGTTTTTCTGCTTTGTCAAGGTAGGTGTTCGCGGCAGAAAAATTTTGATTGTTGTATTCTTTTACAGCCTGGTTATAAAAAAGCAGCCCGGCCAATTGCCTGGAATCGATCATTCTGTGGGTATTTACCTGATAATTGTAATAGTTATCGCTTTCTTGTTCGCTGAGGGATCGATAGTATTCTATCCTTCTAACGATCTCGTTTTCGTCATCTACAAAGCCGTTTGCAAAATCAGTCGATTCAAACATTATCTTTTTTTCACCACTCTGCACCAACAGGAGCACATGAAAATCAGACTCGTAAATGGAATAATCAAATCCAAGCTCCTCCAGAATCAACACATAGAGTGCCGTACCAGACACACAATCGTACCTACCCTGCTCAAGTAGTTCTTCGAAGGTCACCAGGTTTTGGTAATTCTTTAGATACTTATTATGCACCTTGTAAAACAGGCACTTCAGAAAATAACTCTCGTCTTTAACTTTGTCCCGCTTAGCTGCCATTTTATTGACAAATTCAGCTAGCTCCTCCTGTTGGCTTGCTATTTCATCCCGGCTCATATTTTCCGCCGAAAGAAAGAAATCGTCACTTCGTGGGTTTGATATGGAGGGAGGGTTAATGAAAAAGCTTGATGATAACACAAGGGCAGAGGAGGGTTGGCTGTTCGCCAGTCCTGTGCAAAAAAATATGGTCAATATGATCGCCACCCCTGGTTTCATCTAAAATCATTTATTCAATATTAATAAATTGTTAACAAGAATTAAAGCTTTGGTAACACAATTTAGCTTTCAAAAACACATTAATTACACCAAAAGATGTCATTTATCAGGTTTTTAAACATGTGGATCAAATTTCTTTCATTGCATTCTGGCGTCAAAAGCTCTTTTTATGTTAACATTTAGATAACATTGCAATTGCGGTGAAGGATAGTCTTCGGGCAAAAGAAAGCTGAGAAATGATATATTTGCTAAAATTTCAACCCTATGAGCGCAGCTAACCAGGCATTGGATATTAATGAAAATTCGCTTTTCCCGGGGCTAAACAGCTATTTGTCCCGGAACCTCAGCACTTTTTTCTGGATACTATTTGGACTCTTGTGTTTAATGGGCCTGATATTCTTTGACCCTAAAGTATCCATAGGCGGTGATGATTCTGAGTACATAAACCGGGCGTTTTCATTTATCAGAAAAGGAAAATACCCGACTTTCCAGGGATCGCTCTATCCCATTGTCCTGGGGCTTATCATCGGCATTAGCGGTTTAAACCTGGTTATTTTAAAATTGGCCTCACTGGTGTTTATGCTAATCCACTTTTGGCTTTTCTATAGGGTTTTCAAAAAGCATTTACCTGCCATTGTGTTAGTCCCACTGCTGTTCATTCTCTCTTTTAATGCTTCCATGCTTTACTTTGCCAGTTCAGCTTTTACAGAAGCGTTTTTTCTGATGATGCAAAGCATTTTCCTCTTTGTTGCGAAAAAGTATTTCTTCCAGGGAGAACCAAAGAAAACCCAAATCAAGGATGTTAAAAAATTCCTCCTTTTAGGTCTGGTGGTCTTCCTGATGGCGCTTACCAAAAACATTGGCCTGACAGCCGTTATTGGCACCTGCCTGTATTTTTTGATCAGGATGAATTGGATGGCGGTAGTTTTCACCATCCTTTCCTTCGGAGTGTTTTATGGAGCTAATGAAGTGATCAAACGAACGGCATTTGATGTGAAGGAGTCCCAGGTGAGCAACCAGGGCAACAAACTGAAACTCAAACACCCCTATGATCCTTCCCAGGGAAACGAAGATTTTGGAGGATACATCAAACGTATAAAAAACAATAGCATCGACTATCTGTCGTATCATTTTATGGTCATTTATGGCTTAAAAGGAGAAGTGAAACTCAGGAATCCCCTTGAGCTTCAGCACACGAGTGGGTTCATTACCCTCCTGATCATTTTAACCTGTGTGTTGGGATTAGCTCTTTTCTATCGGAGCGATCGCTTTCTTTTCTTTGTCGGCATCTACACGCTGGCCTCTTGTGGGATCACATTTATTGTACTACAACAATACTGGAGCCAGGAGAGGCTGATCCTCGTGTATACCCCATTTATTTTGGTTTATATTCTTGCGACAATTCACACCGCCACAATTAAATATCGACCAAGCCTGAGATGGGTATTTGGCATCATGACTGTCATTTTTATTGGGGCAGGCGCGATAAGGACATTTAAAAAATTGCCCGAAACCTTTGAATCGCTGGGGCATTACATGAAAGGTGATTTGCTGTATGGCTTTACACCCGATTGGATCCACTACTTTGAAATGAGCAAATGGGTAAAGGATAATCTACCTGAAAATGCATTTGTGGGTGCCAGAAAGCCTGGCATGGCATTTATCTACAGCGGCGGAAAGGAATTTTACGGAATATGGAAAGTGCCATCAGAAGATCCGGAAGAGCTTTACAATAAACTGAAGGAAGCAGGGGTCACACATGTGATGCTGGCCAGCCTTCGGGCGGATCCCTCAAAAAACACAGGGCGCACGATTTCTACTGTGCGAAGATATTTGTCCATTGTCCACCAGGCATATCCTGACAAATTGGAGTTTGTTCATAAAATCGGGGAAGAAGAACCGGTCTTTTTATATGAATTGAAATAGTATTTTTTAATGAAAGAAACGCAGGAAACAGACATTCGAAACGAACGAAGGGAAACATTTAAAAAACATTTCGAAAAGCTGGCCGATTCAATTTCCCGGTACAGGAAAAGGTACAGCTATTTCTGGAATGATATTGTGCACTACTGCAATTACTTCATCCACGAAGATGATTCCGTGCTGGAAATTGGCTGTGGCACCGGACACATGCTGCAACAATTCAAAGGTAGAAAAAAGACGGGCATTGATTTCAGCCCAAAAATGATCGCCCTGGCAAAGGAAAAGTATCCGGATATAAATTTTATGGTAATGGATGCCGAGAATCTCGACATCGATGAAAAGTTTGACACCATTATTTTGACGCACGTGACGGGATATTTTGTAGATGTTCTCAAAGTGTTCAAACAACTGCGAAACGTTTCCCATAGCCGTACCCGGATCATCATCAATTATTACAATTTTTTATGGGAACCTTTTTTAGTTTTTGGAGAATTTCTCCGCATAAAAAAAAGAAGCCCCAAACAAAACTGGCTTACAAGAAGGGATGTACAAACTTTTCTGTACCTCGCCGGATTTGACACATATCGCCACACCAAGCGGATGCTGTTTCCGGTGTATATCCCGCTGGTAAGCAAGATCATCAACAAATACCTGAGCCGACTTCCGCTAGTTAATTCCCTGTGTCTCAACCAGTATATTTTTGCCAGGCCTATCATCGGACAAAAAGAATGGCAGGAAAAGTCTGTGAGTATCGTTATTCCCGCAAGGAATGAAAGCGGGAACTTGGAAAATGCCATTAGGCGCCTGCCATCCTTTGGCAGCCACCAGGAATTGATCTTCATCGAAGGGAATTCGACCGACGACACCTGGGAGCAAATTCAAAAACTGCCTCAAAAATATCCTGACCTCGACATTAAAGTCGGGCAGCAGCCCGGCAAGGGAAAAGGGGACGCCGTGCGGATGGGTTTTGATATGGCCTCCGGGGATATTTTAATGATCCTGGATGCCGACCTCACGGTGCCTCCCGAAGACTTGCCATCCTTCTATGAAAGCCTCGTCCAGCACAAAGGTGAATTCATCAATGGCTCCCGGCTGGTGTACCCAATGGAAAAGGGCGCGATGCGCTTTCTTAACTTACTGGGAAATAAATTCTTTTCCATCATGTTTTCCTGGCTATTGGAACAATCGATCAAAGATACCCTGTGTGGCACAAAAGTTATTCATCGTGAAGACTATCTAAAATTGATAAAAAACCGGAAGTTTTTTGGGGAGTTTGATCCCTTCGGGGATTTTGACCTGATCTTCGGAGCTTATAAACTTAACCTGAAAATCATCGACCTGCCCATCCGCTATAGGGAAAGGATCTACGGGGATACAAATATTTCCAGGTTTTCACACGGCTTTTTATTGTTTAGAATGGTGGCCTATGCTGCCAGAAAAATTAAATTTTATTGATCAGCATGGGCTTGTTATCTAATCTGCCATTGACCAGAATAAAGATCTTCATCGCAAAGGTGCTTTATATCGTTACAAGGATTTTTGTGCGAAAGGATTTGCATGTGATAAAAAGAGGTGGCATTCAGTATGAGGTAGACCTGAGGGAGGGGTTGGACCTGTCGCTATTCCTTTTTGGTAACTTTCAATCGCATGTCTCGAAAAACAAATTCATTCAAATCCCGAAAGACGGAGTAATCCTGGACATTGGGGCAAATATTGGAGTGATGGCACTCCAGTTTACGGAATTGGTACCAAACGGAAAAGTCTACGCATTTGAGCCAACACACTATGCGCTCAAAAAACTAAAGCGAAACCTGGCGCTAAACCCGGGACTGGCGAAAAGAGTAACTGTGACCCAGACCTTTATCACGAGTCCTGATAAAATTGACAAGGAAATTATTGCCTATTCCAGTTGGAAAGTAGGTGGCGAAAAAGATGAAAATGAGCACCCGGTTCACGGCGGCACCGCCATGTCGACAGAGGGAGTTGGAAGCATCACCCTGGATCAATTCGTGATCGAAGAAAACATAGACAGAATTGACTTTATTAAAATCGACACTGACGGCCATGAGCCGGATGTGCTATCCGGGGCGAAGGAATTATTAGGAAAGTTTAGGCCAGCCGTTATTTTTGAAATCGGGCAATATGTGATGGAGGAAAAAGGTATTGGCTTTGATTTTTATACCAAATTATTCCACCCGTTGGGCTATAAATTATTCAACAGCAGCAACCTGAAGGAGATCACATTGGAAAATTATCAGAGCATTGTTCCGAAAAAGGGAACTATTGATATTTTGGCTTTGGTGAAGGAGAGAGATCAACATATAAATTGACATTGGCACCGTTACCAAAGTTGATTGGCTGTGATAAAAATCCGGTTTTTCAGTATTATTAGCAATAAAATATTGCAAATAAAGTAACAAGCCTTTTACTTTTATTGCCGTGCTTAAAATATACCTACAACCTACCAAAGAAATTGTCCATTTGCTCGTTGACGCGATAATCGGTACTCCAGGAAAAAGCATCACGTACCGTCTGTCAGACGTACCTGACAAAATCAGGTTTATCCCAAAGCCTACTTTTATTGTACTTGAGAAAAAATCAACCCTGGTGGCAACGTGTTGTCTTTGCCATAGAAAAACCAGAGTGGGGCCAAAGGAAATTAATGTCTCATACATCCGTTACTTTGCCTTTTTGCCTGCCTACCAGAAAAGTCCAAAATTCTCCAAAAATAACAAGACCGGGACAACCGGTTCCTTGAAAAAAGAAATTCTATCCCTACTTGAATTCCCGGCGGGTAGGGTCTCCCATGCTGGGGAACAACACCTGTTCTATGCCTATGTTGACCAGGAAAACCATCGTTCAGTGTCATTATGCGATCTCTTTGGATTTAGACAAATAAGATCTTTTTCTACCCTTGTCTTTAGCAGATATAGTCCAAAGGCAAATCCATCGGTAGGTCGAATCCTTCCTCATGAAAAAGAGGAGGTCATCACGCGATTAAAAGAATTTTATCGTCAATACAATCTTTTTTCAACCGATAATCTTTTCTTCAGGGACAATTATTATGTATTAAAAAATGTAAATGGCGAAATCTTAGCCGGAGTTCAGGCAAACAATGTCAGGTGGAAAATTGACGGTTTCCCGGGATTAATTGGAAAATATCTGTTGGGCTTCATTTCCAATTTACCTATTATCCGTCGTTTTATTAACATGGATTTTTCTTTTACCAGTTTTGAAGCCGTCTTTTATAAAAAGGGTTGTGAAAAATATTTGGAAAAGCTTTTTGAATCTGTATTGGCAATGCAGAAAACAAATACAGCATTAATTTGGGCAGATGATCGTTCCTATCTATTACGACAGGTTAAAAAAATTGACCGTGGGGTTTTCGGATCAATGTTAAAATTCAAATCTGCTAATGTTATCATCAAATCACAAGGTTTATCAGATCAGGAGGAAACTACACTAAACAAATTACCAGCCTATATATCGGCTTTTGATTTAACCTGATTTTGACAAAGAAAACTCGATCTGAGATTCAAAAATTGATTAGTTTAACAAACTATTTTTTACCGATCCTCACCTTGTACCTCCTTTTAAAATGTTTGTGAAGCTCGATGCAGTATTTCATCAGTGGAGCTGAAATCACTATCGTGATAATGACCATGATCACAATGGATACAAAAATTTCCTCATTGATTAGTCCCGCTCCCAGTGCGATCGTCCCCAGAATGATTTCCAGGGTGCCATGGGTGTTCATTCCAAAACCCACTGCCAGCGATTGAAACACATTGAGCTTGCCCAATCTCGCCCCGAAAAAGCCCCCGGTAATTTTCCCAAGAAAAGCCAATACCAGTATAAACAGGATCAACGTCAGGTTAAAATTTTCATAGAAATTCACCCAGAGGCCTATGGAGACGAAAAACAGCGGTGCAAATATGTTATTGACAAACTGATGGACGATTTCCTTCGCCCGCTCGGGCATATGCACCGAATCCCCCAACGCAATCCCCACGATGAACGAACCAAAAATCGCATGTATACCGATATATTCGGTAAATGCTGACGCAATGAAACAAAGCACCATTGAGATCGATAAAAGACCTCCCGGCCAGGCAAATTTGCGATTGATCCATGGTAATATTTTATCAAGAAAATACTTTCCAATTGACAATAAGATTACAGTAAATCCCAGGGTCAGTCCAATGGTCTTTCCCAGGCTCATTTTTCCTCCTTCTCCTGTATCCATCATGCTGAGGATCACCGCAAAAATCAACCATCCGAGAATATCAATCACCATCGCTGATGCAATGATCAGCATTCCCATTTTTGACTTAAACATGTTGAGATCCATCAGCACCCTTGCAATCACAGGCAACGCGGTAATCGACAAAACCGTGCTTAAGAACAGTGTGAAAACCAGATATTGATCTTCCGGCACACTGTCAAATACCCAGGGAAATGAATAAACAAATGTGAAACCGATAATGAAAGGAAATGAAAGGGATAATAAACTGGTGTACAAGGCCCTCTTTCCCTGCTCCCACACAAGATCAAGCTCCACCTCTAAACCTGCGATAAACAGCAGGAGGATAACGGCCACCTGGATGATTCCATTGAGCGCCACATTGGCCATCTCGCTACTTTCAAATACCGCATGGAAGAAATCGGGGCTGATGTACCCCAGAATAGTTGGTCCAAGGATAACACCTGCCAGTATCTCCCCTACAACCATCGGCTGATGAAGCTTTCTGGCAAGTTCACCAAAGAGCCTCGCTGCCAGTAGCATGGTAGCCAATTGTATCAAAAGAGTGATGATATCGTGATGGGACAGACTGTGCATGAAATCCTAATTATGATCAATTAAAAGATTCGACGGAAGGTCCGCCATGATCACCTCAATATAATGAGGAAAAATGCGATCAAAGAACCTCAACTGCCTCTCGGGCGCCTTCATTACCAGCAGGTCGGCATGTATTTTCTCAACAAACTTTTTCAGTTCATGCCCTTCCTTGCCTCCGGCCACTTTGATATTGATGTGCACGTCGTAGGTATCTATCGTATTGATCAAATCATTCATTTCGTCAATCTCCCGATGAACGAGCTCCCGCCTTCTTTCTGCAAATTCGGCCTCGCTTTCTTCGGTCGACATTATCAATGAAAGTCCGTATCCCTGAATGTCTTTGAAAATATGGGTCTGGCTTGCTTTTTCCAGGTGGGCAAGTTTTATGCCCCGCCGTATCGTTTTTAGATCCTTGACGCCGTCAGATCCGTTGATGACGATTTTCTCAAATGGTTTGGGGTCAGTAGAAGGGTTAGTGAGCATTAAAACCGAACATCCGGCTTTCCGAATAATCTTTCTTGCCACAGACCCAATATAAAAGTTGAAAAGCTTTTCTTTTTGAAGCGCTCCGGCCACCAGCAAGTCAATTCCTTCAGCTTTGCAGATTTGAAGGATTTTTTTGATGGGCTTTCCTTCATCCCAAATCAGGTGGATTTCTTCTTCCTTTATACCTGCCTTGTTGAGCACATTGCTCATATATTCCTTTTCGGACGTGCCTTTTGGTCCTATATGAATGCAAAATAACTCCGCCTCAAATAACTTTTTCAATCGAAAAGCCTCAGCTAACATCGCCTGACAACGAGGTGAAAATGCTAAAGCTACTCCGATTTTTTTGTACATGGCGATTGAATTCTTTAAAGGCACCTCGGTAAATATAAAATTAAAGGCGAAAACTTAAAACAAAATCGAAGTTAGGGCACACCCATCAGCGAGCTATTATCTGGGTGAAGTAATTTGTCAACAACAAAGCAATGCATATCTTTGCTGCCCAAAATCAATGTACCTCAATACATTAAACAGAATTTGTTGAACTAAATTTTTTGTCCGTGAAAAGCGAGATTGACTTTACCATAAAAGATATTATTGCCCATGCCAAGGAGTATGGCTTTGTTTACCCATCCTCAGAAATTTATGACGGCCTTCAGGCGGTGTATGATTACGGCCCCTACGGCGCCGAATTAAAAAAGAACCTGAAAGACCTCTGGTGGCAGGCCATGATCAAGCTTAATGAAAATGTGGTAGGGCTGGATGCGGCCATTTTTATGCACCCGCTTACATGGAAGGCATCGGGACACGTGGATAGTTTCAACGATCCGATGATTGACAATAAAGATTCCAAGAAGCGATATCGCGCAGATGTGCTTATTGAAGATAAAGCAGCCGAACTGGAATCTGAAGGGAAGAATGATGAAGCCCAGGCGCTGGTTAAAGAAATGGGCAGGTTGCTGGATGCAGAAGACCTGGCCGGTGTAAAACAATTGATCACAGACGCTGGAATTAAATGTCCTATTTCCGGTACTGCCAATTGGACAGACGTTCGTCAGTTTAACCTGATGTTTTCTACAGAGGTAGGATCGGTTTCTGAAGACGCCAATAAAATCTATCTGCGGCCGGAAACCGCCCAAGGTATTTTTGTCAACTTCCTGAATGTACAAAAAACCGCCCGGATGAAAATTCCATTCGGCATTGCCCAGATAGGAAAAGCCTTTAGAAATGAAATTGTTGCCAGGCAATTCATATTTAGAATGCGGGAATTTGAACAGATGGAAATGCAGTTTTTCATTCGCCCGGGCGAGGAAAAGCAATGGTATGAGCACTGGAAGACCATCCGAATGAAATGGCACCAGGCAATGGGTATCCCGGCTGAAAATCTTCGTTTCCACGATCACGACAAGCTAGCCCATTATGCCGATGCAGCCGTCGATATCGAATTTAAATTTCCATTTGGATTTAAAGAAGTAGAAGGTATCCATTCGCGAACCGATTTTGACCTCGGAAATCACCAGGAACTTTCCAGGAAAAAAATGCAATACTTCGATCCGGAGATCAATAAAAACTATGTGCCTTATGTCATTGAAACCTCCGCCGGAGCTGACAGGCTTTTCTTTATGCTTCTTTGCAATGGATACAAAGAAGAAGAAGTAGGTGAAGGTGATAACAAGAAAACACGCACTTACTTAAAATTCCATCCGGCATTGGCGCCTGTCAAAGCCGCTATTCTTCCTTTGGTGAAGAAAGATGGATTGCCTGAAATAGGAAGGAAGATCTTCGATGATCTGAAATATGATTTTAACCTGATCTACGAAGATTCCAGTTCGATTGGGAAAAGATATACACGTCAGGACCTCATTGGCACTCCATTCTGCATCGCTGTGGATTACGAGACAAAAGATGACGACAGTGTAACCATCCGCCACCGGGACACCATGGAACAAGAGAGGGTGAAGATTTCAGATCTAAAAGAAAGAATCTCAAAAGCAGTTTCAATCAAAAACATTTTCGATCAACTGTAGAAGAAATAAAAATTTAGTAGAGGAAGGGATAGTAACATATCCCTTTTTTTTATTTCCGGAAGAAATCACGACCACTCATAAACCTCACTTTTTAAGGCAATTATGACTTTTCACCATGAAATTATACATTCAATTATTGAAATTTATTTTTTTAATAATTGAGAGGTGAAATGGCCATGTACGAAGTTCACCCAAAGAGATGATCGATTGTTTGCAAGGCCATTCCATGTGTTTCCTTAGAAATCAAACACAAATAAACACATGAAAAATCATTCATTCGAATTTGAAGGTCTTCCCGACGAGGAAGTAAAAAATTCCCGGGCAAAGTATGGTTACAATACCATTTCAGGAGATCATTCCAATGAACTCCTCGATTTGATCAAGGATGTTATCACGGAACCAATGGTAATACTGCTGTTAGTAGCCTGCATTATCTACTTCAGTATAGGGGAAGTCACCGAGGGAATAATGATGATCATCGCCATTAGCTTTGTCACTGGCATTTCTGTTTTTCAGGAAATACGGAGCAAAAATGCCCTTAAATCCCTGAAAAGCTATATTGATCCCAGGGCGAAGGTGATTCGAAACAACGAGCTTCAGTCCATTCTGGCCGAATACCTGGTAGTAGATGATATCATTTTAGTTGAGGAAGGGAACCTCATACCCGCAGATGCTGAAATTTTACAGTCGAATGATTTTTATGTAAACGAATCGATTCTCACGGGTGAATCTTTTCCTGTTGAAAAAAATCCGACCAATTCACAAGTTTATTTTGGTACGCTCGTCACTTCCGGATATGCCGTAGCCAGAATTAGTAAGATTGGCAACAGTACCGAGCTCGGGAAAATTGGAAAATCCATTGACAACATAAGCACTGAAAAAACTCCTCTTCAGCAGCAAATAAACCGCTTCGTGAAATTGATGGCAGGTATTGGGTTGGTATTTTTCATCCTTGTCTGGCTGATCAACTATCTCAATTCGAAGGATATTTTACATGGCCTCCTTCATGGATTAACGCTGGCAATGTCCATCCTCCCTGAAGAAATCCCGGTTGCTTTTGCCACCTTTATGGCATTGGGCGCCAGGCAGCTTATCCGTCAGGGCGTACTTACCAGGCAGCCGGTCACCGTTGAAAGCCTCGGATCCGCCTCGGTCATCTGTGTAGATAAGACGGGTACTATTACAGAGAATAAAATGAAAGTTGAAAAGATATTTGACTTTCACGATGACAAGATGCTAGCGATCGAGGAAGTTGGTTCCCCTACTTCACAAAAAGTCCTTGCCTATTCGATGTGGGCCAGCGAAACCAGCCCGTTTGATCCAATGGAGTTGGCCATTCATGACGCCTACAAAAATCAAGTAAAAAATGATCTTCGATCAGAATTTTCCATGATTCACGAATATCCGCTGGATGGCACCCCTCCGATGATGACACATATCTATTCAAATCAACAGGGTGAAAAGATCATTGCAGCCAAAGGTGGATGGGAAAGCATTGCGGAATGTTCCCATTTGTCCGCGACTGAAAAGAATAAAATAAAGGAAATTACCTCCGGTTTTGCATCCAGCGGATTGAGGGTGTTAGGAGTGTCGGCAGCAACATTTTCCGGTGAGAATTTTCCGGATAATCAGCGGGATTTTAACTGGGAGTTTCTGGGCCTCATTGCATTGGAAGACCCTCCAAAAGAAAACATCAAAGAAGTGGTAAAGGCTTTTTATGACGCCGGGATTGAAATGAAGCTGGTCACCGGCGATTATCCCGAAACTGCTTTATCCATTGCCGGAAAGATTGGACTAAAAGATGCTAATAAATATGTAAGCGGTCAGCAAGTGATGGAGTTTGACTCCGATGCTTTACAATCCAACCTGGACAAGTATACCGTCTTTGCCCGAATGTTTCCCGATGCCAAATTAAAACTAATTGAGGCCCTAAAGGAAAAAGGTGAAATCGTAGCCATGACGGGAGATGGTGTAAACGATGCACCCGCCCTGAAAGCTTCTCACATCGGGGTGGCCATGGGAAAAAAAGGGACGGAAACCGCCAAAAGAGCTGCCTCGTTAATTCTGGCCAACGACAACCTTACCCACATGGTCTATGCGGTCTCGGTAGGAAGAAGAATTTACACAAACCTCAAAAAAGCTATTCAGTACATCATTTCGATACATATTCCCATCATGCTCACGGTCTCGCTGCCGCTCCTTTTCGATTGGAAATTCACTAATATTTTTAATCCCATCCATGTGATATTTTTCGAATTAATCATGGGGCCTACCTGTTCCATTGCCTTTGAAAATGAGCCGATGGAAAAAAATCAAATGCTGCTCAGGCCCCGTAAAATGACGAGAACTTTTTTTTCATTCAAAGAATTATTTCTCAGCATCATTCAGGGATTGGCGATAACCGCAGGGGCTTTGTTTTTGTATTTTGACGGTATAAAAAACAATCTTTCGGAAGAGACTATCCGCACGATCGTATTTACCACGATCATCTTCAGCAATATCTTTTTAACATTGGTAAACAGATCCTTTTATTATTCTGTGGTTGCCACTCTAAAGTATAAGAACAATCTGATCCCAATCATCATCCTCATCACCCTGGGAATCCTTGTTTTCAGCTTGACGATACCCCAACTAAGATCGCTTTTTGAATTCAGTTATATGACATCAATGCAAATCGTCACCTGTTTAGGAGCAAGCTTCCTTTCTGTGATATGGCTTGAATTTTACAAATGGAATCAAAGGAGAAAGCACCAATAGAAACATGGTAATGGTAAAATAGGTCCATCCAATTAAATAGCACACTATCAGGCTGGTCAGCAAATAATAAATTGGAAATATTTCCACCCGGACAAGCTGCCACCAGAATCATTCCGATGGCAATACTGGGAATTGGCTTTATCAAAAAGTAAGGAATGGAAGTAGGATAAACTGGGAAAAAATACCGATTAACGATGGTTTTGGACTTTTCAATAGCAACTTAAAATCCTGGATTCGCAGGTCAAGTACCACACCAAACATCACCACCGCGAGACAAATATTCAACAGCCAAAGGGAATCATTATTAAAATCGAGTTTTAAATCATCAACTGAATACCCATCCCATTATTCTTACCAACTTAAAGATTCGGATAAGAAAGAGAAAATGAAAGGGAGTTGTTAATGGGGGACGATCGGCGGTCGTCTGTTTTCAGTAAGTAAACAAATGTTGTGTAGCACTAGTCTTTTAATCCTCCTTGTTTCAAGATGGCGAAAAAAGCACCCTTTGGAAGATCCTTCTTTGGGTGCGGCACCACTACCCGCTTGCCGGTATTATTCTTGTAAATATGATGACTTCCCTTAACCCTATCCAATATAAAACCAGCCTCCGTGAGTCTTCTGATTATTTCCTTAGAGCTATAATCAGACATGTGTTATTTGAAGATTGTACTCAAGAAAATTCTCGTCGGTTGGTATTGGGAGTTTATCCGCTTCTAAAGACTCAATATATAATTCGATAGCCTCTTTGGCATTTTTCTTCGCTTCCTCCAGGTCTTTCCCATAAGATATGCACCCTTCAAGGCTTGGCACAAATACCGTAAACCCACCTTCCGGCTCTTCCCTGAACAAAACACGATAGTTGAAAACTCTCATGATTTAAAAATAACTTGATTCTTAAAATACGAAAAATGACTGGTTTCAAAGAAACATATGGTCTGTTTTTTTGCTGGCCAACCAAACGATTGCCAGAGTCTGCGACCATTAGCGTCGTTTCAGAACCTTGATAACGGTCGAAAACCTTATGATTGTTCGAGAAACCAAGACAGCAAACTGAAAGCCTCTCTACCCCAACAAAAACCGCTTAAGATCCTCGGGTTTATTACCAAGTGAAATGGCCTTCTTTTCCCGCTCCACGATTTTCTGCAATCGCTCCGGGATTACTACTTTCTTGCCAATCACCGGCTCCACGACATCACCAAACTTAGCCGGGCTGGCAGTTGAAATGAAAATACCTTTTTCGTTCATTCCCCTCTCCTCCAGGGTGTCTGCCAGACCTTCGTAGCCAATGGCGCTGTGTGGGCACAGCAGGTAGTCGAATTTCTCATCAACTTCCTTAATGATGGCTTTGGTTTCCATATCATTGTACACCCTTCCTATCATATGGCCGCTCATCTTCTCGTGGCTTCCATCGTACAGCTCCAATATCCTCGGAAAATTACTTGGATTACCCACATCCATGGCATTGCTCAGCGTCATAATGGAAGGTTTTGGGTCAAACACCCCATTTTCGAGGTAAGCGGGCACAATATCATTTGCATTAGTGGCAGCCACAAACTTCTTTACAGGCAAACCCATTCTCCATGCCAGCACTCCCGCACAGAGGTTACCAAAATTTCCACTAGGTGTGCAGAAAATGATCTCCTCAGGGTATTCAGCTACCAGGCTATATGCATAAAAATAATAAAATGATTGCGGCAGCAAGCGGGCAATATTGATGGAGTTAGCCGACGACAGGTTCATTTTCCCGTTCAGCTCTTTGTCAAGAAAGGCCTCCTTCACCATTTTCTGGCAGTCATCAAAGGTACCGTCAACTTCCAGCGCCGTCACATTCCCTCCGATGGTTGTCAACTGCTGCTCCTGGATTTTGGAAACCTTTCCTTTCGGATAAAGCAATGTGACCTTTACACCTTCCACGCCCAAAAATCCCTGGGCTACGGCGCTACCTGTATCTCCCGAAGTGGCTACCAGAATATTTACTTCACGCTTGTCTTCTTTTAAGAAATGTCCCATGACCCTGGCCATGAATCGCGCGCCAAAATCCTTGAACGCCAGCGTAGGTCCATGGAAGGTTTCAAGAACAAAAATGTTGTCATTGATATTGACAACTGGTACTTCAAAATCAAATGCAGAGCGGATGATATTTTTCAAGTCGCTCTCGCTGATCTCTTCTTCAATGAATTGCGAAGAAACCTCATAGGCAATTTGATGAAATGATTTTTCCGATAATTCCCGTAAAAAACCTTTATCAAGAACCGGAATATACTCCGGCATGTATAGTCCATTGTCGTCAGGCAATCCCTTAAGTACCGCCTCCTTAAAACTCGCTTTCCCTACCTCTCTTTTAGTGCTGTAATATTGCATGATTGCTCCTTGTTTCGATCCCTTAAAAAACTCTAGCTACGAAGAAAAAATATTTGAGTTGTTTGTGATTGTTTGCTGATTTGAAAATCGCTGCAAATTTAAGACAATAATATGACCCTTCTTATTATTTGATAAATAAACATTTTTAAATACTGATGTTTTGCCAACCTTTGTGGAACACATTAATGTTTTACGACAGGAAAAATAATATGGCCCCAAGCAGTACATCACGTCTTCAACCCGTTAGAATCGTCACTGCTGCATCACTCTTTGATGGACACGATGTGGCGATTAATATCATGCGAAGGATCATGCAGTCCAGCGGCGCGGAAGTCGTCCACCTGGGGCATAACCGATCTGTGTTGGAAATTGTCGACTGTGCCATTCAGGAAGATGCGCATGCCATCGCGATCACTTCCTATCAGGGTGGTCATACAGAATATTTTAAATACATGTATGACCTATTAAAAGAAAGGGATGCTAGCCATATCAAAATATTTGGCGGCGGTGGGGGAACCATCCTACCTGACGAAATAAAAGAACTGCACGACTATGGCATCGCCGGTATTTATTCCCCGGATGACGGGCGCTCCCTGGGCCTCCAGGGGATGATCGATGAGGTCATAAAAAGAAGTTCCTTCCGTTTATTATGGGAAGACAAATTGTGCGAAAAAGAACTAGATACTTCCAATCACAGAAAAATTGCCCGATTGATCACCCTGGCTGAAAACGACCAAACAAGCTTTCAAAAAGTTTTTAAAGAGATCATCGCTGAAAAGCAGGAAGAAACAACTATTCCTGTACTTGGAATTACAGGAACGGGCGGAGCAGGAAAATCCTCTCTTATTGATGAAATTGTAAGGCGATATATCCATGCATTTCCGGATAAAACCATTGCGATTGTTTCAGTTGACCCGTCCAAACGGAAATCAGGAGGAGCCCTATTGGGTGATCGCATTCGCATGAATGCCATCCACCACCCCAATGTTTACATGCGTTCGCTGGCGACTCGCCAAAGCAATCTGGCGCTATCAAGACACATCGGTGATGCGATCAACATACTAAAGGCCTCCGGATTTGATATGATTATACTTGAGACGTCAGGGATTGGCCAATCAGATACCGAGATAGTTGACCACTCGGATGTTTCCTTGTATGTGATGACACCTGAGTATGGCGCTGCATCCCAACTGGAAAAAATCGATATGATCGATTATGCGGACTTAATCGCCATCAATAAATTCGATAAAAAAGGGGCCGAGGATGCCTTGCGGGATGTTAAAAAACAATACCAGCGAAACCATCAGCTTTGGGACAGGGACGTGAATGATCTTCCCGTTTTTGGTACCATCGCCTCCCAATTCAACGATCATGGCATGAATATTTTATTTAATGCCATCATGCGAAAAGTGGATTCGATAAGTAAAAATGATTTCACGGTCCCGGAAATTGACCTTCAATCCGAGCCTGATAAATTGAGCATTATCCCTCCCCAGCGCATTCGATATTTATCGGAAATCACGGAAACCATCCATCAGTACAATGAGGATAGCGAGGCACAGGCGGAAATAGCGGACCAGCTTTATTCGTTGACCAAAGCCCTCAAATTATTGGAAGAAAAGGAAAGATCATCCATCCAATCAAAAATTGACGAACTCAATCTTTTATTGAAACCGGACAATAAACAGACATTGGAAGCATGGGAGGAAAAGAAACAGAAATACCAGGCGGACGAATTTGTTTATCAGGTGCGAGGCAAGGAAATTCGAAATAAAACCTTTACCACATCCCTTTCAAAAAGCAGGATCCCTGTCATAGCGCTCCCAAAATACCGAAGCTGGGGCGATATTTTGAAATGGAATCTTCAGGAAAATGTGCCGGGAGAATTCCCTTTTACCGCAGGTGTCTTCCCATTGAAAAGAAAAGGAGAAGATCCCACACGGATGTTTGCCGGCGAAGGCGGCCCCGAACGTACCAATAAACGATTCCATTATTTATCTGAAGGGCAACCAGCCACCCGCTTGTCGACAGCGTTTGACTCGGTCACCCTGTATGGGGAAGACCCGGATTATCGACCTGATATTTATGGGAAGATAGGAAACTCAGGGGTAAGCATTTGTTGCCTGGATGATGCGAAAAAATGTTACTCGGGCTTTGACCTGACCGATCCCAAAACGTCGGTATCAATGACCATCAACGGCCCGGCAGCGACCATCTGTGCCTTTTTCATGAATGCTGCCATCGATCAACAGTGCGAGGTTTATATAAAAGAAAATTCCCTTGAGGACAATGTCGAAAAGATTCTCAAACAAAAATACGACGACAAGAATCTTCCACGCCCCTCCTACAATTTTGAATTGCCAAAAGGTCACAATGGCCTGGGCACAATGCTCCTTGGTGTGACGGGTGATGAAGTATTGGAAAAGGGAGTGTATGAAAATATTAAGGCAAAAACTCTCAACGTAGTAAGAGGTACAGTCCAGGCGGATATTTTGAAAGAAGACCAGGCACAAAACACCTGTATTTTTTCTGCCGAATTCTCCCTGCGTCTGATGGGTGACGTGCAGCAGTATTTTATTGACAGGGAAATAAGGAACTTTTATTCGGTTTCTATCTCAGGATACCACATTGCAGAGGCAGGCGCCAATCCCATTACACAATTGGCATTTACGCTGGCAAATGGCTTTACCTACGTGGAATATTATCTTTCGCGGGGCATGAACATTAATCATTTTGCCCCTAACCTGAGTTTCTTTTTTTCCAATGGAATCGATCCGGAATATGCCGTAATCGGTCGTGTAGCGAGAAGAATTTGGGCGAAGGCAATGAAATTAAAATACGGAGCTGATGTGCGATCGCAGATGCTGAAATACCACATTCAGACTTCAGGCCGATCTTTGCATGCCCAGGAAATTGACTTCAACGACATCCGCACTACACTACAGGCATTGTATGCAATTTATGACAACTGCAATTCGCTGCACACCAATGCATACGATGAGGCAATTACAACGCCCACCGAAGAATCAGTTCGTCGTGCGATGGCCATTCAATTGATCATCAACAGGGAATTAGGCCTGGCAAAGAATGAAAACCCATTACAGGGTTCTTTTATCATCGAAGAACTGACCGACCTGGTAGAGGAAGCGGTGCTGACAGAGTTTGACCGGATTACCGACCGGGGTGGTGTGCTGGGTGCGATGGAAACCATGTACCAGCGATCTAAGATACAAGAAGAAAGTCACCACTATGAATCTTTAAAACATTCAGGCGAATATCCCATTGTAGGGGTCAATACTTTCCTTTCATCCAAGGGATCCCCAACGGTTATTCCGGGCGAGGTAATTCGTGCAACAAAAGAAGAAAAGGAATTCCAGATTCAAACCCTCAAAAACCTCCACCAAACAAATCAAACTTCAGCTTCGAATTCCATCAGGGAACTTAAACAAAAGGCCCTCCACAGCGAAAACCTCTTTGCTCAGCTTATGGAAACAACCAAGGTTTGTTCACTTGGACAAATTACCCATGCCTTATTTGAGGTGGGTGGTGAGTATAGGAGGAATATGTAGGACGAGTTCATAATAAAAGCTATTTGATTTTTATGTTGGCATCGATATTTAGCCTTACTCTATAGTCATCCCAAAATTTTCTTTTTTTCTCTACATCGATTTTATGAAAATGAGGATGCTTCTTGTTCGCCACAAATGCTCTTTTGTGCCTATAATTCGATAGCCCGTTACTGTTATCAAAGACCCGAATTGTCACCTCGAGTTGACGCATCCCTTCACTAATCCAATTTGACCCCTTATTTTTAAGCTCGACAAAAATAATGTTGTCACCATAGGTCAACACACCATCGCAGCGATTTTCCATTTCACCATTTTCTCTAAACATCTCTACACAGTTGTCTATCGCTGTGAATACCATCTCTCTGGGAGGAACGGTGTTGTTCACTTTTGCATTCCATTTGGCTTTGTTGGAATAGTCAAGGTATGCGGGGCTACCATCCTCATCGTCACAAAGACCAAACAGACTCTCTCTAGTAATACTTTGGCATTTGGCTTCAAAAAAATTTATACTCATAATTCTTCTTCGATTTCAAGAAGCAAATCAAAAAGCCGATTTCCATCTGCTAATGAATTGTTTAAATAATTTTCGTCAGACGGGATTCCTTCATAATCCGGAAGTTTGGCTATCAGACCCGTTTTTTCATCGAGTTGATAGATCGCTACATTTTCGGAATGAATGGCCGAATTAATCGGAACTATTTCATTGAGCTTGCCTTTTAAATCGTCTGACTGGATTTTGCTTTTCAAATACCCGGCTTGAATAGCAATGCTTAAATAATTAATAATATATGGACTGTGTGTTGTAATTATGAGTGTATTCCCTTCGCTTTTGTTATTAAACTCAAGCATGCTTTTTAACATTTCCCATTGTGAGGAAGGAAATAGGTTCTGTTCCGGTTCTTCCACAATGTTCAAAAAACACTTATTATAGTATCTAGCGCGTATTTTTTCTATTTCTTTAAACTGATCCAGGGTTTCGGGGACCTTCTTATCCAGCATCAGATCTGCTATTTCTTTTTCCATACGCAATGCCTGGGTTACACTAAGGTTTTTTCGCAGTGTTTTCTCATCATCCGTAATAGCAAGGGTAAGATTGCGTGACACAAGATATAACGGAATGAAAGACTGTAACCCGCTAGAAGCCTCTAGTAAACCTATTCTATATTCTTTACCCAAAATATATGATTCATCTTCCCGTTCATTGTACTCATAAGTGATATCTGCGATTGGAAGTCGGAGTTGTTGGCCTTTTAATTCCTTTTGTGCCCTTTTTAATTCTTCTGCGAATGTGAACACATTGTCAGGTAAGCCTCTGGAATCATAAACGTCGCTAATAGCACTTAAAAAGTTCCTTTCAGCAGGGATATACATTATTTTGGGGACTATATATTCCTCTCCTTCCACTTCCCTAATTATTGGGTACTCGTTTGTCGTATCATACAGAATGTGATATTTTTCCCCGATATATTCCAGAAGTGTATTGTCAGCGAAGTAATTATGAATCCTTTGGTACTCAAAAAATTCTTTGAACTTCCCGAACGAAATCTCACCTTTATCAGTATCCCCTCGGTTGATCGATTTTTCGAGCCAGGAAAGCGCTGATATTGCCTTTGCAACCGTACTCTTACCACTCGACTGATTTCCAATAAAGACTGTTACTTTTTTTAAATCAATCCAATCGTCCCCCAACCCGCTTTTTATAGGCCCGAAATTCTTTATTTTAATTTTACTCATTGATTCTCCATACTATTGCTTGCGAATTTAAGTTTTTTGGTTGTTACTCAAAGACTCCGGCAACCTAAATGTGCCAAACAGGATTGGTGTTTAGCAGTTTTTTAAGGAGGAATGCTTGCCAAACTATTCAGCGTACCGAAAAGTCTTCATTGACTTTTTACCTAAAAAATTGTTTGATATCAGTACTTAGGTGTAGGGTATATTAATAAATTGCGGCATACGTTAAAGTTCTCATGAACCCGATCATCCAATATTTTTTATACCGGAAGGCAGAAAAAAAAGTTGAAAAATCTCCCGATGACGGGTGGAAAGACAGGAAGATCTACGACGAGTTCATCCGCCTCAGGGCCGTTTTTATTCACATCTTGAAAGACGCACTGCTTATCATTTTGGGCTTCGCCTCAGCAGGCTTTGGGTTAAAGGGATTTCTACTGCCCAATTCATTCATTGACGGTGGTGTTACCGGCATCTCGCTTTTAACTCGTGAAGTAACGGGGGTTCCGCTTTCGATTCTATTGGTTTTGATCAACCTTCCTTTTCTTGTCCTGGGCTTTTCAACATTGGGAAAAAATTTTGTGCTCCGAAGTGTCCTTGCAATTGTTGGATTGGCGCTGACGGTCCACTTTATTGAATATCCGGTGATCACTTCTGATAAATTATTAATCGCGGCATTTGGTGGGTTTTTCCTGGGCGCAGGGATCGGCCTGGCAGTGCGTGGCGGAGCTGTGCTTGATGGTACCGAGGTGCTGGCGATCTTTTTAAGCCGAAGAACCGGCGTAACAATTGGAGATATCATTCTCATCTTCAACATCATCATCTTTTCAGTGGGCGCTTACATTCTGTCGATTGAAATTGCCTTGTACGCCATTCTCACTTACTTCGCTGCATCAAAGACCGTAGATTTTGTTATCGAGGGCATCGAGGAATACACTGGCATCACGATCATTTCAGATAAAAGTGAGGAAATGCGCCTGATGATCACTGAAAAGCTGGGGCGCGGCTGCACCATTTACAACGGCAAACGCGGTTTTACCAAAAACAAAGGCGACCTCCCGAAGGATACGGAAATCATTTACACCGTGCTTACGCGCCTGGAAATAGCCAAACTGCAAACAGAGATCGACAAGATCGATCCCCATGCATTTATCGTTCAAAATAGCATCAAAGACACCAAGGGTGGCATGATTAAAAAGAGGCCATTGAAAGGGTGAAAACGGCTTTATTTAAGTTGCCGGACCACTGCTTTCTAACAACATAAAAGAGAGGCGTTCGTCAGTAATAATCACAAACAGGGTCAGTTGCTCACCTTTCGGTACACTGCATTTTCATCCAGGTATCCATCGGCAATCACCGTCATACGTAAATTCTCTTTGGCCACCGGCATTAACGAAGATAAAAGCAAAGAGGGCACCATTTTACTTCCGTTGCTAACAGTAATTTGCGAATTGGGGACCCCGTTTTTTTTGGCCAATGACATCGCGATATTTGCCGTCGAAGAAGCCAGTGATTCGATCACTTTATAGACCGTCATGGTTTGCTGGCCTTCCACTATTCTCCTACAGGCTTCTGTTTCCGCATCCTGACCTGATAACAATATTTGCCCTGTTAATCCATGGTCTTCGATCGCCCTGGCAGCACCTTCAGACAAGGCATCGCTGGAAGCAATGATGGCATCCAACTCGGCATTTTTACTTAAATAATTATCAATGATATTGTAGGCAATGTCTACATCCCAGTTTTTTACGTTCTCATTCATGACAATTTCAACGTCACCTTTTAAGACATACGGCTGTAGAATATTCATTTGCCCGATGGACAATAATGAAGAATTGTTATCATTGGCATCCCCGCCCAGTAGTGCATACTTTCCTTTAGGTTTTATTTTAGTAAGGTATTCCGCCTGGATCTCTCCTACCCGCACATTATCAAATGACACATAATAGTCCAGGTCACAGTTTAGAACGATCCTATCATAGGCAATTACCTTCACATCTTTGCTTTTTGCAAAATCAACTATTCTTCCAGCTGTCTCACTATTAACTGGTATGATGATTAAAACGTCAATAGCTTCGTCCTCCACAAGCTCCTTTACCTGCTTAGCCTGAAGACGCTCATCTGCCCCTGCTTCCTTAACCACTACTTCGGCTTCGAGCAGTTCCATATGATGGGTGAGAAAATCATTGTCTTTTTTCCATCGTTCCTGATTTGGACCGATGCTTATACCTATTTTTGGATTTTTATTCTCGACCTCACTTCTATTACAACCGAACAAAAAACCAAAGATTATCGCCAAACTTATAACAATTGTCTTCATAGCCACAAATTTTTATTAGAGTCGTTTTTGGGTATAAGAATAGGGTAGAATTAATTTAATCAATTAAACGGTAACATAAAAATATTTACATCCACGATGTCAAGTTTTGGCTCCCAGACTAGGGAGGAAAGTGAAGATCAAAAGACTATAAATCACAACCTGATTTGTAAACTTTAATTCTCCGTGCTTATCATCGTGCCGCCCGCCTTTATTCCTCATTTATGGATTTCAATTTCGAATAATTTTAAAGTTCTCATTTCCAATGTTGGGTTGATAGCAGGTGTGGTTTGGTTGATTCTGGTGATTTAAGACATTGCGCTTTTTCTAAAATTCGAGCCCTGGTTAATTTAATTAATGTTGAACTTACTGTTGCGGGTTTTCCAAACCTGTGATAACTGAGCACAGAGGATGAGATCCAATCATAGTCTGGCTATTCCCTACATATTCCATCGTTTAAATCCAAACAGAATACTTCATTGTCCTTTTACCAAATAACTGGTAGATGAAGTCCATTTAAATGTATAGGAAGGGGAATCATATTTTTGGAAACAAACATTAGATATCGCATGAAATCAAACCTATGTAGTTTGCTAAAATTCTCGCTGGCATCTACACCCGGTATGGCTGCCTGAGCGGTGCTGCCTTCACGTCTGTTTGGTAACGAATTGCATAGACGGCCAATGGAAATCATTTTGCAAAATAAAAGCACAGGACAAAGCATTTATTTGACTGCGTGATGACGATTATTTTTTGTTGCGAAGGATTTTCCCACTCTATAGCACCTCCTCAACCTCATACTTTCTTCCATTAAATGTGAAGGTGTCCCCCGTTGATTTGTCTGTGAGCTGTTGGCCAATGGGAGACGCCTGGCTGATACAAAAATATTCTGCTCCGTCAATGTCTATTTTTCCTGCTGCTATTCCGAGGTAGTAATTTCCCTGGGTGGTAATTGCCAGACTTCCTGAATCTACTTTTGACGAAGGCTTTTTTGCTTTGATCATGGCCAGTACCTTCTGCAGCTTGGTGCACTCCAGTAGCTGTGCGGAATATTTTTCCCTTTCTATGTGGATCATCGCCCTGTTGGTCTCGTATTTATCCCCCACGCTGCTCTTTGTTTCCACATCGGCAGATTCATTTAATTCATCAATACCCTTTTGTGCAGCCCGGATTTTTTTCTCAATAAAATCCTCACAGGCCTTCAGCAATTTATCCTTTATCATATCATTGGCTTTATACCTTCTCAGGAATCGGAAAGTCCTACTATTTACTAACGAAAACTAAATTTTTCAATTAAGAGGATAAACTATATTTTTGACCCACAAAACCAAATCAAGTAAGAGAAACCCCCGTGATTAAAAAGTTTAAAAATTTATGAAGTTATTAGAAGGAAAAGTAGCATTGGTCACCGGCGCCTCAAAAGGAATCGGCAATGCCATTGCGAAGAGATATGCCGAGCAAGGCGCAAACGTAGCATTTACCTATCTTTCCAGTGTGGAAAAGGGCGAAGCCCTGGAAAAGGAATTGACCACATTTGGCATTAAAGCAAAAGGGTATCGGTCTGATGCCAGCGACTTTGCTGCCGCCGAAGCGTTGATTAATTCCATCGTGGAAGATTTTGGCCAACTCGACATTCTGGTCAATAATGCAGGGATCACCCAGGACACACTTCTTTTAAGAATGACTGAAGAGCAATGGGACAAGGTGATCAATGTGAACCTGAAATCATGTTTCAATACGGTAAAAGCCGCCGCTAAAACTTTCATGAAGCAGCGGGCCGGCTCCATCATCAATATGTCATCGGTAGTGGGGATCAAAGGGAATGCTGGTCAGGCAAATTACGCGGCGTCTAAATCAGGAATTATTGGTTTCTCCAAATCAATCGCTTTAGAGCTGGGCAGCCGCGGCATTCGATGCAATGTGGTTGCCCCCGGGTTTATCGAAACTGAAATGACGGACGTGCTCGACGAAAAAATAGTACAATCCTGGAGGGATGCTATTCCTCTTAAAAGAGGGGGCAGTCCCGAAGATGTAGCTGATTGCTGCGTTTTTCTAGGCAGCGATATGAGCAGCTATATGACCGGCCAGGTACTCCAGGTGGATGGTGGTATGCTGACCTAAACAACATTTACTATTCATGTCATCACTTTAAGCTAAAGATCCAACTAAGAGCTTTGAACACCAAGTGGTGGCATGAATTTTCAGATAAATTTCCAAAATCTGTCCCAGGCACCAAGGAATTCACAAATTTCAAACAAACCTCTTGACGGATAACTCTTCCAATTAATTGACTATTGGCCAATATTTTATCCGTTTTCATTTCTGTTTCGGCATTTTAGTATTATTCTTACTCATCAATCGTTAGGAAGAAGAATTGCCCATGCAAAAGACAAGCCTGCTATTTGAATCATCTCCCTGGTTTATCCTGCTTTGCCTGCTGGCCGGTGGAATATATGCCACCATTGTCTACTTCAAAGCTAGAGCTCCCTGGGGAAATAAGATGAATTGGCTCCTTTCCAGCCTTCGATTTGTCCTGGTTTTTTTGATCTGCCTTTTGTTGCTAGGGCCATTGTTAAGACAGGTGTTTAATACAACGGAGCAGCCCACCGTAGTCATTGCCATTGACAACTCTGGAAGTATCGATGAGATCGAAACGGAAGCCAATAAAAAAAATATTATTCGCTCGGTACACCAAATAAAAGAGAAACTGGAAGATCAGGGCTATCACAGTGAACTAAAAACCTTTAACGGCACTATTCAGGAGAGTGAATTGGACTCTCTGCAATTTGACAGTCCCCACTCCGACCTGAGCGATTTTCTCACTTCCATCGAATCAGAATATGAATCCAGAAATCTTGCCAGGGTTATCCTAATATCTGACGGAATTTATAACCAGGGAATCAACCCGGTCTACAAACCTTTTGGCTTCCCGATGGATGTCATCGGCGTGGGTGATACCATTCAAAAACCCGACCTAATTCTAAGCAACCTGCTTTACAATAAGATTGCCTATCAGGGTAATAAGTTTCCCCTGGTGGCCGAATTTTTTGCGATCGGTTTTGAAAACCAATCTGTAGACCTGAGTATTTTTCACAGGGGCAAGGAGGTTGCCCGTAAATTCCTGGAGGTTACTTCCCCTTCGCAATTTTTTGAAGAGCAATTTCTGATCGATGCCAATGACAATGGCTATCAGCAGTATTCGGTCGTCTTGAAAAATAAAGAAAACGAATTGTCTGTTTTCAATAACCGGAAAGAAGCTTTTGTTGACGTGATCGAAGGAAAAGAAAAAATTCTGATCGCCGCCCCCGCTCCCCATCCCGACATCAAGGCGATTCGATCTGCATTGGAAGAAAATAAAAATTATGAGGTACACACCTATATAGAAAACCTGGATAAGGAGCCGGTGGAAACCTTTGATGTGTATATTCTTCATCAAATTCCTAATATCCGAAACACCCATGCAAAATTATTGGGGAAGATCAGGCAGGAAGAATTGCCAGTCTGGTACATTCTCGGTCCTTTAACAAATATCAACAGCTTTAATGCTCTCAACCAACAGGTGAAAATTGTTCCGATCAACCGGCAAAGCGACGATGTTTTTGCCTTTACCAATACCTCTTTTGATATCTTTCAAATCAATAGCGAGGCTGATCCTGTTGCCAGAAAATACCCCCCTGTATCTGTACCCTTTGCCAACTTCACTGTTTCTGCGCAGGCTTCCACCCTGCTTTATCAAAAGGTGGGCAGCATAGAGACAGATAAGCCATTGTGGGTCATCGGGCGTGAGGGCCAAAAGGAGTCGGCGCTTATAGGAAGTGGCTTCTGGCAATGGCGTTTAAATGAATATGCCCAAAATGAAAACACACTGGTTTTTGACGAACTGGTTTCCAAAACGATCCAATTCCTTTCTGCAAAAGATGACCGGCGCAAGTTTAAATTGTATACGCTTAAAGATGAGTTTGTCGATAACGAACCCGTTGTTTTTGAAGCTGAAGTCTACAATGATATCTATGAGCGGATTTACGGCCAGGAAATTTACATCACGATCAAAAGCGTTGACGGAAATTCAACAGGATACCGCTACGTAACCAGTGAATCCAACAGCAAATACCGGGTCAACAATCTTCCATCCGGGGTGTATCAATTCACAGGAAGAACGACATTGGAAGGAAAGAATGAAACAGTTACAGGTTCATTTATTATCAAAGAGATGCAAATCGAGCAAACCCAGCTCACCGCTGACCATCAACTACTTAGGACATTAGCAAGCGACCATCGGGGGTCATTTTATACTTTGAATAATGCTCAGGAAATCGAACAGAAATTATCTGCCAGGCAGGCACAAAGTGTTATCCACTCAAAGGAGAATTTCTCTAGTATGATTAATTTAAAATGGGTGTTTTTTCTCCTCCTGTTTTTGTTTAGCCTGGAATGGTTCCTAAGGAAATATCATGGCAGCTATTAACGGACAGGTCAGATGAAAAAATTCCCCTTCTATCTATTCCTGGCTGCTTCAATGGTCAATTTGATCGGTGCATTTATTGAAAATGATTTTCTAAGCAATTACAGCAAACCTCTTTTAATGCCTTTGCTCGCTTTGTTTTTTATTACACAATGGCAGGGTGAAAAAAATAACATATTCATTTTTAGTGTTACCGCACTGCTTTTTTCCTGGGCGGGAGATATGCTATTAATGTTTCAGGGTGAATCATTTTTTATGTTTGGCCTGGGATCGTTTTTATTGGCCCATATATCCTACATGATTACCTACTATCTGGCTCAGATAGATATGAATATCAGCCAAAACAAGACATTTGTTACCGTCCGTATCATCATTCTGGCGATGGTGGGCGGCGCGATCCTGAACGTGCTTTGGCCTCACCTGGATGGAATGCGGATACCGGTTGCGGTGTACACGGTGGTGATTATACTGATGGCGGTTTTTGCTGTGTTGCGAAAAGACCGGACCAGCCCGGCAAGCTTTTCTTATGTCTATGGAGGCGCCTTATTTTTTATTGCCAGCGATGGGATGATTGCCGTTACTAAGTTTATTGAACCATTCGGGCATTACCGGGTGTTCATCATGCTCACCTACATTATCGCTCAATTTTTGATTGTCAAAGGGATATTAACACATCGGAAAGTAAGGTAGTCGGGCTTACTACAATGATCGGGTTTGAATACTGTTGAGAATAAGTGGGATGACATCGATCAAACCCAGTTCGGCAAAATGGACTTCAGGAAGTGACACGTTAAAAAATTTCTTCTCAATTTGCTCTTGCTCATTTGATGCGTGAAAGCCGATGGGCTTATAGTCCACTGAAATGATTTTTGCCTGGTCGCTCACTATGATCCTGTCGAGTTGATCGTGATTAATAAATATCTTCACCCTATCTGTCAGTTTGTCCTTCACATTAAACAACCCAAATAATTTCCGATCAAGAGATGCTGAGATGGTCAGAATGCCATTGTTGGTCTTGGAGTTGATGCGGTGAAATAAATTTTCCGGGGCCTCGATTACCATTTTTTGGTTTTGACCTTCGGTAAGGTACACTTCACATGGTACGTCGATTCGGGTCAATTTGAGTTCGCTCAAGCTATATGTTTTGGTTTCCTGTTCGGCTTTGTTAATGAGGTTTTTATCTATTATCACGAGATAGCCTATCAGCAGTGTGAGTCCGAGGTAGATGATTTTTTCGCGTTTCATGGTTTCGATCAGCTTGTTGACTAATAGATGATTGAAGTTGACCATAGGTTGCAGGAAACTCAAAAAAAATCTACCGAACTGTGAAAAAAAATAGTTGAATTGTAAACAAAATATTTATTCCGTCGTTTCTTCCGAATTTTTTCAGCTTATGTCCCAGGTAAAGTTCAATTGACCTGGTAAAAGGCCTATAAATCCCTAGCTAATGACACGTCCCAATTACCGCGGGGAGAAACCCCAGGCAAATAAGAGAAAGAGAAATCTCAGTTGAATGTTTATTTCCTTTGGCACTTTTTTTCAAAACATCGCTAGAAGTATATTGCCCTGCCATGTAGTTATTCAATATTAAAAGTCGCCATCAAATAAAACCGGATATACATCGCCCTGAGCAATAGTGTAATCGCAATGGGAACCGTGGCCATATTTAAACCCTGCGGATTAAATGGCCAGGTAATTAAAAACAAGGCCAATACTATAGTAAAAAATAAAAATGAAATTTTGACTGCCTTTTTTCTGTTGCCATTCAGTAAAAAAACCACTCCTGGCAAATAAAGGGGATTTGCCCAAAGGATGTTCAGGTTATTGGCCGCCGCCGCATGGTCAGTCGCTACCCATAATATCAATAGCAACAATCCCACCAGACCCGCTACCCCAAATAGCAACACGTCAAAAGCCGTAAAACCTATTTTAGTAAAATAGCCTATGATCGTGATGGCTGCCATTAAACCGAAAATTGACCAAAACAACAATAACGGTGTGAAAAAGTTCTTTTCGGGACTAACGGAACGGCTTTCAAATACCATATTCGATTCGCTCACCAGTGCTTGTTTCTCACCATTGACATTAATAGAAGCATGTGCCAACGACCGTCCCAAAAATTCGGGAAGATACATATATTCATAAGCGCTCAGCTTTTTATCCATCGGCAGACCAAGGCAAAGGTCTATGCCAAAATCACCCCAGGGCTTATTCACAGTGAGTGAATCTACGAGCGTCCTAAACGAGTGCCCCGTTGCCGTAAATTCTTCATCAAAGTATAGGTCGTCCCCCAGCGTTTTTTCCAGCACATCCCAGATCCTTGTGGAACAATTGTCATAGAAATAGTCATAGAAATAATTCCGGTTTTCGGGCTTTACATTTTCTGCAAGGAAATCGAATATCTTTTGCTTCTGGGTCGGAGTCAGATTTAGCACATATTCTTTTAGCGAACGGTTTTCACTGACGTAGGCATTTTCAAAAGCAGGATACGGCCAGGCAGCCACCATGTAGTTTAAATAACCACGGGTAAAATTGAGGTAAAAATAAGGCTGGTCAAAATCAAATATCCCATAGTTAAATGCCAGGTCAATTTGTTTGGCTGGGTCATGCACCCGGATGGCAGGGTGGCCAAAAACTTCAAACAATTCCTGTGTGCCCGGGTCGGCGACTACCACACTAATTTGCGCTTGTTCCGTAAGCTGGATATGCTGGGCACTACCGCTGAAAGAGACAGTGAAAAATAGGACAAAAAACAATATCTTTTGAAAATGATTAAAAATGGAAAAATTCAAATACATAACTCCCGTCTTTGAGGCAAAATAAAAACAATTCAACTGGAAAAAAATTCCGGAACAAAACATTCACAATTTGAAAATAAACAGGAGGCAGGAAGAGGTTCAACTACTTCAGGTGGTTGGGCGATCTGGTTTCCAGAAAAAAGAGGGTTGCCAATAAATCGGCAACCCTCTTTTCACATTTATTACCAAGTACTAATCAGAAGCTAATCCCAAAGGAGAAGGCATTTAATTCCGGACCTCTATCTACGTAGAGCAAGTTGTTTAGATCATAGTTGACAAAGAAGTCAAAATTCTCCACTCCCATTACAAAACGAAGTCCGTATCGAAGGTTATCAATATAATACCCCTTCTTCTCGTGGTCTTTTTGTTTTCCGTTGTCTTTGTAAACAAACTTGGAATAACTGTCCACTTTGTATCCCACATAACCCCCTAAACCTATTCTAAACTTGTCGTTGTTGTGATTGATGTATTTGGCTGTTCTGCCATCATCATTGTTTTTATAACGGGTTTTGTAGCCAAAATCCAGGACTGGTATTAAAGATGCATTAAGATATGTCACCGTCAATTTACTTTTAGCAGGAGATGGGTCCAGCGAGGTTTCCCAGAAGACGGAGTTCTCATCCATCATTATCCGCTGCGAAGCATCCTGGTATTTAAAATTATACCAGCTCACATTTGCTCCCCACTCGATGCCAAACTTCCCGGCTATCCGCGTTTGAAATGATGGTCCTAAAGCCACATACCACGATCCCCAGGGCCTCACTGAGTAGGGAGCGCCATTTTGATCAGGGAACTTTCCGTCCTCCAGGTAGTTGTTCATACCGAAATCCATGAAACTCCTATGATCGGTTCGTTTTCCCCTCACAATAGAGGATTTATGGTCAAAATCGGAATTCTCCCACCATCGATCATAGGAATCGCCATCATTGTTATTGCCATCATCGTCATTGTAGGAGCGTTGGTTATCCCTGTCAAATTCCCTGTCAAACTCCGCCTCCATGTCACTGAATTCATTGTATTCCTCCCGTTCATTAATGACAATGGTGGTGTCTTTGAGGTATTTCTTCCCGCTGGTATCTTCTATCACCAGGAGCCCTTCGTCTTCATTTTCCTCCACTTGCATACTCAGGTCGGCCAGCATGCTGTTGAGGTCATATTTGCGAATCTTTTCCAGGTCTTCTTTTGAATTTACCAGGATAATGATCTTGCTGTTATTGCCAAAGGCAATCTCTATCGTATCTTCTTTTACTACTTCTACTCCTGTACTGGCAGTCACATTTTGCATGCAAAAAATCAATGCCAATATTCCTAAAACATATCTTGTTGGTTTCATGTCCACGTTAATTTAATCTCTAATTGTCTTTGTTGTTTTTTCTTTCGAATGCCAATAATTCATTTTTTGCTTCCCGTAACTGACCAATGCCGTAGCCACCTTCCGTAAAATCCCTGGCCAGGTTGACGATTTTCTTTAAGGTCTTTTCAGGCTTTTCTTCAGTCGTTGATTTTTTATAGGTAATTACTATTTCAGGGTATTCTTCATTTGTAATGACAGCTAATTGATCTACCACCTTCTCATCAGGTATGATTGTCTGTGGCTCTTCTGCACCAATATCGCTCACGTCTTCCGCCACAGCTTCACCGATATTGATCACTTCGGCAGGTGTTATCGCTTTTTCGGGGTCCTGGTTCTCATTCCTCTTTTCAATGTCTTTTTTTTCAGGTGCCTGTTTGGCTTCAATTTTCTTTTCCGGTTCCGGTGTTGTATCGGATTTCTTTTCTACTCCATTATCATTGCTTTCACTTTCCGCTTCCGCTTTGTTTTCCAATCTTTCTTCCCTGAAATGTGCTAATGTTTCAGAAGGCTCATTTTCATTCGGCAAATTCATCTCTTCTGATTTGGCTACATGCGGAGAATCATTTTCGGTTGGGTTATTTAATACCAACAAATATCCTAATCCCAAAAAGAACACCACACTTGCGGCAACATACCAATAGACCATCTTTTTTTTCTTTTTCGCTTTGCTCAGCTCCATAGAAAGCTTTTCCCAGGCATTGTCTGAGGGTATTTCCTTTCTGCTGGCAAGTTTTTCCCGAAAAAATTGATCCATTTTATACTCTTTCATGTCTGTCCCTTTTTATTGATTCTTCCATTTTCACCACTTTCGATTGTAAAATTACCCGGGCACGGCTTAGCTGGGATTTTGATGTACTTTCACTGATGTTCAGCATCTCGCCAATTTCCTTATGGCTGTACCCTTCTATGGCATACAGATTAAAAATTGTCCTGTACCCGGTAGGAAGATCTTCTATCATTTTATTGAGATCTTCCGTCTCTAAGTTCGAATTACTCCAGTTATAATCCGGGCTTTTCACTGCGTGGTCAATGTCCACTTCCACGTACATCGCTTTATTTCTTCTGATGTACATCAATGATTCATTCACCATAATCCTCTTCATCCATCCTTCAAAGCTTCCTTTCGCTTCATACTGTTTCAGGTTAGTGAAGATTTTCATAAACCCGGCGATCATCACATCTTCTGCTTCTGCTTTGCTCTTTATATACCGGATGCATAGGCCCAGCATTGTCGGAGCATAGCGGTCATAAAGCTCCTTTTGAGCTTTTGACTTACCCTTTTTGCAATCCACAATCAACGATTCTTCTGAATAGGTCTTAGTTGTTTGAAGCATGTCTGAATCAGCATTCATTGGGTAGATGCTATGTTTATAACAGAGGTTGCATGACAGAGATATATTTATTGAAATTAATCAATAGCCTACTTATTCACACCGTGTCAGGTTAATTTATGACCTATCCTGTCAGCCTTTGTTTGACAATACTGACACGGCCGAACAAAAACTGTCAATTTTTCACTTATCCTTTTAATTATGTGCAATGGAATAAAATTTGAAAAGCGTTGGTCAGTCTAAAAAAATGAAGATTATGCAAGAGAAAGGTTCTATTTCAATTCATACCGAAAACATTTTCCCCATCATCAAAAAATTCCTATACTCGGATCATGAGATCTTTTTGAGGGAATTAGTTTCCAATGCCGTGGATGCAACACAAAAATTACAGCGATTGTCATCCATCGGTGAATTCAAAGGGGAGCTGGGCGACCTCAAAGTGGAGGTAAGCGTCGACAAAAAGAAAAAGACCATTACCATAAAAGATTATGGTATCGGTATGACTGCCGAGGAAATTAAAAAATACATTAACCAGATCGCATTTTCGGGAGCAACCGAATTTGTAGAAAAATATAAGGACAAGGGTGATGCCAGCCAGATCATTGGAATGTTCGGCCTTGGTTTTTACAGCGCGTTCATGGTATCCAAAAAAGTGGATATCATCACCCAATCCTACCAGGAAGGCACCGAAGCGGCCAAGTGGACCTGCGATGGAAGTACTGAATTTGAAATCAGTCCGGCAAAGAAAAAAGATCGCGGAACGGAAGTAGTCCTTCACATTGACAAAGACAATGAAGATTTCCTGGAAGATTACCGGGTCAGCCAAATTCTTGAAAAATACTGCAAGTTCCTTCCTGTGCCAATCGTATTTGGCGAAAAAGAAGAAACAATAAAAGCGGAAAAGGAAGACGAGAAAGACAAAACGGTTAAGAAGCCGAATGTCATCAATAATCCAAAGCCTCTTTGGACGAAGGCTCCTTCTGACCTAAAAGATGAAGACTACCTGGCTTTTTATAAGGAATTGTATCCTTTTTCTGAAGACCCTTTATTCTGGATCCATCTGAATGTGGACTATCCATTTAACCTGACGGGAATTCTTTATTTTCCAAAAATCAAACTGGATGTCGAAGTTCAAAAAAACAAGATCCAATTGTACTCCAAGCAGGTATTCATTACGGACGAAGTGAAGGATGTAGTCCCCGAATTTCTCATGCTGTTGCACGGGGTAATTGACTCGCCGGATATTCCTCTCAATGTTTCCAGGAGTTTTCTGCAATCAGATGGCAATGTCAAAAAGATCAATTCTCACATTACAAAAAAAGTAGCTGATAAGCTATCCGAATTATTTAAAAAAGACAGAAAGGCATTTGAGTCAAAATGGGAAAGTCTGAATGTATTTGTGAAATACGGGATCATCAGCGAAGAGAAGTTTTATGAGAAGGCAAAAGACTTTGCCCTGCTAGAAAATGTAGACGGAAAGTTTTACACCTTCAATGAGTACAAAGAACAAGTAAAGCCGAATCAAACAGATAAAAATGACTCGGTCGTCCATCTTTATACGTCTGATGTGGAGGCACAAGATTCATATATTCAGTCCGCCAAAAAGCGTGGCTATGATGTGATCAAGCTGGATGGTCCATTGGACAACCACTTTGTGAACAGCGTCGAGATGAAGCTGGAAAAAACCAGTTGGAAGCGGGTGGATGCAGATATCCTCGACAAGCTCATTGAAAAAGATGAGAAAAAGGAAAGTGTGTTAAGCAATGATGAGCAGGAGAAGGTGAAGAAAATCTTTGAAGAACTGGTGAAAGAAAAAGGTCACTCGGTGGCTGTAGAGTCGCTCTCAACCGATGAACTTCCGGTGACCATCACCCAAAATGAATTCATGCGGAGAATGAACGACATGCAGAAAATGGGTGGCGGGCCAATGATGTTTGGTAACCTGCCCATGACACTCAACATTGCTGTCAATGGAAACCATGAATTGATTGGCAAGATCCTGAAAGAAAAGGATGAGACAGTTCAAAAAGACCTGGCAAAGCAGGCCTACGAACTGGCGCTACTTTCCCAAAATATGCTGAAGGGCGCTGACCTTACTGCATTTATCAAAAGGAGTCTGGATTTGATAAAATAAAAATTGTCGGAGTGGCTTGTCAGGGGACAAGCCAAGGTTGGGGGTTGATACCCCAAGGTTTGTCCCCCGACAAACCTCTCCCGATCCATAAATATCAACATAAAGACAAAAAGCCTCCAGGGGAATACCTGGAGGCTTTTTGTTTGTTACCAATAATTTTTTTCTTAAAACCGCGTACCCGTGTCAAAACTCTCCAGGTATTCCACCACCCTTTTGGCAAACATGCTGCCCAGCATGCCGTCCACCACGCGATGGTCATAGGAGTGAGAAAGGAACATTTTGTGACGGATACCAATCATGTCACCATCGGGTGTTTCTATCACCGCAGGTTTCTTCACAATGGCACCTATTGCCATGATGGCTACTTGCGGTTGGAGAATGATGGGAGTTCCCATGACGCTTCCAAAGCTTCCTACGTTGGTGACGGTGTAGGTTCCACCCTTCACTTCGTCGGGGCTGAGTTCATTTTTCCGTGCCCGATGTGCCAGATCGTTCACCTTTCTGGCGAGACCCACTAAATTAAGTTGATCTGCATTTTTTATCACGGGTACAATTAGGTTGCCCGTGGGAAGAGCGACCGCCATTCCTATATTTACCCTTCGGTGGCGGATGATATTGGTACCATCGACCGATACATTGATCATCGGAAAATCCTTGATGGCTCTTATGATCGCATCCAAAAATACTGGCGTGTACGTCAGCTTTTCTCCGGTTGCCTTCTCAAAACTATCTTTTACCTGCTCCCTCCATTTTACAATGGGTGTTACATCCGCTTCAATAAATGACTGCACATGCGCCGAGATTCTCCTCGATTCCACCATGCGCTCGGCAATGATCTTACGCATGCGGTCCATTTCGATGATTTCGTCGTCAGCGGTGATAGATACTTCCACTTTTGGAACTGAAATTTTTTTTGCCGGTTTCGCCACAGCGACTTCCACTCCGCCTTTTCGGTTTTCCAGGTACTGCAGTATATCCGCTTTTGTCACACGGTTGTCTTTTCCCGTGCCTGGAATCTGATCCAACTCGGTAATGCCAATATTTTCCTCTTTCGCAATATTCTTTACCAGGGGCGAATAAAATCGATCCGATTTTGCGGTGCTTTGTTTGGCCGGTTCGACTCCATTAGGCTTGCTTCCATTGGTGGAAGAAGTATCTACCGGTATTCCAGATTCTTTTTTTAATGGAGGCTTTTTTTCCTCCTTAACTGTCAACCCCGGATTTTCTTTAGTGGAAGGCAACTCTTCTTCTGAATTAATGACGGCAATGGGCTCACCCACCTGGGCCACCTGACCTTCACTGACAAGTATTTCCTGAATAATTCCTGAGTGTGCTGACGGTACTTCTGTATCTACTTTATCTGTCGACACTTCCAATAGTGGCTCCTCTTCCTCCACCATATCACCTACTTTTTTTAACCACGTATTGATGGTGGCTTCCATCACACTCTCGCCCATCTTCGGAAGTACAACTTTGATTAGTGCCATCTTCGTTAGTGTTTAATTTGTTAAGAATTAACGACCGCCAAGTTAGTGTTTTAAGCCGAAAATATCATTTTGATAATTAGAAAATGAAAGGTCTTTGCTTAATCAATTCCCATCAATTTACGGTAAAGAATAGTGAGAAGGGTTTTTGAGCTATATTGAATATTAAACATTCTGTCCTTAAGGAATTGCTCTTTCTTCGCTACCGTTCCATTTCCGTCTGCATATGCCATCCATACTAATCCAACGGATTTTTCATCGGTTCCCCCGTCAGGCCCGGCAATGCCGCTCGTAGCAATTGCAATATCCGTTTTTAGCTTCTTCCGAGCATTTTCAGCCATCAGTTTGACCGTTTCCTCGCTCACCGCACCATGTTGTTGAAGAATTTCCTCCGGAACTCCCAATATTTCCTGCTTGATCTCATTATGGTAAGCAACCACCGATCCCCGGAAATACCTCGAACTTCCCGGAACGGAAGTGATCACGTGTGCCAGGTATCCTCCCGTGCAGCTTTCAGCAGTAGAAATCGTTAGTTTTCTCTCGGCCAATATTTGTCCGATCTTAAATTCCAGGGATTCATCTTCATAGCCATAAATATACTTTCCAGCCAGATCCTTCAATTGGTCCACCAACACTTTGGCTTCAATATCCAGCATATTCCTGGAACTCCCGGTAGCGGTAAGCCGCAGTTTCACTTCACCCAATGTGGGCAGGTAAGCCAGCTTAAAGTGTTTCGGGAGACTAGTCTCCCAATCCTTTATGATATCGGCTAGAAAAGATTCCCCAATACCACATGTCTTTATCATTTTATGATAAATCACCGGAAGCGGAAATGTATCGACAAGTCGTTTGACCACTTCATGTTCGATCAGGTATTGCATCTCATGCGGAACACCCGGCAGGGAAACAAACACCTTCCCGTTTCGATGAAACCACATGCCCGGGGCGGTGCCAACCGGATTGCACAACATGTCACAGGCGGTAGGCAAGGCGGCCTGATTGCGGTTGAGTGCTGTCAATTCCCTTCCGCGCCTTTCAAAAAAGGCGGTAACTTCTGCCAGAGCCTGATCATTAATTTCAATCGGGCAGTCAAAATACTTTGCCAGACATGGCTTGGTCAAGTCGTCACTGGTGGGGCCTAATCCTCCTGTGATGATCACAATGTCCACATTCTCTTCGGCAATTTTGAATGCTCTCAGGATATCTTCTTCGCTGTCTCCTATGGTAGTTTTCCTCCATAGTTTTACGCCTATCTCGCCTAGCTTTTCACTAATAAAATGGGAGTTTGTGTCAAGGGTTTGACCATAGAGGATCTCATCACCTATGGTAATGATTTCAGCCAGCACTTGCTTCATGTCGTTATTTTTTATTTTGGAGGTGAAGCTTTGTCCACCGATCAATGCTGAACGATGATTTTGGAAATGATCGTTCGGTCTTTGGTGTGCAATCTTACTAAATAAATTCCATTCGCAAGACCTGAAACATTAAATTCAACTTCCCGGAGACGATGGCCTTCCTGACTTTTCGAACCCAGGAGCTTTCCGCTGGCGTCCACTAATTCTACCTTTTCCAGGTCAATGGTTCCCGCTTGGATTAGTAGACGGGCATCAGCCGGATTTGGATAAAATATAATACCTTCCACCTCGCTTTCTTCCAAAGCAGTAATAAGATAAGCCACAAGCGTAACTTTGGCTGTATCCACACAACTTTCGCCACTTTTAGCTATCAAGGTATAGCCATAGGACCCAGGTTGTTCGATCACTTCTTCCCTTTCGTTAGAAAAATCAACCGATCCCGAGGGTAGAAGCCAATAGCTTTCAGTGGCTGCCTCACTTACATTCCGGAGTAAAACTGTTTTGTCTGTTGCCAGGTTCATTGACTCCGGGGTCATCAAGATTTCAGCCTTTAATGGTTTCAGAAGAATCTCCATCGTTGTCACCTCTCCTTCAAGCCATTGGTCAACATTGGTCACAAAAAAAGTGGTATCCTGGCGAATAGGCCCTGTAGTAAATTCCCGACCCTTGTGGAGCAAACGGCTTTGCTCCGCATCACCATAAAAATAAAAAAGCTCTCCCCCCTGTGGCCGGATCGTCACCGATTCATTGATGCAAATTTCGACGTCATTTAAAGCAACCGACCCACTCTGCTGCGGGACAATCAAAGCCTGGATAGTGTCACTACAGGCCAAAGAATCCTGGCCAAACAGCCTGATATTGATCTCCGCATCGTTTTCGTAATCATACAAAACAGATGAAGTAGAAAATCCCTGTCCATTGATATCCCAGGAAGTGGAGGTGGCAGCGAGTGAATTTTCTTGGACGCTCAACAGGTATTTTTTATCCAGGTTCAGTGTATCGACGGCATATTCCATCGCCAAATCAGGATGCGACACCTCCACATTTACCTTCACAGGTAGACTTTCATTCCCTTCATCATTCGTTATGTAATAGGAAATTGAGTTTTGCAAGGGGGCAGTAACAAATTCATTTCCTGAAAACAGTAAAATATTTAGTGACGGCGAGTCGTAAACGTTAATGCTCGATGTATTCTGTGCGCTGATGGAGGCAGATTCTCCTTTGCAGATTCGTTGATTTTCAATGATCGGTTTGACCGATCTTTCGACGACGACCAGTGTTTTCGCAATCGAATCCCGGCAACCCATATCATTTTCTACCAAAAATTTGATATCATATTCACCCGCAATCGAATATGTAGCAACCGGATTTTCATTGGTGCTAAAATACCCATTCCCCAGATCCCAATTGAAAATCGATGCATCCACACTTTGATTAAAAAAGGTGATAGTATCCAATGTTTCCGTAGCGATGAACAGCGTATCCGTAAAGCTCATAAAATCTGCCTGCGGCATTCGAGGCCGTACAACTATTTTCCGGACATCCGCTGCTATGCCATCAATCACTTTCGAAACAAAGAAAGCGGTATCATGTAAAATGGGGGTGGTTTTATGCGCCAGAGTTGAGTCAATAAGCTGCGTCTGAGCGGCATCAGCAAATATCTTAAAGGGAAGACCGTCAAATGAAATCATAGCAGAGTCACCCTGACAGGCATAAAAGAACTCTTCAAAGGGAGGACTATCCAGGTATTGCTGATAGTAGGTTTTTGCCCTTTCCACCAAATTTTTTAGTTGATCGAGGGAGGTTGCAGCCATCATGACGAAGGCAAGTTTTTTGCTTTCACCCGGATTCAGATCGACATTCCGGTAGCCCATCAAGGAGGCAATGTCATTTCCTCCTGCCAGGTTCCCGGCCTGGGTTTTCACAAAGTCACTTTGCGACCAGGCAATTTTCAGGGAATCAGTAAAAAGGCTGTCCATATCAGGTGTATGCCCATTTTGATCAGATTTGTCAATGGCATACATTGAAGTGTCACCGGAATTGAGCAGTGCGAGTCCTGCAAAAAGATTATTGGCTGCTGGCGAAAAAGCATAAGCAATCCCACTTCCCGCATCGTAGTTAATGGAATTGGTCAAGGGATTATTGATGTCCCAATCAGAAAAAAGTGCCAGGTTGATCGCATTTAATACGGAATCTGATCTATTGGTCAAGCGGTATTCCAACACAAAAAAATCATTGTCAGGCAGATCATCCCACCCCAGTATTTTTTGCTCCACTGACAGTCCATTTTTATCAATTACTTCATTTTCAACGAAAGTGGATCGCGCATCCAACGAGGCTGTAGAATTATTATACATCCTTACGTAGGTCTCCTCCACAAAATCCTGGTCGCAGCTCTTCAATCCATAATCGGTGACTACATTATTGGCCAGATAATGATCTTCCCTGCTGATAATGATACCCAGGTAGTTTGCCAGTTGTTCGTTGCCAAACCAAAGTCCTTCGCCCCAATAAAGCGAATCCCTATCGTAGCCTAAATCGCCGTCGCTGGTAACAGTCAATTGTAAGCTGTTACTGGTGACATCTATATACCACGGAGCAGTGCGCAGTTGGTGATAGTCCCAGTCCGAATAGTTATTTCCTTTGATATCGGCCTTAAATAGCAAGCGTGAATATGGGACCAAATTATCGTCAATAATCACCTGCCAGTTATCCACCGACAGTTGTTCGTAGGTACCCAGGGAAGACGCACCTATCGATATGTCGTCCGAAACCGTCGTGTTTCCTTCCGTGGTAAAGGTGATTTTCGGATTGGCAACATTGCGCAGAAAGTTGATAACAGAGGACTGGACTACGATGGTGTCCCCGGGGAAAATGTAATCGCCATAATTGCCTGTAAAAGAAAAATCGTGTATCCTGATCGAAGGCAGCGTAGAATCTGCCAGCGCTTTAGCGACGTTTAACTTACCTCGTCCTATCCGCCCCTCATAGCTGGCATTATTGCCAATGCCACTTACATTTGTGGCGGTCACCCGCAACTGTTCCATCACCTGTCGCGCATCATAGAGTGGGAACTGCTTCCTCACTAATGCTGCTGCACCTGCTACCATTGGTGCGGAGTAGGAAGTGCCATTTCCCCCATCGGAATATCCTCCGTTTTTATTCGCAGAAAAAATGGACTGGCCGGGAGCCATCAGGTCAACATGGTAGCTGTAAGTCGCCCAGTTGGCAAAGTTATCAGAAGCATCTGAGGCTGTCACGGAGAGCACATTGTCGTAGGAAGCCGGGTAAAAATCAATTTCATCAGGGGTGTTACCGGCAGCCGACACGACCACTGCGTCCCGATCGAGCACCACATAGTTAATGATGTCCTGAGCGTATGCACTGTAATTCCACGGACCTCCCCAGCTCAGGTTAATCACCTGGCAACCCTGATTGGCGGCATATAACACCCCGTCATAGGAATGTACCAGGAAACCGGAAAAGTTTTGCAGGATTTTAACAGGTAAAAACCGGGAATTAAAACCCACGCCTGCCAGACCAATGCCATTATTGGTTTTAGCTGAACTGATTCCTGTTACGATATTTCCATGACCATTTCCGTCGGTATTAGGATTGTTGTCATTATCGGCGATATCCCAGCCCATAAAATTGTCAATAAAGCCATCTCCATCATCATCCACCCCGTTAATCGGATCATCATAGTTGTAGGCAATATTTGGCGCCAGGTCGGGGTGATCTGTATCGACACCGGTGTCGACGATGGCTACCACAATATTGGTATCCCCTTTCTCAATATTCCAGGCATTGTAAGCATTTATGTTGGAAAGGTGGTATTGATTGCCCGAACCAGGAGCGGCGTGAGGGTCATTAGGGGTATATAAAAGTTGGTCTAAGAAAAGCGGTTCTGCATATTCTATCCAATCCTGATGCCGCAGTTTATTCACGGCATTTGCTACCGGTTCATTATCTTTTAGCGTGATTCTGAAAATCCGCTCGATTCCGAGAGAAGACTTTGCCAACCTTCCATTAGCCGGACTGTTTACAACGGGGTTGATTTCCTTAACAGGAATTAGTTCCTGTATCTTGTCGAGGGGATGCTGTGCCACGCGAAGATTATCAGGCGCTTCTTTTAGCTTTACGATAACGACATCCGGTGAAATGTTCCTTCGGAGAATGGAAGGATCAATGGACTGGGACAGCAAATACCCAGGAATCCAAATTATCAAAAATGCTAATACTACCTTGGCGCTCACTTAATGCTCAGCTTTTTTTGACCTGCCGCTGTAAGTTCGGAAAAAACAGTTTAAGACAAACAGCAATCTGTTATTTTTATCCTGGCTTTTTATCATATTCTTCTTTCGTACCTCACAAATGCATAGGGGTATTTGTTCCTTTCATCGGGTTGATGCTCTACCCTGCTTACTTCCTTCCAATTGTTTTTATCAATGTGGGGAAAATAAGCATCGCCGTTAAAGGATGATTTGATTTCAGTGATATACAGCCGATCTACCTTATCGATAGATTGCTTATAGATCTCCGCACCACCGAGTACAAATGCCTCATCTTTCACTTCATTCCTTGCTTTTTGCAAGGCTTCATCCAGGCTGTGAACCACGTGAACCGAAGGGTCAGGAAAGGAGTAGTCCTCATTGCGGGTAATAATAATATGGGTTCTGTTTTTGAGTGGTTTGCCAAAGGATTCAAAGGTCTTCCTGCCCATGATAATATAATGGCCGGAGGTGGTTTCTTTAAAAAATTTCAGATCGGCAGGCATGTGCCAGACAAGGTCGTTGTCTTTGCCAATGACATGGTTTTCTGAAACTGCTGCGATGATGGAAAGGATCATTTTTGTTTAGTTATTGAGTTATTAAGTTATTGGGTATTGGGTATTGGGTATTGGGTATTGAAATAAATGTTTTAATCATATACATGTTGCCGATTTTTATATTTTATTTCCCCGAAGGTATTCGTTTGTTTTCATTCGCTTCTTTCCCTGAAGTTGGAGATCGAGGATTTCCATCACCTCGTCACCTGCATTTATTTTGATGTAGTTCTTATCGTCTGATGACACCGTGCCGGGATTTCCTGTGACCTTTGTGCCGGTTTTTTTTACTTCGAATATTTTATATTGCCTGCCATTGATTTCTGTCCATGCGGCGGGGTATGGGTTTAACCCGCGAATGAAATTCCTGACATCTTCCGCATTCTTTGACCAGTCAATCTCACAATCTTCTTTGAAAATCTTTGGGGCATGTTTCAGCTGGCCATCGTCCACCTGGGGAGAAAGCTGAAAATCATTCGTCTCAATTGCGTTCACAGTCTTGACTACCAGTTTTGCTCCCTTGTGCATCAGGCGTTCATAGAGATCGCCAACAGTGTCGTCTCCGTTGATGGGTTCTTTTTCCTGAAAAATCACAGAGCCGGTATCTATTTCATGCTTAATAAAGAAAGTGGTGACACCCGTCTCCTTTTCTCCATTGATGACCGCCCAATTGATCGGCGCCGCACCGCGGTACTGCGGCAAAAGTGAGGCATGCAAATTAAATGTGCCAAACTCAGGAATCGACCACACTACTTCCGGCAACATTCGAAATGCCACCACAACAAATAAATTGGCTTTGTAGGATTTCAGTTCTTCTATGAATTCTGGTGATTTTAAATTGGTCGGTTGAAGAACAGGGATGCCTTTCTCCATCGCAAATTCCTTGACCGGCGAAAAACTTAGCTGCTGCCCGCGACCTTTCGGTTTATCGGGGGCTGTGATCACCCCGACTACGTTTTTACCCTCGGAGACCAAAGCCTTTAATGATTCAACCGCGAACTCGGGCGTACCCATGAAAATAATTCTCAAATTCCTCATCATTCAAAATCTTTATAAAGCAGGTATTTTTTTCTCAGTTCTATGAATTTAGCCAATCCAGGCTGCCAGGAAGCTTTGATCTCACCTTCGGTCATTCCACTCTTTATCTGCTCCCGGAGTGATGCCGTGCCCGCCAGCTTGTCTATATAATCTTTGAAAAACGGCTTTTCCTGATGCCATTTTTCATAAAACATAACTAGGTATTTCAATGAAATCTCATGTAATTCAGGCTCATTTCTCAGATCAACACCGTAGCACTTTTGGTTTTCCAATGGTGGGTAGTTAGAAACCCCGGGAATGGAAACCGGTGTGAATATAAACTCCCCAAAAGCAGTATCCGGATAACCCAATACCTGAAAGGGAAATTCCGTGCCCCTTCCCAAACTCATTTCCGTTCCTTCAAAAAAGCAGATAGAAGGATAGAGGTTTATGGACTTGTCATTGGGCAAATTGGGTGAAGGCGACACAGGCAGGGAGTATTTCTTTTTGTGATCATAATTCTTTACCGGTATGACCGTGAGATCACATTTCAAACTATTTTCCAGCCATCCTTCTCCATTGATCATCTTAGCTAGCTCCCCTACCGTCAAGCCATGTACCACCGGGATGGGGTGCATACCCACGAAAGATTTGAATTCTGGTTCCAGCACCGGCCCATCGACATAGTATCCATTCGGGTTTGGCCTGTCGAGGATCATTACTGCCACCCTGTTTTCGGCACAGGCCTCCATCACATAGTGCATGGTGCTGATGTAGGTATAAAAGCGGGCGCCTACATCCTGGATATCAAAGATCACCACATCAAGGTCTTCAAGAAATTCCGGAGTAGGTTTTTTGCTTTTTCCATAGAGGGATAAAATAGGCAAGCCGGTTTTTTTGTCCTTTTCATTGCTGATCTGCTCGCCATCAGCCGAATTTCCGCGAAAGCCGTGCTCAGGGGCGAACACTTTTTTGACCTGGATATGTTTGTTCAATAAAAAATCAACGAGATGAGTAGAATCGTCCACCATGGAAGTTTGATTGACCACTAAGCCGACATGCTTATCCTTCAACAATGGAATGTACAATTCAGGCTGAGCTGCCGCTACCACGATCTCTTCCTGCATTTTTTGCCCATTGGAACAGGAAAAGAAAAAAGAAAGTAAAATAGTAGCAGATAAAAATCTTGCGATCAAATTAGAATTCTTATTTTGCATGCCTGAAAATTATCACTCAAAATTAACAATTCGAAGGGATTTTGAACATTGCTTACTACATATCCAAACGAATCCGGTCGAGCAAGATGACTGGTTTCTCTGGGACCATCCATAATGTGGCCATTGCCTCCGTGGCCATAGGGATTTCTGCAATGATTATTTCCTTTATGATCTTAGGTGGCTTTAAATCCAAGATCAATGATAAGATCTTCAGCTTTGGCGGGCACCTTCAGGTAACCCGGTTTTCGTTTAACAACACTTCCTACGAAGAAGAACCCATTTCCAGGATCAATAATCTCACCAACCTGAAAGCCGATCTGGATTTTATTGACGTAGTGCAGCCGTACGCCAATAAACCCGGGCTGATCAAAGCCAATGAAGAAGTGATGGGCGTCGTGTTAAAAGGAATCAATCCTGAGTTTGATTTTGGCCGTTTCGATGAAAATATGATTGCCGGGCGAATGATCGAATTCAACGACAGCACGGATTCAAAAGAGATTGTCATCTCCAACAAAATATCAAGTCTTCTGCGCCTGAAACTGGATGACGAAATATTGATTTATTTTGTCCAGGAGCCAGTTCGAGTGAGAAAACTACAGATTATCGGCATCTATGAAACCGGCATGGAAGATTTTGATGAAAAGATCGTGCTGGGTGATTTAAAGCTCATCCAAAAGCTGAACAATTGGCCCGACAGCCTGGTAGGTGGATTTGAGATCTTTGTCAAAGACTTTGATGACGTGGATTTCGCCTACAATTATCTGGATGAATATGTGCTGGAGCCAAACTTGTATGTCGAAAAGGTTACAGATGTTTACCCGGAAATATTTGACTGGCTGCATCTATTGGACAAAAATGTGGTCATCCTGATCTTCTTTACACTCCTGGTCGCCTGCATTAATATGACCTCCATTCTGTTAATTCTGATTATGGAGCGCACCCAGATGATCGGCATGCTGAAGGCCCTGGGATGTGCCAATAAGGAAATCCGTAAAATCTTTATCTACAATGGGATGAACCTCATTGTCAAAGGACTGGTTTGGGGAAATTTGATCGGTCTGGCAATCGGCGCTTTCCAATATTTTACCAAAACCATTCGTCTCGACCCGGAAAACTATTACATGGAGTATGTTCCCATTCAGTGGGATTGGGATGTGATCATCTGGCTAAACCTGCTTACCTTCGCGATTGTCAGCGCCGTGCTGATCATTCCGGCAATCATTATTACGAACATTAATACGATCAAATCCATTCGGTTTGACTAGCGTCGTGATTTCAAATTAAGGTACCAATTCATACCATCACTGTTAGTATGAACTCTCCATTGAAGTATAATAAGCCAGGTGATAATATGAAATATTAGTCGGCTTTTCTTTAGGTATAGGCTTGTTTGTACTTGTGGAAGAGGCTGTACATCTTCATCTTAATCACGCCGAAAACCGCTTCCTTAAAAATCCGGGTTGACATCTTGGAAACGCCTCTCTCACGATTAACAAAAATAATGGGGACTTCAGTAATCTTAAACCCATGCTTCCAGGTTTTGAATTTCATTTCAATCTGGAAGGCGTAACCCACAAATTTGATTTTATCCAGGTTGACCAGGTCAAACACCTTTCTCCGGTAACACTTAAACCCGGCGGTAGCATCGTTTACGGGCATCCCTGTGACAAACTGCACGTACCTGCTGGCAAAGTAAGAAACCAGCACCCTGCCAATCGGCCAATTCACCACATTGACGCCGGTTTTATACCGCGATCCAATGGCCATATCGTACCCTTCATCGTGGCATGCCTTCCACAGGTTGATAAGGTCTTTTGGCGAATGTGAAAAATCCGCATCCATCTCATAGATGTATTCATATCGATGCTTCAGGGCATATTTAAAACCTTCGATGTATGCAGTTCCTAGCCCCAGTTTTCCATGCCTGCAAATGAGGTGGAGCTTATCGGTAAATTCTTTTTGTAATTTTCTGACAATATCCGCGGTGCCATCCGGAGAATCATCGTCTATAACGAGCACGTGAAATTCTTTTTCGAGTGAAAAAATCTCACAAAGGATCAGCTCAATGTTTTCCTTTTCATTGTAAGTAGGTATGACGACCAGGCTATCACTCACTATTTCTTTCTTTTTTTGTTCCGCAAATAAATGATTTAATTTGATTTGAATCTAATTTTTTAAAAACGGAAGGGAAATTTAATGCCAAAAGAACAAAATAAAGCGGTCTTTCTTGACCGTGATGGAGTAATCAACGAGGAGAGGGGAACCTACACTTTTTTACCGGAAGATTTTAAAATAATACCTGGTGTACCCGAGGCCATCAGGCTATTAAAGGAACATGGCTACAACATCATTGTCATTACCAATCAATCCGGCATTTCACAGGGACTTTATACATTGGAAATGATGGAAGCCTGTCATCAAAAAATGGAGCGGGAATGCCACTTCCTCATCAACGATATTTATTTTTCGCGATGGCATCCATCTATTTCCGCTTCGTTATCAAGAAAGCCTGACAGCCTGATGCTTGAGCGAGCGATGGCCAGGTACAATATCAATCCGGCAACCTCATGGATGATTGGAGACAAAGAGCGGGATATTGATAGCGCGAAAAAGGTGGGGCTCAACACTGTGCTGATTCATTATGATAAAGGAGATACAAAGGCAGATTTAGTCCATGAGAATCTACTAGAAGCAAGCGGGGAAATTATTGCATCAGATCATCCAAAGTAGGCAGACATAGTTTAGCTGAGTTTTTTGAGCGGCACCCAGATGATATTTCTTCACGCTTTCCAGGAAAAACTCATTGGCCTTCACATTACTGTTTAATTTGCCAAACCAAAGTAAAGCAGGGTTAAGGATGTATTGCTGTTTTTCATTTTCCGAATGGTTGTCATTTTCCAGGAAGGACAAATAATCGGAAGAAAAGGATTTGATATTTTCGAGCGTCGTGATGTTAAAATCGTGCCCCAATGAAATATGGAGGGATGCCAATACCATGGCCAGGTCGGCAGCATTTTTATTCCAGTCTTCTCCATAGGTTTCCATTATGCTTTTGAAGGTCAGGCTTTCGATGGCTCTTTGATTACTTACCAGAAACCTATAAATCGCACGCTTATTTAGCTCCGGAAAATCATCTGCAACTGCTAAACTGCCGAGGACCATGCCTGAGGTAACTGAAAGGATTTTAGCAGGCGGTATGGTATCTGCATTTAAAACAAAAGCATCAAGCAAGGGGTTGAGCCCTTTTTGGACGATCGCATTTCGGACTATTTCCCTGTCGGCACGGGTTAATTCATAAAATAGCCAGTCATACCCCAGCGCATTGATCATGGCCAGATCTGAGAGAGTTTCAAAACCTGCCTTTCCCCAGCTTTCCAGGGAGCTTATCGCCAACAAGTATTCTGTCACCTTATTGCTATACTTCACATCTTCAAACAAGCGGTAGGCCATTGCCAGCGTGGATACCTCATAAAATAGTCTCTTGAGCTTGTTTTCTTTAATAAACTCCTGAATGGTGGATATTTTGATTTGATCTTTTTCGACAAGCATATCGGCATTTATTTTTAGGGATTGCTGAATTTCCCTGGCACCTTCATTTTCCAGAAAGAGAAATTGTAAGGTCAGATCTGCTTCCTTGGAGAGGATTACCCGCGGATGAGAGGTAATTATTTCATACTTATCCTGCGAAAAAGACAAGGTTGTGATTGTGAAAATTACTACTAGAGTGAAAAATAAACGCCTCATTTCCTTTAGGTAAAAATATTTTATGCGAATATGTTAAAAATAAAACCGATTTACTGAAAATAAAACAAAATAAGACAAAAAGGTGATTTCATTAACACTTTAGAGCGTTACGATTTTCCTTAAAAATGTCATGATTATGATCATAAAGGACAGGAAAAGAAATTTCGAATTTTATATCAAAAAAGAAGAAAATGAAAAACTCACACCATGTGCATGAAGTTTTGGAGATGCTGGCCTTTGCCGCCCAGGATTTTTCGAGAAATGACCTTGAGACAGAAATAGCCGCGGTTTTTGGGACTGATGCTATTTTTTCAAACTGCGCGGACAAAATTTTTAATGTGAAACAGGTAGTCGATTTTATGCTTGAAAAAGGGAAGATCGAGGAAAAGGAGGGTGCCATTAGGCTTGTGTCACAGGCTTGTGATCATTAATCCTTGATTTCGACACTATAAATTTTCGTAGGCGATTGACGGCCTTTGAGTATTTCTTCGGCCAAAAATTCAAATTGAAACTGCTTATTTAAGCTGGCGAGTTCTTTCATTTCCTCCGAAACCAGGAACGACTTCCCGTATTTATTACACATACCGAGCAACCGGGCGGCTACATTCACTGCATCGCCCAGGTAGGCAATCTCCTTTTTAATTCCCCCTACTTCACCTACGGAGGCAATACCAAAGTGCATCCCCGCCTTAAATTCCGGAAGGATCCCATATTTAGTTAGGTAATAATCCGATTTTCGACGCAACAAATCAATAAAGGAAAAGTAGGACTGGAATGCATTATTTTTCCAACTCGCCCGGTTTTTATGCCACATGAGTATCACTTCGTCCCCTACATACTGATAAATTTCAGCGTCATGCCTCTTTACGATGCTTGACACATCATAAAAGCAGTCCTGTATCAATTCAGTAAACCTCAGGGATCCTAATTTTTCCGCATAGGTGGTGGAACTAATCAAATCAAGAAACATAAAAACCCGTTCCTCATTTCTCGGTTTGTAATATTTGCCGCGAATGATATCAATCATCACCCCTGGGCCAAAAATTTTTCGCACGTAGCGCTCAAGGTTCAAGAGGATGATCACCAAATTAAAGTAAAAAAAAGCTACCCACATGTTGCCCGATGTGAAGACCGCGTAGACTAATTGCGATGTGCTAACCCCCTGGTATAGCGGCTCTAAAAACAATACGACAAAGAAGATGGTAACATAAAAAGTAATGCTATGTAGTACAATGGCAATGACTATGATTGTAAAATATGAGTGCTTCTTTACCCATTCGTTTTTTAGGATAAAATCAGTAAGGATAAACATTATCCCCAATATCAACCCGAACAGGGTGATTTCGGAGAAGCTATCGAGAAGATTAAGATCCAATTCCTGAGTCAACCGGAGGGCGTCGGTCATCCCAAAAAGCCTGATGAAAGTAAAAATGTAAACAGCCACAATCCACACGACGATATAGCCAAAAAAATACCGAATAAAATCCTTTACCCTTATGGGGATCATGACCAACAGGTTTAAAAATGCGGAATAAAATTATAATTAAATTATCAAGCCACCACGCATAAATGATAAAAGGTCAATAAAACAGTTGTGGTATGTGATTAGTGTTACAATAAAATTTTTGGGGCAGTATGGGTTTCCGGAATCCCGGGTCCGGAATAGCCCCTGATTCTAAATTAATAGAACGCATCTTCTGACATGAGCTCTACTAATGTTTTTGATACATCTGTTTCACCTTCAACGTATACCTCCCCGGTGGTACTTGCCATCTTTTTTATTGGAACTATTTGTGAGTCTTTCTGGTCAAATAATCCACAAAAACCAAGATACCAATCCGTTGTCTCATCACCGTTATCATCTTCATAGGTGTAGCCCATCTTGAATATGAAAACTCTCACTTTTTCATCTTTGAAATCAAGGTCCCTTGTTTCAAGCAGCTCTATATCCTCGGTATATTCATCATAGTAGTCAAGATAATTATACATTTGAGATCTAGCTATTTTCTTCTGTGAGCGATATTCTTCGGGCAACAAATCTAATTTCTTTTCTTTGCCCAGTAGTTCGACGACATCAATTAGCCAATAGTCATTTTCACAAAGCTCCTTTAATATCAGTTCATTAATTGGCATTTCTTGTTTTAACTGTGCTTCTACTACAGATAGCAAGACATAATCAGCAAATGACGTATCGATTTGTGTCAGTATTTCTCTGGAAACGCCGTCCGGTGAAACATAGGCCAGGAGACCCGCCATGTCCTTAAATTTTGATTCCAGGGTGTAATATCCCGAGCTATCGGGATGAATGGCTATCAACTCATGGTATGATCGCTGAAAGCTCTCATTGACGCGTTCGGCAAAAGGCACAAGTTCATCAATCGACATAGCACCACTGTCAATAGCTGAGATTGTGGTATTGATGATCAGGTTTCCAAAATCCTCATTTTCAAATAACTGAAACAAGTCCGGGAATATCAACGCAAAATTTTCGATGGAATCGTCAAAATGATAAAAGATAGAGTAGTACTTGTATGACTGCTTTGTTTTAGGAGGATTTTCAATTAAAATATCTTTGAAGGCAATTAATGACTCAGCCGTATTGATATCTGCAAGCGCCTCCAGAACAGCAAGTCTGATTTCCGAGGAATCACCCTGCTGGTTGTATTGATCCTTCAGAAATGCTACGGAGAACTTATCGGAGTTTTCGCCGACGGATTCTATCAGATTGCTTTTTAATTTCAGATGTTCCTCAGAGAATTCAGCATCTACCCACTTGATTAAGTCATATATGGTAGGCAAGTCATCGGGAGTGAATGAAAAATCGCGTATTACTTGATTGATATGTTCAATTGTTTTGAGATCATCGCTTTTTGCGTCTGCCAACAATAACTTCTTGGCCTCTTCTTTAGTCTTAAAAAGATTCATCTCGCTATCTGATTCTTTAAAGTCAAAGCTTGACAAAAAATGATCAATCTGAATAGAATCCTCAGGGGTAAGGTCAGTTTTATATGCCCAAAGTGAAAGCACCCTGTCTTTCAGGGGAAAGATCTTGATGATCTGTGAATAACTATACTGATCGGATTTAACCAATAATCCTTTTCCAATATTACCATCCCCCCAGCTAAAATCCTGATTGACATAAATACTATCATAAGTCTCTTTATATGTATCCAGGTATTCGTCAAAGTAAGCATCTACATTCTCAAAATGGCAGTATTTACTAAAAACCTCTTCCAATACAGCATACGATTCCCCTGAATTGGCATCAACAGACGTATATTGATTAACAACATACGAGTCGTTGGCAGAATAAAAGTACCCGGTGGTGTCAGAACTAAACTTGACTTCTCCGGGAAAATCTATTGAAAAAATACCATTCTCTTCTTCAAAGCTGGTCCATGATGCGGGCTCAAAATCAAGGAAGGCAAACGATTCAAAAAACCCATTCACTTTCTCTCTGTATGACAAAGAATCCGCGGCCAACACCGTAAGGGAGTAGCATCTGTTGCCTCGCACAAAAACCTCTGAAAAGAAATGGCCCATAGCCCCGGAGCCCTCCGTATGTACACCAAAAAACCTGTCTTTTTTCAGGGGGGCACTTTTTAACTTTTTTGCCTTGAGGTTTTTGAGATACTCATTCGAGATTTCATAAACGTATACACTGTCGTCTTCTATCATTGAACCGGCAGGCAAGTCATAGTAGGTAACTAAAAAGTTTAATTTGGTTTCTATATCCGCTCCGAGATAAATATTAAATGTAAACAAAGAGGAGGGATCGTCCTGTGCCGCTTGACGTTGCACCATTTTTTTAGGTTCGCCTGGGAACAAAACGCTAAAGCTCCCTTCCGTAGAAACAAACATTTTATTTTGTTTTCGCTCAAATTCTATGAACTCAAGCGAGTTCAAAAACCTCATTGCTTCAAAGCTGTCTAGCTCCTCTCTCTTTTTTGATCCCACCATGTACACGTAAAGATGGCCGTCGCGAATAATCATTCGGATTTTATAGTATTTTAAACCCCGGTCTTTGAAAACAATTTCTTTCCCCTCGTTCCCCTTGTGTTTGATTTTCTTTTCCTTCATCACCTCCCCCGACACATTATTGATAAGCCGGTCGGCCATTATGCTAAGGACTTCTTTTTCCTTCCTTGATCCCATAGTGTTAATGGCCATATTGATATAAACCAAGCCAGTTCCCAGATCAGGGTACATATACATTTTCATAGGCAGCGATTCAAGCTTTATATCGAAGGGCTCTTGTGGCAACTCCAGTGAATAACCCAGCTCTTCCGAAACAAATTTGTGCCACTTCTCATTTTTAGAATTGATCTTGATTTTTTTCGCTTTACCGGTATAAAGCGGCGTTACTGGGCGCACCTGATATCCTTTTGTCCTTAACAATTCCACAAGCCCAAATTCACCTCCTAAATGGCCCACGCCGACAGCTATGAAGATGGGTTGGGTATGCATTTCCCGAATGCTATTTTCCAACATTACCCTATTTCTATCTACAATTAGCTTTTGGTAAAATGAATCTGAGGAGTGGCTTCTCAAATATTCATCGACCACCTCTAAGTTCCCCTGCTGATAGATTCCTATCAGATTCTCCAGCCTGAATTCATCCAACTTCTCAAAAAACAGATCTATGCTATCGTTTCCATTTACGATTTGCTGAAAACTTTTTTTGAGTTCTGAATCCGATAGTTCCAGGGCTTTTATTTGGTCGTCGTATTTTTCCACACCAACGACCTTCTTTCCCCAGGACTTAGCCACCTGGTACAAATAGGCGTCTAAAAAGGTAGAGTTGTCTGCCTTACCTGAATAATCCCTGGTGATAAGGTCTTTGATCATGGTGGGGTTGGAGGTGTTGACGTCTTCAAGCTCAAAGCCAGTCCTTTCACGGAAAGTTTTTGACAATTTTTCGTACTCATCCTCATTTAATATTTCCTTGAGCTTGTTATCCTCCTTTTCCCGACGTGTAAAAAAATCGGCAAAAATCTTTTTTAGAACTGAGTCAGGGTGCACTTCCAGGGCAAAGGCATCACATTCTTTCATTTTGATAAATAGTGAGTCGTTAAAATTGAACGCCCGGTCATCCATGATATGCATGGTGCCATATAGAAATGATGGCTTCGTCAGGCCATTTCCTTTTATTTCCCAAAAAATATTTTCAGGATTTGAAGATTGGGAATTGGAGAAAAAAGGAAGTGCAACAAGGATCAAAAAAATGAATTTTCTCATGTTTGAAACGGATAAAAACTAAAGGATGAGCAGTGAAAAATATGGCAATAAAAATAACCATTTAAATAATATTCCAACCACAAAATTACCCAGCTTTATTAAACCTACAGGGCAAACACATTTTAAAAAAGCAACTTTGTCTTTCCAGTCCCAATAGTGTCAGCGATTTTTCCGGGGCAATTTATGTTACATGTTGGTTAAACAACGAAAAGCGCGAAATTCACAAAAGGTAAATTGCAATGCAATTTTCGAAGCCCAGGAGGTGTAAGTACTTTCGCGAATTTTGTGTTTTTCGTTGTTGAAAAATTAGACCGTTGTCAGGGAGCCAAAGCAAAAACGCCTTCAAACTATTGGGACGGGCATGACGGTAAATGCTTTTGCCGTGATTAAATCTATATCACTGAAACTATTTCCCTTTTAAATTTTTAATTTGGCATGCAAAAAAATAATTCTAATGGAAGTAATTCCGGCATGGGCCAAAGGGTATAAAAAGAGCTGGTTAAAGGGGGATCTTTCGGCAGGAATCACTACGGGTGTCATGCTTATTCCACAGGGAATGGCTTACGCGTTAATAGCAGGCTTGCCCCCTGTTTATGGTTTGTATGCCGCGCTTATTCCTCCTGTGATCTATGCATTTTTAGGTACGTCGTACCAGTTATCTGTGGGTCCGGTAGCTACAGTGTCTATCCTGGTATTTGCCGGGCTTTCTGAATTAAATCTCAGCGGCAATGAATTCATTTTACTAGCATCAGCGCTGGCTTTACTTACAGGGTTGATCCAATTTGTTTTCGGACTTTTCAGACTAGGTTTCATTGTCAATTTTTTATCCCGACCCGTCATATCGGGATATACCTCTGCAGCAGCCGTAATCATCGGTACAAGCCAATTGCACAATTTATTGGGAACAGTATCACCATCCGGGTCAGGATTGATAAACAGTCTGCGTGACTTGTATACTAACCTAAACGAAATCTCAACTGCTGATTCACTCATAGGTCTATCAGGTATTGTCATTTTAATCTTTCTAAAACGCTTGAATAAAAACATTCCTGGCGCCATTGTACTCGTTATCGTCAGCATTGTTGTAGTCTACTTTTTCCAACTCACAGAAAGTGTACAAATTCTACGTGAAATACCTTCCGGCTTTCCGGCCTTTTCATTAACATTATCCCACTTAAGCCAGGTGGAAAAGATACTACCCCTGGCCTTGCTGATTTCGCTTGTCGGATTCCTTGAATCGATTTCCATTTCAAAATCACTCCAGACAAAGACCATATTATCCAGCATAAATGCAAACCGGGAATTGATTGCATTGGGGATGGCAAATATAGGTGGATCATTTTTTCAATCATTTCCTGTATCAGGAGGCTTTGCACGATCTGCTGTCCACACACACGCCGGCGCACGGACTCCCTTTTCCCTGATCATCAGCTCGCTACTGATTGCCCTAACGTTACTTTTTTTTACCCCCATTTTTTACTACCTCCCTAAGAGTATTCTAGCTGCCATCATCATTACTGCAGTTTTAAAACTTATAAATTTCAGGGAGGCTTTAATCTTGTGGAAACTAAGTAAAAGGGATTTTCTGATGATGACCATTACTTTGTTGACAACCTTGATCATCGGGATTCAGGAGGGAATAGTAACGGGAGTACTCCTTTCCCTTGGATTAGTAATTTTCAAAAGCACTTACCCTCATACAGCCGTATTGGGCAGACTGCCGGATACCCCCTACTATCGCAACTTAAACCGCTTCCCCGAGGCTATCAACCGGAAAGACGTACTGGTATTTCGCTTCGATGCACAGCTCTATTTCGCGAACATCAGCTTTTTCACGGACACCTTGTGCAGGTTAATTAAATCGAAAGGAGAGGAATTGAGAGTAGTCGTTGTCAATGCCCAGGCCATCAATGAACTGGACATGAGCGCAACATATGGATTAAAATCATTGATTGAAGACATTCAAAAGAGAAATATTCAGGTATATTTTACGGAAGTCATTGGGCCGGTAAGGGATATGATGAAGAAAACTGGCATTTACGATTTAGTGGGAAAGGAACATTTTCATATGAGAGTACAGGATGCAGTAGACCATTTTGACGGGAAAGTAAAAGATGCAGATGGCTACGCCGTTCAGTCAAACCAACGAAGCCAGGGAAATCGCTTTTAAATCTTTGGAGCCAATTTAGTCAGACGGATTTGCTGCTAATCAACTTTCTAAATCCATAAAACACCGTTAAAATTTTCTAGTAGGAATTTTTCTTCTCGTTGAAACTTATTCTCCAACGTATCCGTCAGACCGCAGCTCACACGCAGTCCACCAACGGTCGGACGGTGATCCTGCTTGCAAACACCTCTTCACTTTTGCAATACGCAACGGAAGCTGGCACACGAGAGCACCATCAGGACGCCATCGACGGATACAAAATGCTAAAGGCTATTTCCTGCCAGCGCAGCTGATGATTTTTTCGAAATAATTATATAATTAATTTGATAGATGTTTCTTTTGCAAAAACAAGAACCTGAAAATTCGTGAAAATAATCGACCTGTTAAAAGAGGATAAAAAGACTTTTTCGTTTGAGTTTTACCCTCCTAAAACTTTTTCTTCTATTCTGGAGCTGGGCATAAATGTAGGCCAGCTAATGAAACTGTCCCCTTCTTTTATTTCAGTCACTTACGGGGCGGGTGGAAGTACGCAGGAGATTAGCTTTGACCTGATCAATTACTTGCAGAACAAGCTGGGCCTTTGTAGCATGGCCCATTATACTTGCGTAAATGCCACCAAAGAGAAAGTAGAACACGACCTGAATTTTTTTAATGAGATTGGTATTGAAAACCTGATGCTGCTTAGGGGAGACTTACCTAAGGGTGAGAATTCGCTTCATGACGATTTTCGCTATGCATCGGACTTGATAAAATTTGCGGCAGAAAAGAACTCATTTTGTATCGGGGCTGCAGGGTATCCTGAAACCCATATTGAATCAACGTCGATGGAAGAAGATATTCACCACCTGAAATTCAAAGTAGAACAGGGAGTAGACTTCCTGGTTACTCAGATGTTTTTTGACAACTCCTACTATTTTGATTTTGTCGAAAAGCTCACGACAGCGGGAATCAACGTTCCTATTATTCCGGGAATCATACCCATTGTGAATTTCAGTCAAATAAAAAAATTCTCCGACATGTGTGGTGCAACCATCCCGATGACCCTGGCTGACTCAATGGAGCAACATAAAGACGACCCGAAAAAGAAGTATCAAATAGGAGTAGATTTTGCCATTAACCAGTGCAATGAATTGTTACGAAATGGTGCCCCGGGATTGCATTTTTATACGCTGAACAAATCCAGGGCAACCATTGATATTTTTGAGTCAATCGACAGATAGTTATTGGTTATTGAGTTATTAAGTTATTAATGATGGATAAAAGCTTTTTTTATTCTCAACTTGAAGACCCCTACTCTATCGTTACATGTCCCCAGTTTTCTCCCGACCTGATTCGATTAAGCTGTGTGTGTGTGATACCAAATCTCCGGGCGATCATACTCAGACGGGTTTTATGAGATTTTAGCAACCGCTTTATCACTCTGACGTCAGCTTCTGTCAGTTTATAGCCGGTAGTTCTTTTCAATAAAACCTCCGGATTCTTATTATTGTGGTTAACCACTTCTTTTTCTGTTGCCCATTGAAGGTTAAATACCGAATTGTTTTCCTTGTTGTAATCCACGTGGATCACATAGTGCTGATCATCGGCTGTCTTATCAATAAAATGTTCCGCTACTATTCTGTGTAGATAAAACTGGCGAATCATGTTTTCACCAAATTTTACTGATATACTTCTGTAACCGTTCACCAGGCCACCCTTTAATACTTTCCCTTTTTCCTTGTTGATGGCATAACTTTTTATTCGTCCCATATTAGAGACTTCATATTTTTCATGGGGTAGGGTTATTCCAAAGTCCACTTCTTTCCAACGCTCGAAGCTCATTGATTTTTCCATTTGTAAAAATTAAGGTTTGTGAATCGTTCACAGTAATAATGGAAAAGGCCTTAAAATAATTCCCCGGTAAAAGAATTTTTGAACTTTTTGAATACAAAATCAAAAAAAAAACAGGCTCAAGGCCTGTTCAAAATTTTGTAGTCAATTTGTTCCTTATTTAAAAACAATTTTATGAAGTGAAAATTCACCGTGTCTGAGTCCTGCAATTCTAAGGAAATAGACCCCCTGTTTTAAACCATTTCTAGCTATCTGGAATATCTGATCACCACTTCCCAGTGTTTGCGTCCAGTTGGCCCTCGCCTGTCTTCCATTTATATCTATCAAGGAAAATTGAAAAGCCTGTGTTTCTGGCACCTTCATTTTAACGTTGACTATTTCCCCAGCCGGGTTTGGATAGACAAGTGCCTTTTCCTTAAAATCATCTTCCATTCCAGTAATTGGCACCTCCATAATCGAAAGATCATCGATCGACCATCCCCAGCCGTTGGACAATGGGTCGGTATAAAGTCTGAAGCGGAAAAGGAGCTCATCGCCCGTCTCAAATTTGCTATTCAGGAGAATGTCATTTGCAATGTACAAGCTGGGATCGCCATCGTTTCCAGCATTAAATGCGTTCTTCCATGAGATCTGTTTGTTGGCATCATATCCATTCGCAATACTGATCCAATCATATCCGTTTAAGCTGGCCTCGACGACCACGTAGTCGTAAAAATTCTCTTCACCAAATTTTGAACCCGTGTCCCCGATCTCGATGATGGCAATATCCCTGTACTGGAACCTTGTATTCCTTTCCCCAACTGTTACGGGGTTTTTTAAGTAATACACCAATTCGTAACTGCCCTCAGGATAATTGACCCCTTCCGGATAGGGATGTTCACTGTGAATCGCAAAATTGGTAAATCCCGAAGGTTGGTTGAGACTAAATCCAATACCAACAAAATCCGATGAATCCTTGTTGTTAAAATCATTGACATATTCAACCACTGGATTTCCAACCGTATAAAACACGACTTCGCCTGATTCAGAGGAAAAGGGCTTCCCGTTCCTGTAAGAAACCATATTAATGCCATATACTTTATTTTCAGCTAAACCAGAATCGGAAATCCGAAGCAAGCTATCTTTTTTGACACCGGTCGAGGATATCTTGTAGAAAATATTGTTGTCTGCATACAAGACCGTGGAATCGTAAGGGGAGTTAAAATCTATCCTTAGGTACAAATCACCTTCTATTGTTGTTCCCCCGTCGACGAGCGCGGGGGTGAAAGTGACTTCAACAAATTCATCCAGCATGGCTGACCAAATTCCGCGTCCGTGGGTTGCAATTACAATCTGATCATCCACAGGTTTCATCTGCCACACGGCCACGCTTCCTAGCTCACTGTCCAAAAAAGTCCAGGTTTCACCATTGTTGATGGATTCAAAAATTCCAATTTCAGTTCCCGCCCAAAGGATATTTGGATCGTCCGGTCGTACGAGTAAATCGTAGACAGCCACATCGGGAAACCCGTTTGTGCTCACGGTACCTGAATGAAAGCCTGAAATATCTTCCCAGGTCTGGCCAAGATCTGTCGTCCTCAAAATCTTTGGCCCCTCAGAAAATGAAAAGAGTGCATAAGCGGTACTGTCTTCTATGGGGTGGGCATACAATCCGGAAATATTTCCCAATGTCGCCAGATCGTAATTATTTGTGGTATTGAACGTTTTCCCACCGTCGGTCGAAACATGCAGGTTTTGGGTCGCGCTCATACCCGATCCAGCCCAAACCACATTGTAATTGATCCTTGACACGTCCACATCCAGAAAGGAGGTCAAGCCCCACTTTTCGGTGATCGGTGTCAACTCCCAACTCGTTCCAAAATTTGTGCTTTTAAAGACCCCGTCCGAGGTTACTGTGAAGAGAATATCCGGCTTGGCAGGCGAATTAGACAATTTCGATATAAATGGGCTACTTCCGGTTAACCCTCTCGTGGCTTCAAACCATGTGTCGCCACCATCACTAGTCTTAGCGAAACCATTGAACTGGCTACTGGCTATGATCGATTCAGGGTCTGTATTATGCCAAATGGCTTCAAAACCATCTCCCGTTAAACTTAGGCTGTAGGTTGTTGTTTTCTCTGCTTCGGTATTGTCGGGAGATCGCCATGTACCATTATCTTGCATACCACCAATGTACACTTCTTCTCCCGGCTTTTTATCAGCTCCGTAAAACTGGCCTGAAATCACTCCCTTACCGGCCGAAAGCCAGTCGCCGTCGTTAATCCCAGGATCCTTAGCGCTATTTGAGTGGTAAATGCCACCATCACTGCAATCAAAAATTTCAAAGGTACTGTCTGTTGGGTTTATTGGAAGAAGCGTTAAAAAATGATGATCGGGGTGAAAAATAAATTGACCTAAGTCAGTGTCGTATGCATTGTTTTTCTTATCGTAGTTGTTGTAAGCATCAGAAACATTAAAATGATTCGACGCCCTTAGTTCCATTATTTCTTGCAGATATTCTATATTAATGGTGTCTACCTCTGGATTTGCACTGTCAAACGATTTACTCTCCCTTAAAAAGGGCCAAAAGAAATACATTTGGTTAAACGTATGCCCAATGTTATCACCACCGTTTTGAGCAATCGAGGCGTTAGGTGTTTCAGAATATTCAACACCATGTATGTAAACATATTCACGGGAGTGGTTTTCCTCATCACCCGCTGCAGTATTTTGGTTTAGCAAAGTAAAACCACCATCCTCCTGCTGATCGCGAAAAGAAACCATCAATTGTCTTTGATTATCAATATCCCAAACCTGAAATGGTACCTCAACATAATCCTGATACTTGAATTCATTGTCAGGCACACCAGAACCCTTCTTATTTACTGTGAACCTGTGTGCTAATTGATTGACCCCGGGCCCCGTGATCATGATCACATTTGCAAACTGCTCATCAGGTAAATTGCTCCCTATTTCTAACCTTCCCTGGAAATAGTCGGCGCCAAAGTTAACGAAATCCCAAAATGAGTTACTTCCGTTGCTAACATCCACCACTACCTCGATAACTTCCTGTTCAGACTGAGCACTCAATATTTCAGTTTTCCACAAATCTACTCCACCAATATAGACAACCTCCTTGTTAAAGGGATGAACGGCTACCGTATGATCATAATCTCCCTGCCCTCCAAGAAAATCGAATCGTTTATTTTCATATAATTGGTCAATAACTACCCAGCTTTCTCCAGCATCTATGCTTAAATAGAGATCATAGTTGGCATTTTTTGCATCGCCAACAGCTGATGCATATATCCAGCTCGTATCACTTGGAGCGACAGCCACTTCCACCCGCCCTGATACATTGTGAAACCCAGCCAATTTCTTAACCCAGGAATTGCCACCGTCAGTTGACTTAATTATTCCTTCACCCCAACTAGTCGCAAAAACTGTGTTGGGATTTTCAGGATTGAAGATAACCTGCGTCACCCATTTGTCGGACTCATATACCTCTGCCCAACTATCCCCTCCATCAGTTGATTTAAAAATGCTACTCCTGAAATTTCGATCCCAATCTGCCTGTGCTGTACAAATAATTATGGTTTCCGGATCCTGGGGATGAACCGCAGCCCTGTTAACAACAGAGAATTCCTTTGACACGGTAGAGGACAGTGACACCCATGAGTCTCCTCCATTGACCGATTTGTAAACCCCACTACCTATGATTCCGACTGACCCGCCTACAGCTTCACCTGTTCCTGCATAAATTACTTCCGGATTACTTTTGCAATAATCCATCGTTGTAACTGCAAGAGACGGCAGGTCTTTAGATGTGTTTGTCCAATTGACACCTCCATCCGTAGTTTTCCATATCCCACCTCCAACAGTGCCCAGTATCCATGTATCAAGATTAATGTCTTCGGGATCAACTATTAAAGATCTGGATCTGCCGGGAGTGTTGAATGGCCCTCTTTCAAAAAATTGTAGACCGGCTGTCCTTGCATTTTTGGGAAGCATTTCTTTTGCTCTCCTAAGTTCTTTAATCTTATAATTTACTGGATATGAGGGCTTTTCCTGATTTTCCCTGGTTCGGATGCCCTTATGGTATTCAAAGTATTCGCTGGGGTGATCAAATTTTGGATTCGATTTTACGAATATCCCTTTTTTCTTTTGAATTCGTTTTTGAAGCAGCTCAGCGGTTGTGTACTCTTTGTTGAGGTTATCAAATTGGTTAAATACAATAAACAAAACTCCAACGAAGGTTGCTAAAAGCAAACTCATTCCAAACCGGGCCCTACTCATTTTTTTATATGTTCTTTGTTGACAATTTTTATTTGACTGGTTCTGATATCAAGTATAGATATTTCCCGGCCATTGCTATTATTAATGATTCCAAGGCCTCTACTTATTTCAATTTTGAAAGTGTCGATCCATTTTACTTCTGGATATAGCAGGTTTTGACTAAAAACCACAGATGTATCATTTAGGTTTACGACAAAAATCATTTGGTATCCCTCGGGTATTGGCGGGTTAATACACATTACATAGGTGCTGTCAATGTTAAAAGAACCTTCTTTGCTTTTTAAATCGAATACACGTTGGTTTCGAAATCTAGCAGGATTCTTTGAAGTCGAACAACTTAAATAAAAAAATATTAGGACAAATACAACACGAGAATAGTTACGGATCATCTATCTAATAATCGCAAAATCAAATTAAAATGCTAACCACGCAAAACAATAAAGCCACCACCTCTTTGTTAAGAAATGATGGCTTTACCTAAAAACTATTTTTTTTTAATGATGTGCTTACATTGCCCCTATTTCATTTCCCTGGTCGTCTAATAGTGTGTATGTCCCACCAGAAATGACAATTTGGCCAATAACTGTGGATGCCCCAACGTCATCAACACCATTATAAGTACCCTCGATAGTAAATAAAGCCCCTGAATTATGACTGAATGAAGCTGTATAGGGAATTTCAACATTTGGCAATTCACCTTCGATACCACCATCATAGTAATCAACGTAGATATCATAAGTGCCATCAGGTAGACCAGATAATGAAGCAGACTCTAAAGGACATGCACCAGTGGCTCCGCCAAACACTCCTTCTGAAAAATCAGCATTTGCTACATATATATCGAAATCGACATTCCAATCACACATGTCCATATCCTCAAATGTCCCCTCACTCCAATCCAAGCTAAAATCGTAATTATTGATTTTGGTATTTCCCATCAACACATCAGAATTAGGACTTAATTGAAAATTCCAGGTAATATCTTCTTCAGAGCTAATAGAAAACACAAAGGTTTCCCCCTCTTCAGGCAACGCATCTGGTACCACAATTACGGTTAACTGAGTCCCCGTACTATAACTAGAAAGGTTTCCTCCTTCGATTACAATATCATCATCAGCAATGGTAGAAGACTCATCAACCTGCAAACTAAACTGAACAGCATTTTCTACCATTTTACTAACAGTAATATCAAAAACTAATGTATCACCTTCTTTTACTATAGAATAATCCCCTTGAGGAGTAATAGTAGCTACTGAATTATTACTTGGATCTTTTACAGGAGACACTTCTTGTTCAGGAAAGCAAGAATACAGAAACATAATTACCCCTAAACATGCTATATTAATTATTCTACTTTTTTTCATAATCTTAGAATTCAATTTTTATTAAAATTTAGGAGTAAATACTTCCCAAAAAACCCTTGTTCCTCCTGAACCTTCATAATTGTAGTATAAATAGATTATACCAGTATCAGGATCATAATGTGACACTTGGGAAGGGTCATAAGGATTACCTAAAGTCACATCATATGGCCATGTATCATCAACCACAAATGAAATTGAATTGTCAGAGTTAATTGTAATCCAGCAAATGTCGGTATCACCCCATATTGCAAAACCTGTTTCACACTTTCTTCCTGTTATCGGGGAAAGGGTTTTTTCATTTACTTCCGAAATAAATGGATCATTGGGGTTAAAATCCGGATCGGAAGGATGCGAACCACCTGCTGTTGGGTGAAAATACATAATTTCCGCATCATAATCTCCAGCATAAGGGTTCGGAGCAATGAAATTTAAAACAATATCCGCTTGCTTACCAGTAGCTACCACATTACTTTCTCCAGTAGCATTTATCATATTTAAAATGACAAATGGTGCTACATACTTGTCAAACTCAGGTGTTCCTTCCAGTGGAGGAGAATTACCTTCAGATAACATTGTAATACTTATAATTCCCAAATAATTATTGCTTTTTTTAAGAGTTAAAGTTGGAGTATTGAGTGTATAATGCACACCTTCTACTGCTGTAGAGGAAGGGTCTGCAACTAAACTCACAGTTATATCTCCTGATAAACTTCCAGTCGATGGACCAGACATTTTAACATACAACTCCTTGTCATAGGTACTTCCATTTGCAATTCCAACCAAATTGATATTGTAACTATCAAATTCAACTATGTTAGGACTGTTCTTTACCTGATCAATAAAGTTATCATCATTATCAAAACACGCTGATAACACTGAACAGGATAGAAGAATTAATAATATATATTTAAGCTTTTTCATATTTGTTTAATTTTATTTAGCCCAAAAAACCTTGCTTGTGAACACATCCGGTTGAGATGGCATATTTGCTGAATTTCCACTTACTTCACTTGCAGGATAAGCAAGCCTAACTGGTCGTCTAAGGTTTGGCGCCTCTTGTGAAATTGGGAGCCCAACTGGATAACCTGTCCTGGAATGATCAAACCATGATTGTTCTGCTGTTAATCCTATTCCAGCTAACCATTTTTGAGTTATGATTGCTTCTAGCTTATTACTTGAAAAAGCGTAATTCACATTTTCAATATTTTGAGCAAGATAATTAGAAGCTCCAGTAGCCCCAAGTGTTTCAAAAGAAGCTGTAACACCCATGTTATAGAATGTTTCAGGATCACCACCAAAACCTTTTAAAGCTAATTCAGCTTGATTAAAATACGTTTCTGCTAAAGTTAAAATAATAGAACTTTGATCATCCCCACTTAAAATACCGGGGCCGATACCTGAAACATTGTCAGAATGATAAATAACAGGATCAGCTGTTATTCCTTGAGGAACACCTAAATGGCCTGTAGCGGGTTTTTCAAAAATAAAATCTATTCTTGTATCTCCTCTATCCTGTAGATAATCTAATATAAAATCTGAAGCACATGTAGCCTTACTAGTCAATGTAACCACTCCGTTTGCATTTGCACCGAAATATTCCCAATATGGATTTTGCTTATTAGTTTCTTTAACATAACCAAGATTGATCTCTACATCATCAGTTATATATCCAGAACCTTCTGCAGAAATAACAGCTAAAGCATCAGAAATAAATTGTGTGCTTTTAACATCTGAAACCCTTGTAAGAATTCTAAGCTTAATCGTATTTGCAAATTGTTTCCACTTTGTTAAATCTCCATGGAAAACTCTATCGTCACTAGTATTAGCAGAAGGATTTGGATTCGAATCGAACACAGGGTCTATACTTAAATCACTATCTTCAGCTGCTTCCAATAAGGCAATTGCCCCTGTTAATTGCACTAATAAATCATCATAAATCGATTCTGCATCGTCATATGTTGGATTAGGAACTTCACTTCTTTTTAATGCATCAGAATATGGTATATCACCATAAAAGTCAACCAAAATTTGAAAGTGATATGCTTTCATAATTTTAGCAATTCCAACATAAGCAGGATAAACCTCAGGATCAAGTATATCCATTTGTTGATAATCCTTTAGTGCCCGATAATACCCTATTTCAAAAATCTCATTATAAAATGTTGAGTTCACCAAATATAAAAATTCATCATTATACCATGAATATCCCCCGGATTCACTCCAGTTATACATGATCATGTTTCCTAAATGCTGCACAAATCGATCAGAATTATACCACCTGGCTGTATAATTCTGAGCAACCGGTAGCATTAAATCAGGAGTCAGGCTTGTTAAATTATTTGGATCCTTATTGACATCCAACCAATCTTCACACCCGAAAAAAAATGGTGCGATGAAAAGATATATAAATATGTACTTTTTCATTTTAGCTCTTTTTAAAATTCGATATTCAAATTAAATCCATAAGATCTTGTAGGTGGTCCTTGAAAATAACCGCCTATTCCAATTCCATTTGCATCATCATTAACTCGATGAGTATTTCTGAAATCAGGATCTCCCCAAGTATTAGAATCTGGCGTTAACATCAATAAATTTCTCCCGATAAACCCTATTGTTAGTTTATTGATCACTCCATTTGTTTTACTCAAAATACTTTTAGGTAAAGTGTAATTTAATGCTACTTCCCTTAATTTGAATGAACTTGCGTCTTGCACATAATTTTCATTGATTTCGTTATAAACGTTTTGCCAGAATCCCATTACACCACCGGAAACAGGAATATTCGTGTTTGCAACATAGTTACCATCACCATCTTTATAAGATGAGTTTGGGAAAACGAAATTTTTTCTATCCGCAGAAACACTTTCCATTGATCTTCCGGTAAATTCCATGTTATCATTCCCCTGAGAATACCAAACATGACCAGCTCGATAGTCAATCGTTGCCGAAATAGAAATACCTTTATAACCAACCTTGCTACTAGCGCCAATAATATACTCTGGAGTAGTTTTACCAAAAGCTTTCACATCACCTGACATTGGGTTCCCATTTTCAGGATTAATAACTACCCTACCTTGTGGGTCTCTCAGATAAGATTGAGCTTTTATTTGCGGAAATTCTTTCCCCACTATTGCAAAGGTTCCGTATGCTGAGTAATTATCAATTGCCACTTCCTTAATATCATCTTTTATTTCTTGTACAACCGTTTCAGCAGAAGTGTAATTCACATTGAATGTCCAATCAAAATCTCCTGATCGAATAATCGAACCTCCAAGTGTGATTTCGTAACCCGAACCTTTCAATTCACCGATGTTAGTTAAATAACTTAATGCAGATGATGCATAAGAAGGAGTAGTATAGGTTATTAAATTTGAAGTAATTGTTTTGAAATATGAAAAATCAGCAAAAAATCGATCATCAAGAAATGCTGCATTTGCGCCAAATTCCCAAGTATTTAGTTTTTCTTTTTTCAAATTCGGATCAACAGTTGTTGTACTAATAGAGAATCCATTTATATCTTTATATGGAAAAGCATATTTTCCAACATCTTCACCCAAACGAGCTACGCGGGTTTCTGGTTTTAAAAACCTTTCATTGATTGCATACACTGGCGGATCATTATATACCGTTGAATTACTAAAAGTCACTTTTAAAAATGAGACTATCCCGTTTGTAGAGGCTGTAATTGCTGGTATAGCTTCTGATAATACAACTCCTACACTTGCAGACGGATAAAAATATCCATTATCATCCTTTGGCAAAGTTGATGTATAATCCTGACGACCAGTTAAATTTAAATAAGCCCAATCTCTGTACCCAAAAGTAAGATCTGCAAATACCCCAAATGTCCTCTTTTGTTGTTGATCAACTACGGCATCTAAACTTCCTGTACCATTAGAAATATCATAAAATCCTGGTACGCTAAGATTATTCGCTCTCATAGTACTTGTTCTAAAATCTCTGGAAAGAAAAGCTGTACCAATGATTGGTTTTAATGTGAACATATTGTTCAGCTTAAAATTACCAGACAAAAGAACCTGACCATTAGCTTCCGTTGTTTGAAATTCTGAATCAATTAAATAAGATGACACTGCACCTGCTGCAGGTTGTAAATCAGGATCGTATTCCTGAGCATCCCTCCATTCTTTACCCTGACCAGCTCTTCTGTCAATTCCTATTCTACCTGATAAATTTATTTTATCAGTTATTTCATATTTCGCATTTATGTTTCCAACTAATCTGTTCGTATTATCATTGTCCCTATTTGTATTTACTGCCCAATAGGGATTTTGATAATATGCATTGTAATAATTATCAGCATAAGCATAGCTTTCAGGGTTATCCCAATCTTTGTATTTGGATACCGGAATATTTGTGGCGGCATTAAGTACAAACCAGTATAATGTTCTATCCTGATCGCCAATGCTTTGACCAACGATATTTTGGTCATCATTCACATAGGACGAATTAATTCCTAATGTCAATTTTCCAAGTGTCTTATTTGCATTTAACCTGAAGGTATTTCTTTGGTACTCATCTAAAGGGACAATCCCTTTAGTATCTACCCTACCATATGACATATAAAAAGACCCTGTTTCGTCCCCGCCTGACAGATAAAATGTGTTTTGAAAGGTAGTTCCTGTTTCATAAAAGTCCTTTAAATTATCTTTAATCGGCGCATATGGTACAACCTGATCCTCCAACACATAACCATCAGGAAAACTTGGACCAATTGGTCTCAGAACACCATCAAATCTAGGTCCCCAGTTAGTATTTTCAATTCTATCATAGTGACCATCCCAACCGATGCCATGTTCTGTTTGAAACTCAGGTAAATAAGACACTTTATCCAGTGTATATGAGGTATTATAACCTACAGTAAAACGCTGGTTTCTCTCTCCCTGTTTAGTAGTTACTATTAACGCACCATTAGCTGCCTGAGAGCCATAAATAGCTGCTGCATTTGCTCCTTTTAACACGTCAATACTTTCGATATCATTTGCATTTAATTGGCTGAATGCTCCATTAGAAGCAATCGATCCATCAATAACAATTAATGCAGAGTTATTTTGAGATATTGATCTTAAACCTCTAAGAAGAATTTGAGTCTGCGGGTTAACTCCATTATCCTGAACGTTTATTTGCAAACCAGCCACTTTCCCAGCTAAACCCGCCGCGACCACTTGTTGCTGGCCCTGCATAAGTTCTTCAGAATTTACTTTTTCGGTTTGATAAGTGACCTCATTGGCGGCCCTTTCAATACCAAAACCGGTAACGACAATTTCCGACAATTGCCTAACATCTGACTTCATGGTAATGTCAATAACACTACGATTGCCAATTTCAACCTCCTCGGAAATCAATCCGATAAAGGAGAACTGGAGCACGCCACCCTCTTCGGGTACGCTAATATTGTACGCACCGTTAACATCCGTAACGGTTCCCGTACTTGTCCCAGCAAGTACTACGTTAACTCCAGGTATGGCGCTTCCATCCTCTTCTGAAGTAACTTTCCCTGTCACTGTCCTGCCCTGTGCATAAATCTCCGCAGAGACCCCTGTCAGGAGGACAAAACATAATAGTAGAATCCTCTTCATATTAAACAAGTTAAAGGTTATAATTAAACATGTACCAAAAGTAGGAGAAAATTAATATAAATAAAATAATGATTTTCTTTTTTTAATCCTTTTATCGGAGAGCATACATTTTTAAAATATTCAAAAATATCTACTCTTTTCGATCATTTTTATTGCCAATAATAAAATTTATTAAACGTTTGCTAATAATTCATAAGAAATGCTACCTGTTTCATTTAGCGAAAAATCAGCGTAATTTCGCTAGCAAGCAAATTCCTTTGATTCCATAATGTGGTTATTTTAATATTTTATAGGTCTATTTGAAGATTTAACCTTCTGAAAAAGACATTTTTTTCGGTTATAACCTTCCTAATAAATGATTGTTGCTGGATTGGCTTAATTGATGATAGAAAACTCAATTCTTCTGTTCCTTTGGCGGGAGGCTTCATTCTGATTTTTAACCAATGGCCTGGTCTTGCCATAGCCCCTATAAATTAACCGGTCTTTGTCGATACCATTGTCAACCAATGCGACATACACCGCTTTGGCACGTTTTTCAGACAATTCCATATTATAGGCATCCGAGCCAACGTCATCTGTGTGGCCCGATATTTCAATCCTGACATTGGGATTGTCAGCTAAAAATGAGCTTATTTTTTTGATTTCTGTGCTGGACTCCTCTCTTAAGACATAGCTGTCAGTATCAAAGTAAATGTTGTTAAGCTGTGTTTGCTCACCTGCTTTTATCGGCTTTAAATAAAAATCTTCCGAAATAGGCTCCTGCTCAATACCATTGTCAAATTTAAATGTCCTGCTTTCAAACAGATACCCCTCTTTTTCCACATAAAGCGCATATTCAGAACCCTCGGTCAAAATTGAAAAATACTCGCCGGATTGTTTATTCGATGTAAAAACTGATACTACTTCATCTGATCTAAGGTCGATTAGTTCGATGGAGGCTTGCAGCGGTTGGTTATTTTGGATATCAAACACTTTTCCGGTGATATAATTACTTTTGCGGGAGATCCGCTGGCTTTCCGGATATTCAAAAGTATACAATAAACTTCGATTCGGTCGGCCGTTTTGCTTTTGCTCAAACGAATAATAAGCATTCGTCCCATCCACGGACAGGAATAGCGAAACCTGGTCATTGTGATCATTAATTGGAAAACCTATATTCTCCGGTTCTGACCATCCGCTGGAAGTCATTTCACTCTTATAAATGTCGTAACCCCCAAAGCCTGGTAAATTATTAGAAGCAAAAAACAAAGAAATGCCATTCACATGGATATATGGTGAAACCTCATCACCTGCCGTATTAATCGTAGGCCCCAGGTTTCTAGCCTCCAGCCAATCTCCATTAATATCTTTCTCGGACACCCAAATATCCCGTTTACCAGACCCTCCGGCCCTGTCTGATACAAAGTACAGCTTACGACCATCGGCAGATAAACTTGGTTGTGATTCCCATGATCTTGAATTAATGGCAGGCCCCAGGTTTATGGGGGGTGTCCATTCGTCACCCAGACGATAGGTGATGTATAAATCGCAACCACCATAACTTTTTCTGCCTTCGCAGGTGGTAAAGATCAATATCTGGCCATCCGCCGAAATTGTACAGGTGCCTTCATTGAATTGAGAATTGATATTTTGCGAAATAGGTATGGGTAAGGACCATCGTCCATCCTCTCCTTTTTGGCAAACGTATAGATCTTCATCATCATAAAAGGTAGCACCTCTCCTGCCTGTGAAAAAAATAGTTTGCTGGTCTGCTGTCAAAACAGGGAAATATTGCAGCGGTAACGCATTAACTTCCGCAGGCATCTGTCGAGGATTAAAATCAACCGGTGTTTTTATGTGTTCAATGGCAAAATCAATGTTTATTAATAATTGTTGTGATTCTTTTCGGATGCGTTCATCCACCTTATCTCCTTTTAAATAATTGGTAAGGAGATTTTTGGCTTGCAGATACTCACCCTGATGGTAATACACATTAGCCAATAAATATTTTGAATTTGGATATTCACCATTGGTGTCCAACCGCACAACTTCTTCCAGGTGTATCTGCTGTTTTTCCTTATCTTTCAGCAATTCGAAGCAAAATGCAAGCTTATTATGCGCTTCTATAAAATCCTGATCCTTTTGCAAGGCCAGATACAGTGTATTAATTGCTTTGGTATAATTCCTTTGATGAATGTATACGCCTGCATCTTCGTAGTACTGTATCGCCTTTTTATTTTTGGTCGAATAGTTTACCTGACAAAAGGCACTTGATAGTAGAAAAGAAAACGCAATTACAAATAAATACCGCATCGTTAAGGAATATTCATAAACTTATGAATCTGTAGCGATATTTCCCAATGGGGATGTTGTTTGATAAACTCAATGACAAGTGGCATTACTTCGTCTGATTTTGACCACTCCGGTTGTAAAAATAGGCGAGCGCCTTTATGCATTTTTTTACCCAATTCCGTTGCCCACTCTAAATCTGATCGATGGTAAATCACGACCTTTAACTCATGTGCTTTTTCAAAAAATTCATCGTGAGGCGCTTTGAACTTTTTAGGTGAAAAACAAATCCAGTCCCAATTGCCTGATAAGGGATATGCTCCGGAAGTTTCGAGGTGAGGGTGTTTGCCTGATCTTTTAATTGCACTGGTCAAGGCATCCAAGTCATACATGAGTGGCTCTCCACCTGTTACGATTACGATTTCACTATTATAAGGAGTAGAAAGATCGGCTAATTCCATTGCTTCAAGCCAGGGGTAGTCTTCAGTAGCCCATGAATCCTTGACATCGCACCACACACACCCAACATCACATCCAGCCAATCTTATGAAATAGGCCGCCCTCCCTTGATGAAACCCCTCTCCCTGAATACTGTAGAAAGATTCCATTAACGGAAGTTTTCCTTCCCTTTCCATACTACAATTAAGATTTTGTGGCCAACAATGTATTATATAATAGCGCGGCAATGGTCATTGGCCCCACTCCTCCTGGCACCGGAGTGATTTTGGAAGCAATTTCTGATACCTCGTCATATTTGACGTCGCCCTTTAATTTAAATCCGCTTTTTTTACTGGGATCTTCTACGCGATGAATTCCGACGTCGATCACTACTGCACCTTTCTTTACCATGTCGCCAGTAACAAACTCTGGCTGACCGATTGCGACAACAAGTATATCCGCCTGACGAGTAATTGAAGGAATATCTTTTGTTCGACTATGAACCTGTGTGACAGTACTATTTCCTGGTTTTGCCTTTCTTGACAGTAAAACACTTATGGGAGTTCCTACCGTATGGCTTCTACCCATTACTACTACATGCTTCCCTTCGGTGTCAATCCCGTTCTTTTCCAGCAAAAGCATAACACCTTTGGGGGTCGCGGGTACCATACCAGGCAAGCCAAGGACCATCTTGCCCATATTGATTGGATGAAAACCATCAACATCTTTTTTAGGGTCGATAGCATCCACCACTTTTTGCTCGTTGATGTGGGATGGCAGCGGCACCTGAACGATAAACCCGTCTATTTCCGGATCATTATTTAACTCGTCCACCTTTTTAAGAAGTTCAGCTTCCGATGTTGATCCTGGAAGATGTACAAGCGTAGAATCGAAGCCTATTCGTTCGCAGGCTTTTACCTTGGCATTTACATAGGTAACACTAGCTCCATCATCCCCTACCAATACGGCAGCCAAGTGTGGAACTTTGCCACCTTTACTTTTGATTATTCTAACTTCTTCAGCTAATTCGTCCTGTATTTTTAATGATGTTGCTTTGCCATCTATTATCTCTGCCATAACGTGTTAGTCTAGTTTTAGTACCGCCATAAATGCTTCCTGTGGAATTTCGACGTTCCCCACGTTCCGCATGCGTTTCTTACCTTTTTTCTGTTTTTCAAGTAGTTTTCGTTTTCGTGTGATATCACCTCCATAACATTTGGCAATCACATTCTTACGCAAGGCTTTAATCGTTTCCCGTGCAATAATCTTGGTTCCAATGGAGGCCTGAATTGCAATCTCAAACATTTGCCTTGGAAGCAAAGAACGCAGTTTTTCACACAATTTCTTTCCCCAATCATATGCTTTGTCCCTATGCACTATCGCTGACAAAGCATCCACTCTTTCCCCATTCAACATGATGTCCAGTTTTGACATGTTGGATTGTCTGTAGCCAATTAATTCATAGTCCAATGAAGCATATCCTTTGGAGATCGTTTTCAATTTATCAAAAAAGTCAAAAACTATCTCTGAAAGTGGCAACTCAAAAATCAATTCCACCCGGTCAGTCGTCAGGTAGGTTTGGTTTATAATGATACCCCTTTTATCCATACACAAAGAGATGACAGGGCCTATAAAATCACTTTTTGTTATTATTTGTGCTTTGATAAATGGTTCTTCAATGTGTGAAATGGTATTTGGCTCCGGCATTTCAGAAGGAGCATTTACCCTTTTGAATGTCCCGTCGGTTTTCACCGCCCTGAACTCCACAGATGGTACCGTAGTAATGACCGTCATGTCAAACTCCCGCTCTAGCCTTTCCTGGACGATCTCCATATGAAGCATCCCTAAAAAGCCACATCGAAAACCGAAACCCAAGGCAGCCGAAGTTTCAGGCTCCCACACAAGCGAGGCGTCGTTCAACTGCAATTTTTCCATGGAAGCTCGTAGTTCCTCAAACTCGCTGGTCTCCACCGGATATATCCCGGCGAACACCATTGGCTTAACGTCTTCGAAACCCTTAATTGCTTTTTGGCAAGGCCTTTCAGAATGTGTGATCGTATCCCCCACTTTTACCTCGCTGGCTACTTTTATACCTGAAATCAGGTAACCTACATTGCCTGCTGACAAGGATTCCTTTGGAGTATTTTGCAGTTTCAACACACCAATTTCATCTGCATAGTAGGTTTTCCCGGTATTAACAAATTTTACCTTCTCCCCCTTCTTTATTGTACCATTAAAGATCCTGAAGATTACTTCTATCCCGCGGTATGAATTAAATTCCGAATCGAAAATCATTGCCTGCAATTCGCCTTCCGGGTTTCCTTTCGGGGGGTCCACACGCTCGACGATCGCCTTTAAAATTTCGTCTATTCCGATCCCTTCCTTGCCGCTGGCGTAAATCACTTCTTCGTCGTCGCAACCGATCAGGTCCATTACCTGGTCTTTAACCACTTCTGGTTCAGCTCCGGGAAGGTCAATTTTATTCAATACCGGAATTATCTTTAAATCGTGCTCCAGGGCTAAATAAAGGTTGGATATGGTCTGTGCCTCTATCCCCTGAGAAGCATCCACGATCAACAACGCCCCTTCGCAGGCTGCTATAGACCGTGACACTTCATACGAAAAGTCCACATGACCGGGAGTGTCGATCAGGTTTAAAATATATTCCTCACCCTCATGTTTATAATTCATTTGGATAGCATGGCTTTTAATGGTAATTCCACGCTCCCTTTCCAGGTCCATGTCATCGAGTAACTGGTTTTGCATTTCCCTTCCCGTAACTGTCTGCGTTGCCTCCAATAATCTGTCAGCCAGTGTACTCTTGCCATGATCAATGTGCGCGATAATGCAAAAATTCCGAATGTTCTTCATGCTAATTTTAAAAAGAAAGGCAAAGGTAGTAAAAAGGAATTTTTATTAGGAATGCTTATCTCCAAATATTGCTAAATCTCTTTTCGAAGAATTAGCTTCTTCTTTAACTTTTGATCCCCTCTCTTTATCGACATCCTTATTATCTTCCCGGGGCGGGTATTAAATAATTGATAAATAGTCGATAACTTTAGGTTTTCTCCTGCCAGGCCATTTACTACCAATATTTGATCATTTACCCTAATATCAACGCTATCCGCAGGAGAATTTTTTCTAACACTCGTCACTCTTATGTTACTAAAGGAGGGTTCAAAAGCCTCTATTTCCAGACCACTCATATTGTATTCAAAATCATCGTTTGTTGAAGAGGTCTTCCTCAGATAAAGCTTCTCATTCATATAATCGAAAACAACCCTAAACCGGGACAATGTTTCACCACCAATTGTTCCATTTTTCTGAATATAGATTAGAGAATCGGAATAGGACTCTTCATCAGGAAAGGAAACGACAATATCCTCAAACTTAACGCTCCCTAACTCCGCGCTTTTTATTCTAGCTAAATTTCCCCTTATTATCCCGGTCAATCCCTTCCCCAAAATTGCACTCAGCCTTTTCTCAGGCACAAATATTCTCTCATCGGATGCTTCATGTATCAATAGCGCATGACTTGCCCCGGTGTCAATGATAAAATTCCCGGTTAATTCTTCTTTTCCATCTATGGAATAAGGTATCTTGATAAAAGGCTTAGTCAAAAAGATACTCATATCTAATTCCTCCCATCTCCTGCGAGGTTTAAAGTAGGCAGGATCGTGTAACACCAGCCTTTTTTCCATGTAATCTATCTCTACCACAAACTTGCTGAAAATATCATATCCGATGATGCCATGGACTTCAACACCTAATTGGTTTTTTAGTTCCAAATAGTCTTCCTCAAGTGCAAGTATTGATTGACGATACCCATCAACACCAGGAAGATCCAGGCGAACATCCGAAGCAACGAATGCCTGAACAACATTTTCCTCACCCACACCATAAACTGTAATTTTCCGGGTGTACTCGACCCCCAAAAGGTCTGTAATATCTTTATTAAAGAGGATAGATGAGCTAACACCAGAATCCAATATAAACTTTAAGGGTATTTTTCCATTCAATACCACCGGTACCAAAACGAGGTTATTGTACAATTCGAATGGGATAGAACTTTTTTTTAAATTCTCCTTTAGTCTAAAACCGAAGACCTGACATTTTGAGGAAAACCCAAAAAACAAAAGAAGAGTGAGGAGTGTTAACCCTTTGATGTAAGTACCTTTCACTATAAATAAACATTAATACATGAAGCGTAAAAATCAATTGTTGATGGTTCTATGCTGATAATTTATTAAAAACCTCTTGTTTATTCATTCTTAGTAAAATAAATATTTGTGAAAGGGTACTCACGGAAAGCATAAAGACAATGATAGAAATGGGGGTGAAAATCTGTAGTGAATGGTATTTTATGGCGTTACCAGCAGTGGTAAACAAATTTAAAAATCCGTCAAACAGCGCGATCGAGATTACAGTGGAGCATGCAAGTATCAGCAGATGTTCGGTTAAAAAAAGCCAAAAAAGTTTTCTCCTTTTGATCCCAAACCATTTCCAAACGAATATTTCTTTCATCCTAAGTGAAATGGCCTGGCGCTGGATTACCCCATAACACAGGCAGGTAATGACCACGATCAGTAACAAAATGGAAATATTATAAACACCCGGAGCTGAAGTAAAATCAGAAGTATTGTTTATTTTAATTATCCAGTAGTAGGTAAAAAAAATAATTCCAAGAGTATTTGAAATCACCTTTAGCGTATTCAGCGGCAAGAAAGCCTTTATAAATCGAAGATTGCTTATTATCCAAATTTGCACACAATCTAATCCGCAATTAATATACCCACTTTCAAAATTGGTCCTGCGATATCAGGGAGCCACATTCACTTTTGCTGACTGTTCACTTTCATTCACAACTGGCATAAAAACGAACACCAAATGCGGAATTTATGACAACTCTCATTTCTATTTTGAATTTTTATGAAATTCCTGTCAAATATTTAAGCGATTTATATAATTTACGGGTTGATTTCTACAAAAAATGAAAGTATCATCATCCGATCCGTTTCAGATAGTCTACTCTCTCTTTCAGCATGAATATCTCGGGTATTTGTTAGAATCATTCGTTGTGCGGCTGGACGAGAAAGGCAAGCTAACCCTACAGCATCAAAACATTTCATCTCAAAATGCCCGTGAATTTGCGCATGGCCTGGACGAGGCGGATTATGAATTGATCAAATTGATGGACTCCATGCAGCAGGAGACTGTAATACGACATTTCACCAAGCAGCGAGTCAAGCCCAGGATATTTTTTGACAAGGTATTTAACTCTGAGAAAAAAGATGAACTGCTGATCTCAGAGATTCATAAATATCTTGAAAGACGGAGGTCCAAGATTTTACCTTTACTTTTTGGAAAAATGGTCTTTGAAATGGGGAGGGATGGCGAACCAACCTGGAAAAAACTGGAAGTCCTTACTGAAAAGGCAAGTGTCCTCTTTCATTTTCGAAAAAACGAAGACAATACCCATTATTTTCCTACCATTAAATATGGCAATGAAAAGGTAGAGTTTAACGGAAATGGTTCCTACATCATCTGTAAATCACCTGCCTGGCTGGTGGTGGGTGATAAGATATATCATTTTAAAAAAGATGTCGATGGCAATAAGCTTGTGCCCTTCATCAAGAAAAAATTTATTGTAATCCCAAAAAATGTTGAGGAGACTTATTATAAAAAATTTGTGGCGCCGCTCATTGCATCATTTGATGTATATGCCAAAGGATTCACCATTGAGACCGAAAACTTTTCACCTATTCCCTGCCTCAGTTTTTCAGAATTGGCTGAAAATGCACCCCTCACATTATTTGACCAAAATGGAAATGGCCAGGCCGACATGCTGGAAGGCGATTCAAAAATCCTTTTTGAGCTCACATTTAATTATGGGAAATACAATTTCACCCCTGGCCACTCAAATGGAGTGAGTGTATCAATGGAAAAAGCCAATGGCGATTACACCTTTTACCGGATCAGGAGAAACCTTCGCGAAGAAGAAAATATCATCGAGCTGCTACAAGAACTCGGCCTTGACTTAAAAAACGCCAAATGTACCATAAAAAAAATGGGCGCCTTCGAATGGCTGGCCAATAACAAATCGACGCTGGAGCAGGCAGGATTTCTAATCAAACAAAAAAACACCAATGAAAAAAGATACTTCCTTGGCTCCAGCTCCATATCTATTGAAGTTCGTGAAAATATTGACTGGTTCGATATATTCGCGGTCATCAAATTCGGGGAATTTGAGATTCCATTTGTCGAACTACGAAAACTCGTCCTCAAAAAGAAGAATGAATTCATTCTTCCAAACGGCGAAATCGGAGTCATTCCGGAAAGCTGGGTGAAAGAATACTCCGAGTTATTTGCTTTCAGCGGTGAAAGCAGGGAAAACGAAAAATCCATTACGCTAAAAAAACACCACCTGGCGCTAGTCCAGGAGCTGGAAAGTGGCAACCTGGCCAAAGTAACCATTGACCGAAAACTCCAGAAGCTTAGAAACTTTCAGGAAATTGAAGATGCCCCGTCACCGAGCCATTTTAAAGGCGAACTCAGACCCTATCAAAAGGCGGGATACAACTGGCTAAAATTCTTAAACCAATACAGGTTTGGTGGTTGCCTGGCAGACGATATGGGGCTTGGTAAAACGGTTCAGACCCTGGCGCTCATGCAGTCCCTAAAGGAATCAGGGGAAACCGTACCGTCCTTGCTTATTATGCCCACTTCGCTGATCTATAACTGGGAAATGGAGGCTCGGAAGTTTACCCCTAAACTCAATATATTTTGCTACACGGGCACCAACCGGGTGAAGGATATAACTAGCTTCGCAGGCAAAGACCTAATCCTCACCAGCTACGGCATCACCAGACTGGACATCGACATCCTCAAGCAGTTCTATTTTAACTACGTCATTCTTGATGAAAGCCAGGCGATCAAAAACCCAAACTCGATTATCAGCAAATCTGTAAGGGAATTAAACTCGAAACATAAACTGATTTTGACCGGTACACCGCTAGAAAACAGCACGATGGACCTTTGGGCACAAATTTCCTTTATTAATCCGGGTCTACTGGGTGGCAGCACTTTTTTCAAAAATGAATTCCTCCTCCCGATAGAAAAGAAAAAAGACTCACAAAAAACACAAAAACTTCACAATATCATTAAACCATTCATATTGAGAAGACATAAGTCGCAGGTAGCCACCGAACTCCCAGATAAGGTGGAAAACATCAAGTACTGTACGATGACGACTATGCAGGAGGAGTATTATGAAGAAGTAAAATCGCAATACCGAAATGTGATCCTGGAGCAAATAGAAACGCACGGAATGGGCAAGTCCCAAATGATGCTGCTGCAGGGGCTCACGAAATTGCGACAAATAGCCAACCACCCCAGGATGGTAGATCCTGAATATGGCGGGGACTCCGGAAAAATGGAAGACGTCACTTATATGATCCAGAGTGCCCTGAGTGAAAACCATAAAATATTGGTGTTCAGCCAATTTGTGAAACACCTTCAGATATTTTCAGATTACCTGAAATCCAATAAAATTGACTTTGCCTACCTCGATGGCTCTACCAAGGACAGAATGGGTGAAGTTGAAAAATTTCAAAACGATGAAAAGATCAAGCTATTCCTTATTTCATTGAAAGCGGGAGGACTTGGCCTTAACCTAACCAAAGCTGAATATGTGTTTTTGCTTGACCCCTGGTGGAATCCGGCCATTGAAGCACAAGCCGTGGACCGGGCTCATCGGATTGGACAGAAGAACACCGTGTTTACTTATAAGTTTATCACTAAAAACTCTGTGGAAGAAAAAATACTGGCGCTCCAACAACACAAAAAACAGCTCGCCACAGATCTAATTATCACAGAAGAAAGCTTTATTAAAGACCTCTCAAAAGATGATATCGAATTATTGTTTGAATAAATCATCTGTTTTAAGGAGTTTTCGTCATTCAACACATTATCAATGGTGTTTTTTGGGTTATACAGTTTTATACCCTTCAAAATGAGGACAATTATATCTATCCTTCTTTTCTCTAATCTATTGCCATTTTCCGGTCTGGGACAACTTATCGATGATCGTATTGTCGTGGCCCAATATGGAGAGGGCATTTACAGCATCCTGGAACGCAATGAAATGGAGCCATCAAAATACCTGGCCCACTTTATCGCCATTAACCGGTCAAAAATCAGGGCCGACAGCAGTCTTCTGGCAGGCACCACCTATCTTTTACCCGATGAAATAGTTGAGCCTAAGCCAGAAAATCCTGCCCTGGTTTTAAACCCCTACCAAATTTATTTTGGGGAAAAGTATCAAAATTTAGCCTTGAAAGACACGGAGCTTCGTGGCGCTGTCTATTACCTCGTTTCCGGTCACGGGGGTCCCGACCCCGGAGCGCTTGGGTATTTTCAAAACCACACCATCAGCGAAGACGAATATTCTTACGATATCACATTAAGATTGGCAAAAAACCTGATCGAACATGGCGCCGAAGTGATCATGATCGTAACTGACGAGGATGATGGCATACGGGACGAAATGATATTAAAAATTGACAAAAACGAGAAAACCTATCCCGGCCTGGAGATGCCCATCAATCAACGTGCGCGCCTAAAGCAAAGGACCGAAAGTATCAACACCCTTTATCAAAAAAATGTTGCCAAATACCAGCGCCTCATTGTTATCCATATTGACAGCCGGTCTGAAGGGGAAAACATCGATGTGTTTTTTTACCACCACCATCGAAGTGAAAACGGTGCCCGCCTGGCCGAAGAAATTCACCAGGTTATCAAAAAGAAATATGCCAGGCATCAGCCGAACCGAAGCTACCATGGCACCGTCAGCTCCAGGAGTAATTTATACGTGGTGAAAAACACCCTGCCAGCGATGGTTTATATCGAGTTGGGCAACATCAAAAACAACCGCGACCAACGTAGATTTGTGGTAAATGACAATCGACAAGCCCTGGCAAACTGGATCGCTGAAGGCATTATTTCCGACTATAAAAAGTCGTTAAAAAACAAGTAACATTCTGGTAATAAATTCCTGTTTATTGTACAACATAATTTCACTTTTAAAGTTAAATTGTGCGGTTAAACAACTATCTATTAGTATGTTTTTATAGCTAGAAATGATACATCCGAACACTGAACTCCGGTTTATCAATCCACAGGTGGGTTACGGAGTGTTTGCCACTGCCTTTATACCTGAAGGTACAATTGTCTATGTAAAGGATAGCCTCGAAATTGAAGTTTCACCAGAAGATTTTAGTAAACATTCCCTCGACATGCAGGATCAGATTGAAAAATATTCCTACATCGACGAACGCGGGTACAGAATAATCAGCTGGGATTTTGCAAAGTATGTAAACCACTGTTGCAACTGCAATACCATTTCCACCGGTTACGGTTTCGAAATTGCGATCAGGGATATCTTCCCAAATGAGCAAATAACAGATGAATATGGTATTTTCAATCTTGAAAAACCGATTCCACTCATTTGTGGAGAAAGCCACTGCCGGAAGGAAGTTAAGCCAAGCGATTTTGATCTATACTATCCTATATGGGATGAAAAAATCAAGACAGCTCTTGAAAAGTTTTATTTTGTAGACCAACCGTTGTTGGGATTTATCGACCACCATACACAAAATGAATTGAGGGACTATCGCAATGACCCCTTGAAGTACAAATCTGTGTATATCTTGAGAAAAAAAGAACTGGTGGAAGTACCGGTAGAAAAAGTGGCGCAGTACAAAGCCAGATCTAACGGTCAGCTAAAAAGAAAATAACCAAACTAAACGAGGGGCTTCACGCCCCTCGTTTTTTTTTGTTGAGTGTCCAGTTTGATTTTAATCCAATTGAAATGCATAAGCCCACTCCAAATCATCTTTTGTTATAATATTTCCCTCTCCGTCCCGATCTCCTTCATACAGTGTTGCTTCTCCAGCACATCTCAGACACATTCTACTGGTGATTTCCACAGGATCACTTGCATGCATTCAAAACGAAATGATTCTAACCGAAGAAGTATAAAACAAAAAACACTTTGGATGGCATTTCGCGAACAATCTATCTTTAACCGAATTAAAACAGATCATATTCCAGCAGCCGACATTCTATCTTACCATTAAAGAATATTTTACGGCTAGACGTACGAAGGCCAACATGTTTGGCTGCTTCCAGATTTCCTGTAAAAATAAAGCCTTTTTTACCTCCCCCTTTTTGTTTAAAAAAATCACCGATTTCCTTGTAGTGCAATTCCAGGTCTTTTTCTGTTCCCAGGCGTTCGCCGTATTCAGGGTTTACTATTATTATACCCGGGCCGTCAGGAATGAATGTCTGGCGAAAATCACAGACCCGAAAATCAATTAAATGATCTACCCGCGCCTTCTTTGCATTTTCTTTCGCCGCCTCCACCGCTCTTCGATTAATATCTGTAGCAATGATCTTAAATCCCAGCCGGTCATTTGAACTCGATCGAAACTTCGATTTAATCGTTTCAAACTGGTTCCGGTTGTACGAACTTGTTTTTTGAAAACAATAGCTTCTGGGGACCTCGCCGGGATACTTATTGATCGCCATCATCGCTGCTTCGATGGCTAGCGTCCCGCTACCACACATGGGGTTAATGAAATGTGAACCCCGATCCCATCCGGTGGAATTAACGAGAGCTGCGGCAAGATTCTCCTGCATCGGCGCACCTGTGCTGGTTTTCCTGTATCCGTGTTTTGACAGGGTTTCTCCCGAAGTATCGAGGTAAATCTCGGCTTCCTTTTCCATCCAATACAAAAAAAGAACAATATCGTCTTTCTTTGGCCCGCTGTCCGGTCGCTGGCGGTATAATTCCATAAACCGGTCGGCAATGGCATCTTTCAGCCGAAGATTGGCAAAACGCGTGTCTTTGATAAAATTATTTCTGACGAACGAATCGATACTTATATAGGACCCTTTATACAAAATATCTTCCCAGGGATAGGCTTTAGCTTTTTTATATAGGTGATCGGGATGAGTCGCACCCGTCTGAAACAATTTGAATAATACCCGATTGGCTGTCCTTAATACGTAGTTAAGCTTGTAGCAATCGACAATAGTTCCTTTCGTCTCAACAGACTTATTTTTAACATCAATGACTTCAAAACCATGAATTTTCAATTCATTGCTCAATTGTTCACTTAAGCCGGGAGCACAGGTTATAAGGATTTTTTCTAATTCGTTCATAAAGAAAATGGCTGCCTTTAGTTGGCAGCCATAAATTTATTCCTGCGGTTTTATATTAAAAACCTAAAATCTATTTTTCTGCTGTTAGAGCTGCTGAGAAATATTCCCTGTTTAACCTTGCGATATGCGACAAGTCAATTCCTTTAGGACATTCAGCAGAACATGCTCCTGTATTGGTGCATGAGCCGAACCCCTCCTCTTCCATTTGCTTCACCATATTCAATGCCCGCTCTTTTCTTTCCACCTTACCTTGTGGCAATAATGCCAATTGAGAAACCTTAGCAGCAACAAACAACATGGCCGATGCATTTTTACAGGCCGCCACACACGCACCACATCCTATGCAAGCAGCGGCATCCATGGCTGAATCTGCATCAGGTTTCGGAACAGGAATAGCATTGGCATCCTGCACTGATCCTGTTCTGACAGAGACATAACCACCAGCCTGCATTATCCTGTCAAATGAACTTCGATCTACTACCAAGTCTTTGATTACAGGAAATGACTTAGCACGCCAAGGTTCGATAACGATGGTATCCCCATCATTGAAACTCCTCATATGAAGCTGACAAGCAGTGATCAAACTATCGGGTCCGTGTGGCCTGCCGTTTATGTAGAGACTGCACATCCCGCAAATGCCCTCACGGCAATCATGGTCAAAATGGACCGGATCTTCACCCTTCGCTAATAATTCCTCATTCAAAATGTCAAGCATCTCAAGGAATGAACTACCTGGAGAGACATTCTCAATTTTATAGGTTTTTAATTCGCCTTTGCTGTTGGCGTCCTTTTGGCGCCAGATCTTAAGTGTATGTGAATGACCTTTTTCCATTATTTATAGCTTCTTTGAGTCAGTTTAACATTTTCAAATTCGAGGATTTCTTTGTGCAATTCTGCCTGGGCATCTTCCCCTTTGTACTCCCATGCAGCGACGTAAGTAAATTTATCGTCATCACGTTTGGCTTCTCCTTCTTCGGTTTGCGATTCCTCACGGAAATGACCGCCACAAGACTCGTTCCTGTTCAGCGCATCGTCCACCATCAGTTCTCCCAGTTCAAGGAAATCTGCCACGCGAAGAGCCTTTTCCAGTGTCATGTTTAGCTCATCATTTGCACCAATCAGTTTAACATTTTTCCAATACTCTTCTCGTAGTTTTTTAATTTCTTCCTTGGCTTCCTTCAATCCTTTCTCGTTCCTGGCCATACCGCATTTGTCCCACATGATCTTTCCAAGTTCCTTGTGGTATTGGTCGACCGTCTTGGTACCATTAAGACTAAGAAGTTTTTCGATTCTCTCTTTGACTTCTTTCTCTGCTTTAACAAAGGCATCATGGTCAGTAGATATTTTTACAGGCTTGATATTCGCCAGATAATTACCAATAGTATAAGGCAACACGAAATATCCATCGGCCAGACCCTGCATCAAGGCACTTGCTCCAAGTCTGTTAGCACCGTGATCAGAGAAATTGCATTCCCCGGCTGCAAAAAGCCCCGGTACAGTCGTTTGAAGATTATAGTCAACCCAGATACCACCCATGGTATAGTGAACCGCCGGATAGATCATCATCGGTGTTTGGTAAGGATCATCGGCCGTGATCTTCTCATACATCTGGAATAAGTTCCCATATTTAGCTTCGATGACATCTTTTCCATCCCGTGCGATCGCATCCCTGAAATCAAGAAATACCGCTAATCCTGTTTCACCTACGCCACGACCTTCATCGCAAACATTTTTCGCATTTCTGGAAGCCACATCCCGAGGCACGAGGTTTCCAAACGAAGGATAAATTCTTTCCAGATAGTAGTCCCTGTCTTCCTCTGCTACGTCTTTTGGTTTGATCTCACCTTTGCGCAGTTTTTCTGAAACAGATTTTTCCTTTGGTACCCATACCCTACCATCATTCCTCAACGACTCTGACATCAGGGTCAGCTTGGATTGCTGATCGCCGTGAACAGGGATACAGGTCGGGTGGATCTGAGTGTAACATGGATTGGCAAAGAAAGCTCCTTTTTTGTAGGCCCTCCAGGCAGCCGTAGCGTTACAGCCCATAGCATTGGTGGAAAGGAAAAACACGTTTCCATAGCCTCCCGTGGCAAGTACCACTGCATGGGCGGAGTGTGATTCTATTTTACCTGTTACCAGGTTTCTTGTGATAATACCTTTTGCTTCGCCATCGATTAATACGACATCAAGCATTTCAGTTCTGGGGTGCATGGTCACTTTACCAGCAGCAACTTGCCGACTAAGCGCGGAATACGCGCCAAGCAGAAGTTGTTGTCCAGTCTGGCCTCTGGCATAAAAAGTCCTGGATACCTGGGCTCCACCAAAGGATCTGTTATCCAGCAATCCACCATACTCTCTTGCAAATGGAACACCCTGAGCCACACATTGGTCGATAATGCTTGAACTTACTTCAGCTAAACGATATACATTCGCTTCCCGGGCCCGGTAGTCACCACCTTTGATGGTATCGTAAAATAAACGAAATATACTATCACCGTCATTCTGATAATTTTTGGCGGCATTAATACCACCCTGCGCAGCAATACTGTGTGCCCTTCTCGGGCTATCCTGGTAGCAAAATGCCTTTACATTATATCCCATTTCGCCAAAGGAAGCGGCAGCAGAAGCACCTGCCAGACCAGTTCCCACTACGATGATATCGTATTTTCTTTTGTTGGCAGGGTTGACCAGCTTTACATTGAATTTATGTTTTGTCCATTTCTCGGCCAATGGCCCTTCTGGTATTTTTGAATCTAGTTTCATATCAGCTCAATAATTAATGGATGAAAAAGAAATAAATTGGCATCCAGGCAAACAGCGCAGAAATGATAATTGAGAAAGCTGTTCCAATGAATTTAATCGCCGGTGTGTAAGACGTATGGTTGATCCCCAGGGTCTGGAAAGCAGATTGAAAGCCGTGAGAAAGATGAAAAGCCATTCCTATCATTGACAATATATAAATCGCCACGATCCACCATACCTTAAAGGATTCGGCCACTACCAGGTAAAGATCTTTGTACACCCCTTCTTCATGTTTTAACTCGTCGGTAACATCGGCCCCCACAAGTGAGGACTTTGACACCTCCCCAATATTACTTACGTCATACTTAGCATATGGCATCGCTCCCCAGTGATACTTAGCCCAGAATCCCTGGAGGTGTACAGCTAAAAATATCAAAATGATCGTTCCCAGGATGCCCATGTTTCGCGACTGCCAGATACTGGTAGACTGGCTGCTGCTCGCTTTATATTTTTCTGGCCTGGCCTTTTGATTTTTTATAGTGAGGATCAGTGAAATGATAACGTGTGCCAAAATACTGGTATAGAGCACATAAGAAACCGTTTTTATCAAAGGGTTACTCGTCATAAATATTGCATACTGATTAAAGGCGTATCCTCCATCATCTTTTAATAGTTGCAAATTACCGGCAAGATGCACCACCAGAAAGGTGATGAGAAACAGTCCGGTGAGAGCCATCAGGAACTTTTTTCCTAACGGACCGGCAAATACTTTTTTTACCTGACTCATTGTGTAAATTTATTTTCTTGTGAATTGTTTTTTTGGTGCTCAAATTTAATTTCGGAATCGTTACCAAACAAAATTAGTTTAAATGGTGTCTTAATTTTAATACATTCTAAATTGGCGAACCTGATCATTATCATTTTTAGTCTGTCTTACAACATCTTGTTCTTTTTTTGTGTTTGATTATATAATAAATAATTAAAAAACTAATTTTAAAATTACGTCTAAGTGTGGTCAAATGAAGCGGTTTATACTCCCTACCATAGCATTACTATTTCTAATCGTCTCGCATCAGGCATCTGCTACCCATGTACGGGCTGGTGAAATCCAGGCAGAGCGGATTTCCTGCTCCTCACGCACCTATCGGATTACCTTGATCATGTACGTGGATACTGAGGGGGTGGAACCTGGCCTGGGAACTCTTGACTACGGACATGGACAACAAAAGGAGGATCTCGACCTCAGAGGATCGGAGCCTGACTACCGCGAATTTTTAGGTGACAATATTGAGAAAGTGATCTATTACAGAACCCATCCCTTCCCAAGTTCAGGTTATTACACGATCACGTTTAGGGAAGAAAACCGTAATGCCGACATCGTTAATATGGACCAATCTGTTGGCACGGCGTTTTCGGTTCAAACACAAATCGTTATTGACGACGTACTGGGATGTGACAATAGTCCCATTTTATTGAACCCCCCGATCGATAAAGCATGTACCGGAGTGGCCTTTTTTCATAATCCCGGTGCCATTGATTTAGATGGCGATAGCCTTTCTTATGAATTTACCATCCCAAAGAAAGATGCTAAAAACACTGTGGACAACTACCGTTTTCCGGATGTATTTGACAGAAACAAGTACAACGCCCAAAACGAGCAACAAAATGGTTCCGCCACCTTTACGATCAATCCGGTAACGGGAGACATTAAATGGGACGCACCGGGAGGGCAGGGAGAATATAACTTTGCTTTTAAAATAATTTCATGGAAAAAAATCAATGGCAAGTATTATCCATATGGCTTCGTAATTAGGGATATGCAGGTGCGGGTCGCAGAATGTGACAATGAGCGACCGGAATTGATCCTGCCTCCCGATACTTGTGTGGTAGCCGGAAGTCTGCTGGAAGCGGAGATCATGGCCGTCGATCCTGATAACAATGACGTTAAGATATCCAGCTTTGGTTTGGTGTATGAGTTTACAAATAATCCTGCTAAACTTACCCCCGATCCACCTGTTTTTCAACCCAGCCCCGCCACCGCCAATTTTTCCTGGCAAACTACATGTGAAAGAATAAGTAGCTCAGACTACCAGGTAGTATTTAAGGCCGAGGACACCCTAAATGGGATTAAGCTTGCCACCTACGGGACTTGGCTCATCAAAGTAGTGGGGCCACCTCCTCAGGGATTAATGGCAGAGCAGGGTGCTCAAAACACAGTAAGCCTGACATGGGATCAATACGAATGTAGCAACGCCAAAACAATAAAAATCTACAGAAAAGTAGATGAATACGCCTACATGCCGGGAAACTGTGAACTGGGCATACCTCCAAACTCCGGGTATGAATTAATAGCGGAGGTTCCGGCGAATAGCACTTCTTTTCTGGATACAGACAATGAACTTCTCTATGGCGTGAATTATTGTTACCGGCTAGTCGCCACCTTTAATGTGCCTGAATACATGGAAAGTGTCGTTTCTGAGGAGTCCTGCACCTTGCTGACGGAAGAAGTGGATGCACTAATAACAAATGTTTCCATCGAAACAACTGATGTAAGCAATGGCGAAATATTTGTGAGGTGGACCTCTCCTTTCGGTGTTGACACAGGTATCAATCCTGAACCATTTTATTATGAATTATACCGGGGAACAGGCTTTACCGCACCCGGAAATCTATTGATTTCCGGAGGCAGAATCACCGATACGACTTTCGTCGATACCGGTCTTAACACGGAAGACCAGGTATATAACTATTACGTAGTGACCTATGATGCCAATTTTGATGCTATAGATACTTCGGCAGTGGCGTCGTCCGTGAGGCTTGAGCCGACAGCTTTAAAGGGTGCGATTGAGTTAAACTGGACAGCCAACACTCCATGGACCAATTTTGCACAAAACTTCCCAAATCACCTGATCTACAGGGATCATGTACCTAATGAAAATCCGGACCAACTGGTGTTAATTGATAGCACCAATGTATTTGGAAATGGATTCTTTTATCTCGATGACGGATCAGCTACCGGGGAGAGTATTCTCGATGACAAAATCGAATACTGCTATTACATCACCACCAGAGGCACTTACGGAAACGACAAAATCCTTGAGCCTTTTGAAAATAATTCTCAAGTCATCTGCGCCCAGCCAAATGACTCCATCCCACCTTGTGGGCCTCAGGAATTTATAATTGTTAATTCGGAGCTCAATGGCAACTGCGACAATATTCAAAATGAACCATGTAACTTTGATAATTTTGAAAATGAATTAACCTGGGGTTTCGACTTTAATGATGAGTGTGGTTCGGACGTACGCGGCTTTAAGGTCTATTTCTCTGAATCTGGTAGAGAAAGCGACTTCACCGAAATCGCCTATGTGCGGGACACTTTTTTTGTTCACAGTGACATTGCATCTTATAAAGGCTGCTATTACATCACTGCAGTAGACCGCTCGGGAAATGAAAGTGAGCCAACAGAGGTAATGTGTAATGACAATTGCCCCTATTACTTTCTTCCCAATGTTTTTACACCAAACGGTGATGACTTTAATGACGTCTTCGAGGCCTATTATGAATACCCTTACGATGAAGGCAACCCTTACCGCTTCTGTCCAAGGTTCGTCGAATCGGTCCGGTTTGAGGTGTTTAACAGATGGGGGCAGAAGGTGTATAATTCGGCTTCAGATAGTGGTGAAAGCTCCATTTACATCCAATGGGATGGGATAGCTTCAAATGGCCGGCCTGTAGCTTCCGGTGTGTATTATTATATTGCTTACGTGACGTTTGATATGCTAGACCCTAACAAACGGGAGATTGAATATAAAGGATGGTTAAAGGTTGAAAGAGGAAATTAACTACCATTCAGGCAAATCGGTGATATTTTTTGATGGAATATGTAATCTATGTGAAGCATCGGTTCTATATATCCTCAAAAGAGATAAAAAAGACCGGTTTCGTTTCTCACAACTGCAATCAGAACTGGCCGCAAGCACATTGAACCCGGAGAATCAATCTCTTAAAAGCTTCGTTCTCCTGGAGAATGGGAAGGTTTTCACGAAAAGCACTGCCGCGTTGCGGGTTGCGAGGCACTTAAAAGGAATTATAAAATTATCCTGGGTGTTCATCATCATACCAAAACCTATCCGCGACATGGTATATGATTTTATTGCCAGAAACCGATACAAATGGTTTGGCAAGAAAGACAAATGCATGATTCCTACGCCTGAACTTAAAGCAAAGTTTATTTAAGTGTTTGATATCCCTGGAAGACTTTTTGAGCGCCGGATTATTATTCCATGTTAATTTTTTTTGAAGCTGGCTAAAAAACAACATTTTTGCAGCATATTCAAAATTCAATTGACTATGAAAGCATATGTATTCCCGGGTCAGGGCGCTCAATTCTCAGGCATGGGTAAAGACCTGTACGAAAGTTCTGACAAAGCAAAAAAACTGTTTGAATCCGCCAATGATATATTAGGGTACAAAATCACAGATATCATGTTCGCAGGAACGGCCGAAGAACTAAAGCAGACGAAAGTTACCCAACCCGCTATCTACCTGCATTCTGTCATTAATGCGGTGATCCATGATGATTTTAAACCCGATATGGTGGCAGGTCACTCATTGGGTGAGTTTTCTGCACTGGTTGCTAACGGCGCTCTCACTTTTGAAGATGGACTGAAACTTGTATACGCCCGTGCGATGGGAATGCAAAAAGCTTGCGAACAAAACCCCTCCACCATGGCTGCGATCATCGGATTAGACGACGAGGTGGTCGAAAAAATATGTGCTGAAATTGATGAGGTTGTCGTTCCGGCAAATTACAACTGTCCTGGCCAATTAGTGATTTCGGGAAGCAATAAGGGGATTGAAATTGCCTGTGCACAATTAACGGAAGCCGGAGCGCGAAGAGCATTGCCTTTGCCAGTTGGAGGCGCTTTCCATTCTCCATTAATGGAACCGGCGAGGGCCGAGCTGGAGCAGGCAATATTGAATACAAAATTCTCAGATCCTGTCTGCCCTATCTATCAAAATGTGACAGCCGCTCCTTCAAGCGACATTGAAACCATCAAAAAAAACCTGATCGCCCAGCTAACCGGCCCAGTAAAATGGACGCAGTCAGTTCAGGCAATGGTAGCCGATGGAGCGAGTACATTCATTGAGTCAGGCCCAGGAAAAGTATTGCAGGGGCTTGTCAAAAAAATCCACCGAGATGCAGAAGTAGGTAGCCTGTAGGAACAAGAGATTGTCGTGCTATTTCCTATCCGAATTAAAAAATTAATGTAAATTTCCTGATTAAAAAGGAGTTTATGCTGGCAATTATTTTTATTTCTGTCATTGTTGTTTTTTTTCTGGCATATCGTCTTTACGGGAGATTTTTAGACAAAACTTTTGAGATAGACGATAAAAGGGAAACACCCAGTCATGCTGAATACGATGGCATTGACAGGGTGCCCACCAAAACACCCGTTTTGTTGGGTCATCATTTTTCATCGATTGCGGGAGCCGGCCCGATCGTAGGGCCCATCATCGCTGGAGCCGCTTTTGGCTGGGTGCCGGCCATACTATGGATTGTGATCGGGTCGATATTCGTAGGTGGTGTTCATGATTATACTGCCCTGGTTGCCTCGATCCGCCACAAAGCGAAGTCCATTGCCGAGATAGCTAACGAATACATGACACCACTGTCATTTAAATTATTCCTTGCTTTTATCTGGCTTACCATGATCTATATTTTGATCGTATTCGTCGATCTCACATCCACGACGATGGTCACCAATCCGGAAGTTGGGACTTCCTCCTCCCTGTTTATTTTTCTGGCGCTTGCTTTCGGCTTGTTGAGCTACAGAATGAAATGGCCATTGCTTTGGGTTTCCATTGTTTTTGTTCCCCTGTTGTTTTTTGGGGTTTACTTTGGCCACCTCTTTCCTCTCGATGACAGTATTCTCCCGGGATTTTTCATGCGCAATCCCAGCCTCTCATGGAATATTGTACTGATTGTTTACGCTTTTTTCGCGGCCATTTTACCGGTTTGGACACTGCTCCAACCGCGGGACTATTTGTCATCCTTCCTTCTTTATGCGTGTATTATCGGCGCATTTATTGGCATTTTGTTTGGCTCTAATACAATTGAATACCCTGCTTTTACGGTTTGGAAAGATATCAACAGAGGAACGCTGTTCCCCATTTTATTTATCACCATTGCCTGCGGTGCCTGCTCGGGATTCCATTCGATAGTAGCCAGTGGCACTACTTCTAAACAACTTAACAAAGAATCTGACGCCAGGAAAATAGGATATGGAGCCATGCTCATAGAAGGCCTGGTGGCTGTCATTTCATTATTCGGAGTAGTTATGCTGACAAAAAGCGATCCCTTGATCAAAAGTGATCCTCTCTCAATTTTTGGAGCTGGCATGGGTTCTTTTCTTGGAACGGTAGGGCTGTCTCCAGCCATCGGGCAATCCTTTGGTATCCTGGCAGTTTCCACTTTTCTCCTGACGACACTCGATACTAGCACACGGCTTGGCCGATATATATTTGAGGAGTTTTTTGACCTGAAAGGAAAAAATGTGCGCTATATTTCTACGTCGCTTACCCTGTTGGCACCCTTGATTTTTTCTTTTGTTCCAATATACGACCCGAGCGGAAATCCAATTCCTGCCTGGAAGGCTGTATGGCCTGTCTTTGGCGCAACCAACCAGCTACTGGCAGGATTGGCCTTACTGGTGGTATACGTCTGGTTAAAGAAATTGGGAAAGAAGACCGTGTTTGTGGCCATCCCAATGGTTTTAATGCTGGTGATGACCCTCTGGGCGTTAGTTCAACTTATTTACCAAAGCGGCTTTACGGCTATTGGGATTATTGCTTTATTCCTTTTTATACTCGCTTTAATCCTCGTTTTTGAAGCTGTCAGAATTGTATACTTTTCGCCTAGGCTGGTATCGCAGTCCTGACTACTCAAAAGACTGTTTGTTAAAAATTAAATACCCTACGCTAAAATAAAATATCCAATTTTGTTTGGGGTCATCATAATAGTTCAAGTTCGTACTGATGGGACCGAGTGGGCTGTGAAACACCAAAGCAGCAGTTCCAGACAAATAAATATCCTTAAAAGCCGTGGAATATTCCGGAAATTGGTCATTGTTTACAATCTTTTTATAAGGCGCAAATGCATAAGCTTCCAGCCTGATATCAAGATTTCGCCTGATTTCAAACACATTCATTAGTCCACCTGCAGCAAACGCATGGGCCCTGAAATTTTTCAGGAACAAGGTCTTACTATCCGGCAATGGGTAAAATGCCGGCGCCATGATAAGGGTAGAATAATAATTTGAGAAGAAAGGTTGGTTAGATATTGCGGCATTCACCCGCCAACCCAAACTGTATGACTTTGACACTTTAAAATACTTTTCAATGTCAAGCTGTGCGATCATCCAGGCCCGGGTGAAATGCATTTCACCGATACTAAACTGCGATGTGGTGCCTGGCTCATAAAATTCATCACCGAAAAAATAATAGCCTTTTAAGGCAAAGCGCTTTCCTTCACTTGGATAAAGCTTTCGATTAAGATTATCAGCAGTAACCCGAAAACCAACCTTCCAGCCTTTAAATGCTGTGTCATCTAGTGTATCATACAAATTGAGGTTGTCTCTGTTACTATAAGAAAAGTTATTGTCAATATATGCTCCCTCCAATTCGCCCCGGAATTTTAAACCGAGCGCAAAGCCGGTGGTCAGGGCATACTTACGGTCAATTTCTTTCAAAATGGTCGAAGGATCGCCACCGAAGATCAGGTCCTGGCTATTGATATAATCCCATTTATTTAAAATAATCTCCGGCTGCAAATAGATGAAATTAGACCCGGGGAAATACCCCCTTATTTTATAGCCCAATGACTGATACATCCTTCCGGAATAAAAATCAAGCTGGTGCTCCATCAGCGGGCCGGTAAATGTCTTATACCCCAAACCCAGATATATTTCACTAATGCTCCGCGTAGAAATATTTCCTCCAAGGTCGATGTTCAGTTTTTTGTTTCGTTTCCCTTCCAGACTAAAACTAAAGGCTTGCAAGTCATCTCTGTACTCGACCCGGGGATAGACTTCGTTAAAAAATTCTTCACTCACAATTTGAAAATAGGCCTTCTTTACATCTTCAAATGTAAGTAGCCTCTTTTTTTCAATCTTAAAGAACTGTTTTAAATATAACTCCTGCGACTTTGAGAAACCCTTAAAGTTTACTTCTTTAATTATGATTTCCTTTTGTTTAGCACGAAACTCCTTTCGTCTTTGATCCACTTCATCCTTTGATCTTGGCGATATTACTTTTTCCAGATTCCCTTCATTGAGGGCTTTGATGGTGGCAGTAAAACCGCTATCAATTAATTCTGCTGATTTGGTAAAGTCAACACCACTGAAGGGATCAATGTTAGGCCCGATATATAATCCATCTTCCGCTAACAATTCGGTATTTGATTTATCCAACAGCAATAAAAAAAGTGATTTTTCTATCAATTCAGCATCTTCATTGTATGGATATTCATTCCAAATTTTTTCCGCGACATTTGAGCCAATGATAAAATCAGGATCAAATTCATTAAGCGCTACGTCTATTGGAAAGTTGTCGTAAATGCCCCCATCGAATAAAAACTGGTTGTCGATTTTAATGGGATCGTAAAATAATGGTACCGACATGGATGCACGAACGGCGCTTTCCAAAGAACCCTTGTTCAATGAAACGCTTCTTTGGGTAAAAATTTCCGAGGCCATCGCCCGGTAGGGAATCATAAGGTTATCGAAATTATAATTTGAGGCTTGTGAGGCCTGGCATAACAGTTGACAGAGAGCAAAGTTCAGTGAAATATCACTGGCGAGATTAGTTGAGAAACTTGTATTTAAGGTGCTGTCGATGCCGAGCCCCACCCTGAAAATGGAGGACGTATTTGATTTTTTGTGAAAAAAATAGTTGTAATCTTCTTCCAGCTTTCCATTCACCCAATTAATAAATTCCTTTGACGACGCGATTTCCTCCATCTCCTCAGGCGAATAACCTGCTGCATAAAATGCCCCAACAATTGCCCCCATGGAGGTCCCAACGATATAATCAATTGGGATATTTTTTTCTTCCAGGGCTTTGATGACACCTATGTGTGCCAGCCCTTTGGCTCCCCCACCACTTAATACCAAGGCCACCTTTGGAGGTTGTGAAAAGGAGGGGTAGCAGCTAAAGAAAAACAGGCAAAACAGTATGAATAATCGCTCGATCAAAGAATAAGTTTGGTTAAAAGTTTGGTGGACCGGTATCTGATTAAGATCCAAAATCCCAGGCACTATTCTTATGTAGTTTATTACAGTAACTACGAAAACCAGGAAGATGTTACCAGCAAGCCACTACTTTTACGTCAAATATTCTTTAGAATTCAATTTTCGAAGAAAATCATTTTGGTGAATTGCCTTCCTTCCAGTCCAGGACTTCATCGAGTGTATTTACAGAAACCGAGTGGTAGTTTGGCCTAGCTTTTTTGTAGATTTTCATAGCCAATTCCCTGGTTGAGGGATTTTCGATCATTGCGCGATACAAAGGTGTAAGAAACTTTCGTCTTCCTGTATGGATTAAAAAGTTTTCCATTGCCGGGTAGGCTGCATCGTAATTATGTCGTACGGCAAGAATAAACCACTCGTCCAGGATTTCAGCATTTCCACCTTCCGATAGCTTAAATGCCTTGTCCAGCCATCCTATCTGATCATTTGAGATATCAGAGGGCAGGTTTTTTATAAAATGCAACCATTCCTGTGTGCTCCATTGATCGGTATTCAGGTCCATTGGTGATACTCCACCCATAAACAATTGGATCTGTAATTCGACCTTACCAAACCTTTCTGAATTTATTGAAGGTAAGGTCTCTGGAAGGCCCGGCTGATACACCCACTTACTAACTTCTTTTTCAGGATAAGGGATCGAATTCTCATCAAATAAATGCTCCTTCATGTATTTTAAAAAGCCTTCGGTGGTCATTGACTGAAAGGAATGGGAGGTGAAATATTCTTTCAGAAACGGATCAAACGTTTGCCTGCCCACCGTTTCCTCCAGGTACCTCAGAAACGAATACCCTTTGTCATAAGCAATTGAATTTACACCGTCATCCGGGTTCCTTCCGGTAAGATCTAATTTGAGCCTGGAATCGCCTTCTTTTCCCTCCACAATAAAATTTTCAACTTCGATTTTTAAATCCTGCTGACTCAGCGAGGCCAGCATTTCAGCATATTCACGACCATACAACTCCTCCATAATGCGCTGCTCAAAATAAACGGTAAAGCCCTCATTGATCCAGAAGTCGTTCCATGTGGCATTTGTCACCAAATTACCCGACCAGGAGTGTGCCAATTCGTGGGCGATCAATGCGACGAGCGAGCGATCACCAGCAATAATAGTCGGGGTAGCAAAAGTTATTCGTGGATTTTCCATGCCACCAAAGGGAAAACTTGGCGGCAACACAACCATATCGTACCGCTCCCATTGATAGGGTCCATAAAGGCTTTCTGCTATTTCAACCATTTTTTCGGTTTCTTCGAATTCATAAACCGCACGGTCAATGAGAGAGGGCTCGGCATAAACTCCCGTCCGGTTTCCCAAAGATCGGAACTCAAGGTTTCCCACCACCAGTGACATCAGGTATGCAGGTATCGGCTGCTCCATTTTAAATTGGTACAAACCGGTTTCATTTATTGATTGAGGATTTTCCGCACTCATCAGCGCCATTAATCCTTCAGGCACTTTCACCTGGGCGGTGTAGGTAAACCTTATTCCCGGAGAATCTTGCAGTGGTATCCACGTCCTGGCAAGGATCGCCTGCGACTGGGTGAAAAGGAACGGATCATTTTTATCCGCCGTTTGAATGGGCGCCAGCCATTGTATTGCTTCCGCATCGGGGCTGGTTTCATAAACAATTATTAAAGAAGAAAAGGAGCTATCAATATCGATTTTTAATTCAGATCCAAGAATCGGATCCTCCTCACCCATGGTGTAGTTTAACTCATCCCCATTGTCTGACCAAATACTCCTAATAATTAAACCTCTGGCATCCAGTATCAAATGCCCTATATCATCTTTTGCATTAAAGGTGATTTTCGCCTCACCAGAAATAATTTTCTTCTGAAAATCAACCTCGAGATCTAAATCGATATGTGTTAAAACAGCCTCCTCCGGCTTAGCATAGGAATGGACATCGTTCACATATAATTGCTCTACGTTCATATTACTTTCTTCTTTTGTTACACACCCAAGCATCACGGCAATTACCACAATCAAATATATCCGCTTCATTTCGAGTACAAGTTTTTATTGGACCAAATTACAATTATTTTTACAAGCATCTAGGTGGCAACAACTCGATTTGATCTTTCACGACACATATCATCTCATTAAAAAATTAAGCCCGAAAAAAGTAATGAATGGTATCTTACTACTTCTGGGGTATTATTTTTCGAGGGTAACTAAAAAGGAATCACAATGGGGAAATCCCATTAGCATCTCAATTGAACCGACGACTTCATGTAACCTGCGCTGCCCCGAGTGTCCTAGCGGTTTGCGGTCATTCACCCGGCCAACCGGTATGCTGGACTATACCCTGTACCGGAAGATAATTGAGGAAAATTACAGAGACCTGGTTTACCTTATCCTATATTTTCAAGGAGAACCCTATCTCCACAAACAATTGTTCGACCTGATTAGCCTCGCCCACAAAAAGAAAATTTATACGGCAACCTCCACCAATGCCCATTATTTAACAAGTGAAAACGCAAAAAGAACCGTCGAAAGTGGACTAGATAGATTGATCATTTCAATAGATGGTACCAGCCAGGAGACTTATCAGCAATATCGGGTGGGTGGTCAACTGGAAAAAGTCATAAGCGGTGCTAAAGAAATTATCGCCTGGAAAAAGAAACTAAACAGTAAAACACCTGCTGTCTTTTTCCAATTCCTCGTGGTAAAGCCAAACGAACATCAGGTAAAAGATGTCAAAAAGCTGGCAGACGAATTAGGTGTTGACAAGGTATTGTTTAAAACTGCTCAAATTTACGACTATGAAAAAGGGTCTCCGCTCATCCCTTCCAACGAAAAATATTCACGATACAGGCAGGGAAGTGATGGCAAATTTGCCATTAAAAATAAGTTGCTAAATCAATGCTGGAAAATGTGGCATTCGTGTGTTATTACCTGGGACGGAGGTGTGGTACCTTGCTGTTTTGACAAAGATGCGCAACATAAATTAGGTGATATAAATGAAAACACGTTGGCAGAAATCTGGCAAAACACTAAATACAAACAATTTAGAAACAGCCTTTTGAGATCCAGGAAAGAAATTGACATATGCAAAAATTGCACAGAGGGAACTAAGGTTTGGGCTTAAAATTCCTAATCAGAAATCTTGGCCTTGGGCTCACATTTGCAGGTGGCGCTTCCACAAGAGGATTTTGCCCTTGACTGTCTTATCAGGTTTCTCGTGACATAAACTACAGCACCAACAAATAAGATTCCGACTATTATTCCCTGTATCATGTTTCAAACTTAACAAATTCTGGTCAATGTTTGCTTTTGGAATCGAAACGGATTGGTATTTGTCAGCTATAAAACTTTTGGATGGCTTTCGACATACCCTCATGGACCTTCCCGTTAGAAGCTATGATTTGCCCACCAAAAAGAAAATCATCCTTTCCTTTGTAGTCAGTAACTTTTCCGCCTGCCCTTTCTATAATCAGCGTACCTGCAGCTACATCCCAGGGCCTTAAACCCGATTCAAAAAAACCTTCCGCACGTCCACAAGCTACGTATGACAAATCTGCGGCAGCGCTGCCGGTGCGACGCATGCCATGCGTTTCTTGCATAAAATATTTCATCGTATCTGTAAACTGATCAATATTTGAAAATTCCCGGTAAGGAAATCCTGATATATACAGCCCTTCTTTAAACTCCTTAACCGGAGATATTTTGATTTCCTTCCTATTCAAAAATGCCGGACTTTCATCCGTAGCATGAAAACACTCATCTCGTGTAATTTCATATACCACTCCCAGGATGATCTTATCGTATTGCATCAGGGCGATACTCACCGAAAATGGGGGTATTCCGTGCAGGAAATTGGTTGTACCATCCAGCGGGTCTACCACCCAATTAAATTCATCTGCCTTCTCTGTTTCAGTACCTTCCTCTGTGATAAAGCCGGATTCGGGAATAGTGAATTTCAGCGTTTGGACAATCATTTTTTCTGTCTCCACATCTACGTAGGAAACAAGATCATTAAGGCTCTTTTCTTTAATCTTTGCGCGATCAAAGTTTTCTCCTTCATGTCTTATAAACTGACCTGCTCGCTGGGCAATTTTTATTACCTCGTTTAACACATGGTCTTTATCGATGTTTGATGCTAGTTTTTTTGCGGCTGACGTCATTTGTTTTTTTTACCTTCTATTACAATTACAATTTCGCCTTTTACAGTTCCATTTTCAAAATATTCTTTTATTTCTGTTAAAGTTCCATTGATAGTTTCCTCATATATTTTTGTTAACTCTCGCGAAACGGATGCCTTGCGCTCTGGTCCAAAAAATTCAGAAAGCTGATCCAATGCCTTTACCAGACGATGTGGGGATTCATAAAGTATAACTGTTCTCTCCTCCTCAGCAAGCTTTTCAAGCTTTGTCTTTCTTCCTTTTTTATGCGGCAAAAAACCCTCAAACACAAATGCATCCGCAGGTAGACCGGATTTCACCAATGCGGGAACAAATGCCGTAGCACCAGGAAGGCATTCAACTTTTAATCCACTATTCAATGTTTCCCTCGTAAGTAAAAAACCGGGGTCAGAGATGGCAGGAGTACCAGCATCGGAGATCAATGCCATTACTGTCCCTTCAGTCATCTGCTTCACCAGGCTTTCGACCAACTTATGTTCGTTATGTATATGATAACTCTTGAGTGGCTTTTCAATTTTAAGGTGCTTGAGCAACTTTCCAGACGTCCTGGTGTCTTCTGCCAAAATAAAATCCACTTCTTTTAAAACCCTGATTGCCCTCAGGGTGATGTCCTCCAGGTTGCCAATGGGGGTAGGAACAAGGTACAGTGAGGTCTTTTCCGGAGTCAAGTAGAAATATTATTTACCGGTGGAATAAATTTTTTCAATCTTTTTTGCCAACTCCCGGTCTTTGTCTGTGACAATGTTCCCGGCGTCATGCGTTGTCAATTCAATTTGTACCTTATTATACACATTGCTCCAATTGGGATGATGGTCCATCTTTTCGGCAACAATTGCCACCTTTGCCATAAATCCAAAGGCCTGTATAAAATCGTCAAATTGAAAGGATGCTTTTAGCCTGTTGTCAGATTCTTCGAACATCATATTTTTGCTTTTATAATATATTGATACTGAAGACTGCTCATATCGAGTTCCACATTGGAAAACCCCGCCGAAGTTAATTCATCTTTGACCACATCGGGCGCTACTTTTAAATCGTCGTTGGGTCCAATGGGAAGTTCTCCAGTTTTAAAATCAACGATCAAAATAAATCCCCCTTTTTTTAGCCCACTCTTAACCTTTTCAAGATAATCTGTTCTGTTTTGCAAATATGAATATACATTTACCATAAAGGCTATTTCCACTTCACCGGGCTGCAGTCCTGGATTATCTTCCTCGGTTAATCGGGTTTCTATAGCATTGGCGATCTTTGCCGGGTAATCCACTTTTTGTTCTTCAATATAATCCAGAAATTTCGGATCGATATCGATGGCAATTACCTTTTCTGCCCTCAGTGCCAACGGAAAAGTAAAGTATCCCGTACCAGATCCGATATCCGCAATCTTCTTATTTTCGATATCGCCAAGCTTCCTTAGCACCAGGGCAGGATTTTGCCATTTCTCTCTTTCATTCCGATCAAAAAGCTGATCCTCCAGGTCGGCAATTTCCTCTTCCACCACTGTGTCTTGTGAAGTCATCAATGAATCAGAAATATTGTTATCGCCTTCAGATTTTTTATTATTGCATGAAAATGAAAAGATCAATAACAGTAGGATAAAAGATATGGTTTCGTTTTTTGACAATTCTTTTTATATGTTAAATTTATTACCCTTTAATCAATTCCTTTTTAAATTGTAAGCATGAAAATCAAAGATACTCTTACTCAGGAAGAATATAAATCTATCAAAGATAGTTTTTTTCACATTTACCACCACTTTCTCAATAAAGGTCCCCTCTCAAAGGAGTATGTAACGTGCCTCTTTAAATGGGGTGTGCAGCTAAATGTGAGCGAAGATGAAGTAATAAAATATTTGGATACCGAAGACAATCTGGCGCACACGAACGAAAAGGTAAACCTGCTAAAACACCTCTATAATCTTGTTTATATGATTTACCTGGATAATGTGGTTGAGGATTCGGAATTAAAGGTAGTAACTAATTTTGCTGAGACTCTTGGCTTTAAAGCCAGCATTGTAAACGATCTCCTGAAAGCAATAGTTACCGCGCCAGACGATGGCTTTGACTTTACAACAGTAAAAAATCAACTGAAGGAAATTATAGACGCAGCGGCAGGTTAAAGAGCGATCAGGCCTGTGATGGCATGGGCCGATTTATACACTTCAATTACCTCGTCTGCATTTTGAATCATTCTTTTCGAAGTAAAACTAATATAAGCTCCGTTTTTTGATTTTCTTTCCTCCCACTTCCACTCGCTCTGAGGGAATACATTTTTCATTTCATCCGCCTGATCCTGAGGGACTATAAACTTAAACATGTAAACGGTAGGCCATTTGTGTTCCGCATCTAGTTTCTCCCTAAAAGCCTCGTATGATTTAGCCATGTCCTTGAATATTAGTAAACAAAAAAGCTACAGGTATAAAACAAGTATACCTGTAGCTTTTAGGATTGGTTTAACTGCTAAAAGAATTTGTATCTGTAGTCTTTTATGTCAGCGTTATCCCGAATGGCTTCACCAATACCATAGGATACCCTGCTAGATGCTCTTTGTTCCAATTGTGATTTATAGGACGAATGATCGGCAATCACTGGCGCATCCGTAAGTGCTTGTAAATGGATGACCACCACACCATTTTCAGTTTCAATTGGTTCACTGGTTTCACCTTCCTTCAGGCCGAAAACAGTCCCTACCACTTCCGGCACAAAACCAACATTGGGGAGGTTATTGGACGACAGCTTTAAATCGCTGGAAGAGTATACATTCGCTTCCGGCCCGTAGCTTGCTGCCATCTCATCAATTGATCCACTCAGCCCTTTCAGCTTTCCGGCTAAAAACGCGGCTTTCTTCTTGCCCACAACTTTAGCCCTTATTTCGTCTTTTACATCTTCAAAATCTGCAATTCCCTCTGACACTTCGCTCGTCAAAACTGCGACAACGTATTCATCGTCCAACTCAAAAACGGTAGAGACATCTCCAACCGACACGTCGCCAAATGCCCATTGAACAATGGCCCGGGCGTTGCCCAGGTCTGCCAGCCTTCGGTCGTTTTTACCTATTTTCTCCGCAGATTTCACTTCAAGACTGTCATTCTTCGCACTCGCAATAAATGATTTGTAATCAGAACTGTTGCTGGCCAACAACTCTGCTTTCAGATAAGCTTCGTTGATGGTTTCGTCACCTGGTGTAATTTCCCTTGCTATAGAAGCAACTGTAATGGATGTATTGTTTTTTGTCTCAGTAACGTCGATAATATGATAACCAAACTGGCTTTCGATAGCCTTAGTGATCAACCCTTTACTTGAAGCACCAAAAACTGCCTCCTCAAATGGCTTTACCATTCTATTGCGCCCAAACCATCCCAGGTCGCCGCCTTTGATCGCAGATCCCGGATCCTCGCTGTTTTCTCTCGCTAATTCGGCAAAATCTGCCCCATTGCGCAATTGTCTGATCAGGCCATCGGCTTTTGCCTTAGCCGCAGCTTTGCTCTCATCAGACTCATCTGTCCATTTTACAAGTATATGTCTCGCCCTTGCTGACTCAATGGTATCTGTGCCAATTTTTGAAATTTTGTAAAGAGTCAGGTAACCATTTACATAGTACGCGCCCCTCACATCATTTTCAGACAAGTTGCTGAAATTATTCTGAAGGTTTTTAGGAAGTGCGTCTACTGAGTACTTTTCGTAGAAAGTCCTTAAATCAGATCTGTTTTTTGCAAAAAGTGAATCATTTTCTGTGGCTTTAAATTCAGGAATCAGACGCTGCATCTCCTCCTTGAATAATAACGTGTCATACTTCGATGGGATCACAGGTATGGTCACATAGCTTATGCCCCGCGATTCATCGACTTCATATTCGCTTTTATGCTCGCTATAATAAGCCTTTAGATCGCTATCTGAATAGCTAATATCGGTACTGTCAACGGTGTAGTTTTGAACATACAGGTATTTCACCTCCGCCACAGTAGTTTCCTCGCCATAAAGCCTTTCTGCTTCAGCCTCTGTAGCGTACAAGGTTTTTACCAGCAGGTTATCATACTTTAATCGTTGCCGTCCTGGCACCAGGCTTTGTTCAAACAAGGTCCACTGTAATTTATATGGATTATCATCTGGAAGACTGCTTAGCTGCTGCAGGTAATTGATTAGCTGGCTTCTATCAAATTGACCCGTTTGCGGATTTGTAAAGGATTGTCGAACATTAAAGTCGATGTTATTTCCCTGCACCATATCAATGGCTTCATCTTCAGATACGGCAATACCTAATTTGTCATATTGTTCCTGAAAAGCATTTTTTACAATGAGGAGATCCCAAGCCTGCTGACGAAGTGTATATTGATCATTTTCAGTGGGCTTTCTTTGTGCATTGATCATGAAGCTGTTAGTCATCTGGTCCAGCTCCTTCTGGTACTCTTCATAATCTATTTCGTTACCCGCTATCTCGCCAATAGTAGTATCATTTCGATTAAAAATACTTGATGTAGAACTGAAAAGGTCTGTTCCCACAATGAAAAGACCCATTGCGACAGCCACAATACCCACAGCCAGTCCAGCCCTTTGTCTAATTTTATTAATAAGTGCCATATATATTTTGATTAAAGTGCGGCAAAAATAGGTACTTCATTGTTTAAAATCAAAAAATTAACTTCGCATATTTAGGCTAACTACCCGATGTACCGCTTTGATTTAAAGTGAGTTTTACTTTATCAATTCTGTTTTCCTCAATTGAAAGAATTGAGATACTATATCTGCCTAAATCTATCTCGTCATTTACATCCGGAAAATCTTTGTTCACAGACAGGATCAATCCTCCAATGGTATCATAATCACCAATGGGAAGCTCCAGGGAGTATTTCTCATTCAGATAGTCTATCTCCTGTCTGCCACTAAAAATATAGGTCGTATCATTCACTCTAATTTCTACAAGGTCGTCCTCATCGTGCTCGTCCTGGATGTCTCCAAATATCTCTTCGATAATATCCTCAATAGTCACGATTCCCGAAGTGCCCCCAAACTCATCCACCACAAGGGCGATACTTTTTCTCATGGTAATAAACTGGATCATTACTTCTGAAGCTAATATCGTCTCGGGCACGATGATGATGGGTATCAATATGCTTTCAATATCATTCGGTTTTTTAAACAATTCCAGGGAGTTACAATAGCCAATGATATTGTCTATGGATTCTTTGTAAACTAATATTTTTGAGAACCCGCTTTTAATAAAAGCTTCTCTCAATTCGGCAATAGAATCCTCAATATCCACAGCTTCGATTTCCGTTCGAGGCACCATGCACTCGCGCACCTTTATCGATTTAAATTCCAGGGCATTTGTAAAGATCTTCGGATAAACCTCCTGCTCGCTTTTTTCTTCGCTTTTGCTGACATTGCTCACGATAAAATGATTCAGATCAGTCAATCCAAAAACCGGCTGCTTTTCCGAATATTCAAGTTTAAAAACATTTTTGAGCAGGATTTTGCTGAGGAAGGCAATCGTCCAGACGGCAGGGTATAACAAAATATAAATGGCATAAAACAATACCGAGAAGATGGCCAACATCCTGTTTGGTTTGATCATAAACAGGCTTTTGGGCGTAAATTCTGCCACCACCAGCACCAAGGTTGTTGCTATTAAACTCTGGATCAGTAACTCTAACCAATCGTAGTGTATTTCTGGAGGGAGGTATATACCGATGACCGGAATTAACAAATAGGCCATAAAAATACCATATATTACCAGCGCTATATTGTTACCAATCAATATTGTGCTAATAAACCAACTTGGCCTTTTTAGAAACTTCGAGATGATTTTATCACTAAGGCGACCCTGTTGATTTCCCAATTCTATTTGCAGCTTGTCTGCCGACAAATAGGCAATTTCCATCCCTGAAAATAAGGCTGAGAATACCAGAGTTATAATGATGATGAAAATATGCTGGGCTTCCATCGTTATTTTTTATTTCTGCTGCTCTTTTTCTTTTTTGCTTTTCCTGCCTTAGAAGGCTTGTTTTTATTTTCTGTCGCTGAATCCTTATTGTTTTTCTTTAAGGCACCATAGATAAACAGCAATACCAGACTCAGCATAAAAAGCCAGTAGGACTCATAAAAACCAACGGTAAATGTTTGGTGAGCGCCTACAATTAATAAACCTAAAGAAAGGAAAAAAAGAATGGATTGTAAAATACTCATTAATCAGTCATATCAATTACACCGGTAGTTTCCTTCATCGTCCAGGAGGTGAATTCCTGATCCGCCTCCAGGCCCTTGCCCTTGATGATCTGGTTTTCTGTGACGATCATCACAGCCTTGTCTGTATGGATCTTTTCGTCTTTAATGTCCCAAAACAACTCTTCGGTCACAAGTTTTTCCTTAGAAATAAGCCCCTCCATCTCTACGTTCCCAGTGGCTTTGTATTCATTATCCTCTTTCGTATAATAGCAGTGATTAGTTCGGAGTGTGTTGGTGGTTTCGCCGTTTTTGTCATAAAACTCGATAAACACCCCCTGAGGGAATTCCATATCTCCATTTTCATAATTCCATCGTAAGGGTGATTCGATCTTTAGTTTAACCACTGCAGAATCACTATAATAATTGACGGCATCGTAAACCTCGGAAATAGGCCCTTCGTAGACCGGTTGGTTCAACACATTCTCACTGTTTCCTGTGCAGGAATATATGACCAAAATAAGGAACAAATATGATATTTGATTTTTGATCATAGCTAAAAAAAGCGGTCTGAGTCAGACCGCTTTCTATTTTCAGATATTTTAATCTCTTTTCTTAATATTCACTGATTCGTTTATCCAACAACCGACAGTGACCTGCTGGTCAAGTTGATAGTTCCAGGTAAAAATATCTTCCATGGATGGGAATTGTTCTTTTGCCTTTGCCATTCCACTGGCATCGCCTGCCTTTGCATACCAGTTGTATGCTGCAATGAAGATGGCTCTGTCGTATACAGGATCCTTATCTTCTTTACAATCGCTAAAACTGTTCATGTAAAGTGTGCCAATAAAGCTGGCTGCTGAAGAATTTTGTGGATCGACAGCAATGGCCTTTTTGGCATAATCCCTTGCAGCAGCTTTTCTTCCTCTCTTAAACTGGATATTGGCCAGTGAAAGATAAGTTTCTGATTCCAATTTATTATCATCAGTTAAAGTTGCCGCCTGAGAGTAATAGTTTTCCGCGCATTCATAATCTCCAATTTCATAGCACTTACCGGCGATCAGCTTTGCTAACGTGAATTCAGGCTTTTCATGTTCGAAAATATACTTTGCAGCATCTACCGCCACTGATTCGCCATCAAGACATTTACCGGCAATAGAAAGTCGTAAAATTGTCTTTGCCTGCTTAAGGTCAGGGCTTTGTCTAAACTTTGGGGCTAGCGTATTGGCAATGAAGTTACAATCAACATCGATCATTTCTACCAGCATATTATTGATCTGGTCGAGAATAACATTTGCCTTATCCGCATCGGTCTTACCATTTTCAATTTTATAAAGCATGATGCTTTCTGCTTGCCCAAACAAATCAAGGATTTCCTCATTCGTAAACGGCTTGGATGCTTTTTGATACCGCCTCACAATGTCAAAATAAGCCAGTACATTGTTGTCCCAAGATGCATTACCATTTAATTCGATGGACTCCTTAAAAAGCTCGAACAACTCTTTGTACCTGGATTCATCATCTTTATAAAACTTGTATGCTGAGAAAGCCTTTCTGTTAAGCACACTTGCCTTTTTGTTAAAATATTTAATCCTCAAGTCATAGCACAACAGAGCAGAGTCCTGAAAAACGATCTTTTTTGCCGCATCCTTTTCCACATCTGCCAGCTCCTCATAGATCTTACTTCCGTTGATGTAAATTGAAGCATTTAGATCCGGAGCATTGGCCAATAACCAACTCAAATGATTTGCCGATTGCCGATACATTTCAGATTTTAATGCATCAGAGTAAAGTGCATTTTTTTCCTTTGCTTTTTCAGCTTTGGCTTCGTCATCCGGCCACTTCCACCCTGGCTGGGCCTGCACCGCTAACGCAAAAAATGTCAACAGCATCATTAGCGCCATAAAAGTCTTTGATCTCATAATTCTAAATCCTTTAGTTAAACTTCCTTTGTTTTCGATACCAACCATAAGACTGGTCATTAAAACTAATTCCCAGACTTATTTTGTAATAATTTTCCTGTATTAAATTGTTTTTCGTAGTTCCAAGTTGACCTGAAGTGAAGCCAAGGTTAACCGTAGAACCATTAGCAAACGGTAAAGATACTCCAAAATTAATACCAAAGTCAAAAATATCCTCGTTTTCGATAGAAAGAGGCGTTTTTGTATAATTCACCCCGGCTAAAAATGTGAGCCGTTTCCAGTAGGAGTTAACCGAAAAAAAGTCAGGAGTGTATTCCCCTCCCAAAATCCACCGATACGATTTTGTCAAGCCTTCATTGGAATTTTCGAAATTACTATAGTCCCCCCAGTTCTGCATATAATAGTCTACACCAATACTCCAGCTAAATTCCTTATAAAAGCTCACACCCAATCCAAGCTTGCTGGGTATCGAAAAATCACCCTTCACATCCAATAAATATTCCAGTGAATCCGACAATTCAACATTGGGGTTATTACCAAGCCATTCCGACCTTACCGCATTCAGATTTGTGCTCAATTCATACACTGCTCCTACCCCGATAAATTTATCATCTTTCAGTTTTTTCAGATAGGCTGCGCTAAGCCCCAGTTTGAATCCATTGATTTTTTCTGAAATGAAATAAGCGGAGGCAAAATTATTGGCGAACTCACTTGCGGGAAAGATGGACGTCTGCTCGGTCTTTCGTCCAAAAATGTAGGATAAGCTGGCGCCGACAAATAATGGCTCACCAATTCTAAACCCTGTTTGTAGGTAAGCTTCATTTAGTCCTCCCGATCCTTCAAAATTGTACAACGCCCATGTGGTATCGCTGAGCACTTCCCTATTTGAATTTACATTGTACTTAACGACACTATAAGGACGTAACCCCAATGACATTGCCATCTTGCCAGACTTCAGTGGCACCGCCAGTGAAATATAGTTAAGTCCGCCACCCTTGGTGGTTTCACTCAATGAATCTGTTTTTATTTGCCGGTTTTCAAAGGAAACACCAAAATCAAAAATGGTAAAGGTATTGAGCGGGAGTAATGCAGGGTTAATATTATTAATCACATAAGACCTGTTGCTACTAATGCCCTGCCCTCCCTTCATGGTATTAAATGTAACACCGTTGTTAGTAAGAGAGCCCACTCCATAGATGGAATAAGGTGATCCCGATTGTTGAGCAATAACAGATAGGGAGCAAAAACAAAAAATTATTATACTAATGTATGCCTTCAAAACTGTCAATATTAAAGAGTAAAATCCTGTTTAATCCTATGAGGACCAAATTTGCGACTGCAAAGATGTGACCTTTTAATTTAGATTCAAAAAATTTGGAATCCCCACCACACAATACCACCTTCAGAGCCTCATAATTCTGACTATATTGTTCGATCATCCCATTCGCTTCAGCTATAACCCCATTTACAACGCCGCTCTCCATTGATCTTTTGGTCGAGTTACCCGTTAGCTTTGCACTGTCAACCTTGTTAAGCAATGGCAACTTTGAAGTGAAGTGATGCAATGCCTTAAACCTCATGGTCACACCCGGGGAGATGGCCCCACCGTGATAGACGCCATTATTATCTATGATATCATAGGTAATGCAGGTCCCTGCATCAATTACCAGGCAATTTTCGCCCTTAAAAAGGTCATGGGTGGCAGCGACTGCGGCTATCCTGTCTGGCCCGAGTGTCTCCGGTGTTGCATAACTATTTCTAAAGGGAAGGGCTGTTTTATTCGACAACATTTCAACCTTAATGGTTTCCGAAATGGCTTTGACCAGCTTTTTGCTTTTTTTAACCACGCTGCTTAGTAATACTTGATCCGGCTTGTAACCTAGAACAAAAGCGATCACATCCTTTCTCTTTTCATATTCCACTACGTCCATAAGTTCCTTCCCCTCGAAGACCCCGATCTTAAAGGAAGAATTGCCCTGGTCGATGACGATATTTCTTAATTGCATAGTAAAAAACCGCGTAAAAATATAAAATTGTATGGTTGTTCTACGTCTTGAACAAATCTCATTTATTAAAATTTGTTAAAACATTGACTTTTGATAAAAAGACCTATCATGTTTTAGGACTCATGTCTGGCACCTCCCTGGACGGGCTGGATATGGCTTTCTGTGAGTTTTCAATTGAAAACAATAAATGGAGCTATATTTTAAAGGCTTCTGATACCACTGATTATCCAATTGAGCTACAGGAAAAACTAAAAAAGGCGACTACATTTTCTGCCCTTGAGCTTTCCTACCTCGATGTTCAATTAGGGGCCTGGATGGGAAAGGAAGTAAAGGATTTTATATCAAAACATAATGTGCAAATTGATTTTATTTCGTCACACGGCCACACCATTTTTCATCAGCCGGAAAAAGGGCTAACACTTCAGATTGGAAACTTAAATCAACTTTTTAAAGCCAATAATGTACCCGTTGTCGGTGATTTCCGGTCAATGGATGTGGCTTTGGGAGGCCAGGGCGCCCCACTGGTTCCGGTAGGCGACCGCCATCTGTTTCGCGAATTTGATTTCTGCATTAACCTTGGCGGGATTTCAAATATTTCTTTTGAAGACCCCTACTCAAACGGTCGAGTGGCATTTGACATCTGCCCTGTAAATATTGTCTTAAATTATTTGGCAGGTTTAAAAAACAAGAAATATGACGAAGGCGGGCTCCTGGCATCCATGGGAAAAGTCAATCAAAGTATGCTCGCTCAGCTTAATGACCTTAAATTTTATCACAAGAATGGCCCAAAGTCTCTGGGAATAGAGTGGGTCAACGACCATATTTTCCCTATAATTGACAATTCCAATGATCCAATTGAGGATAAACTAGCTACTTTCTGCCTGCACATTGCCTTTCAAATAAAAAACACAATACAATCTTCCTGTAGAAAAAATCCATCGCAAAAAGTACTACTAACTGGCGGAGGAGCCTTTAACACATTCCTGGTCAGTACAATATCTGATGAGTTAACCGGCATAACCGAATGTGTAACACCTGATCATGACACAATCGCTTTTAAGGAAGCAATAATTTTCGGTTTTCTTGGCGTGCTTAAGTGGAGAAATGAAATAAATGTGCTAGCGAGCGTGACCGGGGCCAAGCGCGATTCTTCCTCAGGAATTATTGTTAAAAGTACCCATTAGGGAGCAATCGTTTCCTGATTAATAAGAAAAAGACATTTATCGTCGGCAGGCTGTTTTTGTCGAACAGAATATTTGTAATTACTTTTATTTTTGCCATTTTTAGCCCCGATTTTGCGCCCTTGACGAAGGAAAGTTGAAGATTTCATGAAACACATTATTGGAATTGTTTTTATTTCATTGATATTATTTTTAGCACCACATCTTTCCGATGCAAGCTCTGAAATCATATCCCCGTCAAGCGAAGCAATATCCACATTGTCTGTCGACATTGATACCTTCACTAATACTAGTGAAACGGATCACCCCGTAGTAGAAGAACACCATCATACGCCATCATGGGCTGTCATTCCTTTTATTTTATTGTTGTTGATGATTGCCACGGGGCCGCTGTTTTACGAACATTTCTGGCACAAAAACTATCCGAAAATAGCCATCATTCTGGCCTTAGTTGTTGTGCTGTATTACATTTTTGGATTGAGTAACACACATTCGCCCGTTCATGCAGGATTTGAATATGTTCAATTCATTGCCTTGCTCACCGGCTTATTTATCGCATCAGGTGGGATCATGATCAATGTAAGCAAGAGGGCAACCCCCCTTACTAATTCTATCATCCTGGTTATTGGGGCCATCATATCCAATATTATTGGAACCACCGGGGCATCAATGTTGCTTATTCGCCCATTTATCAGGTTAAACAAGGATAGGATAAAAGCTTACCACATTATCTTTTTCATATTTATTGTGAGCAATGTGGGAGGTTCTTTAACCCCAATAGGCGATCCTCCTTTATTCTTGGGATTTTTAAAAGGAGTGCCTTTTTTCTGGACGCTCACTCACAATATTGCTGCATGGTCTACAGGTATCATTATGCTTGCAGCGGCATTTTATTGGTATGACAAGAAAAACAAAGACGGTGCTGACACGGTAGTGGAAGGAGAAGAGGCCATCACTGGAAAAATAACATTGAGCGGTGGTAAAAACTTCTTTTGGCTTGGACTGGTAGTTGGAGCGGTTTTCCTTGATCCAAACGTTATAGACTGGGTGCCGGCAATTCACTATCATGGTCAGAAGTTTTCATTTCTCAGGGAAATAATCATGTTGACGGTAGCCTACATGTCATACAGGTTTGCTGACAAAGAAGTATTAAAAACAAATGAGTTTAATTTTGAGCCCATTCGCGAGGTTGCCTTCATTTTCATAGGTATTTTTGCGACGATGATGCCTGCACTTGAACTTGTCGGTGACTTCGCCCAGTCACCCGAAGGAGCCAAGCTGATTACGCACAACACCCTCTACTGGGGCACCGGATTTTTATCGGGATTTCTTGACAATGCCCCCACATATTTGAACTTCCTCGCAGCGGGAATGGCTTCAAAAAGCGCTGATATTAACAGCATCAAAGAGGTAACAGCTTTTGCCAATGGAGGTTACGGAGACTCCATCCTGATGCTAAAGTCAATTTCAATTGCTGCAGTATTCTTTGGCGCATTTACCTACATAGGCAATGGACCAAATTTCATGGTGAAATCTATCGCCGAACAAATCGGCATAAAAATGCCTTCTTTCTTTGGATACATCATCAGGTATTCTGTTCCCATTTTGATTCCCCTTTTTGTAACAACCTGGTTGATTTATTTTGCCTTTAAATAAAAAGCCCGGTACAAAACCAGGCTTCAAATATTCTTACCGGAGACGTCCTTTTAAGAGATAGCTGCTTTTATTTTGTCCCAACGCTCATCGTCCATCGATGCCCCGATCACTTCAATCACATTGCCACCGAGCACTCCCCCAATGTCTCCACACTTGTCAAGGGGTTGGTTATGTAATAAACCATAAATAAACCCTGCAGCGTATAAATCTCCCGCTCCCGTCGTATCAACACAATTAGCCTTGATGGCATTTGAAACATACTTCTTACCTTCCGATTTTATCAGCGAACCATTGGCTCCAATCTTTACCACAGCGATGTCCACCATATCGGCAATCTGTTCAAGTGCTTCTTCCGGTTCCATACCCGTGAAAGCTTTCGCTTCTTCTTCATTGGCAAAAAGGATGTCGACATATTTCTTCACTACATCCTTAAGAAAATCAAGATTTGCCTCTACCACGTTGTAGCTGGCCATGTCCAGTGACACCAACAAACCATTTTCCTTTGCCAACTGCAAGGCACGTTCTATGAGCTGATGGTTAAACACCAGATAGCCCTCGATGTGCAGGATATCAAATCCTTTAAATATTTCGGGGCTAAGGTCGTCGGCACTTAGCTCCACCGCCGCTCCCAAGTAGGTGCCAAATGTGCGCTCACCATCTTTACTGATAAAAGTATTTGCCCTGCCAGTGTCCACTGTTCCATTGTACAACAATGCACTTATCTGATTTTTTTCCAGATTTTGACGGAAAAGTTTGCCAAACTGGTCATTCCCGATCTTACCGATGTATCCACACTCGGCGCCAAGCTTTGCTAATCCATTGATGGTATTGGCAGCAGAGCCTCCCGATGCAATGGCCTTAGAAAATTTCTGGGTTATTCGCTCTATTTCTATGGCGGCCTGTTGATCTACTAACTGCATGCTGCCTTTAGGGAGGTTTAGTTCTGCTAATATCTGGTCATTACCAATTTGCATCAAAATGTCTACCAGGGCATTTCCTATGCTTAATACTTTTTTCATCTGTATATAATTTGTTTTTCAATGGTTAGATGCCATGCCTGCCAGCAGGCGGGAAATGCCCATTATATTCATTCTTGTTGAGTATGAAGTCATTCTTATGGGCATTTCATGAATTATTCTTTAAAAATCTTATGAATGAGGTTCTCACATTTATACAATGCCCGCAAAAGTAAGGACAAAATCAGGAAGGTAAAATTATTGGCGCATTTTGTCAGGAAAGACCTGCTTGAATCGATCCGGGTAATCGGTTATCAATCCGTCGACTCCCCAGCTCACTAATTTTTTCATTTCATCCATATCATTTACTGTCCACGGGATGACTTTAATACCCATATCATAAAGTTTAATGATGTCTTTCCTCTTGATTAGTTCATAATCGGGGCTATAAATATCGGGGTGGAAGCCCAGCTTATCAATTGCTTTAGTGGCGGAGGAAATGTTTTCTTCTAACAAAGCTAATTCATATTGCGGATAGCCTATTTTCCAATATTGCAAAACCTGATGATCAAATGACTGAATGGTGAACCGGGTAACGGTGTACTCCTTGATCACCTCGTACACTAAGTCACTGAACTGCTTAGGGTTCGGTTGGTACACATCGTAATGATCTACCAAACTTTTCAGCTCAATATTAAATTTTACAGGTTTTAATCCATGATCCAGGCAATACTGGTCAGCAAATTGAATCACCTCCTTCAGCAGTGGTTTGTAGGTCTTTATTTTCTCTTGTTCAGGAAACCTGGCAACATATTTCGATCCGCAGTCATATCTTTTCACCTCCTCGTAATCCATCCTATAGATATTCAAATCTTCCTCCTTCCGGGTGGCTAAATCTTTCCCATCCGGTGACAGACATATTTCCGGTTTGAAGTAAGGATCATGCGATACCACCACTTTTAGATCTTTGGATATGACGACATCCAGTTCAAGAGTAGTCACGCCAAGTTCAAGCGCTTTTTCAAATGCAGGAAGGGAGTTCTCAGGCATTAGTCCCCTACACCCCCGATGGCCCTGAATGTCGAAGTTTTGTGCCATACCAATAGATGAAATGAAATAAATAAAAATGAAAATGGACGATCTGGTTTTCATTTCATCAAGGTAAAAGAAAATGGCAGGAAATAAAATTAAAAAAAGCAAGCCCGATGATGAGCTTGCTTTCTTTACTTAGAGGTTAAACACCCCTTTGTTCAGCAGCTTAAGGGCGTCTTTCTTATATTTTGTGTCTATGAGCACGGATATGTTATACATACTTCCTCCATACGAAATCATCCTTACCGGAATTTTTTCCAAGGAATCAAAAATATTCCTGACCAGGCCTTTTTGATCTGCTATTTGGTTGCCAACAATACAGACTATTGTTTGGTTTTTGTCAACCGTTACCTGCCCAAACTGGGAAATCTCTTCGATGATTTTATCCAAATTGGAATCCTGATCTATTGTCAATGAAACCGCCACCTCGGAAGTGGTGATCATGTCGATGGGGGTCCGGTACTTTTCAAAAACCTGAAATATTTTGGTCAGAAAACCATAGGCCAATAGCATCCGGGTCGACTTAATCTTGATGGCGGTGATTCCATCCTTTGCAGCGATCGCCTTTGCATGTTTGGTCTTTTCTTCCGAACTAATCCGGGTACCATATGCTGAGGGCTCCATGGTATTTTTTAATTGCACAGGCACATTATACTGCAACACAGGTAAAATGGAAGAAGGGTGCAAAATCTTAGCCCCAAAATATGCCAACTCTGATGCCTCGTTAAATGAAAGCTCGGCAATCGGATAGGTTTTTTCTACCACCCTGGGATCATTATTGTGCATTCCATCAATATCCGTCCATATTTCCACGATTTCGGCTTCGATGGCAGCACCAACGATGGTAGCGGTATAATCGCTCCCCCCTCTTTTGAGGTTGTCTATTTCCTGGAGGGCGTTCAGGCAGATGTAACCTTGGGTCACATAAATATCCGCTCCATTCTCTTCCGCCAGCATCCTTTTCAAATTCGCCTTTATATAATCCATATCTGGCTCATCATTTTCATTGATGGCCATGTATTCCAATGCCGGAAGAAGGGCTGAATTCACTCCGATTTCCAGCAGGTATTGGTGAAACATTTTGGTGGACATTAATTCACCCTGGGCCAATAGCTCCCGATTATACGCACTGGAAAATTCTTTATCCAGGAGAGACCGGATAAAATCAAAATGTTCATCTACGGCTGCTTGCGCACCTTTTCTGTAGGCTTCCTTTTGAACCAATTCAGGCACGAAATCCACATAGTGTTTGTACAGATCTTCTATTACTTGTTTGGCTTCCTCCTTTTTATTTTGGTTTAATAGTTCGCCGATTGATACCAGAGTGTTGGTAGTTCCTGAAAGAGCTGAAAGAACTACGATTTTTTGAGCGCTGTCATTGGTTACGATGGAAGCTACCTGGTGCATGCGTTCTGGTTTTCCTACCGAGGTACCTCCAAATTTTAAAACTTTCATGTGTATATGATTATATTTTCTATGGTCACATGCCTGCCTCGTCGGCAGACTGGGAACCTTTGATGATTAACATATTCATTAGTTGTTGTTATTAATGAATCTGTGAATCATGTCGGTTTCATCTATCTGTTTTTAAAAAAATTAAAATCCTAACATTTTCACTGCTGTTACCGCCGCTTCGTCTCCCTTGTTGCCGTGTTTTCCACCCGCGCGGTCTAAGGCCTGTTGTTTGTTTAGCGTGGTAAGTACGCCAAAAATTACCGGCTTATCATACTTCAATCCCACATTAGTGATCCCATTAGCGACTGCCTGGCAGATATAATCAAAATGAGGGGTGTCACCTTGAATCACACAACCCAGGCAAATCACAGCATCGATATCGTCACTTTTTGCCAACCACTGTGCTCCCAGGGTCAATTCATAACTTCCCGGCACATATTTTTTAATAATATTGCTCGCTTCTGCCCCCAGATTGATCAGGGTTTCATATGCGCCTGAATAAAGGGACTCTGTGATTTCGTCATTCCATTCTGAAACAACAACACCTATTTTTTTGTCCTTCAGCACGCTAAGGTTTTTACCGGAGTAAGTGCTTAAATTTTTTGATGAACTTGCCATATAATATTTTCACATAAAAAAAGGGATAAAGCTTTCCGGCCCTTATCCCTTTTTAGCTTTATTTTTTAGATTTTCTATCCTGCTTTTTTCTTCATTTCCAATCTTGCCTTTTGTTTAAGCGCATTTGGATATTCGGCAGATTCCCTGTGATTATCAATAATAGTTTTGTAGGCTTTTATTGCTCCTTCCAAATCACCTGATTTTTCATAGGCAATGGCAGCCTTTGTCAAATAAATCGGAGAAGTGTAATCATTCGGCTTGTATGATGCCGCTTTTTCGTAGTGTGAAATCGCTTCGCTGTAGTTGCCCAATTCCATATTTGCGTCACCGATAAGACTATAGGCTCTTGGTGTAACCAGCAAATCATCGCCGCTAAAGTGGTCTAAGTATTCGATAGCGAGCTCGTACTCTCCTTTTTTAAGATAGATCGCTCCGGCATAAAAATTAGCCAGGTTAGCAGATTCGCTCATGGGGTATTCCTCAATAATATCCAGAAAACCAAAGTTGTTACCATCACCCGATAAAGCTTTGTCCAGGCTATCCTGTTCAAAATAATATTGAGCCTGAAAGACATCTACAACAGCTTTTTCGTTCTGAGTAGTTTTGTAGTAATCATATAAAAAGAAAGCAGCTATAATCACGGCAATTACCCCACCGAAGATAAACACCATTTTCTTATTCTTTTCAATAAACTGTTCCCCTCTGATTACCTGTTCAGCAATCGCTTCAGAACTTTCAAGAAGTTCATTCCCAGTTTCTTGTTTCTTTTTAGTCTTTGTTGCCATTATGCTTGAAAAAATTCAGGGTGCAAAAATAGTATTTTATCTGAACTTCCATTCACTATTCCATAAGAAAAGGATAGTCCTGCTCTGCATACACATCCTTAAACAACTCCGAAGGATCTGGGAATGGCGATTCCTCAGCAAATTTCACTGATTCGTTCACAATTTCCTTAATCTTATCCTCAATCTTTTTAAGATCATCTTCTGAGGCGAATTTTTGTTTTAGAATAGTAGCTTTTACCTGCTCCAGCGGATCCTGCTTCTTATAATCCGCTACTTCCTCTTTGGTTCGGTATTTGGCTGGGTCGGACATAGAGTGACCCTTGTATCGATAAGTTCTGAATTCTAATAAAGATGGGCCGTTTCCTGCTCTAGCTCTTTCGGCCGCTTCCGCCACGGCCTTGTGAACTTCTTCCACTTTCATGGCATCAACAGGCTTGGATGGTATGTCATAGGCATCGCCCAAGGTATACAATTCATGCACATTAGAGGTACGCTTAACACTGGTACCCATGGCATAGCCATTATTTTCTATTACAAATATGACTGGAAGACTGTAATGCATCGCTAAGTTGAGCGCCTCGTGAAAAGCTCCCTGACGAACAGCTCCATCACCCATATAAGTCATACACACATTTCCGGTTTTGTTGTAGTGCTCAGAGAAAGCAATCCCTACTCCAAGAGGAACCTGCGCCCCCACAATTCCATGACCACCGAAGAAACCTCTTTCCTTATCAAACATGTGCATGGATCCGCCCTTTCCTTTGGAAATACCTGTGGCCTTACCATATAATTCAGCCATGATTGCTTTTGGGTCAGAGCCCAACACCAATGGATGCGCGTGGTCCCGGTATGCGGTGATATACTTGTCACCTTCCCGTAAAGCAGAAACACTTCCCGCCGCGCAAGCTTCCTGACCGATATACAAGTGGCAGAAACCCCTGATCTTTTGTTGGCCGTACATCTGACCCGCTTTTTCTTCAAAACGTCGCATTAAAAGAATGTCCTCGTACCATTTCAGATATACTTCTTTTGGGAATTCAACCTTTGTGGTAGTTTTTTTCTTTTTATTTTGAGTTGTACTTGCCATATAAGAATTCTTAATAATTACTTTGTAAACCGTAAAAAGAAACCCAGTCTATGGTCTGGGTTTAAATTGCCGTGCGAAGTTAAATAAAATCATCCAACAAAGAAATTAATGCATATTGAAAATCTGAAATTGACTCAGTTCAAAAACTTCGCGGAATGTCAGGTCTCCTTCTCTCAGGACATCAATTGCCTGGTGGGGGAAAACGGAAGTGGTAAAACCAATTTGCTGGATGCCATCTATTATTTAAGCGCCACAAAAAGTGCATTTAATGCCACCGACTATTTGAACATCCTACACGACGAAGGATTTTTTTCAGTGATTGGGAAGTTTATTCATAGCAATAATTCCACAACGGTCAGGTGTACCTTGGTCAGGAACGAAAAAAAGAAGGTTTTTCAGGACAAGAACCAGGTTGAAAAGGCCAGTGACCATGTGGGCCAGTTTCCTGTGGTGCTGATTGCACCCAGCGATAGCGACCTCGTGCTTGGCGGCAGCGAACTGCGAAGGAAATTCTTCGACAGCCTGATCGCGCAGTTTGACCGGCAGTATCTTGACCAACTAATCTCTTACGGTCATGCATTGAAACAGCGGAATGAGCTGATCAAGCAATTCGCAGAAAAAAACAAGGTAGATCATGACCTGCTGGAGCCCTTTGACAATGTTATTATTTCGCTCTCAAAATCTATTGGCGAAAAACGACGCGAGTTTTGTAAAGAGTTTGCGCCTATTCTACTAAGGCACTATCAGAACCTTTCAGAAAATCGCGAATCCATCAACCTGAAATACATTTCTTCGGTGTCTGATGAAGATTTTGTGATCAATTATAAAAATTCCTTAAAGAAAGACCTGGCACTGCAGCGCACCACCATGGGCGTGCATCGCGATGAATATTTATTTGAGATCGATGGCT